>JAUYNJ010000005.1 GCA_030696105.1 bacterium
ATATTGCAACCATCATAGGAAACAGTGGTCGAGAAATAGAATGGCCCCGATAGAGTATAGAAACCATCTTTTGGCTCAAAACAAAGGGGGTGGGTAGAGGGTTTAAAAGTGTCTACTACATAGGGTACAGTTCACACTAAACTAAATACAGACCCTTAAAGGGGTCTGTATTTAGTTTTGATACTCAGGCGCCGGGGAATCGAACTGGTTGGAAGCGAGATGCGAGTCGAGACGGAAGACGAGACGAGTAATCGAGCGTCGGACGATATGCCGGGCGGCATATCGGACGCCAACCCTGGACACGTGAGCTCCGCCTATTCCGAGGCGGAGCGAGCACGATATTCCCTCATCCCGTGCTCTTTACAAAAATAGAGCAATTATGATATACTTTTTTGTTGATCATTAACAATTCACCTAACAAGCAAAACGCCATGAAAGAAGAAGTAGATTTGAGATTTGCAATCCTGCCGGCATGGGAGGAATGCTTTAGTGTTGTATTCCCAGTTAATTTGAAAATTGGCGATATATTCGCAGGAGAGGGAAAAAATTCCCATACTCCGGAATATAGACAAATGCGTCAATATCTCCGGAAAGTGACAAACATCGAGCCATTAAAGAATCATCCCGACCATGTGGTGATTTCAAGTGTGCTCGTTGGGGCTACAATCGCGCAAATTATATGCGAAAAATACAAAGTATCTATTTGGGGAAGAAGGGGGAGTGAGAATGGACAAAGAAAAAGATTTATAACTAGTTATTACGATGAAGAGCATGCAAGTAAGCCAGGCTACTTTGAGGAAATAAATAGAACAGAAATATATTTCATTTCCACCAATGAGAAGCCCGTTTATTATCTTGTGGATGTTTCCAAATTGAGTGGTGCAAAAATACCAATCGGAGAAGGAAGTATCTCTTTGGGCCGCTTCTAATAATTCTTCCAGCGTTTAACCGATTAAAGCAATTATTATTTTCATTAAACTTAAGCAGATGGGAGCAACAAGGCATTTAAAAAATTACACTCAAGAAGCTTGCACGCGGGCTCTTGGCGAAGGTTTCAGCGTAGGCGTTCCTGGCGCTATTCGGCCGGATACAGATCAAATCACTATGCCGCACAGAGTGCAGGAGGTGAAAGAAAATGACCAGATCATTGGCTATAATATCGACGCCCTTTATCTGCCGCAAAGCGATGAGTGGGATAGGTATGTTGAAATGATTAAACAAAGTCCTGGTCAACGCCTTGCCGGATTTCCTTTCTCGGTTATTTGGCCGAGAATGTATTCGGGGAAAAAGTACCAAATCATCACTGTCGCAGGTGAGATGTTGCTTGCCACTGTTGACGACTCTCGCGAATTTATGAGTGAGGGCCTCGAGTGGAAAACCAAGACAGGAAATAAAAGTAAAAACGTCGTTGCCGCTTGGAAAGAATATTGGCAACGCTAAAAAATGTAAATATGGACCCGGTATCTAAATGACGCCGGGTTTTTAATTTGCTAGTTTTACGTGCTCTTTTTGAAATAACTGAAATTTGGTAAAATATAGGTGTAAAACAATAGCTATATTGTGTAATTTCAATTATATGAAAAAAGTTTCTTTAGCACTTTTTTTGATGGTGCTCGTAACTTCGCTTTCAGGCTGTGGTTCGACAGCGAGGAGTGATAAGAATAGAGCGGCGGCAATTGCCGACGGACAACCACTCTTTCAACATACAATGGACATCTCGGTGCAGTATCTAGACCTCCGTGTACGCACTGATGAGATCTTAACCCAGGCCTCAAGTTACAATGACTATGGCGAATGGGAGGCTGATTTAACTAGGATTATAACGGAGTGGGCCGACCTAGAGACGGAAGCGAATGAGTTTGAGGAGATGGCAGATAAATATGCAAAGAACAAGAAGTTAAGTTTATTAAACAATTACAATTGGTTTCATGTTGCCCGGGCGATATCAACACAAGAAATTAATGATGTTTTTGATAAAGCGCCGGCCGGGAAGAAATTGAAAACCTTAGCTAGTCATTTAGGCGTTGACGCCAAGCGCGCTGCCCTCATTTTGCAACAAGCACAAAATCAGGTAGAGGCGGATGCTTGGAATGAGGCGGGTGATACTTTTCAAAAATTAGAAAGCAGCGCGGTCGTTGTAAAAGATACCTGTAAAGTTATTGGTTTTGTCGGCGGGATTGCCCTTACCGGCGGTACCGCTGGTTTAGCCGCAGCTGGAACCGCCACAAAAGTCGCCGTGGCTGTCACGGGGGCTGATTTAGTGTTAGAGGTCAGTCAGGATGCAGCGACCATTGCGCTTGGTAATAACAATCAAGTTTCTGAACTTATCGCTGATGCTCGCGTGGTTACAGAACCAGCTGCGGCTATTTTAGCTATCACTACCATCCCGCAAAATATTGGTACCGGTTTTGATAAGTTTAACGCTGCTATGCTCGCCCTTGATCAATTCAATTCCGCTGCTCAAGACGGCAAAGTCGTTGGCATTGCTCTGCCAGCAGCAACGAACACTAAGACAGAGGAAAAGGTGACGGGAGCGGCGATGAGCGAAGAGGAAATTGACGAGTGGTTGGCCGGACTTGGCTTAAAGCGAACTGATAAGAATACTTTCGCTGTTATAGAAGAAGTAAAGGAGCGTATAGCTGAAGTAAAGCAAGCGCAGGCAAGAATCGCTGAGGCGAGTAGCGAGCAAGAGGCAAGTGAGGACGCGGCTAAACAAGTTGAGGAAGAATTAATTGACCCAATGTCTATTATCGCTGAAGAAGGAGCAAGTGTCAGTGAAGAGGTTGCAGAGGTAAGTGGTGCTGACGGCGTCAAAATTGCTTTCACTAGCCCAGAAGGAACTGAGTTCTATAAGGGCCAGGCGAGAATGTGGAAACTGGATATACAAGGCTATAATCCTGGGCCAGGAGCCTCAAAAGTCTGTCACTGGACCTTTTACCTCAATGGGGCGAAATATAGAGAAATGCCAGACAACAAAGGCTGCGCCTTCACTAGTACTTTCATTGAACAAAAAGGCTCGCTAAGAGCCGAAGTGAGAGTTGATTTCCTACAAGGACGCTCAGTCTTTGAGAACGGGGAATTTGCGGAGTATGTACAGGATGTGGTCGAGTCTCTAAGCACCTCGAGGGAGTATATGGTTATATAGAAGGACGCTTTTATTAGATAGTATATATTGAGCTGAAATGACCAGGTAATTTTCGGATACCTGGTTTTTTCTTATGTTCACACTATTGTGGTAGTTGACAAAGTATCTTAATCGTGATATAGTTGCCAGTTGATCTTTTCACAATTATTCACCAAAAAACAAAACAAACAATGAAGGTAAAAAGTTTCACCGAAAGGTATGAAATCGCCAGGGAAGATTTATTTGATAGGCGGTTTTTAAGCGAAAACCTAATCTGCCTAGCCATAGCATTAGGGGTATCGATATGGCTGCTCATTGAAGAGCATTTTCATCATATTATAATAGTCTACATTCCAATATTTGTGTATTCTTGAAACTTTAAATCCTCATATATACTTCGACGACCAAGAGAAAAACATCAAAGGTGTGAAAAACGTCCCCTCCGTCTTCGTCCCTTTTGGCGTGATTAATCAATAGCTTAGACCTATGGTTGTCTAAACTTAATTTATATCTTCAATATAAAAAAGCTGCTTTCTTCAAGCAGCTTTTGCGTTTTAGTCGATTAATGCTTTTAACGATTCGGATATTTCATCTGTCCAAATCTCTTGTTTAAACCCGGATAGTTGCAAGGCAATATCATCCAGGCGATGAACATGATTCTTCAAGACATTTGAAAGAATGATGTCATTTGTTTTGGCGGCGTCTTGCTCTAAGGCATAGAGCAGGTAATCCCAGATTTCAATTGCCGTAAAGCAAAGCGCTTCTTTGCGTTTGTAGGCAGTGAGGGATTTTGTGGTCATCTGCGCTGATACCGGAAAATCAAGTTTCAAATCTTCAAGGGCGTATTGTAATAAATATGCCCGTTCAAAACTTGGGAACACTGCCGGTCCGAGTTGCTCATACCTCTTGCAGAATGCAAGGTATTCCTCAAGATCGCTATTGGACGGTTTGTGACCATATGGATAGTCGCGCTTAAGTTCACCTTCACCGTGATCGTGCACCAGAAAAGCAGTTATTATTAACTCCTTATCAAGTGTAGGAATGTTATACCTATCAATCTTCTCCAGGAAGATTTTAGCCAGGATAGCAATTGAATAGCTATGCTGTAGGTCGTTCTGTTGGCGAATGGGAGTGTTTTGATACCTGCTCCAACGGGTTACCCCCGTCAGGATAGTTTGTGCGGTGAGCCAGACATCACTTACTCCAGCCCAGCTTTTTTCAATGCCAATTATCTTTTTTTCTGCGATTTCCACTTTTTCCTCTTTGGTTGTGTGTTGTTATTTGTTAATGAATTTATGCCTGAAGCTTAGTAAATGATAGTAGATTTGTCAATTATGTGCTTGTATTTAAAAAGCTGCTTATATGTGTATAAGCAGCATTTATCTTCAGATTTAAATATCTTTCGTTAAAACATATTCTCCTCTCCATAGGTCGGGTCACCGTCATTTAAAAGGTTAAATCCTTCTGTGAGTCTGAACCCATAATTTTTTTCGCTTAGAATTTTATCTAAGCTGTGATTTCTTTCGTCGAAATCACCACTTGCATCGATCGGATCGATGATGTACATTTCTGTCTCTTTTGCATTTGTAATTAGCATTTTGTATTATTATTTTTTGGCCATACGTTTATTTAGACGAATGGCTTTTTATTGTCCGCTCGAAGTGTGAACTTCGGCTCGCTTATTTTTAATGATCTATAAGTAAAATATCTATATCTCATCTATAGAACTACTAGCATTTAGCCAGATTTTGTCAATTTTTGCCTTGAGCTATCTTTTCGTACTATACTGTAAGGGTTATGAAACAAAAAGAAGCCATCGCCATTTTAGAAGCTGGTCACAATGTCTTGCTCACCGGTCCTGCCGGTAGCGGCAAGACTTTTTTGTTAAACCAATTCATTGCTTACTTGAAAAAGAAGGGAATTGGTGTGGCCGTGACTGCTTCAACCGGGATTGCGGCGACGCACATCGGTGGACGCACAATTCATTCTTGGGCCGGCATTGGTATAAAAGATCACCTGAGTGCTCGTGAAATTTCAACACTCTCAAAACGCTCCTACATGAAGAAGCAGTTTGAGAAAGCGGAAGTTCTTATTATTGATGAAATTTCGATGTTGCACGCTCATCGCCTGGATATGGTTGATGCTGTATGTCGCGCAATGAAGAAAAACGGACTACCCTTTGGTGGTATTCAAGTTGTGATGTCCGGTGATTTTTTTCAGCTACCGCCAATTACACCCGGAAGTGATGAGGCTGATTTTGTCTATAAGGCGAATGTCTGGCCGGAGATGGATGTGCGCATTTGTTATTTAGAAGAACAACACCGACAGAATGATGAGAAGATGATAAAGATCTTAAAGAGCATGCGTGAGGATAGTGTCAGTGATGATATCTTAAGTATGTTAAATGAACGGCTGAAAGAAAAACCGCAGTTTGGTCACCGTCCCGTGCGTTTGTTTACGCATAACATGGATGTCGACTCAATTAATAATGCGGAGCTAGAGAAAATTGAAGCGGAAGAATATATATACAAGATGACGGGTGATGGGGAGAAAAAATTAGTGGAGTCACTCAAAAAAAATTGTTTAGCGCCGGATAAGCTTATTTTAAAAGAGGGAGCGCAAGTGATGTTTGTGAAGAATAAGTTCAAGGAGGAAAAAGTAATTTATGTAAACGGCACGACGGGTGAAGTTATCGGTTTCAGTGAAGAGAAATTGCCACTCGTCCGTTTGCTTAACGGCGAAGTAATTACCGTTGCGCCTGATAGTTGGACAATTGATGATGAGGATAAAATATTGGCGCGTATAAATCAAATACCACTGCGCCTTGCTTGGGCAATCACCGTTCATAAAAGTCAGGGGATGACACTTGATGCCGCTGAAATTGATTTGAGTCGATCTTTTGGTTACGGCATGGGTTACGTCGCCCTGTCGCGTTTGCGCAGTCTTTCCGGTTTATATTTACTTGGTATCAATGAAAATGCCTATCGCCTCGATCCCGCGGTTGCTACCTATAATCGTGAATTAATTTCTCAGTCCGAACAAGCACGCGTTGATATCAAACCAAAAAATAAGCGCCAGCAGGGAACACTGCTCGGGCGTTTTAAAAGATAGTATGAATATGCCTTTGCCCTTAATTATTATTCTCAGCGCTTTAGCAATAATAAACATCGCCGCTTTTATCGTGATGATGATTGATAAGGGGCGCTCAGTAAATCCTGGGGCGAGTCGCATTTCTGAGGGACAAATTTTCTTGTTGGCGGGGCTTTTTGGTAGTCTTGGTGTCTACGCCGGAATGTTTGCCTTCAGGCATAAGACAAAAAAGTGGTATTTTGTGATTGGGATTCCTTTATTAATACTACAAAATGCCGCCCTGGCTTATACCCTGTACTTAACTGTATTAGAGCAATTTTAAACCACCATTTCCCATATTCGTAAATGTATGTTACGATGACTTGGCTTACAGAGCATTGCTTAGCCCTCTGCTCATTTTACGCAATTAATTAACAAATTATCAATTAATCTATGAAGGATTTTAATGGTCCAAGAAAGCCTGGTGGCTTTGGCGGCAGAGGAGGCGATCGTGGCGGCCGACCAAGTGGCGGTGGCTTTGGTGGCAGTAGAGGTGGTGATCGCGGCGGCTTCGGCGGTCGTGGTAGCAGCCGGGGCGAATATGATCGCCCGGAAATGCATAAAGCAATTTGCAGCGATTGCGGCAATAGTTGCGAAGTTCCTTTCCGTCCGAATGGTACTAAACCAGTATTATGCAGTACCTGTTTTGGTTTACAAAAAGGTGGTAGTGATAGCCGCTCATTTGGCGGTGGCCGCGAACGCTCGTTCGACGCGCCTGTGCGCACAATGTTTAAGGCAACTTGCCAGGACTGCGGTGTCACTTGCGAAGTTCCATTTAAACCGATGTCTGGCAAACCAGTTTTCTGTTCCGATTGTTTCGGTGGCGGCAAAACTGAAAAGCGCCCTGAAAGACGTGAGGAAAGACGTGATGATAGGCCAAGCGACAAGGGAGCTGATTTCAGTGCCTTAAACGCCAAGCTTGATAAGATCATTTCCTTACTAAGCGGTAATGTTGCTCCAGTTGCACCAGTGGAAAAATTTGTCATGACTCCTAAGGTTGAAAAAGCAGCTAAGGCAGTGATAGTTGAAAAAGTTGAAAAGAAAGAAGAGGCTGCTCCTGCAAAAGCAAAGAAAGAGGTGAAGAAGGTTGCTAAGGTGGCTGAATCAAAAAAGGCGAAGGTCGTCTCCAAGGTCAAGGAAGCTAAACCGAAGAAGGCGAAAGCAGTCAAAAAATAATTAAATCGATATAAACAAGAAACGCCCGCATGGGCGTTTTTTGTTTGGGAAAAATGGCCTCACAGTATATTTGACAATACTTAGCAATAATACTAATATCAACAACGTAATGAGAATAGTTAATTAAAACAGAATAACAATAGAATATAAACCAAAAAATCAGAATCGATGGAACAACAAAAAGACGAAAGCCTGTACGCCAAAATGGGTGTTGATGCCTCCAAAAAAAATGTCAAAGCCGCCTTTGGCAAGACAAATGAAACTGAATACCCGGGAGCGTGGGTAAATATCATCACCGCTTTCTTCAACTCCGACTGGGCCGTGACTCAGCATATGGACGGAGACGGCTCGAAAATGATTCAACGTCTGCTTCATTATTTTGAGACCGGCAATAAATCAATTCTGAGAGGTGCGGCTGATGATGCTCTTGCGATGAACACAAGCGATATTGCTGCGTCCGGTTTTGTTTTCGGACAAACAATATTTACCGACGTGCTCAATCTGAATTTACCGCCTGATGTTAAAGAAGTGCTTATGGCAGAGCTGGCGCACCGCTTCGGCGAGTTAAGAGAGTTGTATCGCTCGCACGGAATTGATATTTATTTTCTTGGTGGCGAAATAGCCGACCTGCCTGATCAGGTATTAAGCGCAGTCCTCGACGTCGCGGTTACTTCTTATGCAAAAAAAGAACATCTTATCACCGGTAATGTCCAAGACGGAGACTTGATTTACGGTTTTGCAAGTGATGGTCAGGCGGCCTGGGAAGAAAATCCCAACGGTGGTGGTATGGCTAATGGCATGACACTAGCCCGAACCATTTCAATGAGCCAGGAGTATAACAAAAAGTATCCGCAGCTTAAAGGACGTAATCGGTATATGGGAGCATTCAATATTAAAGATGATAACGGCCTACTGTTTAGTCGCCAGCTATTAAGCCCGACGAGGCAATGGCTAATCGTGATTAAAATTCTAATGGAGAATTTGATTGCCGCAAATGCCTTGCACCATCTTCATGGTATTTCAGTAAATACCGGCGGCGGCGCCACTAAGATAATGAATCTCGGCTCGGGCGGAATTGTCTATCACAAGACTTTGCCGGAAGCACCTCTTCTGTTCCAAATTCTACACACACTAAGCGCTGAATTATGGCAGAATATGTATAAGACATTTAACTGTGGTATTGGCTTGGATGTCGTCGGATCTGATGATGAAGCATTCAGAGCGGCTCTTACTAAGACAAGCGAGGATACAAAAGTCAGATTGTATAAACTCGGTTCATGCCGAGCATTTTCCGAAGAATTAAGCGGGGAGGAGAAGCATATAAACACTGTAATATTATCCACCCCCTATGGCACTTTTTCTTATTCGCAAAGATGAGAAAAACATTAGCCCTCCAAATGAGGGCTTTTTTATTGGTAATAACTACCCCCTTGCCAATTTTAAAATAATTAACTATAATCAATTCACTTATAGTTAAGCTCGCAATTTACTAACATTATGTTCCAAATTAGTGCTAAAACCGACTACGGCTTGTTAATCATGCTTGAGCTGGCCCGTCACAAGGACAAAGTTGTGCCCTTATCACCGCTCGCTAAACGTTTACATGTTTCTTCTCCCTACCTCAGTCAGATTGCCAATCTATTGCAAAAGGCTGGCTTAGTGACTAGTCGTGAAGGGGCTGGGGGCGGTTATATTTTAGCGCAGCCAGCTTCAAAAATCGCCGTGATGACGGTGCTGGAAGCCTTGTCTGGTGAAATTAAAGTTCGCTGCTCACATGGCGGTGGCGCCTGTCCACACTTTCGTGAGTGTGGCTTAAAAAGCGCCTGGCCAATTCTTATTGATGATATCAAGCTCAGCTTACGCCATCGTACTTTGAGCTCACTTTTAAAACAAACAATATGAGTGAAGAAATATTAGTTGTAGAAAATTTAGTGGCTGGTGCCGGCGAAAAAATGATTCTTAACGGACTCAGTTTTAGTGTACGCGCCGGGGAAAGCGTCGCGATTATGGGGCCGAATGGTTCCGGTAAAAGCACGCTTGCCAATGTCTTAATGGGACACCCTGGCTATGAAGTGCATTCCGGCAAGATTATATTTCGCGGTAAAGATATTACTAACGCCAAGCCCGAGGAAAGGGCGGCGGCCGGTCTATTTTTAGCATTTCAAGAACCGCGCGAGATTGCTGGACTGGAATTGTTCCCATTTCTTTTTGATGCCTATAAATCAATTAACACCGCCCGGGGCGAAGAAGCTGGTAGCGTTTTCGTTTTTAAAAAAAAGTTAGACGAGGAGCTTGAGGCTTTAGGAATTACGGCGAACTGGTCTGAGCGTCATTTAAATCAAGATTTCTCAGGTGGTGAAAAAAAGAAATCAGAACTACTCCAACTCGCCCTTGCCTCTCCCGCCTTAGCGGTGCTTGATGAAATTGATTCAGGTTTAGATGTCGATGCCTTAGCTGTTGCGGGTAGCGCCATCTCACGCCTCAAAGAAAAGGGAGCAAGCATTATTGCCATTACCCACTATCAGCAGGCGATGAAATATATTAAACCCGATCGCGTGCTGGTGATGCAGCAGGGTGCAATTGCGGCGAGTGGCGGGCCGGAGCTCGCTCTGCGTTTAGAAACAGAAGGTTTTGCCAATCTAGGAGTCACGAGTCAGAAACCATAATTATGCGCAAGAAAAAAAAGCCTTTAAATGATTCCCTCTGGGATGACTATAATAAGTCGGATTACATGCGCCAATCGCGCATTGGTTTAGACGTGTCTTTAGTGCGTCGCATTTCTGAAGATAAGGGTGAGCCGAATTGGATGCTAGAGAAAAGACTGGAGTCTTTAAAATTATATGAGCAGATGGCGATGCCGTCTTTCGGTCCAGATTTATCCAAACTTGATTTAGCAAATATTACCTATTACGCGAAAGCGGTAGAGGGCCAGGCTGAAAGCTGGGATGATGTGCCGGCGGATATTAAGAATACTTTTGATCGCCTCGGCATCCCGAAGGCTGAGCAGGAAGTTTTAGCTGGAGTGGGTGCGCAGTATGAGTCGACGATGGTCTATCATAGCCTGAAAGAGGAATACAAAAAAAAGGGAGTAATTTTTGAAGATCTCGATGTGGCCTTAAAAAAATACCCGCAACTAGTCGAGCCGTATTTTATGAAAGTAATGCCGACTTCCTTGCATAAGTTTTCAGCACTGCACGGGGCTGTTTGGAGTGGTGGCACATTTTTATATATTCCCGCAGGTATAAAATTGAAGCAACCGCTTCAAGCCTATTTTCGTATGAATGCCAAGGGTATGGGGCAATTTGAGCACACTCTCATCATCGTTGAAAAGCACGCTGAAGCTCATTATATTGAAGGTTGTAGTGCGCCGCGCTATGGCGCCGACTCACTTCACGCTGGTGGCGTGGAGATTTATGTTAAAGAAGGTGCCCGCTTCCGCTACAGCAGTGTCGAGAGCTGGAGTAAGGATGCCTATAATTTAAATACTAAAAGAGCGATTGTTGAAAAAAATGCACACATGGAATGGGTGGGTGGAAATTTCGGTAGTAACACCACCATGTTATATCCTTGCTCTATTCTCGTGGGCGAAGGTGCTAGCGCCGATCATCTCGGCGTCGCTTTTGCTGGTGATGGACAAGTGCAGGATACCGGCGCAAAGGTTATTCACGCCGCAAAAAATACAAGTTCTACAATTGTCATGAAGAGTATTAGTAAAGGTGGCGGTAAGTCAGTCTATCGCGGTAGCATTGAAATTAAACCGGAAGCTGATAATGCGGCGGTGTCGGTGAAGTGCGACGCCCTTATTCTTGATGATCGCTCCATCTCCGATACAATTCCAGCCATGCGCATTGATAATTCCTCGGCAACCGTTGCCCACGAGGCGAGCGCTGGTAAAATTAGTACTGAAGATTTATTTTATCTGCGTAGTCGAGGTTTAAAAGAAGATGAAGCGGCGGCGATGATTGTTAATGGCTTTATTGAGCCGATAACAAAAGAATTGCCCTTAGAATATTCAGTGGAGATGAATCGCATGGTGGAATTAGAAATGGAAAATAGTGTCGGCTGATATGAATAATATTTTAGAATTACAAGTTACCGATAAGAAAGTGATAATACCAGAGTCAGCGGCTGTTTTAATTATTGACCGTCCCGCTCCCGGTATGTTTCCAGCTGCCCGCACTCTTAGTGTTGGTTCCGGAGCAACAGTGCAATATGTTTTAATCGCCGATGAGCACGCCGAAGGGGGTCGCGACGTCGACGTCGCCGATGGCCTGCTGGGTCGAGATTGGGAGTTAGAACCAGGGAGCTCGCTCGACGCTTATTATATTTTTTTAGGAGCTAGTCCTAGTCACTGGCATTTAAAGCACGATGTCGGGATGAATGCAAAGGTAGAAAGTCGCTCCTTGTATATTGGTAAAGACGCTGAGGCGCTGGAAGTCGCTGCTGATTATAATTTTAATGGGCGTAAAAGCTTTGGTCGCGTGCAGGTAGATGCAATTTTAAATAATCAAGCAAACCTTCGTTATGACGCTAACATTAATGTCAATCGCGAGGCGCAGTTAAGTGATACCCGCGTTGACATGCGTCTGCGTTTAAATGACAAGGAGGCGCGTGGTCGCATAACACCAGCTTTAAATATTGCGGCTAACGATGTCAAAGCCGGTCACAGCGCAGGCACCTATCAGCTATCAGCAGAAGATTTATTCTATTTGCGTAGTCGTGGCTTAGAGCCCGAAGCCGTGAGAAAATTGCTGGCCGTATCTTTGAGCCGCGGGTTTATTCGTAATTTGAGTGATGCTAAGCTCGGCGCTGAAATTCTAAGCTTGATTGAATCACGTTTATGAAAAATTATTACCTAGACTTTCCTCTGCTAGAGCGAAAGTATAAGGAACGCAAATTAATATATTTTGATAACGCTGCGACTACTCCGAAGCCGCGGGCGGTTTTAGATGCTCAGAGTGATTATTATTTGCATCATAACGCCAACATTAATCGCGGTCCAAATTTTTTAAGTGATGAAGCGACAATTTTATATGAAGGGGCGCGTACGGAACTTGCCTCATTTATTAATGCTGAAAGAGAAGAAATTGTGTTTACTGCCGGCGCTACTGCTGGTATTAATCTCGTCGCTCGTTCTTGGGGCGAGGCGATTTTAAAGAAGGGTGATGTTATTGCTCTGTCTCGAGCCGAGCATCACGCGAATCTTGTGCCTTGGTTGCAACTTAAAGACAAGCTCGGTATTGAAATTCAATATATTGATTTAGATGCAGACGGGTCTTTTGATAATGAGAGCTTAGAGCAAGTATTTGCTAATCCAAACTTACGTTTGCTAGCCATTACACAGGCTTCAAATGTAATCGGACGTTATTACGATCTCAAGCCAATAATGCAGCGCGCACGTGCACTAAATGTTATAACACTAGTTGATGCGGCTCAGAGCATTGTGCACCGACGCCTGGATGTGAAAACTTTAGCATGTGATTTTTTAGTATTCTCAGGACATAAATTATTTGCACCTGCCGGTACTGGTGTGCTGTATGGCCGCGCTGAAATTTTGAAAAATATGCCTTCGTTTCTCGGTGGGGGCGGCATGATTTCAGAGGTATCGTTTGCATCTTTTACAGTTTATGATATTCCTACAAAATTTGAAGCCGGCACCCCTAACATTGAAGGTGTAATTGCTCTTGGGGCGGCCTGTCGTTATTTAAATGAACTAGGCAGGGAAGAACTAGAAGCGTGTGAAAACGAGCTGACAGCATACTTTATAAAACGTTTATCAGAGTTTGAGTATATAAAGTTAGTTGGCGGCCTCACTAATCGCCTGCCCTTATTTTGTTTGATAATTGAAGGTGTTCATCCGCACGACGTCTCGGATTTACTTGGTGAACAGGGTATTATAGTTCGCGCCGGTCGCCACTGTGCTCACCCTCTTCATGATTATTTGCATATCGACGCCACCCTACGTGCTAGTTTGGCATTTTATAATACTAAGGAGGGGATTGATGAATTCTTTACTCTCATCGGCAAGATTCGTCAGTCAATGAAGGGCTAATATGGATATATACGCACGAAACATTCTTGATCACTATCAGCGTCCACGCAATCAAGGCGCGTTGAAAGATGCGGACGCGGTCTTTGGTGAGTTTAATCGCAGTTGCGGTGATGAAGTAAAGGTTTATGTGAAAATAAAAAAAGGCTTACTTGAAGCCCTTACTTTTGAGGCGCGCGGTTGCGCCATTTCCACCGCTGCTATTTCAATTCTGAGCGATGAGCTTATCAGGAAGAGTATTGATGAAATTATGAAGATGGAAGTTACTGACATCGCGCCATATCTCGGCATAGAAATCAGTCCGCGGCGACAGCGTTGTGCGCACCTTGGTCTGCGCGCTATTCAAGGCGCCTTAAAGCAATTAAACACGCAAGTGTCAGCTATAAGCGTTTAAGCGATATAGTTTAAGTGGCTTGATCTTCACTGAGACTGAGCCAGAGCTCTTCCTTATCGGCTATGCGTCGTTTGATGTCCTCTAACTCTTGCGCTTTTTCACTGCTATAATTTTGATAATTCTCTAGAAAATAAGCGAGCAGTTCTTGTTTGTACGCATGTAACTTTGTCAGCTCTTTTTCAAGGGCGACAATTTGTTTTTGGCGAGCGCGGTTTTCTTCGTAAAGCCGCCGGTCTTCAACTTTTGATTTAAGCGGGGCTGTATCTTCTTCCGCTTGTTTCCATAACTCTTTTTCTAAACGGACAACGTACTCGTTGTAGTCTTCATGGCGGCGCTTGGCGCTGCCATTTTTTATTTCCACAATCCCCGTCGCCAATAGACTTGAAAATGTGCGATCGTGACTCGCAAAGAGTACTGTGCCAGCGTATCGTTGTAAGGCCTGACCGAGGGCTTCGGTAGTTTCAAAATCAAGATGACAGGTCGGCTCATCAAGGATAAGAATATCGGGCTTTGATAATAATAGGGCAGCTAATAATATCCGAGAGCGTTCACCGCCTGATAAGACGCCAATCGGTTTTTTTAAATCTTCATCTCGAAATAGAAAATCTCCAGCCATCTTCAAGACCGCTTCCGTTTTCACCTCCGCCGAAGCAGAGCTACGTAAAAAATCACCAGTCTGAACATTTACTGTCATCTGATCAATCTCTTCTTGTCCGTGATAGGCGAGGCGGCTATTAGCCGCGAAGTGAAAGTCGCCACCGAGCGGATTAATGCGTCCAGCCAGGGTTTTAATTAAGGTTGTCTTACCTTGTCCGTTTAAGCCGAGCAAGGCGAGTTTTTCACCCGAGCGGCAATCAAAATCAATCTCAGCAGCAACCGCTGTTTGATTGTAACCGATGGCAAGATTATTTATCTTTAAGGCGAAGTTTGTGCGTTTCGGTACGGGTGGGATGTTAATGCGAGTAATACCAGCTTGATGCTCGATGGTAATTCGTTTTTCTTCCAACTTACTAATTTTGCGAATAAGCGCCTGTGCTTGTTTCGCCTTAGATGCTTTTGAGCGAAAGCGGTCAACAAACTCTTGCCAGTGCTCCTGCTGACGCTCAAGACTTTCGTTGGCTTTAATAAGTGTATTTAATTTTTGTTCTTTAAATTCAAGATAGGCCTCGATGTCTCCAGGGTAGTGGTAGCAGCCAGATTTTGAAATTTCAATTGTTTCTTCGCAGGTGCGTTTTAGGAATTCGCGGTCATGAGAAATAATTAAAAAGCTGCCGCGGTATGAGCGTAGATAATTTTCAAGTAGTAGCAGTGTATTTAAATCTAAATAATTGCTCGGCTCGTCGAGCAAGAAAAGATTTGGCTCAGACAAGAGCATGCTTGTTAATTTTAAACGCATGCGCCAACCTCCTGATAAACTCGATGCTTCCTGAGACAGTTTCTCGGTCCCCAGTTCAAACTTACTCGCCACCTGACGCAGGCGCCATTCCGGCCTTCCGCTGTGGCGGTGTAAATATTGCAGGGCAGTTTCGCCCTCCTGCCAATCTTCTGTTTGTTTGAGATAACCGAGAGTCGTGTCGGCGTGAATTAAGATGTCGCCTGTGTCCGCTTCTTCTTCGCCACAAAGTATTTTGAATAATGTTGATTTGCCGGCACCGTTGCGACCGATGACGCCAATTTTTTGTTTCTCGGATACGCTAAAGGAAAGGTTGGAAAAAATTTTCTGACCGCCGTACTCCTTACTTAAGTTGTTTACCTGTAAGAGTATCTTCATAACTTACACCTCGATGCTGATAATCTTAATTATTTTTTCTTTACCGTTTACCTCAATTTTTATTTCGTCGCCTACTTTTTTATTAAGCAAAGCAGAGCCGAGCGGCGAGAGTAGGGAAATGACGCCAGTAGTCGGATCAGTTTCAGCGCCTCCGAGGATGGTATAAGTTTTTTCCTTGCCCGCGGTTTCAATAGTGACGCGATGTCCAGCCTTAACAGTGCTTGTATCAGCGTCGGGAATAACAATTTCGGCTCGTTTAAGTAAGTGCTCAATATCAAGCATGCGCTGGTTGAGACCGCGCAAACGACTCTTCGCCATTTGATAGCCCGCGTTTTCAGAAAAGTCGCCCATCTCCGCTAGGCGCTTTACTTCCGAGGCCTCCTGGGGGTGACGGGCTTTGAGGCGCGCTAATTTTTGCTCCAGACTGCGGAACTTTGCGGGGCTCAAATTGTAGTCTTTTGGGGCGCGGTCATTATTTTCACCGCGACGATGTGGTGTTTGCATATATATGGATATTATCTATTTATCATAAGCTAAGGCCGAAATTAAAGCAAATATTAGGAATTTTTTAGCTAAAATAAGCAGGGGGAGGTAGAGTTTTGACTTTTTTTAAGCTTTCTGTTATAATTCTCACCAGATACATATAAAAAGCTTCTCCATCTATAAATCATTAATTTTAGAAGTGGCTGCTGACAGCCACTTGTTTTTATGTCAAATATGGTCAACACCAAAACGGGAGATATCACCGGCTTTTCTGATTTAGGCATCAAGGAAACGATCCTGAAAGTGATCGCAGATCTCGGTTTAACAACTCCCACCCCCATCCAGCATCAAGCGATTCCTGCCGCTCTTAGCGGCCAGGACATCGTCGGCATTGCTCAGACGGGCACCGGCAAGACTTTCGCCTTCGGCATTCCCATGCTACAGCGCCTTGCCTTAGTAAAAGGACGCGGCCTCGTGCTGCTGCCAACAAGAGAATTAGCAGGACAAGTTGAAAACAGCCTAGCTAAATTAGGCGGGCC
This sequence comes from bacterium, assembly GCA_030696105.1. Taxonomy (GTDB): domain Bacteria; phylum Patescibacteriota; class Patescibacteriia; order Patescibacteriales; family UBA12465. The sequence goes on from JAUYNJ010000005.1 coordinate 16,666, forward strand.
CCTTGGTTTACGCACGGTTTCTTTAATCGGCGGAGAAGCGATTGGTCGCCAAATTTTCGGTTTAAGACGTCGTCCTCACATTCTCGTAGCGACCCCCGGACGCCTCATTGATCACATCAAAAGAGGTACCGTCCGTCTCGATGATATTTCCGTGCTCGTCCTCGACGAAGCGGACATGATGTTCGACATGGGTTTTGCTCCGCAAATAGAAGAAGTCTTAAAAACAGTTCCGGCAAATCGCCAGACCCTATTGTTTTCGGCAACCATGCCGGCAGCAGTAATGAGACTCGCTGAAAAGCATTTACGTACGCCCATGCGCGTCGAGGTGTCTCCAGCTGGTAGTACCGCGGAATTAGTTGAGCAAGAAATCTACATTTTGCCTCGCGATAATCGCTACGATCAAGTGATAACACTGTTAGGTGAGTATCGTTCTTCGGTTTTGATTTTTGTTCGTACTAAGCATGGTGCAACGAAACTCGCCAAGAAATTACAGCAAGCAGATTACAGTGCAGCTGAAATTCATTCCAATTTATCCTTTGCCCAAAGACAGGCCTCTTTAGCCGGCTTCAGAAGTGGTAAGCATCGCATTCTCGTCGCCACTGATGTGGCTGCTCGCGGCTTGGATATTAATGATATTGAGCTAGTCCTAAACTATGACTTGCCTGATAACTCAGAAGACTACGTGCACCGCATTGGTCGCACCGCTCGCGCCGGCAAGAAGGGTAAGGCAATTTCTTTTGCCGCTCCTGATCAACGTCGCGATATCATGAAGATTGAACAATTAATTAGAAAGACTCTGCCGGTCCGCAATATTAAAAGCGGATTTGCAACTCAGTTCGCCCGTGGCAATAAAACCTTGCGTCCGACGCAGTTAGCCGGTGCTAAACCCTTCAAGAAATTTGAACGCCCGGTGAGTGAAGAAAGACGTAATAAACGGCAGCGCCCGGATGCAATCTCAGAGGTAAAGGGTAAGGATAATACACCCTTTGTGTTTGAAGCTCCTCGTCGCGTCAATAAGGCCGAAAGGAATTATAGTAGTCTCGGTTTCCGTAAGCGCCCTTCAAGTATTGATGTTCTTGCGACACCAGATTACTTACAGCCAAGTGGCAAGACAAGTACTCGTCGTGAGTATAAGCCGTCAGTGATAAGCGGCGGCATGCCTGCTCCAGTGATGACTAACCCTGAGTTTGATGGCGGCAATCGTTTTGCCTTTCGCCGTAAAATGTTTAAGTTAAAAGAAGAGGCTAAGGGTCACGCTCGTCGTGTTCCTGGCGCCTACAAGTCTGCCGCTAAGCCGACTGCAAAAACAAGCCCTAGGCCCGATGCAAAACCAGCGGCCTTCCGCGCTGAAGCCCCGACTCGCACTCGTTCCGCCAGTTCTCATGGCGCTCATGTGCGTAGTTTCAAGGGTCGCGCTTAATTAGATATTATTTTGCTTATATATGCCTTCCAGTATTCAATTCACTGAAGATATTGAAGTGCGTGAGCGTCGGGTCCGTCGGGCAAGACACTTGCGTTTAAGCATTGATGGGAGCGGTCGCGTTTTATTAACGCGGCCGTTTTGGGTTTCAAAGAAGGCAGCCTTATCTTTTTTAGAAGAAAAAAGGACTTGGCTTGAAGATCGCTGGCGCGAATTATCAACGAGGCCTGAATCAAATTTCAGACGCGGCGGACGGGCTGAGTACCTGCGAGATAAAGAAGCCACGAGAGCGCTTGTTGTTGATAGACTTAAGTATTTCAATCAATTTTACAATTACAAAATTTCACGCATCGCCATCCGCGACCAACGCACCCGCTGGGGCAGTTGTTCAAAGAGTGGTGGTCTTAACTTTAATTATCGTTTACTACACTTACCACCTGAATTAGCTGATTATGTTATCCTGCACGAGCTCTGTCATTTAGGCGAGCTTAATCACAGTTACGCTTTTTGGGCCCTGATGCAAAAAGTGATGCCAGACTATCTACAAAGACGTCGCACTTTACGCCACGGCTAAGCGCTAAATGTTGACTTTGGGCAGTAAATATGGCATAATACTACTTCTGTTCCCGTCTAAATTTATTACTGATATAATATAAATATTCATACATTATTATTTAAACCACTATATGAAAAGAAAACGCCGAATTATCATCGGATCCGTCATCGCCGTAGTAGTCATTCTCTTAATATGGCTATTAACCAAAGGCGAGGCTGCACCCGTTTACTCAACCGTTACGGTTGAAGCCGGACCACTTACGCAAACTGTAAGTGAGACCGGCACTGTTAAACCTGTTAAAGAGGTTGCTTTAAATTTTTTAACATCCGGACGTATTAACGCCATGCCTGTGAAAATTGGTGACAAGGTTGTCGCTGGCACTGAGCTAGCTTCGCTAGACGATAGCGCGCTGCTGTCACGTCGGGCTGAAGCGGCAGCTGGATTACAAATCGCCCAAGCTTCCTTGTCTAAAATTTTAGCTGGTGCGAGCAGTGAGAATATTGCGGTTAGCCGTTCAAATTTAACCCAGGCGCAATCTTCAGCAGCTTCCGCCAAAGTTGATTTAAACAATGTTAAAAGCACGGTGGCTGAGAATATTCGTCAGGCCCAGAAAGCGCTAGCTGATTTAGAATCAAAGGACCCTTCAACCCCAACGCCAGCGGAACAGGCTATCGCTTCAGCTCAGACCGCACTTGATAACGCTAAGCTGACTGGTGCGAAGAATGTTGAAAATGCTCGTAACTCCGCTACTCTTACTTTAGGTGATAAAATCTTGAGCGCTAAGATTGCGCTTGATAATATCAACACTATTTTAGAAGATGATGCCGCAAAGGACGTTTTAAGTGTTAAAAATAGTGCTTTACTCACTCGCACGAAAGATGCGCGCGCAGCGGCCTTAGCTCTTGTTGCTCCAGCTGAACAGGCTGTCGCCGCCGCTAAAGTCGCTGGCACTGAATCCTCAATTAATGACGCCGGTATCAAGGTTAAAGCCCTCTTGTTGGCAACCAACACTATGCTTGATGCTGCCTACGGCATGCTCGAAGCCACAATTACTAGCGTTGACTTTCCTCAATCCCGTCTTGATAGCTTCAAGACTTTAGTGAGTACACAGTCAGCACAGGTAAACGCTGCGTCAAACGCCACTGAGGCTGCAGTTCAGGGTTTGCGTAATGCTATTCTCGCTAGTGCGACTGGTATTTCCTCCGCTGAAGAGGGTTTAAGACAAGCAGAAATTGGACTTGATAATGCAATCATTGCTGCCCGCAATGCTTTAAGTAGCGCCCGCCTTGGTGGCGATCAACAAATCGCTGCTGCGCAGGCCCGCTCCGATAGCGCCGAACAATCGATTGCGGTTGCTCAGGCTCAACTCACCAGCACTATGGCTCCGGCACGTGCTCAAGATGTTTCACTTGCTCAAGCGCAAGTTACTCAAGCACAAGCCGCTTTGGCTGGCATCGATCAGCAGTTAGCCGATAGTCGTTTAGTGGCGCCGCTTGATGGTATTGTCACTCAGGTAAATTACGAAGTTGGCGAACAGTTTGGTATGGGCGGAAAACCGGCCGTCTCAATTTTAGTAAATAACAGCTTTAACATTGAAGTCGATATTGCTGAATCAAATATCAGTAAGATTAAAGTTGGTGATCAGGCTGATGTCACTCTCGACGCGTTTCCTGATGACTTCATTTTAAAAGGTGTAGTCAGTTTTATCGAACCGGCCCAGACCTTGATTGCTGATATTGTATATTACAAAGTAAAAATTGACTTCGCTGATTTGAGCACCACTTTAGCGCAACTTGAAACTCGCGCTTACGTCCTCAAAGCCGGCATGACGGCTAACGTCGTCATTACAACTGACAGTCGAGCTGACACTATGTCTGTTCCGGCCCGCGCTATTATCGACAAGGACGGGCAAGCTATTGTTCGCTTGCTTGTAAATAAAGAGTTAAAGGAAGTCCCGGTTGTTACCGGTTTGCGTGGCGATGAGGGTAAAGTCGAAATCTTAAGCGGCATTAAAGCCGGCGACGAAGTCATTACCTTTATTCAAAACGGAGATAAATAAGCAATAACGCAAATGATATGGCTAAGGCCTTGATTGAATTAAAAAATCTTAAAAAAACATATGTAACTGGCGATTTAGAAACCCCAGTGCTGAAAGATGTAAATTTTGAGATAAAGAAAGGTGAGTTTGTGGCCATCATGGGACCATCTGGCTCCGGGAAGTCGACTTTAATGCATATTCTTGGGCTACTTGAACGTCCATCAGAGGGCACATATCTTTTTGCCGGCAAAGACATTAATACGCTTGATGATGAACAGCTCGCGCATATGCGCAATCAAGAAATCGGCTTCGTCTTTCAGGCCTTTAACTTGCTTGCTCGCACAAGTGTGATTGATAATGTAAAATTGCCGCTCATTTATTCGCAAGACAAAAAGAACATGGAGGGGCGCGCTAAAAAGGTTTTAGAAAGCGTTGGTCTCGGCCACCGTCTATCATATTTTACCAACCAGATATCTGGTGGTGAAAAACAGCGCGTGGCAATTGCTCGCGCCTTAGTTAATGAACCAGCCGTCATATTCGCCGATGAGCCTACCGGTAATCTTGATTCGAAGTCAGGTGTACAAGTGATGGAAATACTGCAGTCATTAAATAATGAGGGTAAGACGATTATCCTCGTTACGCACGAAACATTTACGGCCGAACACGCTCAGCGCATTATCCGTGTTCACGATGGCAATATTGTTGGCGATGAGATTGTGCCGAAACAACGCATCGCCAGTGACGGAGTATTCTTGAAATAATTAAATGTTAGAGAATCTAAAACAACTTCTGACGCTCGCTGTCCGGGCCTTGCTTAGCAATAAGACCCGGAGTTTTTTAACGATGCTCGGTATTATTATTGGTGTCGGCGCAGTTGTGATGATTATGGCGCTTGGTGCGGGTGCTCAGTCTTTGATTCTAGGACAGTTAGATGGATTTGGCAGTGATTTAATTGGGGTTTTGCCTGGGCAATCAGATGAAAAAGGACCGCCCGCCTCGGCTTTCGGTGTGACGATTACGACCTTAAAGAAATCAGACGCCGATGCTTTACGTGAACCACGCAATGTGCCGCACGCACAATATGTCGCCGCGATATATGACGCCAGTGTGTCTTTATCTTGGCGTGATCAAAGTTACGACACTAATTTGCAAGGAGCCTCTGGTGATTATCTGGAAATTGACGGCGGTGAAATTGAATTCGGACGTTTCTTTACTAAGGAGGAGCTAGATTCAAATTTACGCCTAGTCGTTCTTGGCAGCACCGTGGCCGAAGAATTGTTTGGCGAGAATAATCCCATCGGTCAAAGGATAAGGGTTAAGAATCAGACTGTCAGTGTTATTGGTGTTATGAAAGAGAGAGGACAGGTCGCTTTTCAAGATAATGATGACATTGTCATTTCTCCGCTTTTATTTGCTCAACGAGAAATTGCTGGGGTAAATTACCTGAGTTCAATTTCTATTAAGGTGAATAGTCCTGAAAACATCGACGAAAGCATGGAGATGATTCGGATGACTCTGCGCGAGCGACATGATATCGATAGTCCGGCTGATGATGATTTTTCGGTGCGTAGCATCCAGGATGCTTTAGACCTTGTTACTAGCATTACCGACGCACTGCGTTATTTCTTAGCTGCTATGGCCGCCTTATCATTACTCGTTGGTGGTATTGGTATTATGAATATTATGCTTGTCGGTGTTACCGAGCGCACCCGCGAAATTGGCTTACGTAAAGCGATTGGCGCAACGAGACGTCAGGTCTTAACTCAGTTCTTATTAGAAGCCATCGCCTTAACCTTATTTGGCGGAATCATCGGCTTAATCAGTGGCGCCGCCTTTTCGTATTTAGTGGCAATTATTGTCCGCTCGCTTGATTATAGATGGGATTTTGTAATATCAGCCTATTCAATTATTATTGCGGTGGGGCTTTCAACTCTTATCGGCGTTATTTTTGGCTATTACCCTGCTTGGCGCGCTAGTCGTCTAAGTCCAATTGAAGCTTTACGATATGAATGATATCCTTGGGCGACTAGTCGTCGCTTCTCAACTTGCTCTTCGATCACTCCGTCTCAATTTCGTTCGCACGAGCCTGACGGTTTTAGGTGTGGTCATTGGGGTGGCCGCTATCATTATTGTTTTTGCTGCTGGTGATGGCGTTAGTCGCCTTATTTCTGGAGAACTTGAGTCCTATGGCACCAATGTCATTCAGACCGAAATTAAGACACCAGGGAAAGAAATGCCGAGCGCTGCTGGTGTTACCAGTTTGAAGCTCTCCGACATGGAGGCAATTAACAAAATTGATAATGTTACAAGTAGCTATGCCGCTTCTTTAGGGCAGCAAAAAGCCAGTTACGCCGCTGAGAGCAAGAAAATATTTGTCTTTGGTGTTAGCGCCGCCTACGCCGAAATTGATACTAAGACTAAACTAGCCTCAGGTGAGTTTTTTACCGAGGAGCAGGATAAAGGTCAGGCGCTGGTGGTCGTCCTTGGGGCAGAAATTAAAGAATATTTGTTTGGTGATTCTGAAGCAGTGGGCAAGTCCATTCGTCTTGGTAATTTGAAATTCCAGGTGATTGGCGTTCTTGAAGGACAGGGCGGGGCAGTGAGTTTCCTGAACTTTGATGACATGGTTTATATCCCAATTAACACGCTTCATAAGAGAATTCTCGGCATCGATTACGCGATGTATTTTATGCATCAAATTCGTGATTTAGAGATCGCTGACGAAACGGTTGGTGAAATTGAAAGCTTGTTACGTGAAAGACATGATATAACTGACCCTACGAAAGACGATTTCCGTGTTTCAACCATGGATGAAATGCTTGAAACACTGGGCGTGGTAACGACCGCTGTTACATTGTTATTGTTAATGATTGTTCTTATTTCATTGCTCGTTGGCGGTGTTGGTATTATGAATATTATGTATGTTACCGTAACTGAGCGTACTCCTGAGATTGGTCTGCGTAAGGCGATGGGGGCTACCAGGCGCGATGTCACTTATCAATTTTTAATTGAATCACTGCTCATTACTTTCTGGGGCTGGCTCTTGGGGGCAATTATTGGTGTCTTAGTCTCATATGTATTAAGTCTGGTTGCTCAGAACTTTGGCTTTAACTGGCAGCTGGCCTTTCCTTGGCAGGGAATTGGCATCTCTTTTATCTTTTCAATTCTTTGCGGTCTCCTATTTGGCTATCGCCCAGCCAAGCAAGCGGCTCGTCTAGATCCGGTTGCCGCTCTGCGCGTGGAATAATAAAGCATTTATCGGTATATAAGAAGACACCGCAAGTCGGTGTTTTTTGGTGGAAGAAAAATATAAGTCAGGCGTAATACTAGCATACGTCTTGATTAACCGGTAATCAATTCATAAACTAAGTGATTTTCAAAAATAAGGGGCAAAGCCTTTTTCTTGAAAATTATTAAACAAATATGAAGAAAAAAGGAAATGTAATTATCGCCAGCGTTTTAGGCTTAGCCGTATTTACTCTCGCTGGGTTTGCTTTAGATGCTAGTGCCAGTAATGGTAATCGTTTAATGCGGGGTCAGGATGCGAGTAAAGCAGGTAAGGCTGGCTGGTCAAAAAATTTGAACGCTGAGCAACAAGTCCTGATGGAGTCGCAGCGCGCAGAAAAAGAGCAGGAAAGAGTTGCTCACCGCGCCGCTATGACCAGCGCGATAGAAAGCGGTAATTATGACGCTTGGGCAGCAACTGTCCGCGAACAAATGGGAGAAACTGCTCCTATCTTAGAACGTGTTAATGTAAACAACTTTGCTCAATTCGCTGAAGCTCATAGCTTAATGCTTCAAGCGCGTGAGAAGTTTGAGGCGATGGGACTCGATTCCGAGGCAATGGGCATGGGCATGGGTAAAGGAAAGATGAAAGGTATGGGCCAAGGCCGTAACCATTCAATGATGAACGCTTCTGCCAGCGTTGCACAATAATTAGTCACCACTGACATATCTTGGCGAAGGCATATTGCTCTCGCCCAGGCGAAAACCTCCGGAATGGGGGTTTTTGTTTTATCTCTTAATTATTTTTTTCGTTTAAAGTCATGAAAATTTATGATATAATTTTATAATATACAAACATATTTATTATTTCATGGAATCTAATCTTTTTTTACAGTTAAGCGCCCTCTTAGCCATCACGGTTAGTGTGGCCTTTTTTGTTCGTCTCGCCAAGCAACCACTCTTAGTTGCATACATGGTTGCTGGTATTATTAGCGGCCCTTTATTGCTCAACGTTCTCTCTGATGGCGAGCATATGTATGATGCCTTTGCCAGTTTTGGTGTGGTGCTACTACTATTTATCATTGGGCTCGACTTAAATTTCTCCTACTTAAAAAAAATAGGCAAAGAAGCCTTAATTATTGGCCTAGCACAATTTGTTATTAATTTTGGCATGCTCTTACCACTCGCCCGGTACTTTGGTTTTAGCTGGCAGAGTTCAATATTCTTAGCTATCGCTGCTTGTTTCTCTAGTACTATTGTTGTCTTGAAGCTACTTGGAGACAAACAAGACGAGGAAGCGGTCTACGGTCGTTATACCATCGGCTTGATGCTGGTTCAGGATATGATTTCGATTGTTGTTCTTCTGGCTTTAAGTTTCGGGGGCGCGCAGGCGGGCATGGGTGGGGACACCCTTTGGCTTATTCTTAAAGCGTTTGCAGTGATTGTTGGCATTGCTATTTTAGCTAAACATGTCGTTCCATATATTCTTGATCGCATCGCTGCCTCTGGAGAATTTCTATTCATATTTACGGTTGCCTGGTGTTTTGGCGTTGCCTCATTATTACATTGGGCTGGATTTTCCTTGGAGCTTGGCGCTGTAGTGGCCGGGATAAGTTTAGGGGCGTCGCGTTATCAAGCGGAAATCGCTAGTCGTATTAAACCGCTGCGTGATTTTTTTATTGTCATCTTCTTTATTATTCTCGGTAGTGGTGCCGACTTCAGTCAGGTTGACGGTGTCTTAATCCCTGCCTTACTACTCGCGGCCCTTGTCGTATTCATCAAGCCGGTGTTTCTGTATATTATTTTCCGTTCTCGTCACTTCACGCGTCGTAATAGTTTCTTGGCAGCCTTAACCTCGGGCCAATTAAGTGAGTTTGGTTTTATTATATTATTCGCTGGTGCGGCTGGTGGTTATCTAGATGGTCGTGAGCTGCAAATTTTTACGGTAGCGGCTATTATTACTATATTCGCGTCTTCATACTTTATATCTTATAGTTACAAGATATATAATTTTTTAATGCCAGTTTTCCTTCTCTTCGGCAAGGATACACGTGTGCAACCAGAGAACATTAAGGAAAGTTACCCAGCAATTATATTTGGTTTTCACCGCACTGGTTGGAAGATTGGTGAGGCCTTAACGGCAAAGGGCATTAAGTTTGCGACCGTAGACTTTAACCCCGAAAACGTGGAACGCCATCAAAAAAAAGGAGTGCGTGCTTTCTTTGGTGATGCTTCCGACATCGAGTTTTTGCGTTCACTGCCTATTGCCGAGGCCAAGATTATAGTTTCGACCGTACCTTCTCCTGAAGATCAGCTGGTTTTAATAAACTTCGTACGCCGTGTTAATCCGAAAGCGGTAATGGTGGCGAGTTTATATCACAAGAAGTATTTGCCGGCTTTATATGATGCTGGCGCTGATTATGTTATTTTGCCTCACCTGCTCGGCGGCTCGTGGGCGGCGAACATTATTGAACGTGGCGAATTTGGTCGTCGGACCGCTTGGGGAAAGTACCGCCGTCAGCAGGCCCTTGATTTAGGGGGCAGCTAAGTTAAGTATTATATATGTTGAAGAAGTGCTCACTGGCCAGTTTAATATTTGCATATCGTTACCGTGCTCTGCAGGCATCGATTGCAAATCCTACTCTTGCTCAAAATAGAATATTCCGTTACCTCATCCGCAAAGGCAGGCACACGCTCTTTGGGCGTGATCATAATTTTGCGCACATTAAATCCTACAATGATTATTGTCGCCTGGTTCCGCTTAGTCGTTATGAAGATATTAAGCCTTATATTGAGAGACTATTGCACGGTGAAAATTATATTCTCTGGCCGGAAAAGATTAAATATTTTTCTAAGTCCTCAGGCACGACAAGTAGTAAGAGTAAATATATCCCTGTCAGTAACAGCGCTTTAAACGATTGTCATTATCGTGGCGGACGCAGTTTGCTGGCTTGTTACTTTACCCAGAATTTGAATTCCAATTTATTGCGAGGGCAGAACTTTGCTCTCGGTGGCAGCCGGCAGAAGGACGAAATTGGCGAGGGTAAATACATTGCTGATGTTTCAGCGATACTTATGAAAAAGTTGCCTTGGTGGGCACAGTTACGCCGCAGTCCTCGTTTTAGTATTGCGTCTATGTCGGAGTGGGAGGAAAAGCTGCTTCGTATTACTGAAGTGATTGCCTTTCAAAATATTGTTAGTCTTTCTGGCGTACCATCCTGGAACCTGGCTTTAGCTAAAAAAATATTGGAGCTAACTGGTAAAAAAAACTTAAGGGAAGTTTGGCCTAAGCTTGAGCTCTTCATGCATGGCGGCACGAGTATGGCGCCATACAAAGAGCAGTTTAAGGCTTTGGTAGGCGCGGATGACATGCATTACTTAGAGGTCTATAACGCCTCAGAGGGTTATTTTGCTTTTCAGGATAAATTGGAGCGTCAGGATATGTTGTTATTTGTTGATGGCGGGATTTTTTATGAATTTGTGCCCCTAGAAGAATTAAGTAAAGCAAATCCGCACGCTTTAACTTTAAATGAAGTTGAGTTGGATAAGAACTACGCCCTAGTGATTTCCACTAATGCCGGTCTGTGGCGTTATGTGATTGGCGATACTGTAAAATTTACCTCGCTTAAGCCTTACCGCATAATTATTACCGGTCGTACAAAAAGCTTCATTAATGCTTGTGGCGAAGAGCTCGTGGTTGAAAATGCAGATGAAGCAGTTAAAGAGGCTTGTCGTCAGTCAGAAGCTAATGTTAAAGAGTATACCGCGGCGCCTTTGTTTGGTGCAGGGAAGGAAGCGGTCGCCTGTCATCAGTGGTTGTTTGAATTTGAGCAAGCGCCAGCCGATATAAATGAATTTGGGCTTGCACTTGATCGTGAGCTGCGATGTCGTAATTCTGACTATGAGGCCAAGCGTCATAAAGATATGAACCTTGGTCCGCCTCGGCTGATTGTTGCTCGAGAAAACGTATTCTATGATTGGTTGAAGCAAAATAAACGTTTAGGCGGACAGTCGAAGATTCCGCGCCTGGCAAATGACAGGCAGATTATGGATGTATTGCTCAGCTTAAATGAAGAAAGATAGAGAGTGGAAGAAAAGCGCAGATTTTACGTATTAGCTTTATAAGTGAAATTCATGGAAAATCAACCGCTTGAATCAGAATTAGATGACGCGGAATTAGTTCGACTCAGCCTGGCTGATCCGGCTACTTTTTCGTTAATCATTGCACGTTATAAAGACAAGCTACTGCGCTATGTCCGTCGTTTGGGCGCTTCTAACCTGGAGGATGCCGAGGATATTCTTCAAGATTTATTCTTAAAGGTATATTTAAACTTAAATGAGTTTAATCAGAGCTTGAAGTTTTCCTCCTGGATATATCGCATTGCACATAATGAGGCGATTAGTCACTTTCGTAAACGTCAAGCACGCCCAGAAGCGTACTCAATTCCGCTTGATACCCCAGGCTTACAACTGCTTGCAAATGACTTGGCTCTTGATAGACATGTTGATGGCATTTTACGTGACGAAGCGGTTAGCAAAGCATTGATGAAAATTGATGCACGTCACCGGGAGATTATTATCTTGAAATTTTTTGAAGAGAAGAATTATAACGAGATATCTGATATTTTAAAAAAGCCATTAGGCACCATCGCCTCTTTACTTAATCGTGCGAAGAAGTCTTTAAGGGATGAGATGCCATCAAAATGGCATGAAGTAAAATAATATGCAGTCAGATTTAGGTCAAACAATTATTGATAAGATAAAAAATGAGAGCCTGGTCCCAAAGCCTCGCTGGCATTTTCTGTTGCGAGAGTGGTTAGTTTGGACTTTTGGAACCTTGGCTTTAATTGTCGGCGCCGCTTCAGTGGCTGTTATGCGGTATTTAGCTGAGAACAGTCCCTGGGCAATGCATTCAACTTACGGGCAAACATTCGCTGGTTGGCTATTATTATCACTGCCTTACTTCTGGCTATTCTTATTGGGTTTGTTTCTCTGGTTGCTATATTACAATTTAAAACACACTAAACGCGGTTATCGCTATCCGATGTTTTATGTTGCTCTCGCCGCCCTCTTTGCCAGCATTCTGCTCGGTCTCGCTTTTTACACCCTCGGTGTCGGTCGAGCGATTGACGGCGTGTTAGGTAGGAAGGCGCCGCTCTACGCCCACGTATTTAATCCTCACGTCGATTTCTGGTCTGCACCTGAAGAAGGTCGCTTGGCTGGTTTAGTGGTAGCACACACAGCCGACGAAAATACCTTTATATTAATTGACCGTGATCGAGGTGAATGGCTCGTTACTTATAATCCTCGTGACGATAGTTTTATCCTTATCGGACAACCACTGCGAGCCTTCGGAACTATTACGGGAGAACAGCGTTTTGAGGCGGTAAAAATTATGCGCATGATGTCTGGGCGTGAATACTTTCAACGACTGGGTCCAGGCAACGGCGGCATGCACCGCAATAAATAAATATAAAACAGCCTTACTCGAAGACGGTAAGGCTGTTTTTTAATACAATATGCTATACTAGTAATATAATTAAATTTTATGAACAAAAAAATTATTTACTTTTAGCTGGCAGTATTTTAGTCAGCTTAGCCGCTGGCGCCATTGGCTCCAGGTTTACCATCACGGGGCCAGGGAGCTGGTATGAATTGATTGAGAAGCCCTTTTTTAATCCACCGGGTTGGATATTCGGGCCAGTCTGGATGATTCTCTATATTTTGATGGGGGTCGCTCTATTTCTAGTCATAAAACAGGAGGCGAAAAAAAAGGAAGTATTTCAAGCAGCAAAAATATTTTTCATTCAACTTTTCTTTAATATTCTTTGGTCCTATTTCTTTTTCGGTTTAAGTAATCCGCGTTTAGCCTTTTTAGAGATAATTGCACTCATACTCTCTATTATTGCTACCATGATTGCTTTTGCAAGAGTGGATAAACTTGCGATGAAATTACTAATTCCGTACCTGCTTTGGGTGCTGTTTGCAGCGTTTTTAAATTATACTATCTGGCAATTGAATTAATGTTTCTATAATAATATGGAATTACTCTGGTTCTTACCCGCATTTACCCTCATTTATATCAGTGCTTGGTATTTACTTTCCTTGCGGGTCAAAAGATGGGATGTTATTGATGTTGCTTGGGGTCCAGGCTTCATTTTTCTTGTTTGGATTGCCTGGTATTTTCGTGGCATGCCCACCGACGGGCGAGCTGCTTGGATTATTGTTTTAATTACACTTTGGGGTGCACGACTCTTGTATCATACGTATCGTCGTAATCTCAGCAAGGATGAAGATTGGCGCTATCATCGCTGGCATCAGGGAAGCGGTTGGCGCTTCTTTCTCAAATCTTATGTGAGCGTTTTCTTATTTCAAGGGGCCTTAATGATGATTATTGCCTTGCCGGCAGTGTACAGCTTGAGTTTCATGTCACTTCGTTTGTACAGTATTAATAATCTTGGGATTGTTTTAATGATTGTTGGTTTGTTATATGAAACTCTGGCTGACTATCAGCGTCGCGTTTTTTTGCAGGAACCGATTAATAAGGATAGGTTAATTACTTACGGTCTATGGAAGCATAGCCGCCATCCCAATTATTTTGGTGAGATGTTATTTTGGTGGGGCTTATTCTTTATTGTTCTGGGGGCACCAAAATCTTGGATGTTAATTGTATCCCCGCTCACAATTACTTATGTGTTACTTTTCGTTTCTGGTTTACCGATGGAAGAACGTTACCGTGGTCGCCCTGATTTTGAAGAATATCGTCGGCGCACTTCTGCTATTATCCCTTGGTTTACAAAAAAGGCCCGCACTTAGCGGATCCTTTTTTATTTATAGACTACAGCTTTATATTCTTTAAGCGTAAGGAGTTCAAGACAACCGATATGCTACTGAAGGCCATAGCGGCACCCGCAAAGGCGGGGTTTAAAACCAGTCCAAATATTGGGTATAGTAGGCCGGCGGCTAAAGGAATGCCGACAATGTTGTAAATGAAGGCCCAGAAAAGGTTTTCTTTGATGGTGCGGAAAGTGAGGCGGGACAGTCTGTAGGCTTGTACCGCTTTTTTCAGGTCACCGCCAAGAATTGTGATTCCAGCGGTAGACATAGCGGCGTCTGTGCCGGTGGCCATCGCAATGCCGCTGTCAGCTTGAGCGAGAGCGGGCGCATCGTTAATGCCGTCACCAAGCATAGCGACTTTGTGACCCTGTGCCTGTAATTCGCGAATCACGCTCGCTTTGTTTTCAGGCAACATATTTGCTCGAACCTCATCAATGCCAGCTAAGCGGGCAATACGAGCAGCAGCGTTAGCTCTGTCGCCGGTGAGCATCATGATTTTTAGGCCATTCTTTTTTAAAGCTTTAATCGCTTCAATGGCTTCCTCCTTTATTTCATCACCGCAGGCAATTTGTCCAATTAGCTTATTAGCTATGGAAACATCAATGATGGTTTCGCCTTGATCATTACGCGCAGTTGCCCAAGCACCAAGTGCTTCGCCGCTTTTTCCAATTTTTACATTAGTATCGTTAACACGACCACTAACACCATGTCCGCTTTGGGCTTGGAAACCGGCGACCAACTGTTGGCCATAGGGTAGTTTTCTCGTTTTAGCTTCGTTTACAATCGCTTCTGCGAGAGGGTGCTCGGAATATTGCTCAAGTGCTGAGGCGATTAATAAAATATCATCTTCGCTCTTATTGTCAGCGACCACATTGACAGCGGTGACTTTAATATTGCCGCTGGTAACGGTGCCAGTTTTATCCATCACTACAATGTCAGTTTCGCGTAGCTTTTCGAGAGCTTCTGCGTTTTTAATTAAGATGCCTTGTTTTGCGCCGCGACCAATGGCCGCCATTAAGGCGGTTGGAGTTGCTAAACCAAGGGCACAGGGGCAAGCAATAACAAGGACTCCGACTAAAGCAGCAATGGCGCCGCTCATCGCGTTTTCAAAGCCGATGGTGTATGGTCCAATAAATATCCAAAGTAAGAAGGAGACAAGCGCAATCACTAAGACAATAGGTACGAAGACGGCCGAAATTTTGTCGCTGAGATTCTGAATAGGGGAGCGACTGTTTTGAGCCTCTTTTACAAGCTTAATAATATGCGCTAATACTGTGTCAGCGCCAACACTTTCGGCTTTGACAATTAATAACCCTTGTCGATTAATAGTACCGCCTATTACCTTATCACCAACCGTCTTATCAGCCGGCATGGCTTCACCACTAATCATTGATTCATCAACGCTGGAGTGACCTTCAACAACAGTGCCGTCAACGGGAATTTTCATTCCCGGTTTTACAATTATACGATCGTGAACCTTAATATTAGCGGTGGCAATTTCTTCGTCTCCGCCTTTTTTTTGAATATAGGCAAGGTCGGGACGTAGATTCATTAATGCCTCGATGGCGGCGCCACTGCGGCGCTTGGCATTTTTTTCTAAATATTTTCCAAGGATAATGAAGCCAATGACGACAATGGTGGCGTCAAAATAATAATGGGAGGCTAAACCGAGCTTCGCGCCAACAAGCGGGAAGAGAAAGAGGAATAAGCTGTAAAAATAGGCAGTGGCCGTACCTAAGCCAACAAGGGTGTCCATATTAGCTACACGATAACGAGCGAAACGCTTAAGGGCGGTTAAAAAGCGACGTCCTGGTCCAAACATAATTACGCTGGCTGAGAGCAGCAAGAACACATCCATGATATGCATCGGCAAGGGAAGAGCCGGTAAGCGCGGCACGTAGGAGGCGATAAGACTGTATATCATTGTGACGAATACGAATACGGCAATGGGCACTGCAATATAAAATCCGTCTTTCTCACGCGCTTCTTCTGGGTCATAGTCAGCTTGAATGGCCGTTTCGCTAGTCTGTTCGGAATAGACTAAGGAATATCCATACTTTTCAATCTCAGTATTGATGCTGGGCAGGCTGATTGTGTTCGGTTCGTATTGTATTTTAGCTTCCTCGCTAGCATAGTTAACATCAACCTGTTTTACTCCTGGGAGTTTTTCAAGACGTGACTTAACAATTTGAGCACAACTTGTGCAATGGAGGCCTTTTACTGGGTATGTATTTGTTTCCATATGGTTATAAGTTATACCATTCTTCACGCCATTCGCTTAAAGTTTCTTTTGAGGCCGACAAGAAGGCGCCGACGGCGTCGGCGTTATCAATAACTGCCGCACGGCTAGTCTTAGTTTTTATTTCTGCCACCATCTCGATGCCTTCTTCGTGATGAGCAATTAGCGCATTAAGAAATCTTAAATCAAAAGTGTCTCCGGCTTCGCCTAAATTGGGCACCGTTGGTGCTGGTGCTTGGCGGCGGTCACGGTACCACTCATGCTTGAATTCATATAATTCAGCTATCAGCTTTGGCTCACTTTCTTTTATCATCTCGGCTAAATCTTTAATTTCCTGACGATTACTTTCTGCCGCCGCTTGCTCCGCTAACTTAATAGCGCTTTGGTGATGGGTGATCATAGCGTCAAGATATCGTCTGTCAATAAAGTAGTCAGCCTTGCCTAGGTCCATCCCATCTTTATCATACATTTGTGCCTTGTAGTCGGATGTTTGTGAGTAGCCGATAACAATACCAATCATGACGCCAATCACGGCCAGACTCAGAGCGAGATACAAAGATATCTTTTGCATATGATTATAATTAGTAATTATAACGAATAAATATTATTTACAGCCGTCTACATTGCACACCGGTAATTTATCAGAAGTGGGCGCGGCTGTGGTCTGAGTTGTGCTCTGGGAGAGCGACCCTTCTTTATCGACTACTTCAATCACGCCACTGTACATGCCCATAGAGCAACTAAAACCAATTTTACCTAAAGAAGTGGGAGTGAACTCAATAATGTTTTCACCTTTAACTAGTCTCTGATTAATTTTTAAGGCAGGCACGACTAAGTCACTCGCGCAGGAATAAGGGGAAGTGCTAGTGATGACCCAGCGGACCGGACGATTAACTTCAACGACTAGGTTTGCGGGGCGGTAGCCGCGACCATGTTGCTCCATCTCAATAATCTGAACCTCTCCCTTAGAGACAGCCCCAGTCTCCGTTTGTGGTGCAGCGGACGCTTGTAATTTGAGGAAGTTATATCCATTTGTAAAATTTAAAATACCAAAGAGGATAATTATTAATCCGGCAGTCTTAAAGAATAAGCCCTGACGCTTACCCTTTATGAGAGCAACGAGCCCGCCTAAGCCAAGTAAGCCGGGAGCAGTACCGAGAGCGAACACACTCATGATTAAGCCGCCACTAATGAAGCTCCCACTACTTAAGGCAAATATTTGCATTGACTGGGTAAAGCCACAGGGAAGAAAAAAAGAAACAGCCCCGGCAGTGAAGGCGGCGTAGGGGCCGCCGTTTTTTTTACCTTTGTTAAAATAGCGACCAATGCTTTTAGGTAGGGTTAAACTGAAGCGACCGAAAGCGGGGAAGATATCAAGAATTTGTAAACCAAGAAAAGCGATTAAGAAACCGATAGCCAGAGTGAGCCAAGCGCTGAAGGCTGGCGAGATTTTTAAGACTGAGCCGACCAGGCCTAGTAAGCCGCCAAGAATAAAAAAACCAACTATGCGTCCGAGGTTGAAGAATAGGTGAGGTGTAAATTTTCGTAGCGTTGATGCCTCCGGGTGTCTGCGCGCGTAATCAGCGGCGAGAGCCATGACAATACCACCAACGAGTGCCATACATGTTGAAACGCCAGCGATAAGCCCGATTAGACTGACGCCGCCGAGACTCAGGTTTTCGGGGCTTAAATTGTTTTGGATATTACCCCAGCCGAAAATCTGTAGAACACCAAAGAGGCCGGCTGCAATTAAAGCGGCCAGGCCTAAGTCTTTCCACTTTTTGTTTTTGTCATCGCCATCACCCTTCTCATGTTTGCCGTGAGTGCCACCATTACCATGAGAATGTTTGTCATCATCATTATCGTCATCATTCTCATCAGCTAAATCATAGCCGATGGCGCGCAAGGCAAGGCCAACTGCTTGTTTGTCCGGTTTCGTTTGACCGAAATTTATTTCCGCCTCTTGTTTAAGATGGCTCACCTTTGCAGACTTAACGCCGGGCAAAGAAGTGAGCTTATCCTCACTTAACATCTCACATGCTTTGCAGTGCAGGCCACTGACCTTAACCTTGATGATGTTATCTTTCATATTTTATTTATTTGCTAGTTTGTTTACTTTTAAAATCTCCTCAATCATTTTTTTCTGAATGACTTCGTTATCCGAAGCCATCGCGCTTTTAAAACAAGTATTTAAATGGTTCGCTAAGAGCATCTGATGCGCCGACTTCAATAATCCAACGGCCGCTAAGTTCTGCTGCATTACATCCATGCAGTATTCCCCGGACTCAACCATTTGAATTAGCTTCTCGCTCAAACTGCGGGCTTTTTTTAAATTGATTAAAATGTCTTGTTTCTCTTTGGTCATAAAGTTAATCACTTTGATATTTTAGTATGTTTAATATAATTTAGACCTGGGGGGTAGGTGTCTGAATTTTAGCATATTCGGTTTAGCCATGCAAGAGTATAAAAAAACAACCCAAGTGTTTGGGTTAAGAATTTGATTCAGACAGCGCTATTATATTGCCATGACGTCAAGGGTAGATTTGGGGACAAAATCAGTATACAATATATACATATGATTGGTGGCTTACCCCTGGCGGCGTATTTACGCCCGAAACAATTAGAAGAAGTCGTCGGACAGACTCATTTGTTATCTGCTGACAGTTGGCTTGTACAAGCGATTAAAAATGATCGCGTCTCTTCGCTTATCTTCTGGGGTCCACCCGGGTCCGGTAAAACCACTTTAGCTTCTTTAATTGCCAAGGAAACGAAATCAGACTTCGTTGAACTGTCAGCAACGGAAAGCGGGGTGAAGGATTTGAAAAAGATAATTGAACAGGCCCGCTCGGGCAAGCGACTGGGAGTAAAGACGATTCTATTTATCGATGAAATTCATCGTTGGAATAAAGCGCAACAGGATGCACTCTTGCCGCAGGTAGAAAATGGCACCGTCACCCTGATTGGTGCGACGACCGAAAATCCGAGCTTTGCTGTTAACGGTGCTCTATTGTCCCGCGTTAAAGTGGTTGTGCTTGAGCTCCTTAATGAAGAAGACCTCGCCTTAATTGTAAAGCGAGCAGTGAAGGTCTTAAAGGTAAAGATTAAACCAGACGCCCTGCGTTTAGCGGCGCGCCTGGCGAATGGTGATGCCCGCAAAGCGATTAATTTAATTGAATCAGCAGCCGAGCATACACCAAACATTGATATTACCACTTTAAAGCAGATAATTAATAAACCGAATCTCTTATACGATAAAACTGGTGAGGAGCATTATAATTTAATTTCCGCCTTACATAAATCAATGCGCGGGAATAATCCTGACGCTTCTTTATACTATTTAGCGCGCATGCTCGAGGCGGGCGAGGATCCATTATACATTGCCCGTCGCTTAGTGCGTTTTGCGAGTGAAGATGTCGGGGTTGCAAATAACAGCGCCTTGTTACTCGCCGTTGCTGCTTTTGATGCCTGCAAGAATATTGGGATGCCAGAATGCGGGGTACATTTAGCTCACGCTGCGGCCTATCTTGCTAAGTCGCCCAAAAGCATTGAGGTCTACATGGGCTATAACGCTGCGGTCGCGGAAGTGCGAGAAAGTGGTAATCTTCCCGTGCCCTTACACTTACGCAACGCCCCGACGAAGTTAATGAAGGAGCTTGATTACGGTAAAGGATATAAGTACACGCCAATGGAAGACGACTCAACTCAAGAGTATATGCCAGCAGCCTTAAAGGGCAGGAAATTTCTAAATAAAAAGAAATAATTAACAACGCGTAAGACTAAATTTATAACCTCGCCCTGGGATGGTGTGAATATAGTCGGCTTCGCCAGCAGAGTTCAATTTTTTGCGCAGACTCATGATATGGGCTTCAATGGTGTTAGAAAAGGGGTCGGCGTTATTTTCCCAAACCTGTTCCATAATTTGACTGCGCGATAACACCTCTTGTCGGCGACGGAAAAATAGTTCAAGCAGGGCGTATTCCTTACCTGTAAGATAGATGCGCCTGCCATTGCGACTAGCTAACTGACTTTTAGGATCAAGACAAAGCTTACCCATGCGCCATGTGCGCGAGCTAATTACTTGCGGGCGCCGCAGTAGCGCTTGTACTCGCCATAGGAACTCTTCAAATAAAAATGGCTTCGTTAAATAATCATCAGCACCTTCTTTAAACATCAGTCCTTTATTCGCGGGATCTGCATTTACAGTTAAGGCGAGAACTGGCACCCGTACGCCCTCGCGCCTTATTTGTTTAAGGACGGCTAGACCATCCATTTTCGGCAGGTTGCCATCAAGTACGATGAGATCAAAGCGACCGGTGCGCGCTAAGAAGGCGCCTTGCTCGCCATCATAAGCGGCATCGACTACATAACCCTTCGCCTTCAGTCCGCGGCTTAAGAAAGAGACGATATCTTTTTCATCATCGATAATCAAGATTTTCATATAAAAATATATTTACGCTCTCTAAAGTGGAGCTTGAGGTAATTATAACTGAGGAGCGCTAAATTAAATTTAACGTTTTATCACTAAAAAATAACGTTCTCGCAATAGACAGTCCGCCCGCTATCATTTATAATAAAATCAGCAATAAAATATATGGCCAAGACAAAATTAAGTAATCAAGAACCGAAAGGGACGAGCGACTGGCTACCGTCCGAATTTGCGATACGCAATTATATTTTTTCAACCTGGCGCTCTGTCTGTCGCAGTTACGGCTTTGAAGAGTATTTAACTCCGCTCGTTGAATCAGCGGAAATATACCGCGCGAAATCAGGTGAGGACGTCGGTGGTAAGGAACTTGTGACCTTCACTGACTTAGGGGGCAGGGAATTATGCATTCGCCCGGAAATGACGCCATCAGTTACTCGTCTCGTTTCTAAAGTTTACACCTCATCACCAAAGCCCCTTAAATATTTTTCCATTGCCAATTTTATGCGCAATGAAAAGCCACAGCGCGGGCGCAACCGTGAATTTTGGCAACTTAATTGTGATATCTTTGGGAGCGCTTCGCTTGGTTCTGATTTAGAAATACTACAGCTTTCGCTTGATGTTATGCGGGCCTTTAAGGCTCCAGAAGAGTCATACGTGCTACGCCTTAATAGTCGTCGTTTACTCGACAATCTGCTGCCGATTTTTGGCCTGCAGGGCGAAAGGGCACCAGTCTTTCGTATCTTAGATAAATTCAGCAAGTTAAGCCGTGATGAGTTTGAGCGTCGCTTAATTGAAGTAGGCGCTGATGCTGCATCAGCCAAACAAGTATCCGCTTTTATGGCTGGCGAGTCTGACGATGTATTTGCCGCTGCTATCTTAAAAAGTGAGGAATTGAAAGCTGCTAAGCAAGAAATTGATTTTGTCATAAATCAACTCCAAGCCCTTGGTTATACTCAAGTTAAATTCGACCCCACTCTAATTCGCGGTTTCGATTACTATGACGGCTTAGTGTTTGAGGTGTTTGATAATCATGTCGATAATCGTCGCGCCTTATTTGGCGGCGGTCGCTATAACGGTTTGGCAGAGATATTTGGGAGCGAGAGTTTTCCGGCTGTTGGTGTGGCGCCTGGTGATGAAACCACTCGCCTCTTCCTTGAAAGCTGGGGGCTGCTCCCTAAAATAGAAGATGAAAGATATTATCTGCCCTTACTTGATTCTTCGCTCTTAGCTGATACACAACGCTTGGCAATAGCTTTACGCGCAGAAGGCAAACAAGTCTTATTTGCCTTTGAACCGCAACGACCAGGTAAGGCTTTAGAGTTTGCCAATAAGCAGGGTATAAAAAATGTAGTCATCTTCGGTAGTGAAGAAAAAGCTAAGGGTGAGTATAAGTTAAAAGACATGGAGAAAGGCTCTGAAGTTAGTCTGAAGCTGCCGAAGTAAGGCTTGCTACCTGCATCTCAATATATTAAGTCTATATAAAAAAGCGCCTCCTAGTAGGAGACGCTTTTTTCTTTTTGTTTGAAGGGGGCGAAGCTGAGACGGTGGATGGGGCAGGGACCAAACTCTTTTATTTTTTCCATGTGTCTTTTGGTGCCGTAACCTTTATGCTTACCAAACTCGTATTCAGGGAATTGTTTGTCAGCCTCGGCCATAATCCAGTCACGACTAACTTTGGCGATGATAGAGGCAGCGGCGATGACAAAAATCTTGGCATCACCGTCTATTACTGTTTGTTGAGTAATATCTAATTTTGGTATTTTGGTGTTACCGTCTACTAAAACATAGTCCGGCTTTATCGCCAGCTTATTGATTGCTTGCTGCATGGCGGAGAGGGTGCTTTGTAAAATATTGATGCGATCGATGGCGTGATTGTTAACGACGCTAATTTCCACCGCTAAGGCCTTTTGCTTAATAACACTGAATAACTGTTCACGCCGCTTCGCGCTCAGTTTTTTTGAATCTGCTACAAGGCGAAGTTCATCGGAATCAATGGCAAAATCAGGGCCAATGACAACACAGGCGGCCACCACGGGGCCAGCGAGTGGTCCGCGCCCAGCTTCATCAAGACCGCCGATAAGCTTATAGCCAGAATTGAAAATATTTTGTTCAAAGGCTAAGTCTAACATGTTTCAATTATAGCAAATATTTTTTAAATGCATAAATGATACTTTACAAACAATATACCTTGTGGCAATCTATTAGCAGTATCAGCCCGGATGGCGGAATTGGTAGACGCGCTAGCTTCAGGTGCTAGTCTCCGCAAGGAGGTGGGGGTTCGAGTCCCCCTTCGGGCACTGATAAATAATATAGGTCGTTTAGCTCAGCTGGTTAGAGCGCTGCATTCACATTGCAGAGGTCAGTGGTTCGAGTCCACTAACGACCACAAAAAAAGAGGGGCTTCATGTTTTACCATGAGCCCCTTTGTTGTGGCACCGCTCGGATTCAAAAAGCAGCAACTAAAAAAATCGAGCCTGACCGCAACTAAAATCTTAACTTCTGCTGGATAATTATACTATTAAATTCTGAACCTGTCAATAGCTTTGCTAAGACCTGCTATTAGGCTGAAATCACCACATTTTCCTGCTTAGATTAGATTTTTTCTGACTTTATGGTAAAATGTGAGAGTCACACTTCATAATTACAATTATATGAATAAAAATCATTTATTCTTAATACTCGGTATCATAATTATTGTCTCAGCGCTTATTTTGCGTATTACCAAGCAAGCACACGAGAGTCCAGTCACTCCAGTTGCTGCCCCGATTGTAAATGAGCCACCGGCCACTTCGACTGACTCAGAGAAAGCGCCTGTCGAAGTTGAATTATTTACCCCAGAATTGAATGGCCTAGTTAGCAGTCCTTATACCGTGTATGGTCGCGCTCATGGATCCTGGTTCTTTGAGGCTGTTTTGCCTGTTGTGCTTACCGATGCTCGCGGCACTGTCTTAGTGCAAACATATGGGACAGCGATTGGTGACTGGATGCTTGATGGTTGGGTTGAGTTTACTTCGGATCTAGAGTTCGACGCCTTTGGCGCCGAAAGTGGATATTTAATCATTAAGAAAGATAATCCCTCTGGCCTACCGGAACATGATGCGCAAGTGTCGTTCCCGGTTCGTCTGGCAGAGTAATATGAAGATAGATTACTTACCCGACCTGGTGCCGGGGCAAACAATTGACCTCGATAAATTTAACAGGCCACCAAGACTCGAAACCGATAAATTGCAACAGTTGTTTAAAGAACGCCTGGCTGTCAAGAGCTTGGAGTACAATAATCAGTTCGGTCGGGAGTGGCTTAATAGCGATGGCTCAGTCAAACATTTTGACCACCCAGACCGAGCAGAAGATGAGCGTTTAAATGCTATGCAAGAAGAGCAGTGGGCCAAGGAGATGGGCAAAAGTGTTGAGGAGTGGCGCTTAGCTAAGGAACGTGCCCCTGCAACTTTAACGGAAATGGCTTTGACTATTTTACTACAGCGGTTACTACCAGAGCGTTTTATGATTGTTCGAAGCTCTGCTTACGATGATTATAATAATGGTGTTGATCAGTTAATTATTGATAAGGAGACGGGCTTAGTTGTTTGTGGTATCGATGAGGTTATTGAAAATGTGAACAAGCCTGGACCCGGTATGAAGGAAGAGAAAGTTAGAAACAAGATGCTTAATGGTGGTGCGGAAGTAAAGTACGGTGCTCGCGTTGTCGAGGGCGAATTGATTTTAGGGGACATTGGTCGCGTGCCGGCATTTTATATTTCTCTTAGTAAGTCTGATTTAGTTAAGCTGGGAGCAGCCTTAGCGGAGGAGTCGCCGACTGACTTTGAAAAAGCTTTATTACGCGATGTTAAAGCTTCTTTACAAGCTCAGGCCCGCTCCTATGGGAGTTTGAATTTGTCGCGGAATTTGAGAAAAAGCTTGAATACATTCACAGCCACTCTCGAGAGTTGGGCTACCTAAATTTATGGAATTATTTTTATACAATACTCTGAGCTTGCAGAAAGAAAAGTTTGAGCCGATTAAAAGCGGTGAGGCCGGTATTTATACTTGCGGACCGACGGTTTATAATTACGCGCATCTTGGTAATCTCCGCACCTATCTCTTTCAGGATTTTTTGGTGCGCACCCTGGCTTATAAGGGTTATAAAGTAAAAAGAGTGATGAATATCACTGACGTCGGGCATCTTAGTGGCGATGGTGATATGGGAGAGGATAAGATGGAGAAAGGCTCAGCACGCGAGGGTCGCAGCGCTTGGGATATTGCCGCTTATTATACCGACGCTTTTAAAGAAGACATGGATCTGCTGAATATGATTGCGCCTGATGTTTATTGCCGGGCGACCGATAACATTCCCGAACAGATTGATTTAGTTAAGCAATTAGAGGCGAAGGGTTTTACCTATGTAACCTCCGATGGTGTTTATTTTGATACGGCGAAGTTTCCGGACTATAACCGTTTAAGTCATCTGCCCTTGGAAGAGTTGAGGGAGGGCGCGCGCGTGGAAAAGAACCCTGAGAAAAAAAATCCGACAGACTTTTCTTTGTGGAAGTTTTCGCCGATTGGTGAAAAAAGGCAGATGGAGTGGGAGTCACCTTGGGGACTTGGTTTTCCTGGTTGGCACCTTGAATGTTCAGCTATGAGTTTAAAGTACTTAGGTGAACAAAGAGATATTCATTGTGGCGGCATTGATCACATTAACGTGCACCATACTAATGAAATTGCCCAGAGTGAGGCGGCGACCGGTGAAACTTTCTTTCGCTATTGGTTACACGGTGCTTTCTTAAATATTGCCGGCGGGAAGAAGATGGCAAAGAGTGAGAATAACTATTTAACTGTTGCTAACGCTTTGGTTAATAAAGAAATTAATCCGCTCGCTTTCCGTTACGCCACTTTGCAAGTGCATTATCGCAAGCCGATGGATTATAGTGAAAATAACTTGCGTCAAGCCGAACAGGGCCTGAATTCACTTTATCGACAGATTGCAGCGCTTGGTTCTGATATTGGCGAGGCGGGAGCAGGGGCAAAAGATGAGTTTGTGGAAGCGATTACCGATGATTTAAATATGCCGGTTGCTCTCTCAGTATTATTTAAGATTTTGAAATCAGAAATGCCAATGCCAGCAAAACTGGGAGCGGCTCTGGACTTCGATCGCGTTTTAGGGCTGAACCTCGCTTCGGCCATCAGCCGTTTCGAAGAAACGGCACAAAAGCTCGAATTACCAGAGGAGGTGAAATGCTTACTGGCCGCTCGTCAGAAGGCGCGACAAGAAAAAGACTGGGAGAAAGCCGACGCCTTACGGGTCGATATTACCAATCTTGGTTATAACCTAACTGATGGCCCCGAGGGGCAGCAGGTTGAATTAATAAATCATGAAGAATAACTTCTGGGAGAAATTAAAAAAGAATGGTAGGCCAATTCTGGCGCTCGCCCCAATGGCAGGCTTCACAGATGAGCCTTTCCGACAAATCTGCTCCGCTTACGGGGCGGATGTTGTTTATAGTGAGATGGTCTCGGCGACCGCTTTATATTATCAGCGCGAAAAAGAAGATAACGAAACTTTGCGTTTGTTGAAATGGAATGAAGCCAGGGAGGGCAAGTACGTCGTGCAATTGTTTGGTTCAAATCCTGATCACTTTGCAGTTGCAACGAAGATTGTGACAGAAAAGATAAAACCGCATGGTATCGATATTAATTTTGGTTGCCCGGTCGGTAAGGTTTTAAAGCAGGGAGCTGGCGCTGATTTAATGCGCAATCTATCGCAGGCACGCGCAGTTATCGAGGCGACACTGGCGAATACCAGCTTACCAGTTTCTGTAAAAATTAGAGCGAAGTCTAGTGACGTCGATGCGGTCGCCTTTTTAAAGAATATTTCAGATCTTAAAGTTGCCGCCCTAATGATTCATGGTCGCACCCTTAGTCAAGGTTTTGCTGGTGAGCCCGATTACGCGATTGTTAATAAGGTGCGTCCGCATTTCAAGGGTGTTATTTTAATTAACGGTGGTATTAATGACCGTGAGACCGCGGAGCGAGCTTTAGCTGAAAGCGGGGCTGACGGCCTTGGCCTGGGCAGAGGTGCTTTAGCACGGCCCTGGTTATTTGCAGAACTGAAAGAGGGAAGAGATATTGTGTATGGACAGACTGAAATAATATCCTTATTATATCGTCATGCTAAACTAATGAGTGAACTTAAGGGCGAGGGTGCTCTAGTTGAGTGGCGTAAGCAAGCTTGCTGGTGTGTGCAAGGATTGCCCAGCGCCAGCCGTCTCCGCAGTCGTTTAGTGCAGGTGTCGAGTTTGAATGATGTTACAAATATATTACAAGAATATGGTCTTAACGATTGATACCGGCCTTGACCCCTATATTCAAGTCTCACTTGAAAGTAAAGGGAAGAAGCTTACAAAGAAAATTAAAGCCGAGCGCAGTCAGGCGGAAAAATTACTTCCAACTATCGAGGCGCTTTTTAAACGTGAGCAAGTCACTTGGAAAAAAATAAAACTGATTCGCGTGAATGATGAGGGTGGTAGTTTTACCTCTTTACGCATCGGTGTTTTAACTGCGAACGCTTTGGCCTATGCTTTGCAAATTCCCATTGAAGCGATGTCTGGGAGTAAGGTTTATAAGTTTAAAGGCGGTCAGGTCGTGAAACCTCGGTACCAAAGTGAGCCGAATATTGGCACGCCCAAGAAAAGAAGCTGGGGATAACTTTTTCACAATTATTACTAAGGAAAGACCATTTTGTAAAAATATGGTCTTTTTTTAAAATTTCCCTTTATTTTTAGTGCTTTTTTGTGTTGACCAAAGGGTCCTAGTGGTGTATAATTAAAGCATTAAGGTGAAAAGTGGGGAACAATGGTGAATGACCTTGTCGACACTTTATCCACCGTCACACGCATTATGTTTATCGGTGAATACAATCATAATCTTGATGACAAGGGTCGCATCGCGATCCCGGCGAAGTTTCGTGCGATTTTAAAGAAGGGCGCAGTCGTTACCAAGGGTTTGGACGGCTGTTTATTTTTATACGCTAAAGAACAGTTTGAAACTATCGCTCAGAAGTTTGCGGCTTTGCCGATAAGTCAGACAAATGCTCGCGCCTTCTCTCGTCACATGCTAGCTGGCGCTATGGCCGTTGATTTTGATAATCAAGGACGCATCACTTTACCTGATTACCTGCGCAAATTCTCCGGCTTGAAGAAGGGGGTTATTATCGCTGGTTTATATAATCATTTAGAAATCTGGGATGAAGATGCTTGGAATAATTACAAGCAAGCAGCTGAACAAAATAGTAATAGTATCGCTGAAACACTAGGGGACTTAGGAATCTAAGTATGTCCTATGAACATATCCCGGTCATGTTGCCGGAAGTACTCTCAATCTTAAATCCTAAACCGGGTGAAACGATAATTGACTGCACTTTAGGTGGAGCCGGTTATACGCTAGCAATCTCGTCAGTAGTTGGTAAAAAGGGAAGAGTAATTTCACTTGACGCTGATCAGATGGCGATAGATAACGCTAGCAACTTATTAGCAGAAAAGGGAATTAAAAACGTTACACTTGTTCATGAGAATTTTAAAAACGTGGCCGCTGTCGTCGCTGAGCATACATCCGGACAGGCTGATGGTATCGTCTTTGATCTTGGTTTGTCCTCTGCCCAGTTGTCTGATGAAACTCGTGGTTTTTCCTTCCAGGGAGAGCGACCACTCGATATGGCCTTCGGTGCCGGCGAAGCACAAAGCACTCAACACCTGCTCAACTCTTCCTCGCTATCAGATCTCACCGCCATCTTTCGTGAGCTCGGAGAAGAGCCTCAAGCCTATAAGCTAGCTAAAGAGATAATCACTGCTCGTAAAATAAAACCACTACGCACCACCAAAGATTTAGTTGATATCATTTTAAAAATTACACCACCCCGTTATAAAGCCACCAGTATTCATCCTGCCACCAGAGCCTTCCAGGCCTTACGTCTTGCGACTAACGATGAGCTTGGCAGCTTAAGAACTGCTTTGCATGACTCAAGTGAAATTTTGAAGATTGGTGGACGCATCGCTGTTGTATCTTTCCACAGCGGCGAAGACCGTATTGTTAAACAATGGATGAAACACGAAAGCACTGACTGTATCTGTCCCTCAACTGCTCCGGTCTGCGTGTGTGGACATTTAGCTTCAATTAAGCCGCTGACTAAGAAACCGCTCATACCAAGCTCTGAGGAAAGTAGCAATAATCCTCGAGCCCGCAGCGCAAAGCTACGGGGAGCCGAAAAAATTCGATAATTTTCAATGAGTATATATACCCGCGACGGGCTAATCAGTAAAAATATGATGATTCATTCACGACAAATCAAAAAACAGAAGACGAGAAGTGCCTCATTCTCATGGAAGGCGATCAGTATGTTTCTAAGCCTTGCCTGTGTCGTTTTCGGCTTTGTCTACCTCGTTGGGATGAACGACCTCATCGTTAAAGGTTTTGCTCTTAAAGATTTAAAGAGCCAGGCCAACATGCTTGCGCAGGAGAATCAAGACTTGCAGGCGAAGGCACTTACTCTGCAATCTTATGCCGTTCTCTCCCCACGGTTAAAGGGGCTAAACATGGTACAAGTGGATGATGTTGCTTATTTCATCCCCCAAACGCCGATAGTTGCTAAGAAATAAGCTTACAACCAGATATGTGGAGAGATAATAGGCAGAATAAACCACTAAACCATAATACCAACCCTCGTTTGCGCCTCTTTGCGGCGCTTATTTTTTTATTGTTAGGAGCAATTGTTTATCGTTTATATTATTTACAAATTTTGCAGGGTGATTGGTTTACAGCTCTTGCCAGCGGTCAGCACCAGATTTCAAGTCGCCTTCAGCCGGAGCGTGGCAAAATTCTACTGCACGAGCGCGACACCGGTCAGGCACAACAGCTATATCCACTTGCAACGAATAAAGATTTCTCTTCTTTATATGCTGTTCCTAAAGATATTGTTGATCCCGCTGGTATGGCGGAGAAGTTATTCGAGCACTTCGACAAGCCGGTTTTAGAGAATCAGCTCAAAACTCAAATGGAAAAAGACGAGCAAAATCGCCTGCTGCGTGAAATTGATGCGATTAGAGCCTCTGAGTATAGCGAAGAAGATAAGGCGGCACGCATCCGGGCGGCTGAAGATTTAGCCGCGAGCAAGAAAAAAGAACAGGACTGGGTCGAGCTGAGGGGAATTGCGCTTGAGCGCCTGATTAAAGAAAGAAAACAAGAGTTGCTTGATACCTATTTAAAACGAGTTGATAAGCCCGGTGATCCCTATGAGCCTTTAAAAGAAAAATTGTCTGACGACGAGCTCGTCGCAGTTTATGCGGCCCTGGCCAGTACCCCGGAAAGAACCATTCAAGCTTCTGAGCTCGAACGTCGGCTAACTAAAGTTGTCTTTAGGGAGGATGGCAGCGAGCTTAAGATTGAAGGCATCGGTTTTAATTTAAAGAGTTATCGCTTTTATCCAGAAAATAGTATCGCCGCCAATATTATTGGTTTTGTTAATTATATTGATGATGAAGGCAAGGGCAGATATGGCCTGGAAGAGTTTTTCAATGAAGAGTTGGCGGGTAAGTCCGGATATCTGAAGGGTGAAAGAGGTGTGAGCAACACGCTTATCGTTAATGACCGTGAATATGTGCGTCCAGAAGCAGGTAGTGATTTAGTGCTAACAATGGATAGGGGTGCGCAGTTTATGGCCTGTGATGCCTTAGAGGCAGCCGTAAAGAAGCATAAAGCAGAAGGCGGGACCGTTATCGCTGTAAATGCCAAGACGGGCGCGATTCTAGCGATGTGCTCAGTGCCGACATTCAATCCTAATGACTATCGAAATGTGACCAATCTTGAGAATTTTAATAATCCAGCCATTTTGTATCAGTATGAACCGGGCTCGGTGTTTAAAGTGATTACCATGGCCGCGGCCATTGATCAGGGGAAGGTGTCCCCGAGCACGACGTATAAGGATGAAGGGTCAATTATGATTACCGGCTGGCACAAACCGATTAGTAATTCTGATTACAGCACCAAGGGCGCGCACGGTATTGTTGATATGAACGCTGTGTTAGAAATGTCGCTGAATACTGGCGCTATTTTCGCGATGAAACAAATTGGCCCGAAGACTTTCTCTGAGTACGTAATTAATTTCGGTTTCGGTGAAAAAACAGGTGTTGAGCTTGGCTCGGAAAGTCGAGGACATATTGAGAATTTACTAAAAAATAAAGTAAAAGAAATTGATGCGGCAACCGCATCATTCGGACAGGGAGTCGCCGTTACGCCTTTACAGATGGTGATGTCATATCAAGCCCTCGCTAATCAAGGGGTATTAATGAAACCCTACATCGTGAAAGAGATTCATCATGATGATGGGCGTATCGTTGAATTTAAACCGCATAAAGTCAGGTCTGTTGTCAGCGCGCAAACAGCCAATACCGTTTTAGCGATGATGGTTAACGTTGTCGAAAGCGGACATGCTCAGGGTGCTAAAATTGAAGGCTATTATATCGGAGGCAAGACGGGCACTGCTCAAATTGCGACTGTCGGTGGTTACAGCGCCGACAAATACATTCATACTTTTATCGGCGTTGCCCCAATTGACAATCCGCAGATTGTAATGTTGACTAAGATAGATGCTCCGCAAGGAGCAAAGTATGCGGAAAGTACAGCCGTGCCGCTTTGGCATGATGTGGCTGACTTTCTCTTAAATTACTATCAAGTGCCGAAAACAAGAAAATAAGAGAAAAGTATGAAAAAAATTATCATGTTTAAACTGAAAATCCTGAGCAAGTTGATTTTGAGGAAATATCGTCCCGAAATCATCGCGATTAGCGGTTCAATGGGCAAAACCAGCGCCAAGGAGGCGATATTCTCCGTCTTGTCCTCTCGATTGTCAGTGCGAACAAGTATAAAAAATTATAATAACGAAATAGGCGTTCCGCTCACTGTCATCGGCGTCGCCTCTCCTGGCTCTTCACTACTAGGTTGGTTCGAGGTGTTTTTGAAGGCAGCAAAACTATTAATTATAACCGACAAGGAATACCCCAAGTATTTAGTTTTAGAAATGGGCATTGATCGACCTGGGGATATGGATTACTTAACCCGCTTAGCACCGCCAAGCGTCGGCGTAATGACGGCGGTAAGTTATTCACATATTGATTTTTTTGGTACTTTGCAAAATATCAAAAAGGAAAAACAAGTGCTTATTGAACGCGTTAGCCGTAAGGGTCTCAGTGTTTTAAATTATGACAATGAAGATGCGCGTTCTATGGCGGAAGTCAGTCCGGCGCGCTCTGTCACCTATGGCTTACAAGACGGCGCGGATGTCATCGCTCAAGATATAAATTATCATTTTGGTCGCGGTGAATATGATATTGCCGGGGTAAGCTTTAAGTTAAATCATGAGGGTAGTTTAGTGCCAGTAACAATGCCAAACATTCTTGGTGAGGCGGGCCTATATGCCGCTCTCGCTGCGGCTTCAGTGGCTATTCACTACGGCTTTAACTTGATGGCAATTGCGCAAGCGCTGCGCACAGTGCGCATGCCCGCTGGTCGCATGCAACTTCTGCCCGGCATAAAACATACCTTTATTATTGATGATACATATAATTCTTCACCGGAAGCCTGTTTATCGGCAGCGAGGGTATTAGGGGAGGTAAAGCTTGATGCCAATGCAAGTAAGTATGCAGTTCTTGGCGATATGTTAGAAATCGGCGCTTATAGTATTGAAGGCCATCGTAAGCTTGGGCAAGAAATATTTAAACAAGGCGTTGATTATATTATCAGCGTTGGTGAGCGTTCACGTGACATTGATCGTGGGGCGATTGAGGCGGGCATGAGTGCCGATTTCATTTTTCACTTTGATGATACCGAGACGGCTGGACGTTTTATACAAGAGCGCTTACGTGAAGGGGATGTCGCTTTGATAAAAGGCTCACAAGGCATGCGCATGGAAAAAATCGTTAAGGAATTAATGGCTGAGCCCGAACGAGCGGAAGAATTGCTCGTTCGGCAGGGATCAGACTGGCCCGATGCCTAAGTTACATATTTGTTATAAAAAACGCCCTAGCGGGCGTTTTTGCTTGATTTTTACACATATTAGGCTATACTCAAGTTATGTCTATACTAATACTTGGTGGCGCTGGCAATCTCGGCACCCAACTGAAAAAAAGTTTTGTCTCTGATAATATTGTTGCTTGGGACCGCGATGATTTTGATTTTTTAGATTTCGCGCAATTGCAGCGGCGGCTCTTTGAATTAAAGCCAGATGTCATCATAAATACGGCTGCCTATAACGCCGTTGATAAATGCGAGACGGATGAGACGGAGACAGCGCTTGCCTGGAAGCTGAATCGTGACTTGCCAGGAGTCTTGGCTGATTATTGTCTTGAACACGATATTTTGTTGGTACATTACTCGACTGATTATGTTTTCGGTGGTGACGGCCGCTTATCAAGTGATTATGATGAGCTGGCTCGTCCAGTACCTATGAGTGTATACGGACAGACTAAGTTTGGTGGTGAACAAGAGATTGCTCGTCGCGCCTTGTCAGGCTTGAACTACTATCTAATTCGCACCTCTAAGTTATTTGGACCAAAAGCGGAGAATGAAGGCGCCAAACCCAGTTTTTTTGATATTGTGTTAGAGCTGGGCAAAAAGAATCCTGAAGTTAAGGCGATTGATAGCGAGATTAGTTGTTTTACCTATACTCCCGACTTAGCAGTGGCTACTAAGGCAATGATAAGCGAGAAATGTGCTCGCGGCATCTACCATCTTACAAATTCCGGACCAGTTACTTGGTATGATGGTGTCAAAGAATTATTTGCCCTAGCTGAGATTAAGACACCTTTAATTGCCATCACACCCGAAGAATGGCCTAGGCCGGCGAAGCGTCCGGTATTCTCGGCCCTCGCTAATACCCGTCGTCCTCGTCTGCGTCCTTGGCAGGCAGCCTTAGCTGAATATATAAAAACGAAATAAATTAATAACTATAATATTATGCGTGGAATAATTCTCTCAGGAGGCAGCGGTACTCGTTTACGACCATTAACCAAGATTACGAGTAAGCAACTACTACCAATATACAATCGGCCGATGATATACTATCCCTTAAATACCCTCATTCAGGCTGGTATTAAGGAGATTTTAATAATCATTTCTCCCGAAAGAGCTGGTGATTACTTAAACCTATTGGGCAGTGGTCGTGAATTTGGCGTGAAGTTTACCTACGAAATTCAAGATAAGCCTGAGGGCTTGGCGCAGGCCTTTATCATCGGGGAGAAGTTTATTAATGATGAGGATGTCGCTATGATTCTTGGTGATAATATTTTTGAAGATGATTTTTCAAAGGACATCACAAACTTCAAGGGTGGTGCTAAAGTTTTTGCGAAGAAAGTAAGCGATCCGGAAAGATTCGGTGTAGTTAAATTTAATGAGGAGATGAAGGCAGAGAAGATTGTTGAAAAACCGCAGGAGTACTTAAGTGATTACGCTGTCACCGGTCTTTATGTTTATGATCATAACGTCGTCAGTATTGCTAAGAACTTGAAACCGAGTGATAGGGGCGAGCTAGAAATTACTGACGTTAACAACTGGTATTTAGAAAAAGGACAGCTTGACGTCGCGATGGTAAATGGAGAATGGCTTGATGCGGGGACCTTTGACAGTTTACTGAAGGCGCAGTTATTCGCAAAAGAAAAACTCGACGCAAAAATGATTATTTAGAATATTATTATACTTAAATGAAGTTAACTGTTGGCTTTCTTTGTTACAATCAAAGCTCAGCGCCATATCTCAAGCTATTTCTCGAGAGTCTTGAGAGGTCTTTGCGTGTCTGGGGTGGAGAAGTGAGCATACTGGCAGGAGACAACAGTGATGACGGCACGAGCGCTAACCGAGAGTTAATTAAAGCGCACAACGAAGCGGCGACTTACAAAATTGATTACCTTGATTTTCAAAATAATCTTGGTTTTGCAGCGGCGTATAATAAGCTGATTGGGAAGGCATCGCTTGAGGGAAGTGAATACTTTCTCATGTTAAATCCTGATATGCTGATAGACGAGCAGGCGGTTAAGCATTTAATTCAGGGCATAGAGGACAATGCCGATGTGGCCGTGCTTTGCCCAAAAATATTACAATGGGATTTTCAAAATAAGCAGACAACTGACATCATCGATTCTTGCGGAATTATGATGAAGCCCGGCCTTAGATTCTATGACCTAGGACAGGGAAAAAAGGATGACGCTAGCTATGACCGGGCAGAGATTTTTGGAGCCTCGGGCGCCGCCGGCCTCTATAAGTTGAGCGCTTTAAATTGCATTAAGGAAAACGGTCAGTATTTTGACGAACGCTTCTTTATGTACAAGGAGGACTGCGACTTGGCGTATCGTCTGAGGGAGTCGGGTTTTAACACTAAACTTGTCCCCGAATCGCTTGTTTACCATGACCGGAGCGCGGCCGTTAAAGGGGGCCTTGTCCAAACAACGCGCGATTGGTTTAGGCGAAGCCGCTTGACACGAAGCTGGTCTTTCGTTAATCAGCACCTACTCTTTATTAAACACTTGACGAAGGAGTCTGTTTACTCGCGTTTTCTGATTTATATGCAATGTGTTGCTTATTTAATTTTTTCTTTAATTTTAGCTCAATTTTTACTAAAATCTTACCCCATTATTTGGCGCAAGCGCCGAGTATTGACTAATACAAAATAATGTGATAGATTTGCCTTAGCCGATATTAATGTATTTACAATATAGCGAAGGCTATATTTATTATTTCTATGATGGATAACTTACTCGAGTCAATCGCACGCGAAAAGCGTAGCGAAGAAATGGCCAAACTTAACGCTATTCAGATTGTGAATACGCTTTTTTCTGATTTAATGGAACGTGAACGAGATATTTTAACTCGTCGTTTTGGTTTAAATGGAGATAAGAATGAAACACTGGAAAAAATTGGGCAGTTACACAAATTAACACGTGAGCGCGTCCGCCAAATTGAAAATGCCAGTATTAAGAAAATTAAACGCCTTGAGAATATTACAGAGTATCTCTCTATCTTAAAGAGTGTTGTTAGCGACCTTTTGAAAGAACACGGTGGCTTACTGCGACGCGATTATCTGCTTGATATTTTGACGGTGATGAGCCTTGAGATGGCTGGCGCTGAGGATGTCGACATGAATAGCCCCGAATATGAAAAGAACCGACAGGTCTACAAAAGCCGCTTCGACTTCCTTTTATCCAAATTATTGAATGAAGATTTTGATTTAGTGAGTGAAACTCCTAAATTTAATGCCTCTATCAAGATGAAAGACGAGGGGGTTGATCACTTTGAAGCAATTACTGAAGATTTAATCTCTGAAATCGAAACTTCGAAGAAAACCTTTACGACCGAAGAAGTGATTGCGCTTCTTAAGAATCTTGAGAGCTATCGTCAGCACGCTGATAAGCTTGAAAATGATGGTGCTGATATTACCTCAATTTTTAAGAGCAAAGTATTCCCAGATAAGGCTGAAATTATCAATAAAAATAAAACTCTATATTCTTTATTGCAGGCCGTAAAGCACCTAGAGCGCAATAAGTTTGGTTTTTGGGGTAAAGCTGATTGGCAGGAGATTAAGCCTAAAACTATTAATGATAAGATTTATCTTGTTTTAAAGAATGCCAGTAAACCACTGCACTTCACGGAAATCGCCGCTAAAATCAACGAAATCAAATTTGACCATAAAAACGCAAATCCTGCTACAGTTCATAATGAACTAATTCTGGATGAACGCTACGTTTTGACGGGTCGCGGCATGTATGGTTTAAGGGAGTGGCAGGCCGCCGAAAAAGCTTAAAATACGAATTGAATTTAACCGCCCGCAACTAAGCGGGCGGTTTTTTGTTTTCTAATATTTATGCTAAAATATATACAGATTAGTCACTGTCTTTTAAGACATCGACTTGCAATAATTTGTTATGGAAATAGTCATTGACACGACCCGCTTGGTTGAATTTTCTCAGCTTCCTATTGATCAAATGGCGTGGGAATTTTTTATAAATGTTGGCTGGATTCTTCTAGCTATTGGTTTTTTGTATGGCGTGCTTTTAATTTATAAGGTGCGTCTTAGTACACAATGGGCCGCAAAGAGCCTTAAATATATCATCCTTGCTGTTGATGTTCCCAAAGGAAACGAGCAATCTCCTAAAGCTGTGGAGAATATGTTTACTTATCTTGGGGGTGCTCATGGGTCTATTAATTTTTTTGAAAAATGGTTCGAAGGGAAATTTCAGCCTTCTTTTAGTTATGAAATTGTAAGCCTTGAAGGCTATACCCAGTTTTTAATCAGAACACCGATTGAGTACCGCAACTTAATTGAAACTTCAATTTATTCTCAGTATCCAGACGCCGAAATATCCGAGGTGGATGATTACGTTGACACCGTCCCGCACACTTTTCCTGATGAAGAATATGACATTTGGGGCTCGGAATTTGTGCAATCTAAAGACTGGTCTTATCCGATTAAAATGTATCGTGAGTTTGAGCATATGATGGGACCGAGCGAAACTCAGTTCAAGGACCCGATGGCCTCACTGATGGATCTTTGTGGCTCTTTACGCGAAGGAGAGCAGTTATGGTTTCAATTAATCGTTATACCAACCGGTTTCGATTGGTTGGCGGCGACTGATAAGGCGGTTGATAAAATACTAGGCAAGAAAAAGAAATCTGACGGACTTTTCTCAAAGGCGCTCGAGTGGCTGGGAATTTTTAGTGAAATGATTTTCAGTATTTGGAGCGAAGTCGAAGAAAAAAAAGATGATGGCAAGGGTCTGTCTATGGTTGAGTTAAACCCTAAGCAGAAAAAACAGGTCGAAGCAATTCAGGCGAAGGCCTCTAAGTTAGCCTTTGAAGCAAAAATCAGGGTTATCTATGTTGCTCGTCGTGAAGTCATGAATCGTAGTAAAGTAACGAGCGGTTTTGTCGGCTATATTAAACAGTTTGCTTCACTTGATCTTAATAATCTTAAGCCCGACACCACCGCAACCATGACTAAAACTGCTTATTTCAATAAAGATAAGCGTCTGATTAGAAAAAAGAATCTCATCATGAATAATTACGTTAATCGTGATGATTATTCCGGCAGGTTGCCGGGCATATATGATATTGAAGAGCTTGCGACCCTATGGCACTTTCCGCTGGAGGCGAATGTTAAATCGCCGCTGGTGCAGAAGGCTCCTGGACGCAAGGCCGACGCCCCTTCATCTTTGCCGATGGTCGATGATTTTATGGGCGGAGCCTCTCCGGAGTTATTTAACGTAGAAGTGTTGCGTCGTGAAAAGCAGCAACCTGAGAGAAATGAGATGACTGAACAGAGAAATGAGGATATCAATAGAAAAGCCTCAGCTCCTGATAACTTACCTTTTGCTTAATGGATAAAGATATTCGAAAAAGCCGCATTGGCATTGACGCTCGATTTTACGGACCCTTAGGAAAGGGTCTGGGTCGTTATGTTCAGGAAATTGTCGATCGCGTAATCAGATTGCAAGCTGCTAATGAGCCTGAGATTGAGTTTGTTATTTTCTTGAGCCCTGGTAATTATGAGGAGTATGTTTGCCCGAATTCTAATGTACGTAAAGTTCTTGTGCCACAACGCTGGTACTCCTGGCGTGAGCAAGTAATCTTTCCAATCATTTTAAGACGTGAGAAATTAAGTCTTATTCACTTTCCTCACTTTAATGTACCACTACTCACCCCATCACCTTTTATTGTTACTATTCACGACTTGATTCTCACAAAATTTCCGAGTCGCCGCGCCTCAATGCTCCCCCCTCTGCTTTACTGGATTAAACAAGCGGCCTACCGGTTAGTGGTGAGAACGGCGGTGAGACGCGCTAAGGCAATTATTGCAGTTTCTGAATTTACTAAGAAAGATATTATTGAACAGTTTTCAGCTTCACCGGCCAAAATATTTATAACCTATGAAGGAGTTGTTGATTTTAATCGGACAGAAAATATTGAAGAGAAAGGAGCGTCAATTCTGGGTGAGTATGGTATTAGCCGGCCGTATCTGTTATACGTAGGCAACGCTTATCCTCATAAAAATTTGAGCCGTTTGCTTAGTTCTTATTTGCAAGTAAGAAAAATTTTACCAGATTTATCTTTAGTGATGGTTGGAAAAAATGATTATTTCTATCAACGTGTTAGGGCCGAAGCACAACAGTTGACGTTAGCAGTAGTAATGAATGGTCAAGGTAAGATTATTTTTCCTGGTTATGTCCCCGATGAAGAGTTAGGTAATTTATACCGAAACGCCCTTCTTTACGTATTTCCTTCTCTTTATGAAGGTTTTGGTTTGCCACCGCTTGAAGCAATGTCATGTTCTTGTCCAGTTGCATCGTCTAATCAAGCTAGCTTGCCAGAGATTTTAGGTGAAGCGGCTACTTATTTCGACCCTTATGATGTAAGTAATATGAGCGCGATTATAAGCGACCTGGCAGTTGATGAAAAAAGAAGGGAAGAGATGATAAGCGCAGGCAGGGAGCATATCAAAAAATTTAGCTGGCAGCGCTGCGCCGAACAAACACTCGCTATATATTTACAGATAATCAGTCACAATGCTAAACGATAAAAGACAATTCGGAAAATCATCTAAAGCGGTCTCGACGACTGACTCTTTTATTATTGATTTAAGAGCGGTCTATAGTAAACCGGTAGCCAAGGAGAATGCGCGGAAAGAAGTAATTAAGCAGGCGCCGATAAAAAAAGTCACAAAAAAAAATGCTCCGACTTTTTCCTTTGCTCTCTCGCGCGTTACCGAGCAAGTTTTACATAAAAAAAAGAAACGAAACTATTTTGATTGGGGCGGATTATTTAAGTCACCTCGACGCTATCGTTGGCACTTGGCTTCGATGTTGAGAACTGATCAGTACGTTTTTCCGCTGGCTGGGCGTCGGGCACGTCGTCGCTTTGCAAGGGATGCGGCCGTGAAATGGCGCAACATTACGGCTCGTATTACCAAGACTACAAAAAGCAAAGAAAAGGAAATTAAGGCAGAACATCTTGTTACTTGGTACCGCTCCTTGTTTGCCTTCGTAGCGGCTTTAATTTTCATTATCTTGCCATTTAAGCTTCTCGCTTATTTTAAAATTCTTGATTTCAGTGGTCTCAAAGATAATATTGTTTCAAGTTCATTTTCAGCTTTTGATAATTTAGCAGCGGCGTCCGATGAAGCCTCAAGTCTCGATTTAGCGGCTGCAGGCAACAGTTTTGGGCGAGCGGCGTCTGACTTTTCGGCGGCCCAAAAAGAATTAGGTCGGGTTGACGATTGGCTGTTCTCACTAGCAGCTTTTTCCCGTGACCCGCAAATTAAACTAGCCGCTTCTGGTAAAAAGTTTTTAGCCGTTGGACTGGCTGGCGCCGCTTTTGGACAGCACCTAAGTGCAGCCGGAGAAGTTTTTTTAAGTGAACACGGTGATCGTAGTTGGGGCAAATTAATTGATGCTTTTGTGGAGCATGGGACACCTGCCTTAGCTAGTGCGCGTGATTTACAAACGGTATTAAATGACATTCAAGTAAGCGATTTGCCACTTGATTATCAAGAACGCTTTACCAGCTACAAGCGCCAAGCTGACTTAGCGGTTGATGCTATGTCGACCCTTTTAAATTCAGCACAGGAAATAAAAGAGTTTATTGGCGTTAGTCACGATAAGCGCTATTTGCTTGTATTTCAAAATAACACCGAGATGAGAGGCTCCGGTGGGTTTTTAGGTAGTTACGCCTTAGTCGATATTCGCGATGGACGTATTCGAAAACTTGAGGTGCCGGCGGGTGGCACATATGATACTGAGGCTGGGATGACTTCATATATTCGTTCACCCAAACCACTTTGGCTGGTGAACCCTCGTTGGTATCTTTGGGATGCAAATTGGTGGCCAGATTGGCCAACAACGGCACGTTCATTAATGTGGTTTTATGAAAAAAGCGACGGACCGACCGTTGATGGCGTGATTAGCTTTACGCCCGACGTGCTTGAGAATTTGTTGCGTATCACTGGTCCAATTGATTTGCGTCCAGAATATGAACTAACTGTTGACGCTGATACTTTTTGGGAACTAATTCAGGCGACAGTCGAAAAGCCAAATTTACAACTGACCCATCCAGAAGCAGTTGCGTCTTTACCAGACAGCCCGAAGAATCAACCGAAGAAAATTATTGGCGACTTAATGGCGAAGATTTTAGAGCGCTTGCCAGAAGTTTTAACTGCAGAGAATGCCCCGGCTTTAGTTGGCGCTTTGGAGAAGAATTTAAGTGCCAAAAATATCATGCTATATTTTACCGACCCCTCTCTGCAGGAGAAGGTTTCGCGTTATCATCTTGATGGCGCCATGTTGCCTGCAAAGCAGGATTACTTACTCGTCGCTCACACCAATATTGCCGGTCAAAAAAGTGACAGGCGTATGGAAGAAAAGATTACGCACTCAGCTGAAATCTTAATGGACGGCACAGTTATTGATACTCTTACTATCCACCGGACGCACACCGGCATCAAGAATGAAGTACTAACAGGCGTTCGTAATGTGGACTGGTTACGTGTTTACGTCCCTGAGGGCAGTCAGTTGCTTGAGGCAAGTGGATTCGATGTGCCTGATGCGTCATACTTTGAGGAGCCCGAAGCCGACTGGCAAGACTACAGCTTTGTTGCTGAAACAGAGGGTAAGGCAACGAGTGACTTACGCAGTGGCACAAGAATGTATACGGAAAATGGAAAGACCGTCTTTGCTAATTGGGTGATGACTGACCCCGGTAAAACCTCGGTCACCCGTTTTCGTTATCGTTTGCCGTTTAAAGTACAGAAGAATGAAATCAAAGACAACAATAAATTATTAGCTAAAATTGACTCCATTTTAAATGGTGAGCCCGCTGAGCGACTTACTTATTCCTTGCTGTGGCAGAAGCAGCCTGGCGCTAAGCCAGCTCAAACTGAGTCTAAACTACTTTTGCCGCCAACTTGGAAGCAAGTCTGGAATTATCCGTACGCTGCTGCCTGGACGGTATTCGCCCCCTTAAATCGCGACCTGATGAAGGCGACCTTAATTGAAAAAATAAATTAAACATATGCCAGTAATCAAGAAAAAAAGAACAACAGCCGCAAAAGATAAGACGGCCGCTAGTCTCGCCACTTTCTTGGAGCGACCATTGCCAGATTCAGATGAGGTTTCCCGCTTTGAGGATGCAGTCTTGAAAGAGGCTCGCAGTGATGAAGTCGAAGAAAATCTTTCAGCGATTTATCATGACGGTGATGGTCAGTTAGTCGATGTTACTAAAGTACAGCAAAAAAAACGATTAAAGTTAATTACTTTTTTTAAGCAGGTGGTGGTGTTAACAATAATTGCCTGCGGAGTATATGGCGTTTATCTTTATTCTCAAAAGCCAGCTGGAGCCGAGGTCATTGAGTTGAACGTGATTGCCCCGGAAAGAGCGATGGTGGGTGAAATGATCGCCTATCGTTTAGAGTATCGCAATGATAGTGGCATGCAGCTCTCTGATGTTAAGTTAGAGGCAATACTGCCGTCCAGTTTTGTTTTAGCCGATAGTAGTCCTGAGCCAAGTGGCGTTAATTCCTGGCAACTCGGCGACTTGGCAGAGAACGCTAGTGGGTCCGTAACAATTAACGGCTATTTAGTAGCGCCAACAGATTCACCTAACGTGCTGGTTGCGCGTCTAACTTATACACCAGCTAACTTTTCTAGTGGCTTTAAAAAAGAAGCCAGTGCTAATACTGTTATATCCGCTCTAGGCTTTAGCGTCACGGTTGATTATTCAAATACCGCCCTTTTGGGACAAGCAAATGAGTTTAAGTTAAATCTCAATGGCTTTAAATCAAATTTACTAGAAAGCTTTTATCTTGATGTTTCGGGCTCAGACAACCTCAGTATTAGTCGCGTTGGTGATAATGCCACATCTAGTGTCACGAGTGGTGAGACGGCGGGACCAAAAGTTGAAACGGCCGGGGAGGGCAGATGGCAAATTAGCGGACTTGAATCTAATTCTGAGGAACGTTTTTCGGTGCCGATATTATTTAAGTTGAACGAAAAAAATGAAGCTAAAGAAGATTTGCGTCTACGTTTCTTTAAGAAAGAGGCGGACGGTAGCGAGCGCATTTTTTGGGAAAGAACAATCAGTTTTGACGTCATGAAAAGTGACCTCAATCTCAATTTAACGCTTAATGGCGAAAAGACAGATCAGGCCCTTGATTACGGCTCCGAATTAAATTATAGTCTTGCCTATTCAAATAATGGCGACGCCACTCTTTACGACCTGGTCTTGATGGTTGTGGTTAAGGGCGACGCTGTTTCCTGGAAAGGTTTGAAAGATCCTAGCGGGGGCAGCCTAACCGGCAACGCCATCTTGTGGACCAAGGAAGACATTTCCGCCTTGGCCGAAGTAGCACCGGCAGCTAAGGGCACAATTGACTTCTCGCTCAAGGTTAAGGAATTCACTAATAATTCAATTGCAGAAAGTGCGGAAATTGTAAGCTACGCTCAGTATGGTTTAAATAATAATCAGGGTGACGGTAGCGATGATAATAAGAGTAATACTATTAAAGGTCTCTTAAACTCTAACCTCTCACTTGCCGAGAAAATAATGTACTTTAATGATGACAATATTCCGGTTGGCTCTGGACCTTTGCCTCCCCGCGTGGGTGAGCAGACCAGTGTGCGTGTCTATTGGACGGTAAAGAATAATCTTCATGACTTACAAGACACTGAAGCGCACATGAGATTGCCTTTAGGCGTCGAGTGGGTTGGCTCAAATCATACTAATGTCGGCACCTTGTCGTATGATCCGCAGACGCGTGAAGTTAAATGGCGTCTCGGTTATTTGCCGACGAATGTTTATCGCGCGGACGCAGAATTTTCTATTAGTATTACACCAACCGAATCTGATCGTAATAAAATTCTCGTGCTATCTCCGGGCAGTACAATTACCGCAATTGATGCGGTGACCAAGGCAAATTTAAGTAGGCAAACTACCGCCAAGACAACAAAGCTTGAAGATGACGAAATTGCTGGTTTATCTAATAACGGCCGCGTAGAATAATTATGTCCGGATTCAAATTGAAATCAAACAACAAAAGACTGCGCGAGGGGCGCATAACGACAGCACATGGCAAATTGTCGACGCCTTTTTTTATGCCTGATGCGACCAGAGCATTTGTAAAAGGGAATACGACTGACGATGTAAAACGTGCTCAGACTGAAGCGATGGTGGTTAATACTTTCCACCTCTATCTTCAGCCTGGTCGTGAGTTAATTAAAAAAGCTGGTGGCGTGCATGCCTTTATGGACTGGAACGGCCCTCTGCTGTCCGACTCTGGGGGTTTTCAAGTATTCTCGCTTATTCACCGCTCAAGCGGCATGGGTAAAATAGATGACGAAAAAGTTTCATTTAAATCGCCGATTGATGGTTCTAAGCATGAACTAACTCCTGAAAAATCAATTCAAATACAATTTGAGCTTGGTGTCGATATGATGGTTTGTCTTGATGACTGCCCGCCTAATGACTGGCCTAAGGATAAATTAGCGCTTGCGGTTAAACGCAGTCTTGAATGGGCGGCTCGCTGCAAGGCGGAATATTTACGACAGTTAAAACGTCGTAAAATTGAAGAGTCGAAGAGACCATTATTATTCGCCGTCGTACAAGGTGGTGACTACGAGGACTTACGTCGTGACTGTGCTGCGGCCTTAGTAGCTATCGGTTTCGATGGTTACGGTTTCGGCGCCAGACCGGTTGATAAGGATGGTATTTTT
Source organism: bacterium (assembly GCA_030696105.1). Classification (GTDB taxonomy): domain Bacteria; phylum Patescibacteriota; class Patescibacteriia; order Patescibacteriales; family UBA12465. The sequence continues at coordinate 61,193 of JAUYNJ010000005.1, forward strand.
TTAGCAGACACACTATTTAAAACTGCGAGTTTTATACCAGAAAATTCCTTACGCTTTGCACTTGGCGTCGGTACGCCCGAGGATATTTATCGCTGCTATTTAATGGGCTGGGATATGTTTGATTGTGTTATTCCGACAAGGGAAGGCAGGCACGGTAAGCTATTCTTCTTTAATGAAAGCTTTAAAGGCTTCAAAGCGCCGACAGGTAAACAGGGACCAATATCAAAATTTCCGAAGTTTTACGCAGCGAAGAATATAAGCAATGCGGCTTATGCTACCGATTTCTCTCCGATTAATCCGTGCTCAGACATAGCCGAATTAAGACAATATTCTAAGGCTTTCTTGCATCACTTATTTAGACTAAAAGAGCCCCTAGGTCAAAAATTAGCCAGCTTGAATAATCTTGAGTTTTATAACCGCTTAATGAGAGAATTACGTAAAATTAAACAAAATTCAGTGTAAATGCTATTTTTTTATTTCGAATTGTTCTATAATATTTCTGTAAATCAATAATTTAAGAAACAGCAAAAAACGAGCGCCTGTTTTAAGGTCTTTTTTATTTTGCCGCAATTTATGTCCACAAGAATAATCGCCACAATCGGGCCCAAGAGTGAGTCCCCAGAAAATTTATTAGCTTTGTTTAAGGCTGGGGTAGATATGGTCAGAATTAATTTCTCGCACGCTAGCTATGAGCAGTATAAGCGCATCCAAAAGTTTATTAATGCTTATAATGCCGAGTCAGAGCAGCATCATGTTTGTTTAATGCTAGACCTTCAGGGGCCACGTATTCGTGTGGGGCAAATGCCCGAAGACGGTATCTTAATGGTTGAAAATGAAATCTATCGTTTCGCATATCAAAAAAAAGCTTACGAGAAAAAAGGTGATATCATTCCAATTGATAGTATTGATTTATATAAGGATATAAAAAAGAAGGAAGCGCTTTTCTTATGTAATGGCGCCATTGAGCTGATAGTACTGGAAGTAAAAAATAAAGTAATTACCGCGCAGGTTGTAAACGGCGGCGTTTTAAGTACTCGTAAAGGTATTAATGTCCCTAACACCCACATTCGTAAAGGAGGAATGACGGCTAAGGATATTAAGGATGTAAAATTCGGCATTAAAGCAGGTATGGATTATATTGCTCTTTCCTTCGTGCAGACAGGCGATGATGTTTTGCGCTTACGCCGCATGTTGGGTAAGAAAAGTAAAGTAAAAATTATTTCCAAGATTGAACGCGGTATTGCCTTAAAGAATATTGACCGCATAATTTCCGCTTCAGATGCTATTATGGTGGCAAGAGGCGACCTCGGTATTGAAGTGCCGATTGAAGATTTACCGATTGTGCAAAAAAATCTCGTACGCCATGCTCATTGGCATAATCGACCAGCAATTATTGCTACGCAAATTATGACTTCGATGATAAAAAACCCGCATCCTACTCGGGCTGAAATTTCTGATATTGCTAATGCTGTTTTTGACGGCGCCGATATGGTAATGCTATCAGACGAGACGACGGTTGGCGACTATCCAATTGAAGCTGTGCGACTTTTAAGAAAAGTAATTTCACGTACTGAGAAACATATCTATAAAGACAATATTATTAACTAAGCAATCATATGAAGATTAAATCAATTAAGGCCTTAGAAATTCTTGATTCAAGAGGTAATCCTACGGTGACTGCCAAGGTTGTCTTAGAGAATGGGGCGATGGGGCAGGCAGCGGTGCCATCAGGCGCCTCGACCGGTAGTTACGAGGCAGTTGAGCTGCGCGATGGTGACAAGGGTCGCTATCATGGCGCTGGCGTCTTAAAAGCAATTGAAAATATCGAAAAGGTGATTGCCCCTAGTCTAATTGGTATGGAGGCAGAGAATCAAGATGCTATTGACGCCAAAATGATTGAAATTGACGGCACTGAAAATAAAGCGAAGCTTGGCGCTAATGCTATTTTAGCGGTGTCGCTCGCAGTTTCAAGAGCGGCAGCTTCAGCTGCTGGCGTGCCTTTGTATCAGTATTTAAGTAAGCTCAACCCTGATTTTAAAGGCAAATATGTGCTGCCGGTACCAATGATGAATGTATTAAACGGCGGCAAACACGCCGACTGGGCAACTGACATTCAAGAATACATGATTTTACCTACTGGTGCCAAAGATTTTGCGGCCGCTGTTAGAATGTGCGCCGAAATTTATCAGTCACTGAAGAAAATTTTAAAATCAAAGAAGTATGCTATTAGCGTAGGTGATGAGGGCGGCTTTGCGCCAGCTTTCAAAGATAACGAAGAACCTTTTCAGGTTTTAGCTGAAGCGGCTTTTGAGGCTGGGTATAAAGTTGGCACTGATTTAGTCTTTGGTATTGATGCGGCTGCGACTGAGTTTTTCAATGATGGCTCTTATCATTTAAATAAAGAAGGCAAGACTCTCACTAGCTCCGAGTTAATTGCTTTTTATGATGACTTAACAAAGCGTCACGCCTTAGTATCATTTGAAGATATCTTGGCGGAAGATGATTGGCAGGGTTTTGCTGATTTCACTGCAGCCTTCGCACCTTCATGCCAAATAGTTGGCGATGATTTGTTTGTAACGAATGTGTCACGTTTAGAGCGGGGTATCAGCGAAAAAAGTTGCAATTCAATTTTAATCAAACTTAATCAGATTGGCACGATTTCAGAAACGGTAGCAGCAATTTTACTTGCACGGAAAAATGGCATGACATCAGTTATCTCGCATCGCAGTGGTGAAACCGAAGATACGTTCATTGCTGATTTCGTGGTGGCGATGGGCACGGGGCAAATTAAGACAGGTGCTCCATGCCGCAGTGAACGCACCGCTAAATATAATCGTTTACTGGAAATAGAGCAGGAGCTTGGCGATCAAGCTAGTTACTACCAGTTTCCCTTTGCTGGTCGATAGAACTTCTTTTTTAGCGCCCTTCGGGGCGCTTTTACGTAGATTAATTTGAAGAAATTGATTGAAACACCATATGAAATACATTTATATTATTTTAAATATTAGCTCCGCCCTGTTTATCCATTTTTTGCTTTATTCTGTTTGGATATATTTTTATCATATCGATAATATTTATTTACAGATGACTTTAGGGGCTCTACTGTTTCTTAGTGTAGTGCTAACAGTTTTAGCGCCGACTTTAGTGCATTTGTATGATAGTATCGTTAGTCGCGCCCTTTATCTTGTTATTGCTTTGTGGTGGGGACTAATGTTAAATATCGCTTTGGTGGCTGGAGCGTTGTTTTTACTTGAGGGCCTTGGTATTGTGTTCTCTTTTTCTTTGTCTGACTCTATTCGGGTAATTGCCATCGGGATAGTGCCATTGTTAATGCTACTGCCTGAAGCTTGGGCAGCACAGAGCCATAAGATTATCCGTGCCACCGTTAAAATAAAAGATTTGCCGGCAGCCTGGGCGGGGAAGGAAGTGGTTCATATTTCCGATGTTCATCTCGGTCCAATTTGGAGACAACGTTTCTATGATAATTTAGTTGCGAAAATTAACAGCTTAAATCCGGCCGCGGTCTTTATATCGGGCGATCTGTTTGATGGTATGGAGACAGATTTTTCCTGGTTTCGTAAGCGTATAATTAATACCAGCTACGGCGTGTATTATGCGCTTGGTAATCACGACTTAAATTTAGGCGCTAATCGTGTTAGGTCTCTGCTTGCTGACTCGGGTATTGAGATTTTGGAAAATAATCTAAAGGAAGTTGAGGGCTTGCAGATTCTAGGCTTAACCTGCTACTATGAAGGCCGACTTGATGTTAAGGGAAAGATTTTGGAAAGTGTCGGTTATGATGACAAAAAGCCAAGTATTATGCTCTATCATGAGCCAAAAGATACGGACGCAGCCGCTGCTGCGGGCATTGATTTGCAGCTTTCGGGACATACCCACGCCGGCCAAATGTTCCCTTTAAATTTAGTATCAAAACTATTGTACAGCGGTTTTCAGGTCGGTGTGCATAACTTAAATGGATTTACCATCTCGCATACTGCCGGCGCAGGCACCTGGGGTCCGCCATTGAGGCTCGGTCGGCGCTCAGAAATAGTTTTATTGAAACTAGAGCCAGCGGTTAAATAATAACAAATATGGACTTATCAAAATTATCACAAATACTGCAAACAGAACCGAAATTTAGGTTTAAGCAGGCATATCAGGCATTGTATCAAGACTTAGTTGAGAGCTGGTCAGACGTTAGTGTGCTGCCTCTATCTCTGCGTGAGCGTCTTGATGAAGAATGCCCTTTAGAGATTCGGGCCGACTTAACTGTCAGTAGTAAAAAAACAGAGAAAGCTCTGATTACTTTTGAAGACGATGTCTCAGTTGAGACAGTGTTAATGCGTCACCGTGATGGCCGCAATACCGTTTGTGTTTCTTCACAGGCAGGCTGTCCCTTGGGCTGTACTTTTTGTGCAACCGGTGCTGCTGGCTTTACTCGCAATTTAAGTGCTGAAGAAATTGTTGAACAATATTTTTTCTGGGCACGCCGACTTAAGCATTTAGAAGAGGATGCTAAGATTGATAATGTAGTATTTATGGGCATGGGCGAGCCATTTCTTAACTACGATGAATTTATAAAAGCCGCTAAAACTTTAAATGACGCTGAGAAGTTTAATCTCGGTGCTCGTCGTTTATCTGTATCGACGGCCGGCATTGTTGAAGGGATAAAGAAGCTGGCTGCTGAAAAAATTCAGATGAACCTAGCGGTTTCTTTACACGCACCACTTGATTCGCTGCGTGAACAGTTGATGCCTATAGGTAAGAAATATCCCATTCCAGTTCTAATGCGGGCGGTTGATGATTATATTCGCAAAACGGGACGTCGTGTTATGTTTGAATATGTAATGATTAAAAATATAAATGACGGGGAAGATGATGCCGCGACTCTTATTAGTTTAATGAAAAAACCTTTGCACCTCGTAAATTTAATTCCATATAACGCTACCGGTAAATTTCAACCCTCATCTCCTGCTAGGATTAAAGCCTTTCGTGAGAAGCTGGAAGAGGCTAGTGTGGCCGTTACCGAGCGTCTCAGTCAGGGAAGAGATATTGACGGTGCCTGCGGGCAGCTTGCTGGTAGCAAAAAGGTGAACAAATAATTTGACCAAAAAAAGCCGCTATTATTGATTAATAGCGGTTTTGTTATGTCGTCGTCAGTTCCTTTATTTTTTCTCTCAGGAATCGACTGACGTAGCGATGGCGGCCGGTACCAACGAATTCATCGTTTGGTATTGGTGGGCCGTTTGCATCGTGAGAGATAATCCAAGCTTCCTCTTCCTCTATAAATCTGTATTCACAGTTTTTTTCGGGGAGGTCAAAGAATTGCCTGATATCAAGTCGATTATCTTTCGAGCCAATCCAGGTGTATTCGCGATTATTAGCTCGATACTGCAGAATGGAGAGATATGGATAGTACTCCTTAGTCATCCTTTTCAATTCATCGAGGTCGAGCCAGGGCGATACATTGGCGAGATAAGCATACGCGACTTCCCGGTAAGGGATGCTGAAGACCTTGTGATCGCAACTGATACGTCCAAAGGCCGTCTTCGTCGTTTCGCTGACTCGTTCGCGGTAAATTGCGAGCAGGTCAATTTCAGCGTAGCTTTTTACGCCAGCGATTTCATGCGCGATAGCTTCCAGTGTTTTATAGTAAAACAAAGGATCATCGGTATTGTTCGCCTTAACACTTGCTGAATGCAGAGCGTAGGCATAGCGCTTGATAGAGATGTCTTTTGGGTGTCCTTGTTTTAAGGATGCGATGTTTTCAAAGACGTCATCAATATCAAGCAAGTGTTTCCAGATTCTATGCGCATAGATGTTATCGCGAAGGATATGGTTGGCGTTACTGTATAAGTCTGTCAGTAAGAACTTACTAACAACTTTATTACTTATAATCTTTTGATATGAGTTTAAATCCACGAAGGCTGGATTATGCTCGTCGATATCAAGAAGGATTATTTGTGAGCTATTTATGCCCCACAACTCACGCATATTTGAGGCGGGATGAAGATTAAAGCCCGCCCTAAGACAGGCCGCAAGCGCATATACTATCGTATAGTCGCTGGGATTGTAGGCAACTGTCTTTTTCATGATTTTATTTTTTGAAATGAACTGGCCGTATTATAACATTTTTTTTAGCAACTGTCAAAGGTATTTAGCTGTTCAAATTATGACTAAGATTAAGAACAATTAACATATAGCGGGATTTAATAACGATTAGGCGAAAGGCTAAAAATTTGCTATAATATATAGGCATTTATTATTAATTTCTCATTATATGTTCACTTTAAAATCATTACCATACGCGGCGGATGCTCTTGCACCCCATATCTCCGCTCGTACTATGAATTTACATCATGGCAAACACCTCCAAACTTATGTCGACAACCTTAATAAGTTAATTGAAGGCACAGATTTCGAAAAAATGGAGTTAGAAGAAATTATTCGGAAGACACACAACAAGGAAGATTTGGTTTCAATATTTAATAACGCTGGTCAGGTTTATAATCATAATTTTTTTTGGGATAGTTTACGACCCGCTCAGGCAGAGAACAGTATGCCCGTTGAATTGACGGCACAGATTGAACGGGACTTCGGCTCTATAGAAAAAATGGCTGAACAGTTTAAGGCCCTGGCTTTGAGTCAGTTTGGCAGTGGCTGGGCTTGGCTTGTGACCGATGGTGATAGACTTAAGGTGATGAAAACAGCTAACGGTGAGCCAGTGTTTCTGCGAGGCGTTAAGCCACTACTCGCGCTTGATGTGTGGGAACATTCATACTATGTTGATTATGAAAATCGACGCGGCGAATATATTGACGCTGTCTTAAATCATTTATTTAATTGGGACTTTGCTGCCCATAACGCTATACTCTAATGCCTACAAAAAATCCTTACGCTCGTGTCCAGCCAAAGACACGAGAGCCTTATACTATTGTCTATCTTATTCGACACGCCAATCCTGAATACAGTTTAGAAAAGAAGCTGGGGGACGCCTTAATGCCTCTTTCAAGTGATGGTCGTTTACAGGCAAAGTCTTTGGCATCTCGTCTGAGTCGCTTAAAAATAAACGTTGCTTACTCTAGTGCAATCGCTCGCGCACAAGAAACAGCAGCCTTCTTTGCTAATAAGCGAAAGATGGATATTATCGTTGATCCGCGCTTAAATGAGATTAACTGGAAGGATTGGCGTCGTGTTAAATATTTTAGAACTTCGGAAGAAAGACGAAAGCAACTCTTACCTGAATATAGAGTGCTCGATAAACAGCTCGATATTATGCAGGCGAAAACTCGCCGCATTTTGGCTGATATTTTTGCACAACATAAGGGCGAGACTGTTGCCTTATTTTGTCACGGCAACATCATCAAGACTTTTCTTACAAGTATTATGAATGCTGATGTGCTTGGTTTTTTGTCTTTAGAAATCTTTCAAGGCTCAATTAGCAAGCTCGTTATTGATCGCGACGGTTACGTTAAAATTAGTTTTATAAACGACGCACATCACCTTCCTTCTTATCCGCAAGAAGATATATTTATCACGCTGAGAGATTAAAATCTTATGTTGAAAAAAATATACAAATTTAAGACCATCTTACTGCTAGCGCTTATTTTAGCGACGGCATGGCCTTTATCGTCAGCTAAGGCGGAAACAATCGCTACTCGCTTATCCGGCAGGATATTACTACAAGTGCAGGCTAATGGCGAGGCTTGGTATGTGAACCCGCTTGATGCTAAGAGATATTTTTTAGGAAGGCCGCAAGACGCCTTCAATTTGATGCGTCAATTAGGTCTCGGTATTAGTGAGAGTAATTATCAAAGTTTCGCTGTTGCTTCCGCACCGAAGTTCAAGGGCCGCATTCTTTTACGCGTCCAGGCGAATGGTGAGGCGTATTACGTTGACCCTATGACAGCTAAGTTGTCCTATCTTGGTCGCCCAACGGACGCCTTTGCTTTAATGCGTCAAAAGGGCCTAGGTATCACTAACTCCGATTTAAACTTGATTCCCTTGGCTGGAACTGCAACTACCGTTACGGCGCCGCTTGAGAAAGACTTTAATTGGCGCTTTGATAATCAAGCTCAATCGCTTGACTATGCGCTCGATGCCAAGCTGTATGCGGCTTATAGCAGTAGCCCTAAGGTATTTACATATTATGTTGGACAAGAGCCACTTGACGCGCGTGATTCATTTTACAGCATGTTTTTGAAGCTGCGCACCGAAGACAATCAAACCTTGGCAGTGCTCGGCGAACTAAAAAAACAAGCCGCCGCTCGCGGCTTCACAGCTGATCAAACCGTCGCCTTTGCAATGTCATTTATTCAGTACCTCGAATATGATCGTGCCAAACTAGATTCCGGCAAGAATGTTCCGTACTATCCTTTTGAGACTTTATATTTACAAAAAGGTATTTGTGCTGACACCACCTTTTTATCCGTATTATGGCTACGAAATCTTGGTTACGGCGCTGCCATTTTAGATTTCCCAGATAGTAATCACTCAGCAGCTGGCATAGCTTGTCCGACTGAGGATTCTTTAAATGGATCCGGCTACTGTTATATAGAAACCACAAACTATTTCCCAGTTGGGGTTGTGCCACCATCAATTACTGACGGTCAAGCGACAACTGCCGAGGCTAATCTGTTAAATCTTTTCGATGCTTCAAGGCTAGGGAAGATGGAGATCAAGCAGGCAACGACCGGCAAAATCTATCAGGGAGTAAAAGCAGTGAAAGCAGAAGCAGCCGCTCTTTCGGCAATGAAGGTAAATCTTAATTTATCATCAGCTAACTTGAAAAATATGGAAGCCGCCCTCAGCGCTTCGTATCAAAATTTGAAGGAGCAGGAGGCGATATTAAGCGCCTATAAAAGCAGTGGTGACATTCAGTCCTATAATAATGCTGTCCCTGGATACAATGCCGCTGTTAGTGCGTATCAAGCTGAGGTTAACGCCTACGAACAGGCTTATTCGATGCATAATCAACAAGTTAGTGCATATAATACAAGATATCGTCAGTTTTATCAGCAGTAATTGTCTATAATTAGCCAATATATTTTGTTTTTCGTGCTTGACATCCCTAAATATATGGGCTATTATTACATTTGTTGAGGTTTTCCTCTGGATACGCCTCTTTTTATTAAACAATTTATTAATTAACACGTCACGCCCGCTCAATTTTTCTTGGTTTATATCACGAACAAAGGATATAAATTAAGCGGACGGAAGCCCTCCGTTTATACGCAGGGGACAAAGAAAATCTATGGTAAAATTACCCAGTTTAGAGGAGATGTTAAAAGCCGGCATGCACTTCGGTCACCGCACTAATCGCTGGCACCCGAAGATGAAGCCTTACATTTTTGGCGCCAAAAACGGTATTTATGTAATCGATTTGGAAAAGAGTAATCAAATGCTTGAAGTGGCTTTAAATTTCATGAGCCAGCTGATTAAAGAAGGTAAGTCAATTTTATTCGTTGGTACAAAGAGTCAGGTTAAGGCCCCAATGAAGAAGATGGCAGAGATGACCGGACAGCCTTACATTGTTGGTAAGTGGCTCGGTGGTTATTTAACTAACTTCACAATTGTAAAGCGCTCAGTTAAAAAATATCAGGACTTAATTGAAAAACGTGAGTCTGGTAAACTCGATAAATATACAAAAAAAGAACGCCTCGATTTTGATCGCGAAATCAAACGCCTCGCAGAACGCGTTGGTGGCTTAACTTCTTTAAACAAGATGCCCGACGCTATGTTCGTTTGGGATATTAAGGAAGAAGAAACAGCGGTGGCTGAGGCACGCAAGAAAAATATTCCAGTAATCGCTATCTGTGATACCAATGTTAATCCAGAAACGGTTACCTATCCAATCCCAGCCAACGATGACGCCACTAAGACTGTTAAGCTGATTTTGGAAGTCGTGCAGTCTGCTATCATCGACGCGAAAAAAGATCTTAAAAACTAAGAAATAAAATATGGAAATGATCAAGCAATTAAGAGAAATGACCGGTGCTGGCATGGTTGATTGTAAGAAAGCATTAGATGAGTCCGGTAACGACCTGCAAAAGGCCGTAGAAATTTTACGCAAAAAAGGCATTGCTAAGGCTGCTAAACGCACTGACCGCGAAGCCAATGAAGGTGTGGTCAAAATGGGCGTTAACGAAGCAGGTGATGAGGGTTATATTTTCGAATTAACCTCCGAAACCGACTTCGTTTCGCGTAATGAAAAATTCCAGTCCTTCGCCGAAGAAGCGATGAAGCTGGCTTTATCAGCTCGCCCAGAAACAGCTGAAGCCTTTTTGGCTCTCCCGATGGCTGACAGCACCATTAAAGAAAGTCTTGAAATTTTAAGTGGCACAATCGGTGAAAAGATGGAAATCCGTCGCTTTGGTCGCTTGCAGGGCGCAACGTTGGCCGCCTATTCTCACTTAGGTGGGAAGCTCGGTGTTCTTATCGCTTTAGATCAGGCAGGGAAGGCTGAATTGGCCGCTGAGTTGGCGATGCAGATTGCTGCCGCTAATCCAAAGTATATTGAATCTTCACAGGTTGATGCTTCCGAGCTCGCTAAGGAGCGCGAAATCTACCGCGAACAGCTACTAAAGGAGGGAAAGCCAGAGGCCATGGTTGATAAAATTCTTGAAGGTAAGGTTTCAAAGTATTATGGTGAAGTATGTTTAATTGAGCAGGAATATATTAAGGATGATAAGAAAAAAATCAAAGATATCTTAGGCGATGTTAAAGTTCTCGGCTTCTTCCGTTTTAGTCTTTAATCCATTTTTGGATTTTTCGTTCTAGCTAAAAAATATGAAAATCGTCCAGGTACAATTCTCGCCGTGGGATAAAGTATATTGTTTTTCTCTGTCAGATGAGGTTAAGGCCGGGGTGAGCGATTTTGTAATCGTTGAAACTGAACTTGGACGTGAATTAGGTAAAATTGTTGGCTTTATCACTAAATCATCAGAGGAGCATGAGTTGAAACCAGTGTTACGTTTAGCGACACTTGAAGATGCTGAGTCGGTCTTTAACGAGGAGCGTCGTGCGCGAGCCATGTCTATCTGCGAGGAGTTAATTGAGCGTCATGGTCGCCAAATGAAATTAATCGATGCTCGTTTCTCATACGCAGGTAATCGCTTAACTTTCGCTTTTGTATCTGATGGTCGGGTCGATTTCCGAGATTTGGTCAAAGATTTAAATTCAGCTTTCAATCTTAACATTCGTTTATTACAGATTGGCTCACGCGATGAAGCGCGCTGTACTGGTGACTGTGGTCCTTGTGGCCTTCATTTATGCTGCCGCAGCTTTGTGCATGATTTTTCTTCGATAACGTCAGAGATGGCCGAGGCACAGCAAGTTGTGCATCGCGGTAGCGATCGTATATCCGGAATGTGTGGCCGTTTAATGTGCTGCCTAAGCTTTGAATACGAAGGATATAAACACTTGGCCACTGAATTGCCGCCTCTTGGTACGCGCATTAAAGTTGATGGTAGAACTGGCATTGTTGTTGGTCATCACTTGCTCAAACAAACGCTCGATGTCAGGTTTTCATCTGAGAGTGAGGGTGAGCGCGATTTCACTATTCAAGTTGACCCAAAGAAACAGTTGGAAAAGAATACTTCCTCACGAACCGAAAGGCCGAGACGTCCGGGACGTCGCCGTTAATCAAAATTATGAAAGCCCCGGCAACGGGGCTTTTTTTGAGCTAAAAATGTGATATAATAGAGGTGACTAATTATCTTATTTAAACCATTTTAAAATCTATGTCCTTAAATGTCGCCATCAACGGATTCGGCCGTATCGGCCGCGCCACTTTTAAGATTATTCTCGATAATCATCCTGACTTGCGTATCGTTGCTATTAATGATTTAACCGATAATAATACCTTAGCTCATTTGTTGCAGCGCGACTCTTGTTATGGTTTATATCACAGGCAAGTGAAAAGCGATGCTCGTGGTTTGACTGTTGACGGCAAGCACTACGCTGTTTATTCTGAAAAAGACCCTTCCTTACTACCCTGGAAAGAGTTGGGCGTTGATGTTGTTCTTGAATGCACTGGCCGTTTTCGTGATAAGGAAAGCTTATCGGCTCACTTGTCTGCGGGTGCAAAAAAAGTACTTATCTCTGCGCCGGCTAAAGGCGCAGGTATAAAGACTATTGTTATTGGCGTTAATGAAAAAACTTTAAAATCTAGTGATGACATTATTTCTAATGCATCATGCACCACGAACTGTTTAGCGCCGGTGATGTCTATTTTAAAAGAAAAGTTTGGCGTCAAAAAGGCGATGATGACAACCATTCACTCCTATACTGCTGATCAAAATTTAGTTGATGGTCCTCATAAAGATTTGCGACGTGCTCGCGCGGCCGCCATAAACATGGTGCCGACAACGACTGGGGCAGCAGCGGCAGTAGCGCTCACAATGCCTTCTTTGAAGGGTAAATTTGACGGCCTGGCGGTGCGCGTGCCTACTCCGGTAGCTTCATTGTGTGATATTGTGCTGGTTACTAGTAAGAATGTGACCGCAGAAAAGGTTAATGCCGCGTTTAAAGTAGCCGCTAAAGGTAAGTTAAAAGGTATTATTGAAGCCTCCGATGAGGAGTTAGTGTCTTCTGACATTATTGGTAACTCTCATAGTTCGGTTGTAGATTTGAAGAGCACAAAAGTGGTTTCTGGTGATTTGTTGAAAGTGGTTGCTTGGTATGATAATGAGTGGGCTTATTCATGTCGCTTAGCTGATTTGGCCAGCTTCATGAAGAAAACTCTAAAGTAAAAGAAATAAGTTTATTTTTAAATAAAATATTATGCAATCAACAACAAACAAAGCGCAACTAATTAATCCGAAGGATTTATTTGTTGCGAGCTGGAAAGTCTATCAGCGTGGCTTCTTTCATTTTATTGGCATGTATCTTTGGGGCTTAGTTGGTGTCTTACCGCTCGCCGTCGTCGCTGCCACTGCTGTTTTATTGTACACTCAGGCGGGCTGGAATAATGCCTTCTTTTACGTCATTGCTGGTCTTCTTGGCTTAGCTGCGCTTGCTTGGGCAATTTATTACACAACTCGTGCCAAAATCGGCTGGCTTGTTCTCATTAAAAATGACTTTAAAGATATTAAAGCGTCTTTCAAAGAAACTAAGCCATATTTTTGGACTTATCTTTGGGCCTCATTAATCACTGGTTTAATTACTTTTGCTTTAGTCTTTTTCCTTGTTATTCCAGCAATAATCGTTGGTGTTTTATATGCCTTCGCTACCTTCGCTATCGTTTTTGAAGGGAAGCGCACTTTTTCATCAATTGAACGTAGTTATGATTTAGTCAAGAATTACTGGTGGCCAGTATTTGGACGTTTCGTGTTGCTCGGTGTAGTGGCGATGATTGTTTCAGTGGCACTTAATTTTCCCTTGGATTATTTGGAGGGAGCAGCACATGATTTATTGGTATTTTTAATAAATGTCTTCTGGGCTTTAGTTGGTCCCTTCTTTCTCGTTTATAGTTATCAGCTTTACCTCGATCTTAAATCAAAGAATTAATACTGGACGCATTCCGGTTGTAAGTCATGAATATACCAGCTCACATCTTAAATATTGTTAAAGAATTGCTACGCTCCGGGTATACCGCGGAATTCGTGGGCGGTTGTGTTCGCGATTTACTGATGGCTAAGCAGCCTAAAGATTGGGACTTAACAACCAATGCGCGTCCAGAGCAAATCTTGGCGGTTTTTGCTGAGGCAAAATACGAAAATGATTTCGGCACTGTCATCATCCCGCTTCGTGATGAAGAGGGCAAAGTACTTGATGTCGTTGAAATTACAACTTATCGCAGTGAGAAAGGTTACGCCGACTCGCGGCATCCTGATGAGGTTCGTTTTGAAGATGAGCTTGATAAAGACCTGGAACGTCGTGACTTTACCGTCAACGCGATGGCGCTCCGTCTTGACCCGGAAGGTACGCATGAATTTGATGGTGAAAAGTTCACCGTTGTTGATTTATTCGGTGGTATTAAGGATATTAAGAAAAAAGTCATTAGAGCTGTTGGAGAGCCCTCAGATCGCTTTAAGGAGGACGCCTTACGTATGATGCGCGCGATACGCTTTTGTGCACAGCTTAATTATGAGCTTGAGCCGAAGACTCAGCGCGGAATTGTGAAGCTCGCGGGCAGTTTGAAGTTCGTCGCCAAAGAACGCATTAAGGATGAGTTGATTAAAATCCTCGCTTCTAATCGCCCTGATGAGGGCATTATGGCCTTATACGAAGCAAAGCTGCTGCAATATATTATTCCTGAGCTTGAGCAGGGAGTTGGCGTGCGACAAAATCACCATCATATTTATCAGGTTTTTAAGCATAACTTATTATCGCTCAAGCATTGCCCGAGCCCTGAATGGCAAGTACGCTTCGCCGCTTTACTGCATGATGTCGGCAAGCCGAAAAGCAAGAAAATTCTTAAAGGGGAAGCGACCTTCTATAATCACGAATACATTGGCGCTAAAATGGTTGATCGGATTATGACGCGCTTGAAGTTTAAGAATGAAGATCGAGAGCGAGTGGTAAATCTGGTTAAAAACCACATGTTTTACTATAATGTCGGTGAGGTAACGGCCGCCTCAGTTAGACGTTTAGTTAGTAAAGTCGGTCGTGATAACTTGAAAGACTTAATTGATTTACGCGTGGCCGACCGTCTTGGTTCCGGCACACCGAAGGCGATGCCATATAAACTTAGGCATTTGCAATACATGTTAGAAAAAGTACAGCACGATCCAGTTTCCGTTAAAATGCTTGCAGTTAATGGTAATGACTTAATGACACAGTTAGAGCTAACGCCCGGACCAAAAATCGGCGCCATTCTTGATGTGCTTCTCGGCGAGGTTTTAGAGGACCCGGAGAGAAATAATAAGGAATATTTGTTGGAGCGCGCCAAACTCTTAAATGCTGATGATTTAGAATCGCTGCGCCAGCAGGCAAGGGAATTAATTGAAGAAAAGCGGGCAGATGAAGATCAAGATATGCAGAAACGTTATAAAGTATAATTATAAAAAGTCCCGCAAGGGGCGCTTAAATAATTTTTTATGAGAAAATACAACAAACCATTCTTAGTGCTCGGGTTAATGGCTTTAGTGTTTACACTATCAGCCTGCGGCACCAGCACGCCTGATGTAAATGACAATGTCGACCTTTTCGATGAAGGGGCGACGCCAATTGCAACCACAGGTAATGGCTCAAGTACCGAGCCAGATAAAAAACTAAATCTTGGTGATCTCTCGGTCGAGAAGGCTCCAGATAATAACAACAATATGACCAGCAACGAACAAGCAGAATTTACTGAGGCCTTGTCCTCTAAGGTCTTACCGCCAGATAAACAGGCCGACTTAGTGTCACAGTATAGCGGCGCCTTGATTAAGACTAATATGGGTGATATTAAGGTTGAATTCTATAAAGAATCACCAATGACGGTTAACAATTTCATGCACCTAGCTCAAGCCGGTTTCTATGACGGCTCTAAGTTCCACCGCGTGATTAAGGATTTTATGGTGCAGGGAGGCGATCCAAACAGTAAGGATGATGACTGGAGCAATGATGGCTTCGGTGGCCCTGGATATTATTTCAAAGATGAAATAAATGAACAGAAACTGGTCGCTGGCTCACTCGCTATGGCTAATAGCGGCGCTGGGACAAGCACTAATGGCTCACAGTTCTTCATTGTAACTGCCGCTGCCACTCCATGGCTCGATGGTTCACACACTAATTTCGGTCGCGTGACTGTTGGTATGGATGTGGTTAGAAATATAGAAAATGTCAGTGTGAACGGTAATGATCATCCGACTGAGGATATGGTTATAAATAGTATCGAATTATTGAAGTAAATTAGTTTTACAAAAACCGGCTTTTGCCGGTTTTTTTGTTTAATGTCTCGGAATATATACTTACGATTTCTCTAAATTAATTATTATGGACAAATCCCGAAATAAGTTTATAATAATGATAATGTGAATAAAAGCTTTATGAATGTATATCTAGATAACGCCGCCACCACCCGCATTGATCCGCGCGTGCTTAAAGCGATGATGCCTTACCTTAGTGAAAAATACGGTAACGCTTCCTCAATTCACGCCCTTGGACAAGATAATAATCTCATCCTTGAGCAGACAAGAGCCGCCATCGCCGGTCTTTTAAAGGCGGAGACAAGTGGTCTTTTATTTACCAGTGGGGCCAGCGAGGCAAATAATTATATCCTGCGCGGAATAATGTCGGCTAATAAAGCGAAGGGGAAACACTTGGTTGTTTCTGCCATTGAACACCCTTCTGTTTTACAGACGGCGAGAGAACTTTCACGTGCAGGCTATGAGCTCGATATTGCGCCCGTCGATGCCGATGGTCGTGTTGATTTAAAAGCTCTCAAGAAAATTGTTCGTGAAGACACAGCGCTCGTTTCGGTGATGGCAGTTAATAATGAAATTGGTACAATTCAAGATCTAGAAGCGATTGCGCAAATTGCACACGCGAAAGGTGCTTATTTTCATTCTGATATCGTTCAGGCAATCCCGTATTTACGACTTGACTTGAAGAAGATGGGAATTGATGCCTGCAGTTTATCGGCACATAAATTCTACGGACCGAAGGGCATTGGCGCTTCTTATGTGCGTCCTGGTATTAAAATCAATAACTTAATCAGCGGTGGCGAACAAGAGAATGGTCGGCGTGCCGGCACCTATAACTTAGCGGGTATTGTCGGTATGGGGACGGCTTTAGAGCTCGCCTACAAGGAGCGCAGCGTTTATTTGAAAGATGTTAAGCTGCTGCGTGACTATCTATGGAAAAGTTTAAAGAAAGAAATACCTGAAATCAAACTAAATGGCGGCTTAAAGTATCGTTCCGCTAATAATCTGAACATCCGTTTCGGCAGAATTGAAGGGGAAGCGATATTAATGGATTTATCATTACGTGGCATCTATGTGTCCACTGGGTCTGCCTGCAGCGCGCATAATCTTAAAAGCTCAAGTGTTTTAAGCGCAATTGGGCTTGCTGATTACGATTTAAATTGTAATATCCGCTTCACGCTTGGTCGGTTTAATAATAAAAAAGAAATCGATTACACTGTTAAAAATTTAAAGAAAACCGTTGCTCGTTTACGAGCCTTCTCACCAGTTAAATAAAAATATGGCCCTAAATTATACAAAGAAAACTGTTAATCATTTTTTGAAACCGAAGAATGTGGGTGAGGTAAAAAATGCTGATGCGCAGATTGAAGTTGGCAATATGGTTTGCGGAGATCAGTTATCATTTTCGATGAAGCTGAAGGACGGCAAGATTAAGGATATTAAATTCCTGTCTTTTGGCTGCGCTTCTAATATTGCGACTGCCTCGCTAATGACGGAAAAGGTGAAGGGAATGACCATTGCACAGGCAAAAAAGTTTAGCTGGAAAGATATTGTTGACGACTTAGGCGGATTGCCGAAGCAAAAGATACATTGCTCAATGATGGCGGTTGAGGGCTTGCAGAGGTTGATTAATTCCTACGAAGATAGGTTAAAGATAAAGCAAGCTTAAGCCGTATAAAGCCTTAAACTCAATAAAAACACCCTCCAGGCGGAGGGTGTTTTTGCTAGCTATTTTCAAACTTAATTGATTTCGCTTAGAAGCGCTTTTCTAATGGGCGAGCTTCATTGACTGCAACGCGGCGGCCGTCTAATTCCTGGCCATTCCACATAGCGATAGCAGCTTGAGCTTCTTCTTCGGTTTCCATTTCAACGAAACCAAAACCCTTTGAGCGCTGGGTCATGCGGTCCTTGATGATGACAGAGGAGGTAACGTTGCCAGCTTTGGCAAAGGCATCTGCTAAGACATCTTCAGTTGTCTGAAAAGACAAACCGCCGACGAATAACTTTTTCATGTTTTTTCTTGTTCTGCGGGTTCACCGTAGTGAAATCTGCAGAGATCTTCTATTTTAACAAAGTAAGGCGACCTTTTGTTGCCTTAAAACAACAAGCGGCCAGTTCGTATCGTTTCCTTTTGAACTGATACGGACTAGCCGCTCGCGTTTCGAACAAAACTTACTAGAAAATTATATGGCGTATTTCTCAATTAGTCAATAGATTAACTGATAATAACCTTTACGCTTGGGCTCATTGAGGAGCAGATAGCAATAGCTTTAATATAGGAACCCTTCGCGGTGGCGGGCTTAACTTTTCGAACAGTATCGAGGAAAGTCTGGAAGTTTTCGGCTAATTTCTTATCTTCAAAGCTCAATTTACCAACAACGGCGTGTAAATTCCCAGTATCGTCGTTTTTGAAGCTAATTTTACCTTTCTTTAGCTCTTCAACGGCCTTAGCTGGGTTTGGGGAAACGGTGTCATTCTTAGGGGAAGGCATTAAGCCGCGAGTACCTAAGATTTTAGCAATTGAAGCGAGGTTCTTCATCATTAAAGGTTCAGCAATCGCAACTTCAAAGTCAGTTTTTTCAGTCTTTTTAATGGTTTCAATTAATTCTTCACCACCAACGAATTCAGCGCCAGCAGCTTTACAGGCAGCTTCATTAGCAGGGGAGACGAAAGCGGCGACACGAACCGTTTTACCAGTACCATGGGGCAAGCTGATTGCACCACGAACGAGCTGGTCACTTTTCTTCGGATTGATGCCGAGGCGGATGTGAGCTTCTAAAGAAGCGTCAAATTTAGCCTTATTAATTTTCTTAACGATAGCAATCGCTTCATTAAGACTGTAGGTTTTAGTGCGATCGTAAATAGCGGAAAGGTCAACTACTTTCTTTTTTGGAGCAGCAACTTTTGTTTCTTCTTTCTTAGACATATTGTTTTCGTGGTGAGATAGCGTCCATGGCGACTAATGTCGAAGGGACTCCCACAATTACGTTATTAATTAATCTTTAATTTCGACACCCATCTGACGAGCGGTGCCAGCAATGATATTCATAGCAGCATCGATGTCGCGAGCATTGAGATCAGGCATCTTTGTTTTAGCGATTTCACCCAACTGCGCCTTAGTAATTTTACCAACCTTCTCAAGACGAGGCTTGCCAGAACCTTTCTTGATGCCAGCGGCCTTTTTAATTAATTCTGAAGCAGGAGGAGTTTTAGTGATGAAATCAAAAGTGCGATCTTCGTAGACAGTAATTTCGACTGGAACGACTTCGCCCATGCGGTCGCGAGTTTTTTCATTGAATTTCTGACAGAAATCAGCGATGTTTAAACCGTGTTGACCGAGAGCGGGGCCGACGGGAGGAGCTGGATTAGCTTGTCCGCCGGTTATTTGAAGTTTTAACTTTGTTTTAATTTTCTTAGCCATATTGTTGATTAATTACGCAGGTTGACGGCAGAAGCGACCGGCAATTCCTTATATAGGATAATTTAAGCTTTCTTGATTTGGAGGAAGTCGAGTTCAACCGGGGTTTCGCGACCAAACATGGAGACGGAAACCTTAACTTTGCCCTTAGCTTCGTCGATAGCGGTAACTTTACCTTCCATATTTTTAAATGGGCCTTCGTTGATTTTAACGGGGGAACCAACAACGACATCGATTGTGAACTTCGGATCTTCGACGCCCATGCGTTTCTGTAAGGATTTTACTTCAGTGTCGCTGATTGGGGTGGGAATGGTGCCGGTGCCGATAAAGCCGGTGACATTTGGGGTGTTACGAACAACGTACCAGGAATCATCGGTTACTTCCATTTCTACGAGAATATATCCAGGGAAGATTTTTTCTTCCACCACTTTACGCTTACCATTCTTAATTTTGATTTTCTTCTCGGTCGGAATCAGGATGTTGAAAATCTTGTCCTCCATGTCGAGGGATTCAACTCTTTGCTTCAGGTTCTGCGCAACGTTCTCTTCATAACCTGAGTAGGTGTGAAGAACGTACCAGCGGCGACCTTGATTTAATAATTGTTTGGCCATAATTTTAAGCTAAGAGATTTATTGCATTATGATATCCCTGATTCCCATGTTGAACAGGAAGTCAAGAACTCCTAAAAAGGTCGCTACTGCTAAAGAGATACCGATAACTAACAAGGTGTAGTTATAGGTTTCTTTTTTTGAGGGCCAAGTTACTTTTTTCATTTCCTCCATTGATTCTTGGAGGTAGCGGCTAATTTTGCTCATATTAGGTTAATTTGTTGATATTAAAAAGAGCCCTGTAGGCCACTTTTTTTACTATGCTTATATATTACCGAAATCACATGCCCCTGTCAAGATTGAAAGCGCAATCCGTTGCTTTTTAGTGACAAACAAGATAAAATGAAAATGTACAAAAAATATATATGGTTAGCCCGAATTTAGCCACTAAGAAAATAGATACCGGTGGGGAAGAGCTTAATGATAGCGCCAAGAAGCTCTTTCAGGCCGTCTATAATGACAGTCACCGGAGCGATGAAGGGGATGATGAGACCCCTCGCTTGCATGTTTCCACTTTGGTTTCAAAGATGGCTTTTTTTTACGAAAAGATTAGAAACGCGGTTGATTACGAAGAGGATCACCTTTTACGTAAAAATGCGATTGCTAGAATCTTAAAGAGACAAATTGTCATTGAGGGTTTACTCAAAACGCAGGACACTAATACGCTCGCTCAGCACCTGCTTGAAGAGCTTATACGCGCTCGCTACCTTCCTAATAATACTTTGCCAGAAAATAAGACCAAGGAGGTTGAGATAATTTTAGAAAAATATTTACAGCTTAAAAATGAGTGTCTTTTACATTTTGAAAGCGGGCTTGGCTTAAGCTTTGATAAGGGGAAGGCAAAAAATGAGATGCGGGAACGGGCCCGCCTGGTTGGTTGGATTCTTTCGATGGCTGCTTGTGAAATTGAAGAGAACTTAGTTTTAAATCAGATTAAGCCAGCGATGGTGAACGTCATGTTTAGTACACTTGATCGCATTATTAAGTTGCCACCAGAACTACCATACGGGGAAGACCTCGATATTCAAATATACTTAAGTATTAGTCGCACCTACTCGCGTTTTGATGAAGACATGCTCTCTTTTGTCTTGTTTAAATATTATAATCAGGGCTGGGTTGATAATCATATTGATGCG
Organism: bacterium; assembly: GCA_030696105.1. GTDB lineage: Bacteria > Patescibacteriota > Patescibacteriia > Patescibacteriales > UBA12465. The sequence goes on from JAUYNJ010000005.1 coordinate 82,206, forward strand.
TCCATCGGCCCTAATGAAGAAAAGATTAAAAGCGTTGCTAAGAGTATTAACCTACTTCGGCAGTCAATTAATTTTCAAATTAAACATCCTTTACGCAAGCAACTCGATCGCCTGGTTCGTCGCTATGCGCTTTATTTCACTGTTTTACAGGACACCATCAGCACTGACCCCGCTCGTATTTATAATGACTTCCGTCAAAACCCCAAGTCGTTTATAAATGCAATTCGAAAAGTTTGTAATCGTAAGTATAAGAAAGCAAAATCACGTTTATGGCGGGCAGCCATGCGCAGTATTATTTACATTTTTTTGACTAAGTCGGTGTTTGTTTTCTTGATCGAAGTACCGGCGATAAATTGGTTTAACGAACCGCTTAACCCTGTTTCTCTGGGAATCAACGTCGCCTTTCCAGTCGTTCTTTTGTTCATAATCGTCATGTTTACGCGCGTTCCTGGTGAAAGTAATACTGATAGAATCGTTGAGGGCGTTAAAGAAATCTCTTATGTCGGCTCGGAGCGGCAACAGCCAATTGTTCTACGCAATCCACGTAGACGTAGTCGCGCAATGAATTTCGTTTTTAATTTAGTTTATACAGCAACCTTTTTTGTTTCGATTTATTTCATTGTCTGGTTTCTCACTCTTATTCAATTTAACTGGGTTAGCATTGTCATCTTCTTATTTTTCTTAGCCTTCGTCAGTTTTTTTAGCATCATCGTTACTCGCGGGGTGAAGGAGTTATTAGTGGTTGAAAAGAAGGAAAACTTACCTAGTTTCTTATTAGATTTATTCTACATGCCGATTATCATGGCCGGGAAATGGTTATCTCAGAACGCCTCAAAAGTTAATATCTTTATTTTTATATTTGATGTCATTATTGAAGCTCCGTTCAAGATTATTGTTGATGTTGCTGAGGAGTGGACTAAGTATATTAAAGAAAGAAAAGATAACATGGTGTAATTTATGGCCTTAGGTAAGCTTTACGTGGCGGCAACGCCCATCGGCAATCTTGAAGATATTAGTCTCAGGGCCTTGCGCATTATGCGCGAGGCCGATTATATTTTATGCGAGGATACGCGTTTAACGCGCGTTTTATTGCAGAAACACGGTATTGATACACCGACTATTTCATACCATCAGCACTCAGGTGGCGGTAAGGTTTCTCAGCTGTTGCGCTATTTGGGGGAGGGTAAGAACCTGGTGCTCGTCTCTGATGCTGGTACTCCTGGCATTTCTGATCCTGGCTCGATGCTCGTGGCTGCTGCGCGTGAAGAGTTTACCGATTTAGAAGTCGTTCCACTACCGGGCGCTAGCGCCGTTGTTGCTGCTCTGTCCGTATCTGGTTGGCCCGTTGATCGTTTTACCTTCTTTGGTTTTCTACCACACAAGAAGGGAAGACAGACGATGATAAAGGAGATCATCAGTTCATATTATCCGGCAGTATTTTATGAATCTAAGCATCGCATCAGGAAGTGCATGGATGAAATGAGCAAATTAAGTCAGGAGGCTGAAATTAAAGTGGAGGTGATGCTCGCGCGGGAATTAACTAAGATGTTTGAAACAATTTATTTCGGCGATCCGTCTGAGCTAGCAGAAAAACTCGAAAACGATAGCGACATGCAAAAAGGTGAGTTTGTTGTCCTGTGTCGAAAAGTAAAAAAATAATTTTATGTCAAAAGAAAATAATTTCTATATAACAACAACGCTGCCTTATACGAATTCCGATCCGCATATTGGTTTTGCGGCGGAGCTTATTAAGGCGGACGTAATTGCGCGTTGGCAACGCTTACAAGGCAAGGAAGTCGTTTTTAATACCGGCACTGATGAACACGGTTTAAAAATTTATCAGCAAGCCGAGGCGGCCGGTCTAAATACTCGCGATTTCTGCACTCCTTACGCCAAACGCTTTGCTTCCTTGAAAGATGTATTAAACTTGAGCTTCACTAATTTCATACGCACCACTGATGAAAGTCACGAGGCTGCTGCTCAAGATTTTTGGAAACTTTGTGATGCGCGAGACGATATTTATAAAAAAAGTTATCAAGTTAAATACTGCGTTGGTTGCGAGCTGGAAAAGACTGAGTCAGAGCTAGTTGACGGTCGCTGCCCACTTCATGCGACGAGAGAAATTGAAATCATTGATGAAGAAAATTATTTCTTCCGTTTCTCGAAGTATCAGCAAGCATTGCTTGATTTTTTTGCGGCCCATCCAGACTTTGTTATTCCTTCCCATCGTTTTACTGAGATTAAGAATTTTGTTGAAAGCGGGCTGCAAGATTTTAGCATTTCGCGCCTCAAGGCAAAGATGCCTAATGGTGTGCCAGTGCCAGGAGACGATACACAGGTGATGTATGTTTGGTTTGATGCACTTGTTAATTATATTTCAACCCTGGGTTGGCCTCATGACCAGAAAAATTTTGAAGATTTTTGGCCAGCGGTTCAGGTTTGCGGCAAAGATAATCTGCGCCAGCAAACGGCGATGTGGCAGGCCATGCTTTTATCAGCTGATTTGCCTTTATCAAAGCAGGTATTAATTTTCGGATTCCTGACCGCCAATGGGCAAAAGATTAGTAAGAGTAGTGGTGTGACGGTTGATCCTTTTGCATATTCAGAGAAATATGGCGCCGAAGCATTGCGCTATTATCTGCTCACCGAAATTCAGCCATTTGAAGACAGCGATTTTTCCGAAGACCGTTTGCGTCTGAAATTTAATGCCGACCTTGCTAATGGCCTCGGTAATTTAGTGGCGCGTGTCAGCAATTTACTTGAGAAGATTAATATTAAGACTGAACTCGTGGCTGACTTACCGGCGGCTCTCAAGCGACTTGAAAATGAAAGTGGTTTAAAAGATTACCATTTTAATCGCGCTTTACAGTTTATCTGGCATGAGGTTGGTGCTTGTAATGAAGAACTAACAGCTAAAGCGCCTTGGAAAATGACCGAACAAACAGAAATAGAAGCAGTATTAAAACCGCTTGCTGCTCGTATTCTAGAAATAGCTCTCATGTTGCAACCATTCTTGCCGGTTACTGCTGAACGCATTATTACTCAATTTCAAGCGCCACAAATATTAAAAGGAGAATCTTTATTTCCGCGTCTAGTCGCGGAGACAGAGGCTTAATAAAAATTATGTTATATTTCGACATCGCTTTGCTCGTAATTCTCGCCGGTTTCGTCTTTAATGGTTTTGCAAAGGGCCTCATACGCCTACTTGGCAACATCGTTGGTTTAATTGTTGGCGCCTTTATTGCTAGTCGTTTCTATTTGCAATTCTATGAGTGGAGCGGAAGCCTTTTTGGGGCGAGAGAAAATCTAGGTAAGGTGCTTTCATTTATTGTTGTCTTTATATTAGTTACTCTCGTAATAGACTGGGCATTTATTATCATTGAAAAGCTTTTTAATATCATCTCAATCATCCCTTTCACTAAGATGATTAACCGTCTCTTTGGTGGCGCCCTTGGTTTTCTTGAGGGCTCATTAGCTATTGGCTTAATTCTATTCGTCGCCGTGCGTTATGCTTGGGTTGGCACCTTGTTTGGTGATCATCTTGTAAATTCACAGCTAGCGCCGTTTTTCTTGAAAATTGTTAATTTGATTATGCCCGTTCTACCTTCTGCTCTTAAAGCGTTGCAGTCGATTATTTAACATACTATGGAAACTGAGCATTTGGCGAAAAATAATACCCGCTGGTGTCGTCGACTAGGGCGGCGTTTGCGTGCCGGAGAAGTGGTCATAATGCCCACAGATACTGTTTACGGTTTACTGGCTCGAGCGGACTCGCTGACAGCTATTAGGCGTGTATATATGATCAAACACCGAGACAAAAGCTATCCGCTCCTCGTTCTGGTTTCAAGTCTGTCGATGGTTCGCCGCTATTGCTATCTCAATTCGAAACAGGCGAAAACGCTGCAAAATATTTGGTCACAAGCGCGTCCCACTACTGTTATATTGCAACATCGCGGTCTGTTACCTCGTCGCTTAACGGGTGATAGCGAAGGGTTGGCGGTGCGGTTGCCGAAAAGTGATTTTTTGCGTAAAATAGTAAGGTCAGTCGGCGTTCCATTGACAGCGACTAGCGCCAATTTGAGTGGCCAGCCCGTTCTTGATGCCGCTCTTGCCGCCCAGGTATTTGCTGCCGGGTCTCAGCCGGATCTAATCGTGAGCGGAGGAACTAATGTTAAGCGCCCGTCTCGACTTCTTCGCCTTGATTCTTCAGGGGAAGTGACGATTTTACGAAAATAAACAAAAAATATATGGATAATGATCATAAGATTTCTTTAAGTGTTAAACGCATTGGCATCATCTTATTGATGCTTGCTTCATTTGCCGCCGGCTTGTTCTGGTCTGGTCGTAGTGTTGATGGCAGTAAACAGCTCGCGTATTCACCTGAAGCATTAAAGACAGCTGGGATAAATAACTTTAATTTTAACCTATACTTCGAGGTCTGGGATAAGCTAAAGAGTGATTACGTTGATAAGAATAAGATTAAGGATGAAGAGATGTTTTATGGCTCACTGCGGGGGCTCGCCGCTTCGGTTAATGACCCTTACACCGTATTCATGGATCCTTCCGAAACCAAGGAGTTTAACGACGATCTCTCGGGCACCTTTGAGGGCATTGGTGCGGAAGTCGGTATTCGTAATGATTTGGTGACTGTAATTGCACCTCTTGCTGGCATGCCGGCTGAAAAGGCTGGAGTGCGTGCGGGGGATAAGATATACGCTATCGACGGTACTAGCACTATCGGTCTGGGTGTGAACGAAGCTGTAAAAAAAATCCGTGGGCCGAAAGATACTGAGGTTACTTTAACTGTCATCCGTGAAGGGGCTGAAAAACCGATTGATATAAAAATTACTCGCGGATTGATTATTGTTAAGAGTGTTAAAACAGAGCTACGAAATGATGGCGTCATGGTAATTACCGTTAGCAACTTTAATGACGACACTCTCGATCTTTTTAATGCCGCTATTAAAACAGCGCTGACAAAGAATCCTAAGGGTCTTGTGCTTGATTTACGTAATAATCCTGGCGGTTATCTCGACACCGCCATTTCCATGGCTAGTGCCTGGGTAAAAGAGGGTCCGGTGGTAGTAGAGCAATTCGGTGAGGGTAGACGTCAGGAATATTTTGCCGATGGCAACAATAGTTTGGGCGGATTTAAAACCATTGTTTTAATTAACGGTGGCAGCGCTTCCGCTTCGGAAATCGTGGCCGGTGCTTTGCGCGACTATAAGAAGGCAACACTTGTTGGCGAACAAACATATGGCAAAGGTTCAGTGCAAGGCTTACGTGATTTAAGCGACGGCTCCTCTTTAAAGGTAACGGTTGCGAAGTGGCTTACTCCTAGTGGTGATTATATTGACGAAAAGGGGATCGCTCCTGATATTGAAATAGAATTAACTTCGAAAGATATTGATAATAATCGCGATCCTCAAATGGCAAAAGCGATTGAATTAATACTTAAGCCGCAGGCGGCTGTTAAATAATAATCTACCGCCCTTCTGGCGCTAGTCTTTTTCACTTATGCAAACCAAGAAAAAAAAGCTCAAAGCGACTAAGTCTCAAAAACCAAACCCGAAGTTTATATTTGTTGTTGGCGGTGTGATGTCTGGTGTCGGTAAGGGGATTAGCACCGCCTCTATCGGACAGATTCTGCAGGCTCAAGGATATAACGTTACAGCTATTAAGATGGACCCGTATATTAACGTTGATGCGGGCACAATGAACCCAATTGAACACGGGGAAGTGTTTGTGACAGAGGATGGAGACGAAACCGATCAGGACTTAGGTAACTATGAGCGTTTTCTTGGCAAAAATATCTACAGGGAAAATTACATGACGACCGGTCGTATTTATCAGACCGTTATTAATCGTGAAAGAAACCTTGAGTATAAAGGAAAGTGCGTGCAGGTAGTGCCACATATTCCGATGGAAATACGAGACCGCATTGATAAGGCGGTGTTAAAGAGTAATGCCGAAATAGTTACTATTGAAATCGGCGGCACCGTCGGTGAGTATGAAAACCTTTTGTTTTTAGAGGCGGCGCGTGTAATGAAATTATATAATCCCAAAGATGTTTTGTTTGTGATGGTTTCATATTTGCCGGTTCCGAATATGATTGGCGAAATGAAAACAAAGCCAACCCAGCATGCTGTGCGTAATTTAAATAGCGCTGGTATTCAACCCGATTTCCTTATTGCGCGTAGTGAGCGACCAATTGATCACGCGCGTAAAGAGAAATTAGCGATTCATTGTAATGTTGCGATTGAAGATGTAATCGCCGCTCCTGATGCTGACTCAATATACGACATACCCTTAAATTTTGAGAAAGAGAAAATGAGTGAGCGAATTCTCGCCAAACTCGACTTGCCGCTAAGGCGCAAGCAAATCGACAACTCGGCTTGGAAAAAGTTTGTCTTTGCCACAAAAAATCCTTTAAAAACTGTGAATATCGGTATCGTCGGCAAGTACTTTACGACCGGTGATTTTTCACTGACTGACTCTTATATTTCTGTCATTGAGGCTGTAAAGCATGCTGGCGCTGCTAATCGCTGCAAAGTTAAGCTTCATTGGTTGAATGCTGAGGATGTTGAGCGCGAGGGCGTTAAAGTATTAAAAGGACTTGATGGGATTATTATTCCTCAGGGTTGGGGCGGTCGCGGTTCAGAAGGGAAGATTGCGGCTATTCGTTATTGCCGTGAAAACGATGTTCCATATTTCGGCTTATGTTACGGTATGCAGATGGCGGTGATTGAATTTGCTCGTAACGTGGCCGGACTGAAGGGTGCCAACTCGGCTGAAGTAGATTCAAAAACACCACATCCCGTTATTCATATCATGCCAGGACAAGAGAAGTTAATTGCCGAGAAGGGGTATGGTGGGACTATTCGCTTGGGCGGCTGGCCCTGTTTACTTAAAACCGGCACACGATTGAGTGAAGCCTATGCCAAGTATACGAAGAACAAGGTTGTTTCTGAAAGACATCGTCATCGTTATGAGTTTAACAATGATTATCGCGAACAACTTGAAGGCCTCGGTTTAACTATTGCCGGAACCTCACCTGATAATAAAATTGTTGAGGCCATAGAGCTAACTGGTCATCGCTTCTTTGTAGGTGTCCAATTTCACCCAGAATACATTTCCAGACCACTGACGCCACATCCTTTGTTCGCTGCTTTTGTAAAAGCTTGCACGGAGAAACCGGAGAAGAAGACTAAAATAAAGGCTAAGTCTCCTAAACGTTTAGCTCTAGTTAAAGCCTAAATTAGTTATAATATACAAAAAAATAACGCCCCTGAGGGCGTTATTTTATTTTTTGAGTCAAGTATAGATTATTGGATGACGCTAACTATTTTTGTAGATTTGAGGGTGCCATCAAATTTCTTTAGTTTTTTGGTTGTAAATTTAACTTTTCCATTAGCCACTGCAAAGAGCGTGTCGTCGTTACCGCGACTCACATTCTTACCAGGATGGTACTTGGTTCCGCGTTGGCGGATGATGATGTTGCCGGCTTTCGCGTCTTGACCGTCCGAGAGCTTAACGCCTAGGCGCTTACTTTCTGAATCACGTCCTAACGAGGTTGAACCGGCGGCCTTCTTATGTGCCATACAGATCGGAGAGGCGGAGGCTTTCCTTTAATAAAAAGAAAACGGCCAGCCGCTTTTTCGTTAATGATTATTAATCAGTATTGCTAATATAACAAAATAATAATAGCTTGTCAACCCAAAAATATGGACCTAAGTGATAGGTATTTGAGCTTGAAAAAACGCTGTTATTTTTTCACAAACGTGTTATAATCAGATTATAAATATATGAAATTTTAGATAAGGAAGGAGCCGCTCCAGCAGGCTGTTTTTCCGCTAATAAAAATAATATGGTAAGAGTTGATCAGGATAAATGTATTGGTTGTGGTCTGTGTGTCGGTATGGCGCCTGAGGTCTTCGTGATGAACGCCGATTATAAGTCTGAAGTTATAAATACGGAGTCGACTGATGCTGCCCGTGAAGCGGCGGCGAGTTGTCCCGTAGATGCGATAATTTTATAAATATGGCCGTCGAAAATAATTTAGACAAACCAGTCATCGCCCCCGCTGAAAACAAACAGGAGAAGGGAAATTTTGAGGTGCAAGCTGAAAATAATCCCGAGAAGCAAGAAGCTCCTGCAACTGACAAGAAAGTTGAGAAACCAAAAATAGGGGCAGCTGTGAGCACAAATACCGCTACTGTCACCGACGGCGACTATCGGCAGCGTCGCGAAGCGGCGGTCGACTCGATCCTTGCTGATGGCCTTAATGAGGTTTTTTTGAAAATGACACCAGAGGAACAAAGACGCTTCAAAGCTGAGGGTGAAAAGACCGCCAAGGAGATTAATGGCCTACTTGATAAAGCAAAAGTTGGCGTTAGTAAAGTAATTAGTTTAATTAAACGCTGGCTCGGTTTAATTCCCGGAGTCAATAAATATTTTTTAGAACAAGAAGCAAAAATAAAAGCCGATAAGATTTTAAAAATTAAGAAGACTTTATAAATTATGAGTTCTGATTGGCAAAATATCTTAGAATTTTTGCGTAGTGATTCCGGCGCTGGAATTGTTGCCCTCTTATTACTATTCGGCGCGATTGCCGCCATGGCAATAATAATTTTTGCTTTCCGTTTTTTTGTACGGCGCTTCGCCATGGATAATTCGCATTTTGATCATCAGGTTTTTCTAATCCGTTTACCAAAAGAAAAGCCAAAGGATGAGAATAAAGACACGAGTCTGCAACAAATGCGTGAAGAGATTGCGGTGGGCGAAACAATATTTTCTAGTATTGGCGGTTTAAAAGCACAACGCGGTTGGATTCCTTGGTTGCTTGGTAGAAATGATCATTTTTCTTTCGAAATAGTTGCTAGCAAAGGCAAGATTGCTTTCTATGCGGCAGCTCCGCGTCATCTTTCGCGTTATCTAGAGCAACAAATAACAGCTCATTATCCTGACACTGTTATTGAAGAGGTCGAAGATTATAATGCCTTCGGCATGAATGGTAAAATTGTCGCGGCGAATATCAGAACTAGAAAAAGCTTTGCCTTGCCCTTACGTACATACCAAAAGATGGAAGTTGATCCCTTAAACTCTCTGATTAACATCATGTCGAAGCTCGATGGTGAAGAAAGTATTGCCGTTCAATACGTCGTGCGTAGTGCCCACGGGTATTGGCATCGTAAAGTGCGTCATATTGTTACGCGTATACAACGTAAGAATTCAGTACGCGATGGGATTCGTACTTCCAGTGTTTTGTGGCGAATTCTCAGTGTTTTTAGTCAGATTTTTGGATCGATATACGAGTCCGCTGTCAAAGATCAAACACCTGAGACAGTTAAGCGCTTATCGGCCGTTGAAGAGGAAATTTTAAAATCTATTGAAGAAAAGAATTTACGCGCTGGACTAGATGTAAATATTCGACTTATCGTTACAAGTTCATCGACCGAACGTTCAGCTGCTTATTTGGAAAATGTGGCGAGCGTTTTTACTGAATTTAATAATTATAGTTACGGCAATTCTTTTTCTCGCGCGAATAAGTCGAATCAGGAAAGACAAATTAATGATTTTATCCATCGTCGCTTTCGCGATGATTTATCATTTTTACTCAACACTGAAGAGTTGACAAGTGTTTTTCATTTGCCTTTAAAACACCTCGAAACGCCAAATATTATGTGGCTCACAGCTAAGAATGCGCCAGCTCCAGCTGATGTGCCCGCTGAAGGTTTGATGCTTGGTAAGAATGTTTATCGCGGCGTCGATAAGGATATTCGTATTAAGCGGCAAGACCGTCGTCGTCATACGTATATTATTGGTAAGTCAGGTGTTGGTAAGTCTGTGCTTTTAGCCAACATGGCTATTCAGGACATTCAAAACGGTGAAGGTGTTTGCGTTCTTGATCCTCATGGTGATTTAATTGAGGATATTCTGCAGCGTATTCCTCCGTCTAGAGCTGAAGATGTTGTTATTTTTTCACCGGCTGATATGGAGCGCCCACTCGCTTTAAACTTACTTGAGTACGATCCTCGTTATCCGGAGCAAAAAAGTTTTGTCATCAACGAGATGATTGGTATTTTTGATAAGCTCTACGACTTAAAGCAGACCGGAGGCCCGATGTTTGAGCAGTATATGCGTAACGCTTTGCTTTTAATTATGGAAGATCCGGAGAGTGGTTCAACTTTAATGGAAATTCCTAAAGTTTTGTCCGATGAAAATTTCCGACGCTTAAAGCTTTCTCGTTGTAAAAATCGCACGGTTGTTGATTTCTGGAAGAAAGAAGCAGAGAAGGCCGGCGGTGACGCTGCTCTTGCTAACATTGTGCCTTACATCACCTCAAAGTTAACCGCCTTCATTTCAAACGACATGATGCGCCCAATTATTGGTCAGCAGAAGAGCTCCTTCAATTTCCGTGATTTAATGGATAGACAGAAAATTCTACTTATCGATTTACCAAAAGGTGTGGTTGGCGAGATGAACGCTTATCTTCTCGGTATGATTGTGGTTGGTAAAATTTTAATGGCCGCTTTGTCACGTACTGATATGCCCGCTGATCAGCGTAAAGATTTTTATCTCTATATTGATGAATTTCAAAACTTTACCACTAACTCCATTTGTCAGATTTTATCAGAGGCTCGTAAATATGCCTTAAATTTGGTGATCGCTCATCAATATATTGGACAGCTCGTTAAGTCGAATCAATCAAGCGGTTCATCGGAAATTAAAGATGCAGTATTTGGAAACGTCGGCACGATGATAACATTTAAGATTGGTACCGATGACGCCGAGTTCCTCGTTAAGGAGTTTTCGCCAGTATTTAATGTCTATGATTTATTAAATATTGATAAAGGCACGGCTTATATTAAATTACTAGTGGACAATAGTCCGACGCGTCCATTTTCCATGAAAACAATTTGGCCTCTTATTGGCGTTCGTCAGGAAGGTATTTCGCACAAAATTCGTGCTCTTAGCCGTCTCAAATACGGACAGGATAGATCGGTCGTTGAAGCAGAAATTATCCGCCGCACCGAAACACCAACACCAGCCGCACCGAAGACCTCACCTTTTATTACCGAAAAACTTGCTGCGTAGTTTTAATTCAATTAATGACCTACATATGCCCACCCTATACCGTGATTATCGCCCTCAGAAGTTCGCCGACATTCTCGGACAGAATCATCTGAAAATTACTCTGCAAAATGAACTTGCATCTCAAACCCTGGGACAGGCCTATCTTTTTTGCGGCCCAAGAGCGGTGGGGAAGACTTCAATGGCGAGAGTGTTAGCGCAGACAGTTAACTGCGAGCGTCGCAAAGAAGGCGAGTCGGAGCCCTGTGGTGAGTGTGCAAGTTGTGAAAGTATTCGTAAGGGTAATTTCTTAGATGTTATGGAAATTGACGCGGCTTCTAATACCGGCGTCGATAATGTACGTGATAATATTATTTCTTCGGCTCGACTTTCACCCTCAAGCGGCAAGATGAAAGTTTTCATCATCGATGAAGTTCACATGTTGTCTATTTCTGCTTTTAACGCCTTACTCAAAATTATTGAAGAGCCGCCACGTCACATTTTATTCATCCTGTGCACTACTGAAGCACATAAGGTCCCCGACACTATTATTTCGCGTTGTCAGCGTTTTGATTTTAAACGAATCAGCCCTGCCGAAATCGTTAAAAAACTGGCTCGCATTGCTAGTGAAGAAAAAGTTGAAGTTAGTCGTGAAGTATTAGAAGATGTTGCTCGTCAATCAGGCGGGCACTTGCGCGATGCTGAAAGTTTATTTGGTCAGGTGTTAGCTCTTGGTGGAGATAAGATTGGCGTCGAAGAAGCTGAGCTTGTATTACCAAGACATCATCATCAAGATGCTTTATTGCTAATTGAATTAATTCTAAAAAAAGATGCTGGCGGTGCAGTCGCCCTCGTTAATCGCTTAGCAGATGGTGGCGTGAATTTCAAAAGCTTTATAGAAGAAACTTTAATGATGCTACGAAAAATAATGATTCAGTCTGCCCAGCCTGGTCTAGCTGAAAAGCTCGGACTTGATTTTGGCGAACAACTAGAACTAAGAGTCGGTGCTCTAGCCACCCAGATGCCTCTACCAGTATGTTTACGCGCCTTACGCCGTTTTCTAGACTTAGCTCAAGAACGCGCCTCCTCTATTCCTCAGCTTCCTTTAGAGATTGCAGTGGTTGAGTTGTGTCTGTCCGCTGAGCAGACAGTCACAACTCCTACTTCGACTATTAACACTGCTGCTCGTCCTGCTACTGCTCCTGTGGCCAATAAGAAGGAAGCGCCTAAAACTGAGAAGTCCGGCGCTATGGCGGCCGACTTAAGCGAAGAAGAAGTCATGGCACGTTGGCCTGAAGTCTTACTGAAGATTAAAAAATACAATCACTCCTTATCATTTGTTTTACAAAATTGTTTGCCGCAAGCGGTGCGTTCGGGCACAATCGCCCTGCGCTTTAAATATAAGTTTCATCGCGATCGCATTCTAGATTCTTCAGTGCGCGGTATTATGGAGTCAATTCTCGCTGAAGTGTTCGAGGGGCAGGTGGAGATCGAAGCTATCCTCGACGAAAATATAGAGCTTGATTCTCGTCCTGTCGCCTCCTCTTCCGCTTTGCCGCTAACTGCAGAGTCATCGCCGCCCCCAGTACCGGATAAGCCAGTTGATGGGGTGCTCGGAAGTTTGTTACAGAGTTTTGGCGGGGAAGCAGTATCTTAATCTTAAAATTTAAATAATATGTTGGACATCAAATACATCCGTGATAATCAAGAAGCTGTCGTCGCTGCATTGTCTAAGCGAATGGATAAAAAAAATATTGGTCTGAAAGAGCTCTTAGGACTCGATGATTCTCGTCGCAATCTTATTAAAGAAGTCGAGGCTTTAAAGGCGGAGCGTAATCAAAGCTCAAAAACTAAACCGAGCCCCGAAACTATTGCGGCCATGAAAACTGTGGGCGAACAAATTAAGGCACTTGAGGAAGACCTAAACAAGCTAAAAGACGAAATTCAAGATAAAATATCGGCTTTACCTAATTTGCCGGCAGACGATGTTGTGGCTGGCGGTAAAGAAAATAACGAAGTAATTTATACATATGGCGAGAAGCCGAATCAAAAATTTGAAACTAAGGACCACGTTGCCTTAGCGGAGAGTCTAGGTGTTATTGATTATGTGCGGGCCGCGAAAATGTCAGGTGCCGGTTTTTGGTGTTATCGCGGAATGGGCGCATTGTTAGAGTGGGCTCTTATTTCATACTTCATAGCTTATCACAATAAAAATGGCTATCAGTTTTTAATTCCTCCTTTTCTGCTATCTGAAAAATCAGCCTATACCTCTGGTCATTTACCTAAATTTCGAGATGAACTTTTCTGGACACAGGATAAGCTCTGTTTAAATGCCACGAGTGAAATGATGCTTGGTAATTATCATCGTGAAGAAATTTTGCCGACGGAACGTTTACCATTAAAATATTTTGCTTACTCACCTTGTTTCCGTCGTGAAGCCGGCAGTTATCGCCAAGAAGAAAGAGGAATGGTTAGGGGTCATCAGTTTAATAAAGTTGAAATGTTTATTTTCTGTAAAGCGGAAGACTCTTGGGCGATGTTTGATGAGCTTGTTGAAAATGCCAAGGGCTTAGTTGAAGGTCTCGGTTTACATTATCAGGTGTCTAAACTTGCAGCCGGTGATTGCAGTGCTGCTATGGCTAAGACCTATGATTTAGAAATTTGGTTGCCAAGCATGGGTATTTACAAAGAAGTAAGTAGTATTTCGAATGCACTTGATTATCAAGCACGTCGTGGTCAAACTCGCTACAAGAATGAAAGTGGCGAGAATGTTTTTGTGCACACGCTTAATGCATCAGGTTTAGCGACTAGTCGCCTATTGCCAGCTATTCTCGAGCAAAACCAGCAGGAGGATGGTTCCGTGCGTATACCTGACGCTTTACGTCCGTTCATCCCTGGCGCGCCGGAGTTTATTTATCCTGATAATAATAAAATTTAACCATGCGTCTCCGATTCGCCCTGCTAATTCTAACTGCCTGTCTTTTATTGCCTCAAGCCGCTTTTGCGGAAGGGGTCTATCCTCGCTTGGCAAATTACTTTTTAAAGTATGAAATGACTTCAGTGGAGGCAAAAGAACTAGCTCGTTGGGATTTGTTAATTCTCGATATGGAAATTCAGGAAAATAATCCTGAACTGATTGTTTTAATTAGAAAACTAAATCCTAATGTAAAAATATTGGCGTATATTACTTCGCAAGAAATTATCGATAACCCAAGTCAATCAAACTCTTATTTAAGAGCAGAGCTCGCGTCCGGTATTATAGAAAAATGGCGCCTAAAGGATGATTCCGGCAGAAGGGTTGTTAACTGGCCCTTTACTTCAATGTTAAATTTAACGGAGCGGGCGAGCCAGGATGCTTCTGGTTACAGGTTTAACGAATATCTGGCGCGGTTTATTAAGGACGAAATTAAATCTAGCGGTTTATGGGATGGGGTTTTTTATGATAATATCTGGGGTGATGTCGCTTGGATTAATGGCGGTAATCTCGATTTTGATAGTGATGGTCAGCGCGAATCTAAAATTGTAGCGGATAGCTTGTGGGCGGAAGGAGTGACAAAATTATTAAGGCTTACTCGTGAACTTTGCGGAAATGATTTCTTAATTATGGGTAATGGCCGTGTTCATTGGCCTTATCAATCAACAATGAATGGTATGATGCTAGAGGGCTTTCCTCCATCATGGGAAAATGGCGGCACCTGGCAGGGCTCCATGGAAACCTACCTGAAGTTACCGACGGTTAACGCTAGTCCGGTAATTCCCGTGATTAACATTTACGAAAAGAATAAGGAAAATTATCGCTTATTCCGCTTCGGTCTAGCTAGCGCCTTGCTGGGCGACGGATATTACAGCTTTGATTATGATGTCACGAATCATGGGCAAACTTGGTGGTACGATGAATATGATGTTGGTCTAGGCTCGGCTCAATCACCTGCATATAATATTTTAAACGGTGGAAAAAGCGACATACAACCAGGCCTCTGGCGGCGTGACTTTAAAAATGGAGTCGCGATAGTAAACTCAACCGATAAAACGCAGTCTTTCACTTTTAGCAAAGAAGAATTTGAAAAAATAAAAGGTACACAAGCGCCTACTATTAATAACGGACAAAGAATAAATTTTCTAAAACTTGAACCGCGCGATGGTATTATCCTGCTTAAGAAATTAACAGCCTGGCAAGGAAGCGGGTTTACTAATGGTGGTTTTTTAAGAATCTTCACCCCGGACGGCAAACAGGCACGAAATGGTTTCTTTTCTTATATCAGCTCCTTGCCTAGCGGCAGTGAGGTCGTGATTGAGTCGGGTAATGGTGAAGAAGAATACATTTATAGTGCTAGCGGCTTATTATATCGTCAACGCAACGGTAAAATTCATTGGCAAGCTCAGCCCTTTGCTGCTGGCTTCAAAGGTGCGACCTCAGTTGCTATCGGCGATGTGGATGGTAACGGCAAATTGGAAATTGTAATTGGCGCTGGTCACGGTGGTGGGCCGCAGGTGCGTGTATTTACTCTTGATGGCAAGCCGATATCAAACTTCTTTGCCTACGATAAAAATTTCCGTGGTGGAGTTAACGTCGCCGTCGGTGATGTTGACGGTGATGGTAAGGCGGAGATTATAACTGGAGCCGGAACCGGAGGAGGTCCACATGTGAGATACTTCAATCATCAAGGGAAAGTAATTGGTAGTTTCTTTGCCTACGATAAAAACTTCCGCGGTGGTGTTAACGTCGCCGTCGGTGATGTGAATGGTGATGGCAAGGCTGAAATAATTACAGGCGCAGGACCCGGAGGTGGTCCACAAGTAAGAATTTTTGCTGGCACTGGCGTGCCAATCAGTAGTTTTTTTGCTTTCGAAGAAAATTTTCGTGACGGCGTGCGCGTCGGTTTTTCCTTAAAAACTGGACAGCCCGAAATAGCCGTCGGTATCAAAGGCTTTTAAATATATGCTTAAACAAATCAACAATTGGTGGCAAGACAGACGTAATCGTTTTTATCGTCGTCGTCGTTTACACCTTGCTTTAGAAATTTTCTTGATAACAGTTATTTTACTTTTAGCTGGTCTCGCTTTATTTCTCTCATCTTATCATCCGGCCTTAAACGGTACTTTTTTTCCTGACGGTAACGCCACTTCATCTGACCCCACCTCTACAAAGCTGGTTTACACTGTCAGTGCCGACTCTCAATCTTTAGTTGTCTCCAGGGGAGACAGTCTGGATTCCACTATTACCTTTAAAAATAATGGCACTAGCAAAATATCTGACGTTGAAATGTTAATTGATTTCGATAGTTATGCTTTCGAGCTCAGTTCATTGCAGGCGGACGGGGAAGGGGTTACCGTGAGGGATGATAAAATATTATTGGAAAACATTAAGCCTGGAGATACGATTGTAATTAATTCAAAGGCGAGCTGGCGCGCTATCAAAAATGATTTTCCGCGAAGTATTAAGTCGAAACTAATAGTGACCGCCTCGAACAATGAAGCAAGATTGGTAAAAGAGGTTTCAGTTCCTGATTACAGAATTACTAGCGATTTAAAAATTGAAGCAGCTGCATATTATCATAGCCCACAGGGGGATCAACTCGGTATTGGCCCAATTCCGCCTATCGTTGGTGTTCCTACAACCTATTGGCTCATAGTGAAAGCTGAAAATAATGGTAACGATTTGAATAATTTAGCTCTTAGCTTTCATCTGCCCGTAGGTGTCGAGTTGACCGGTGACGTCAGCCTGCTTGCCGGTAAGTATTCATACAATGCTGCAACAAGGCGATTAATTTGGCAGCTTGAGAGCGTTGACGCCTCAGGCGGCGACTATTTTGCTAATTTTGCTATCGCGCTGACCCCAAATGAGAGTCAAATAGGTAAAAATATTTTATTAGTTGATCAGATTCAGTATCACGCTGATGACTCCTGGACTTCCGAAGTTATCTCTAGTCAGCTATCAAATATTGACACCTCTTTGCCAGCGGATCGTTTTAATCGAGGACAAGGACAAGTCAGCGCAGAATAAACTTTATTTCATGATTGCATATTTAAGACAACTCTTAAAGCCAAAATATCCAACCTTAAACCGCTTGGAGATTTCGGCTGAAGCGATTAAGTATAACCTTGAGTTTCTTCGGGCGCAGCAACCTAACGCAAAGATGATACCTGTTGTTAAGTCTAACGCTTACGGGCACGGGTTAAAAGAAATTTGCATTATTTTGAGTCGTTTGGGTGTCGAGATGGTGGCGCTCGATTCATTTCCGGAAGCGCAAATTGCATATCGTTATTTTAAAGGACGCGTCTTATTGCTTGGAGAAATGCAAATCCCAACCTATCGGCATCTTGATTGGTCGCGTACGGAAATCTGTGTTTATAACGAAGAGACTCTTAGTGCGCTAGCTGCACTTGGCGTGAGACCGAAGGTCCATTTATTTATAAACACTGGTATGAATAGGGAAGGTATCAAGGACTTACCATTATTTTGGGATAAGCATAGTCAGTTGCTTTCGAAAGTAGACATAAACGGACTATGTTCTCATTTAGCGGACGGGGAAGGTGACGGCACTTTCAACGATAAGCAGTTAAAAATATTTTTTGAATCACACGATTATCTTCTTAGTCAAGGAGTTTCGCCAAAATGGGTTCACCTTGGAAATAGCGCTGGCGTGTTTGCACTGAAAGATGAGCGCTTGAATGCCTATCGTCCGGGGCTTGCATTATATGGTTACAATCCGTTTTCGTCTGAAAGCGTTCATTATGAAGAGGCAAAAAAACTACAGCCGGCCCTGCGGCTTCTAAGCACTGTTGTTGCGGTACAAAAAATACAGCCCGGTGAAGCTGTTTCCTATAACGCTGCCTATCGATCTCAGCATGATACCAGTATTGCCGTTATCCCTTTTGGTTACTACGAAGGCTTAGATCGCCGTCTCTCAAACTTAGCAGATTTCTATTTAATCAAAGATAAAAAAAAGATTCCTTTAAAGCTGGCCGGTAAGGTTTGTATGAATCTATCCTGCTTAGACGCGGGCGGGGAAGCCAGCGTTACTCCCGGAGATACGGTTGTGCTTATTTCGACGGATAAGGCAGATGCTAACTCACTAGAGAACCTCGCTAAATTGCAAGGAACTATTCCTTATGAAATATTAGTCAAATTTCAGGCTAATATTAGAAGAAATATTGTTTGACAAGACTAAATTTTTATGATGAAAGGGAAGTCTAGCCCATATTTGGCAAGAAGGGCAAAAACGAATAAACGTGTTAAAGTAGATTACCAGCGGAAAACGCTCAATAATCCTTTTTTTCGTCAGCGTCGAGAAAAAAAAGAAACATCGGGCCGTAGTCGAAAATTTTTTATACTTATAATTACGACTTTAATTTTAGCCTTCGCTGTTTACATTTTATTTTTTTCTTCGACATTTGCAATTCAAAAAATTCAAGTCAACGGCGTAAATCGCGTCGGCAACGAACAGCTAATCGCTTTAGCCTGGCAGCAGGCCGACCAAGGTCAGCATAATCTACTCTTATATAAAACTGAGGATTTATATAATTCATTGATGGAGAACTTCAGTTTTGACTCTTTGCGTGTTTATAAAAAATGGCCACATACGCTAGTGATAAGTGCTGGCGAGCGCGATCCAGCCTTTGTGTGGCGCTATAAGGGCGAGCAGCACTTCAGTGATAGTAATGGCTGCTTAATTCGCGAGACGGCTGTCGTGCCGGCAGACCTGTCTATGTATCCGGTTTTAGAAGCGGCTGACAACCAAGAACGTTTAAACGCAAGGGATTGTTTAACAATTGAGTCAGCATACCTACAGGCCATGTTTATATTGTCTGATAAGTTAAAAGCCTACCCAGAGCTTAAGGTGGATAGATTTTTACTCGAGGGCGAGGCTAACACCCTTAAGGCTGATTTAAACCTCGGGCCCAACATTTTATTTAACGTTAAAGAGGATGCCGACAAACAGCTTAATAAGCTTATTATTATCAAACAAGATAAGCCGGCGGCTGAGTTTAACAGCCTTGAGTATATAGATTTACGCTATGGTGACCGGGCCTACTTTAAATAATTAATACTACAAATATATGGAATCGATGTTCAAGTTTTTGTTTGGTTTAGCGGTATTCATTTTTTCGCTGGTGAGCGTGGGTGTATTTTTACTAATCATCAAAATTGTTTTAATGTTTTCACCAGAAGTGAGACTGCTGGGGTTAATAATCTACTAAGACGTCTTACAGGACTGAAATTTAAGACATATTCCGATATAATGTACCCGGGTGGGACCTAATTTGAATATAGCCTTACGTGTATTAATATACATTATGCGAAGTATCGAACTATGAATAAATAAGGCAAATTGTCGCATTTAGCCCATATCATCTACTTCCCTCATATCAAAAAGAATAATCCTTGAGTGTCATTTATCTCAGGGATTTATTTTTTATAGACATAATTAAATTTACTGTACCTAACTTGTCACCGGATTAAAATTTACAGATGTTTGTGATACTTATGACCCGGGCGCTCAGCAATTTCAGAGCTATTTATGACTTCCCTGGCGCTTCCCCGTTTTTTCAAATTTGAGGAGGGGACTGCTAACCGCAAGAGCAACGATTTATCTATCAGCTCCCTTCTGATATAATTAACACATGACCCAGAAACCAATAATAAAATATTTAGGCGATTTTCTCGATTACTGTGAAATTGAGAAAGGTCTGTCTAGTAAAACTCAGGAAAATTATACTCGTTTTTTACGCAAGTTTTTTACGTGGTTAGAGCTGGATTCTAAGGCTGACCTAAAGCCACAGGACTTCACTACCGATCACGTATGGCATTACAAGGTTCATCTATCTCGGCACGCAGACTCGCGGACAAATAAGACGCTAAAGAAAAGTACACAGAATTACTACCTCATCGCACTCCGCTCCTTGTTGGAATTTTTTGTCGAAAAAGACATTACTTCCCTGCCGCCATCAAAAGTGAAGCTGGCGAAGGACAAATCTGATAAAGAAATAAAATTTTTAAAGATAGAACAATTAAAAACTTTACTCGACACGCCTGATCGTTTTTCCATTATCGGTTTAAGAGATGCCGCTATTTTAGAGTCCTTGTTTTCTACCGGCTTACGCGTCGCTGAGCTGGCCGCCTTAAATCGTGAGCAAATTCGCTTCAAACAACCAATCGATGACCTAGAAATTGCGGTTGTCGGTAAGGGCGGCAAAATTCGCACAGTCTACTTCTCTGCAAGAGCCGCTAAGGCCCTTAAAGCCTATTTAGACGAGCGCAAGGACTTCGATGAGGCCTTATTCATAAACTATCGCCGCGGGGCCTCTAAAAGAGACGTAACGCGTCGATTGACTGTAAAAAGTATCGAAGATATCGTAAAAAAATATGTAAAAATTGCGGGTTTGCCGGTAATGGCGACCCCTCATACTCTGAGGCACTCATTTGCAACGGATTTATTGAATTCGGGCGTGGACCTAAGAACAGTGCAAGAGTTTCTCGGTCACAGCAATATTGCCACTACTCAAATTTACACGCACGTCACAAATAAACAACTGCGTGATATTCATCGTCGCGTGCATGAGAATCGAAAATTATAAGCAAACAAAAAAACGCACTCCTCAAGGAGTGCGTTTTGTATTTGTATTTATGGTAAGTAATCAAGAGGATTAACCGGTATGCCATTTTTTCTGACTTCAAAGTGTAAATGGGCTCCAGTTGAGAATGGCCCTGAACCTGGCCTGCCAGGTGCGCCGCCAGTTGTGCCAATTAACTGACCCTTAACGACATACTGATCTTCTGCTACGCTAGCGCCGGAGATATGACCATAAACGGTTGATAAGCCGTTATTGTGAACAATCATGATATAGGCGTAGGCGGTTGAGCCGTCAAATTTTACGCGCGCGACATATCCGTCAGCAGCCGCGTAGAGCGGACTTCCCTGCTTTGATCTTAAATCAATGGCTGAGTGCTCACCGATAATGCGGCGGAAGGGATAGTCTGGGTCGTGAAAAGTAGAAGTAATCACGCGACCAGTAATTGGCCAGGAAATAGTACTGTCACTTCCATCAAGACGATCTCGATTTAGCTGCGACATCTTGCTACGGACGGTATTTTCAAGGTTGGCGATATCAGCCGCTGCTTGCGCGGCCTGCTTTTTGGCTTGGGCAAGTAGGTCTTGATACGCTTTTTCCGAGGAGCGAGTTTCTTCTAAAAGGTAATTCTTTTCGTTTTGCTCATATTGGAGTTGATCTTTTTTTTGCACCAGATCAGCCTTTAATTTAGCCAGTTCTTCGCTCTTCACTTTTATATCGGCCTGAGCTCGCTCAAGTCTATCTTTATCTGACTGCAGTTTGGCTAAGCTATTTTTCAGCTCCGTGTTGGCATTTTGTAGGTATCTCGACTGATTTAAAAACTCGGAGATAGAGCCGTTGAGCAAAAGGGCTTCAAGTGAGGAGACTTGGTCTTGTTTGTAAACAAGGCGTAGCAGTTTGGCGATATGGTCTTTCTGATCAGTTAGGCGCTGATTGAGATCAATGATGTCTAAGGTAATTTTTCTGGCCTCAAGATCAGTTTTGCTGATTTCCAAATTAGCACTCTCGAGTTCTAGCTGTGTTTTAGCGGCGCGGTTTTCAATTAGGCTGAGCTGTGAGGCGAGACTATTTTTTTCTACTTGCTTGGCGGCTATCGCCTGGCTATAAGCTTTTTGTCGTGCCGCCAGTGAGTCAATTTGCTGTTTCTGAGATTGAATCTCCGCGTTTAACTGCTGAATCTCGGCGTTAAGCATGTCGTCTTGGCCGCCGACAGCGAAGTCGATGTTGGAGATACAAAAAAACAGCGCGCTCAAAAATATTGCGCTGGTAAATACTTTCCCCCTGGTCGATAGATTTAACATATTAATAATATAACATCTTTTGCAAAATCTGTAAAATTATTCAAATTCTTTATAAGCGGTTTCCGATATTGCCTTAATTGTCTCGCTCATGCCGATGAAATTATTTCCCCGCGTCATGATACAAAGCAGATAAGGCTTATCTATCTTGTATACAACACCACAGTCATGAAGCTGCCTCCCGTCTAGTAAGACGCGTTCACCAAACTTATGTGCGACCTCAATCTGCGGAGGGACGCCGGCGGTAAGGCCGAGGTTAAACTGTGATTTAGTCAAAATGCCTAAGGCTTTCTCTGGCATTGCATGATTTAGATACGAAGCATTATATAATATTCGGAAAAATGAGGCGTAGTCGCGTACGCTCATAAAGTTTTCATTTTCATCTATATCCGGTACTTCTATGCCCAAATTTTGATAAACGCTATCCAGGCTAGAGGCTTCAATATGATTCAATAAAGCATTAGCGGCTTTATTGTCAGAGTACACAATCATGTATTCAATGAGGTCATTAATTTTATATGCCTTGCCGCTTTCAACTGTTCTTAGTGGTATTATATTTTGTGATAAAGTACTAGAATCGTCAGTAATATATATTTCTCATCTAAAACTGATGGAAAGGCCTCGGCAATCTTTAGATAAGAAATCATTAATGGCACCTTAAGTAGGCTGGCGGGAGTAAATTCCTCGTCTTCGTTTATTCCAACCCAAGGTCCATTGTTCAAATCACGAAAGTAGACACTCGCATATGTAATCTTGCCATCTTTAATGTTTCGGTTAATGCTCTCTTTAATTTTCTTCTCTATTTCTTGCTCAGAAGTGCCATGAGCGTCGCTGCAGTCAAGTAAAGGGCTAATGTGTTTATATCCAGTTTCGTGTATTTCACTCGATAAATTTCTTGTGTCGGCGTGATTAGCTTCGTGGTAGTAATTGGTTGTTAAGATGCCTATCAAAATACCAAAAATTGCTATTATCAGAAGGTGGGCGTACTTAAGGATCATGATGTTTGCAAACTTGATAAGAGATTTTTATTTCATTTCTATTAATTTTTGAATGTAAATTTTACAGGCTTCACGACGACAAGTGTGAATGCTTTCGATTAGGCGACTTTCTGCAACCCAACGCCAAGCTTGATGGTCCCAGTGATTAATTTTAATTTCCTCGTCTTTGCCAAGAAACTCAGCGATAAGTAAGCTCTGTCTTTGTCCTTTATAGCCAAAATGTCGCTTACTGTTAGGGTTAAAGTATTTGCCTAGCTCTTTGTTAAAGGAATATTTATATAAATTTTTATAAATAGCATTGACGCGCACATTGGTCACACCAGTCTCCTCTTCAAGTTCTTTTAGTCCGCTTGCTTCAATATCGAGCCCATCTAAACCACCCTGCGGCAACTGCCAGTGGCCAGTCTCTCCTTGTCTTTCTACAATCAAAACCTCTCTCTCTGCACCGTTTTTACGAAACAAGATTATAGCGACATTGGGACGGTATAGGTTTGGCAAAATAAATATCCAATGTAAGACCTTAGTTGTAAATACAGCGGTGGCCTGCCAAATTCTTCGCCAGCGTGAGGGCTGCTGAATTAAGCGCCAAAGCCATTCCAGCCCAAGCCTGCGCCAAGGGGTGGTGGCTCGCTTAATTTTGCCAGTAATAAAATCAAAGGCTCCGCCCAGGCCTGTTAAAAGGGATATTTTGTTTAGCGCTACACTTAGATGGTAAATATATTTCTCCTGGTAAGGTGAACCTAAAAGACAAATTGCCAGCGCTGGTTGGAATTTCCTAATTATCTCGATTTCCTCCCTGCTCGGTTTTTCAGTTTGATTACTATCTAATACCTTCGCCTTTAAATGTGGGTATTTTTTTGTTATCGCCCTATAAATATCCTCTGCTGAGGATAAGCCATCCTGGCGGTTAATAATGACAATTTTACGTTGATTACTCTCTGCCTCAGAAAGAAGATGCGGCAAGAGATCGGCACCAGTAACGCGGTGTAGCTGCTGCCCACTTAGTAAAGCGGCGATCTTTAAGCCAAAGCCGTCGGCAAGCGATAAATCGGCTTTGTTTAATATATAGAATAACTCTTCATCATTGATTGCTGTAAGGATTATTTCGGGGTTTGGCGTAACCAAGAGATGAGACTGCTCATCATTATAAAAAGAGCTGATAGCGTCCGTCGCTTCAGACCAAGTTTTGTTGCCAGTATTAACACCGAGGATATTAGCCATATAGCATCTTTCTCTGTCAATTGTTATCTGATATAATGAAGGTAGTTTGATACATCTATTTTATTACAAATTGGGCCTGACGTCAAAAATTGACTCGGCCAGCACTATTATGCCCAACTACAAGAAACTAAGTGGTAAGATTGAAACTCTAACCATCGACAAGCCGGGAAATGACTACAATTTACGCTGGATAAATATCGTCGATGCCGGCCGCAAAGAGATAGATTATCTGCGCAAAAATTTCGGCTTCAACATTGACCACTTAAAGGCATCAGTTGCTAATGCTTTTTCGCAGAGACCGATGGTCGTAGAAGAAGATGGTTATCTTTTCCTGATTCTACACTTCCCTACTTTTTTTAAAGGAAAAGTTATTGCCGGTGAAATTGAATTTTTTATCAGTCATGGTTATCTCGTTGTTTTGCATAATGACAACATCCCAGTTCTTGTCGATTTTTTTGAAAAAGCAAAGAAGGATCAGAACGGTTTACTTTCTTATGCCACTGAATCTTCGGCTACCCTTCTTTATGAAATTCTCGACCGCTTGTTGCAATCTTGCTATACGCTAATTGATAACAACAGTCTTGAAATTGAAGTTGTTGAGAATTTAATCTTTGATAAGAATCAAAAAGAAGCAGTTGAAAAGATTTTGAATTTAAGAAGAAATATCATCAACATCCGCAAGATCATGCAGAATCACAAAAGTATCTTGCAAAAACTATTGCAGATGAAAAGTTCATTGGTACCAGCCGAAGAAATGAAGTTGCAGTACGGGCGCCTCATTGAACACTCAAAGAGAATTTGGGAAATGCTCGATAATCAGAAAGAAATGGTTGATGTCTTAAACGACACGAATGAGTCGCTCTTAAATGATCGCATGAATAACATCATGAAGACCTTAACCCTGTTTTCGGTCATCGTCTTCCCACTCACCCTGATGGCGGGCATCTTCGGGATGAACGCTAAATACATGCCCTTGATTGATAATCGGTACGGTTTTTGGATGATTCTATTTATTATGGCCATTGGCTCCTGGGTGATGCTCGGCTACTTTAAAAAGAAAAAGTGGCTTGATTAGTTTAAAATTAGGTAAAAAATATGAGAAGACGCTCTTTCTAGGGGCGTCTTTTTTATGTCCTATTTTCCTTGACACATTTTAATAAATTTGCTATAGTATCAGGTTACAAATTGACAATAACGCTATAAATTGATATACTAATTACCCAATATGAAAATAGCCTTCATCGGCCAAAAAGGAATACCAGCACAAACCGGCGGCGTTGAAAAACAGGTCGAAGAATTATTAGTGCATCTAGCTAAACGTGGACACGAAGTCTATGCTTACGCTCGTCGTGGCTACGCCTCTGATTTAAAAGAATATAAGGGAGTTAATATTATCTCTTTGCCGTTTATTAAGGGCAAGAACTTTGAAGCAATTAGTCATACCTTTCTAGCCGTGCTAGACATTTGGTTAAAAAAAGTAGATATTATTCATTTTCAGTCTATTGGGCCGGCTTCTTTGCTTTGGCTAGTGAAGCTTCTTAAGCCACGCACGCCAGTTGTTTTTACATTTCACTGCCAAGACTACTATCACAAGAAATGGGGTCGTCTGGCGCGCTGGTACCTCCGCTTAGGGGAAAGTGTCGGTTGCCGCTACGCGGATCAAACTTTTGTGACATCACAAGAATTAACAACTTATGCCGCGGCCCGTTATGACCGTCAAGCGCAGTATATGCCTTCAGGCATTAATCCCCCTAACTTACCAGAAGTCCGCGATATTCGTCGTTGGGGCTTAGAAAAAGGTTCGTATATCTTTTCAGCTTCGCGTTTAGTTCGTCATAAAGGTGTTCATTATTTAATTGAGGCTTTTAAGACTTTAAAGACTGATAAACAGCTTGTTATTGCTGGTGATAGTGCTTACACCGATGACTATGTGCAAGAATTACATGCGCTAGCGGCTGGTGATAAACGCATTATTTTTGTCGGTAATCAGAATGGCTCACTGCTTAATGAGTTGTATGCAAACGCCTACCTCTTTGTACAGCCATCAGAATATGAAGGCCTTTCAATGGGTTTACTTGAGGCAATGTCATTTGCTCTTCCCTGCTTAGCGAGTGATATCCCGGCAAATATCGAGGCTCTGGGCGGACAAGGCTTAACATTCAAAAATAAAGATGTGGCTGATTTCAATAATAAATTACAGTATGCCTTGGATAATCCGGAGATAATGGCAGCGCAGGGTCAAGCCTTAGCGGCACGTACCAAGCAAGAATACAACTGGGAAAAAATTGTTGATCAAACTTTAGCGGTATATCAAAAATTACTGAATAAATAAAATAGATTTTGTCTTTTCTCTGCCCCTTCATTTATGAGGAGGTAGAACAAAGGACGAAACGGTTCGTACTTTAAAACTGAATGTCTAACCCAAAAACAATACATGATGAAAAAACTAACCATGATTTTGATGCTGCTGGCTGTATTTACAACAGCTTGCCAGAAGGATTATGACTTGGAGCCAACGCAAAAGCCAAGCGCTAAACCAGAACTGAAGGTCTCAGGCGCCAGCATGACAGCCGACACGGCGCAGACTCTGCCAAACACATACATAGTATATGTATGGTCGGGATTGCCACTTTCAGCGAGTTCCTACGCCTACACCTGGGACCTCGGAAACGGCACAAGCTCGACGCTGCCCAATCCGCAGGTTAAGTACTCTGTCGGACTTTATCACGTAACGTCCACAGCGACCCCAATCGCGGGCGGGACGGCGTATACAGACGATATCTGGGTCAGAGCCGGTACCATTGTGCTCGGCGATGCGGCTAACATCCTTATTAGTGCATATGCATCGGGTAACTCCTGGGTTTATGAGCTCGGCATGAATACGAGCTATATTGCCAATTATGCATTTATGTCCGGCAACACGCGTTTTGTTAGCGGGAGTTTTACTTCGTGGGATCCACAACCGGCGAATACAGTTCAAGTTATAAACGGTATCGAGTATATGAAGTACACGGTGACTGTTCCCAATTCAGATGCCCTAAACAAAAGATTCTGGGGTTATGGTCGTGAATCAACCTGGGCTTGGGCGCCAAATGATCAATTGTGGATTTCTACAGATGATGGAGGCTATTTTGGTGCTTACTTTTATTATGGCCAAATACTTCCATACATCGGCGAAGTATCAGGCATCCCCGGTGATATCGGGGATCTGCAAGTTGCAGATACTGTTCCGACAGTTAGGATGGAAATCTTGTACGGATCTTCGGATCCCGACTCACTGCGCGTGTTTATAAACCATGTGGCCTATGCAAATGGGCCACAACCGTTTATTTCGCGAAAGACTTCCATCAACACTTGGGAGAATGAACCTCTTATTATGTCGAGCGATTATCTTGGTTGGAGTTACTTCACCTATGCAATAGGTGAAGTAACCGATCTACTGCAGTTCAAGTTTGGGCCTCACTTATTGAGTACCAACTTGTTCGGGGTAATGAATAACAGTATGTATTACTCGGAGGTGGAGGGCCTATTAGCTGTCCAAATATTAGGGATTGAAAATCGTAAATATTTTTCAATCAAAGCTGCCTCCCTGTCCCAACAAATTAACTAAAAGGAGTATTAATCTCCTTAGACGTCCTATCACACCTGCCCCTGTCCCTTTTTAAGTGATAGGGGTCTTTTTTTATTTACAAACAATTTTTTGACAAAGAAAAAACCGATAACTATTAAAGTTATCGGTTAGGGGTGTGTTTCAAGAGTAGATTACTTGGGCTCGTAGTTGATTGGGAAATCGAAGTATTCGTAGCCTTCGTGTTTATTTGGCCTTACTTTGTATGGAAGTAAAGCCTTCGCTAAACTCGGGTCATTGTAGGCGTGGGGGTAATATGGATTGATTTTCTCCTTATACAATTCATGAGGTAACCAGATTCCATATCCGTTGTCATGTCCGCCGGCGTACCAAGCGAAGCTGAACGTCATTTGATTTAATAGCATATTAACGTCCACAATGATGTTGGATGTCGCAATGTAATATCCGTTGTATTCATAGACATTACGGAATTCATTGTTGACATTGGGGTTAGGTGAGCTCAGGCCAGGAATACCGTCCAAGATTTTTTTATTGATACAGTATATAAGCATACTGTTGTCATCAAAGGTGACGCAGACATCGCCTGACATCACGCCTTTATATCTTGAGATTGCCAAGTTTGCACCAGTAACGTTGCTGGATGTTGCTGAATGAGCCGGCACGCTTTCTCTCGTCTCAGTTTTTGAACTCGAGGTAGGCGCGCTTTTTTTTGTGCTGCGCGTCGTAGTGCGGGTCGTTGTCGCGGCTTTTTTAGGGCCGATACCGAGGCAGGCGTCAAGTTCTGCTCTTAAACGAGCATTATCCTGCAGTAAGGCAATTAACTCTTCACCGGTGATGGCAAGACCAACCACTGAACCGGTTGGGTATTGCTCATCGCATTCATCAGTAACGATGGTGGTGTCCGCAACAGTCGAATGACTGTTGTCGCTTTCTTCGGAATTTCTACCAAACCACCAGAAGGCAAATAATCCTGCCAGCAATATTAAGGCGCCAATAATGTAAGGCGTTTTGTTGCCTGATGGTCTGTCGGGTGATGGATTTGCGTTCGTGTTCATGTTCCTCGTTTTTTTGGTTTAAATTGTTATTGTTAATTGCTTTTCCTGAACAGATTTACCAAATCCAGATGGATTTGGAAACTATCTATTCTGGGTCCTTTTGCCCAGAACATGGGCTGATAGGACATGGACAGTATTTCGTGTCCATATTGACCTTTTGCCAGGGTAATCCCGATACCGACACTATAGAAACTTGCTTTATTGCCCGTTTCGTAAGTGTAGGCTGCAATTATCGACGGCATTAGGTAAGTAATATGGCTCCAGCCCAGGTAAATAGGGACGATGCCGTTTTCAGCCTGAACTTTAAAACGCTCACGGTTCCAAGGAACACCGATAAGTGTATCGGCATTCCAATTCGCCGTTTGCGTGCTGTTTAAGGCCGTTTGCATTTCGATCATAATCTTCTGTTGCGCAAAGGGCGCTTGGAGTATTATGTTTCGAAACAACATTCCTCCATCGAGATAAAGCATTTTATCTTTCTGCTTATTCTGGTAGAGGTCTGCTCCTTGGTACATTTTGCCTGTACTGTTTACCACTTTGTAGGCAGTGTTTAACCAAGCATACCTATCCGACATATTGCCGGGGGTGAGTGTAAAATTAACAGCTACACCAATACCGAATTCGGTAGAGTGGTGTAAGTAACCGTTAATCATACTTTTCACCTCTATTCCTGATAGATACAACCCGAAGCGGGTCGTTTCCATCTGGTTTGAGAGTGGGAGCCAGCGTATCTGTGCGTAGCGCCAGGTGCCGTCACCACCTTTGTCGGAAGGAGCGTAATAGCCGTTGCCGACTAAGACTTGCCCTTCGCCAAGTGGGTGTTGGGCCTCAACCTCGATGCCGAGAAAAATTGTCAGCAGAGGAATCAATAACAAAAAAATTGTTTTTTTCATTTTTATCGTGTTTGGTGTATTTAGTTTTGAATTAACGTGGAAGTAAAACTTTACATCCTTTTTACGCCCCTTATTGAAAGGGGCGACAAAAAGATACAAACTTATCTCAAAATATTATGGATATTTCCCGTGGGCTGCCATTTTGGTGTGGGGGCGTAATTATTATTATTGTCATCCACAGTTGGCAAATTCATCGGGGCACTTGGCGGACGCTGCACGTATGGATTCTGAGGCTCCTCTTCCCTTTCCAAGGGTTGATAAGTGACGCGGTCCGGACGACGTTTCGGCTTGTGCGCTTTTCTCGCTTCTGGGAAAAAATATATCCAGAAAGATGCGGCGGCTACTCCTAAGAATATTGCAGCAAAAAAGTTCAAAATAATATTTGGTTTAACTGGAAAACTTGATGTAAGGGGTTGATCAATAACAGCAATGCTTACTTGATCGCCACCACGTTGGTAGTTAAAGCTCTTGCTCATGAGGGTTTGGTTGACGGCAAGCGCAATCTGCTGTGCTTGATAGGTGTCAGCATGATAGATGTAGATTTCTAAGATGCCCGTGTCGCCTACGTTACGTGCCTCTATCGTTTTCTTCCAGGTCTTCATCCTTTGCTTATAGGTATCGCCGAAATAATCGGTATCAATATTAAAGCCAGCATCGGTTGCTAAATTGAAAAACGATGAAGAGTAGACAACCTGAGAGAATAAGTTGCTTAAATACTGATTCGACTTGGAAACAGTATAGGGGTCGGCTCCACTCAAATTTTGAGATATTAAAAGTCTTGAGCGTACCGAGTATTTTAAGGGCTGGATAAAAGTGAGCCCAAAGACAAGTATAAAGCAACCTAGCACAATGCTGGCCACTAAGCCCTGTCTTTTTTTAATTGAATTGAAAAACGTATTTAGTTCCATAGGAAATACAAGACAAAAGAATTATTCAAGCATTAGCTAGATTGTAACTACAAATTATAATCAATTATATTAAGTTTGTCAAGTGGATAAGAAGAAAAAACTAGGGATAATAGCGATAAAAGAGACTAAAATTGCTTTATATTAGTAAATTTTTCTGATGATAGTAAGGATACTATAGGTAATTAGGGATTGTTTGTTATATTTATTTTAATGTTAGCAAAAAACATTCATTAGGAAACACGAGCCAAGGTTGACAATTACTGAAATCTTGCATATAATATAGGGTAATTAATAAAATTATGATGCAATATCATTCCTCATAATATAAATAATATGAAAAAAATTATCATGATCGCTGGCGTATTCCTGCTACTCTTACTTGCTTGGAGCGCGCAGGATGGTAGAACTAAGGAGCAGCCGGTTTACTCAGGTGATGCTGTGTATTATAAAAATAGAGTGGTAATAGCCGCCGCCGCTTCAGGTCAACTAGATTTTTATACTTTAGCTGATGAGCGCGTAGATCATTTGTTCTCCGTAAGCCTTGCCAGTAACCCATCAAAGACAGAAGTATTTAATGATGTGAAGCTTGATATTAGCGGCGATAAATTAATGGCCTATGCCGTTGCGGGTTATACTGTTTATCAGTATGACATTTCAAATCTATATTCGGCTGAGTTAAAAAAGTCGGTTAAGAATACATACTGGGAATGGTATGATCGCATTGATCGCTTCGGTGGCAGTATGGGCACCGTTAGTAAGCGCGGCATAACAATTTTAAATAGTAATCTTGATGTTATTGATCGTCACGATTTTGAGAGTGACTTTGCTTACAGTGTACGAAGTGGTGGCAGCACTCGTTTCATTAGCAGTATGAATGAGTCTTCAATTTCCATTTATGACCGTGAGACAAGAGCCCTGCTTACAACCACGCCTTTAAATTTTACTAATTATAAAAAGAACGGACGTAAACCACACTATGACAGAGTGACTAACGATACTTTTGTTATTGATGATTACTATGTTAAAAAAATTGATATCAATGGTGTATTAACTGCATCTTATCGCCATGGTTTTGATTCTTCTTATGATGTGGAGAGCACAGTCGACAACCAATATATTTACGCGTCGAATGGTTTGAAGGTTATGAAATTGAAAAAAAGTGATTTAAGCTTAGCTGGAGAAACTTTAACAACTACAATGGGTGCGGCTCAAGGTTGGGCTATGGGATTAAAACTGGTTAATACAGCCTTCGGTGACCGTTTAGTCGTATTTAATGGTACGAGTATTTTAGTGCTTGATTCAAATCTAAAGCTTTTAGCTCATGCCGGTCATGTTTCAAAAGAAGATAATAAAATAACTCCGAGAGAGAATCTTTATCTTGTTCTAGACCATCACAGTGCTATTACCGGCGCCAGTGTGAATTTACAGGGCGGCGGCTTCTGGCCAAATGAAGATCTTCAGGTTAAGCTTGTAAATAGCTCAGTCAGCGTTAAGGCTGATCGCTTTGGGCGGTTTAATACAAATGTGCCAGTTCCGGTTACACCGGCTGGGCGCTATGATATTAAAGTAGATGGTCAAGCGTCAAATCTTACATACAGTATTTCCTTCGCCATAGTTGAATAAGCAAGCAGAAAAAAGAGCCGCTTGGCTCTTTTTTTATTTCCTCTTCACGTTTAATGTTTCTTCGTATATTTTTATTAACTGCTCGTAGTGCCAGTTCTCATCTTTACTCAGGCGGCTCTCCCTGGCTTTTTGGCCCATCCTTCTGGCCGCATCCTCATCAAGTTTATCTAAACAGGCACTGAGCTCCTGGTGGTTATTAGCGGTAAATAGCAGTCCGTCGTCACCATCTACAACCAACTCTTGCAGGCCGCCGATTTTAGCGGCGATGACTGCTTTACCAGACATCATGGCTTCAATGCCCGCTAAGGGCATATTCTCAGGCCAGCGCGATGGTATAACCACCGCTCGCGACTCATCGATTGTTTGTTGTAGCTGACTGCCGCCGAGTTTGCCCGTGAACTTTACATTCACCCCCAACTCGGTCGCGAGTTGTTTAAGATTTTCTTCAGCCTTCCCTTCACCGGCGATGACTATTTTTGCCCTTGATAGTGCAGCCGCTCGTAGCAAGGTATCAATTCCCTTTTCTTCTTCCAAGGCGCCAAAGTATAAGAAATAGTCGCCGTAGGTATTGGTTGGTGTCGCATTAGAAATGGAGCCAATATTCTCTAGTATTCGAAACTGCTCTTTATGCCAGCCAAACTCAACACAAACATCACGCATAAAACGACTTGGAGCGATAAACAATTTTACCTTATCGCGATATATGTGCTTGATGGTGTGATGGACGTACATCTCGATGGCTGCTACCGCGCTTTTACCGGAACTGTTTTCGACACAGCGGTGAGCAATACACTGCCAATATTTCTGTTTCTGACAACGTCGACATTCTTGGCCCTGAGCATATAGCTTATAGTTGGGGCAAATGAGCTTGTAGTCGTGCAAGTGCATGGTAACGGGAACCTTGGCGCTCTTAGCGGCTTCAAGAATGGAAGGCGATAACTGATGGTAGATGTTATGGCAATGAATCAGATCGGGCTTAAAATCTATCAGTAGACGCGAAAACTGACGCTTTGCTTCCCGGTTATATATTATTTTAGAAGCAACACTAAGTTGGTCTAGTAATTTTGTGGCGTGTAAATTAACGTGTTCAGAAAAGAAATTCGAATCAGCCGAAGGTAGATTGAGTGCCGACGACATCGCAAAAACTCGGACTTCGTGCCCCTTAGAACGCAGCAATTTTTCAAGATATAGAAAATATTTATCGGCGCCCCGATTAGGATAATAGAACTTGTTGACCAGCAGTATTTTCATAATTTCTTTACCTTTTGAAAATATTAGGCTAAAATTATATTAATAATATCCTAATTATAACACAAAGATGCAGCTAGCTCAATTTCAGATGCCGACAAGCTCTGAGAAACAGTTTAAGTTAATCATGCTGGTGCCACTTATATTGGCGGCATTTGTGATACCTTTTCTGTCTATGGCTACCCCTGATAAACTTTTAAGTTTATCAATCTTGTGTATTCTCGGTCTCGGCATTTTTAATTTGCGTGCAGCTTTCTTACTTGTTATTTTTTTGCGACCTTTAATTGACCTGACGGTTAACCGTGTGTTATTTAGCGTCAACGATATCACAGTTAATGTCCTTAGTGTTTTTGGTCTTACTTTGATTTTGTTGGCTTTCTTATTACCCCTTCAACACGGCTTTAGTTTTAAGGCCTTAAGAAAGGAGCCAATTTTTTACTCATGGATCTTGTTTATCGCCATTGGATTTATTTCTTTGTTCTCCTCTTTTTACCCGTCTGAGACGATAAAGGAGCTGTTGCGATTTTTAAGCATTTTTGCTGCATTTGTTTTTGGCGTATTTTTGTTTGCTTCTCCTAAGCAGATGGAGGTATTAATTAAAGTGCTTATTTGGTCGGCGCTTCCTACTGCCATACTATCTTTAAATCAAATAATTAATTCAACCGGCCTTCCTGAGGGCACGATTTATCGCGTGTTTGGTAGTATGACTCACCCAAACATGCTTGCCTTCTATCTCTTGTTGCCAATTTTTCTTTGCGTTTTCTTGCTTTTGAGTTTGAAGCGGACGCGACTTGATGTTTATTTATATTCCTTCCTTGGCTTGTTCTATATTACTATTCTGTTTTTTACCTATACCCGCGGCGCCTATCTCGCACTGCTCGTTACTTTTCTAATTGTTGGTGTCGTTAAGTTTAAGAAATTTCTTGTCGTTGGAGCCTTCGTCCTACTCTTTGCCTATATTGTTACACCTTCTCTTCAAGAGCGCTTTAATAGTATTTTTCAGGCCAATCCCTATGGATCACTCAGCTGGCGCATAAGTCTCTGGCGAGACGGTTATAATTATTTTCTTGATCGCCCTTGGCAAGGATACGGACTTGGTACTGCCGAAAGGATTGTGGCGGCTAATCGCGACTTTAGACTTGGCTCCCCTGACCCGCATAATGATTATTTACGTATTGCTTTAGACGGCGGCCTTCCTTTGCTCGCTGCCCATTTGCTCACCGCATTCTTGCTAATCTGGTTCGCAGCTCTAGCATTTTTCAGGGAGCATCGTCCTAAGCTTAAAAACTTCTTTCTGTTCTTTGCCGCTTTTTCCCTTTCAGTATACTTAGCGGCCTTCGGTGACAATATTATCAATGACACTGCCTTACAATGGCACTGGTGGACTCTAGCGGGGGCGGCCCTGGCTGTCGTTAGGCGTCGAGCAGATTTTGTTTAATTGCATTTCGTATTTTTTAAAAGCCTGTATTTGTTATACAGGCTTTTGTTATGTGCGAGCGTCACTATTACTTAGTGCGCTTAGTTCCGTCTTTATATTCGATATGGCTTTTTTTCTCAGTCAAACTAACGAAGACTGTGCCGTTCTCGAAGGCGCGACTGATGAAACCTTTTTCGATTTTGGCGATTCCCTTTGGCTTGCCGAGCTTCAGGTCAAACTTTTTATCATACATCGTGTTCTGCCCGACACAGAGAAAGAGATTATCTCTTAATCTTGCGCTGCAAGCACCGTAGAAATAATCCTCGGTACGCGGATTGACGATGGCGAATTTGAAGTTACTGGCGATACTTAAATTTGTACGTAAGTCGCTTCTTCCGCCGAGGTTATGATACTCGTAAGGAAAGTCCTCGAGCTGTTTACAGTCTGTTTCTTTGATATAGCTTAGGTTGCCAGGATTTGTGATGATAAAGAAATCTTTACCCTTGGCCTTGCGGATTGTTTGCAAGTAAGTGCGCATACCGCTGGTCCAAGTTTTATTAATTTCTTTATAATTACGATCCGGTTTTCCATTAGCGTCAAAGTCGAAGCCTCTATTACCCCTATAAGTTGCGAGCCAGCTAATACCGACGGAATCATCACCCCAAGCGTTATCAACTAAACAGCCATTAATGCGGGGGTCATCAAGGATTTCGAGATATTTCGAAGCAATCCATTCATGGTAGTTTTTGCCGTCATATTTTGGGCTATCACTACGCATATCTAGCGCTTTCATGCCCTTCCAAGCACCGATGTTTTTGCCGTCAGGTTGTTTGATCCACCATTGCGGCTTTTTCTTCAGCTCTGCGAGTAGCTTTATACTCCACGGTTTGTCCGGAAACATAGGGTCGAATATCTCTGTTTGATTGAGATAAACATAGAGCTGAAGTTCTGCGTTTAGTTTCAACATAGCATCAATAACTCGTGGGTTATTGATGAAGTTCTCATAGTCTAAGACTATAAAATCATAGGGCGCGAGTCCTATGGCCTGAGCGTCAGTCATCGTGGGCAAGTACCAAAGTACACCCATGTACTGTTTTTCTGGTCGGAGTGTCTTAAAGGTTAGCGATATATGCAGCATAGCCGCGATAAATATCGTTGCAAGAAGCGTTATTTTCTTCATTTTCTGTTTTTTTTGTTTAATTGTTAAAGAATTTCCGTTAATCTTAATATAAAAAGATTAATTAGTCAATATTTGGAAATTCTGTGAGCTTTCCAGTTGTCCTGACCAATCTGCTCCCTGCCCCCCTTTTTCAGATATTGGGCTTGAGCTAATAATCTCTTTAACGGGCTCTATTGATACATTCAAGCTTTCAATTCTACTTCCCGGTTGTCTCTGCACATAGAGTGTATAAACTTTGTCGTCAGTCAGGCGCTGGCCTAAGCTTGGCGGTAGCTCATAATTAACACTGACCTGGCGACTGCTGCCTGGTTCTACGCTCCAGAAAAAACCAAACACGTGCTTGCCCAGTGCGTCGTCATCATAGCTGGAAACATCGGTCTCGCTGTTGTTTAAGCCATCAATACTGATTAATTTGCTACCAAGAGGCGCGAGTACGCGTGTATAGCTCCGATACCTCGTTGTGCGCCAGTCAAAGCCACCATCATGACGATAGTTTAAGGTGGCAGTGGCCTGCAAGCTTGCTCCTTGTTTAAGCTTGTATGAAATTCTTTTCGACATCACGGCGTCACTTTTAAAAGCAGCGAGATTGGCGTCAACAACCATCAGGTAATCACCACTCACTGTCTCTATGCTTCCATCCGCTCCAAGAGCAGTGGCAACGGTTTGTCTTCCGGGATTACCAAAGTACATTAGCAAATCTCCTCTGGTTATACTTTTGGTAATGACTTCGGCGAGCTCGGGGTAACGACTTAGCGGCAGGCTCATTAATCTATCTTTTAGTTCTGATATTAAGTCATTAATAATATCCTTTCTATCCCAGGAAGAAATGTCATCATCTTTGTAAGCTATTTCAACATTGTACTGTAATAGCGCTTGCATGTTTTCCGGTGCATACGTTTCGCCTCTGACTGTAATTGGTCCGGTGAGCCGCAAGAGGTTGGCAACTAAGTCTGGTGTGATAGCGAGTACGCCATCAAGCGCCGGTTCGCTTTGTCCGGCGGCCGCGCTTTCTAGGGCATACATTTCCTTAATTAGGCGCGCTGATGTTGGCCAATCAGGTGACCAGTTTGAGTCACGCAGGTATAAGTTTTTAACGTTTAAATAACTTGTTATCGGTGTCGGTGCTTCATAAACTACTTTACCAATTGAGGGCATGTCAAGATGGTAAATATCATTAGCTTCAAGTTTTTTAATTTCACCGAAATCCGCAATATCAACACGCACATAACTGCCTAAGAAGCCGCCCGTCGGCCTGAGTTCGTCATTGTTTTGCAGCATGATTAAGTAATGCACTTGTGATGGGTAGCCGGTAAAAGCGGGCAGAAGCCGCATTATTGGAATAGAGCGCGCTAAAAGGATTTTTCCGGCTGCTAACTGATCCCGTATCTCGTCTAGACGCTTATTAAAGGGTGAAAGGATGCCGTAGCGATGAATACGATCAAGATTATAGATTGCTAAACTCACATTTGCCTTCAGGCCATTTAATTCGGGTTCAAGGGCAATTAAGCTTTGTAGGATTGCTGCCTTGCGTTCAGTGCTCAAATCTCCAAATTTACCCTGTCCTAGAGCAGCTAAATCAAGATTTGAGGCTAAATCAGCTGCCTGAGCCGCGCTGGCGGAAATAATTAAGGCGCTGTCATTTAAGTGCTGCAAATCATTAAGCTGCGCTCTGCCTAAACCAATTCTGGCTGGTAGCCAGGATGTGCGTAAAGCCTCAATTTCTTGAGCACTGGCGGTGAATGCACTTTGTCCTTGTTCTAATTTCACCTTAGCCTCATCCCAGTTCTGAGCTCGAAAATCGTTCAGCGCGAGGTTTAATAAACTCTGTCCGCGCATGGCTTCAGCGGCAAAGCCTTGCCAGTGCTTCCAGCTGATAAGAAAGCTAATAACAACCACAAAAAAAATCACCCCTAGGGCAATCAAAAAGTAGCGCAAAAAAGTCTTCACATAAACTAACCAGTGTGTGTTTGTCATAATGTAGTATTTACACTTTCATCTTCACTTGGTTCGATGACCTTAAGATGTCGGCTCTGTCTTATTTTATGTAAGAAAATGTCGTTAATTTGTGTACGATAATCATATTCATCTTCATCCATTAAGGTGTAGTTAATTTCTTTGTTTAAATCAGCTTCAAGAGTGTGCAGTCGTTTTAAGAAGGCATCTTTCTTGATTTTGCCGACTGCCAGTAAGTCAGTCGGTGAGCTCAGGTCACCCGTGAACAAGCCGCTCAGCCACATGCGTTTAATATCCCCGGCAGTGGAGACTTCCTTAATAAAATCGCGGCAGGATAGCAAATTAGCTTTAGCAAACAAGCTTTTTAATTCATTAAATAATAGAAAGTCGCGATCAACTACTAAATATTTCTTTTCGTTCTTATTGACTTTAGTTTCAGTTTCACCGCTTGCCTTCTTTTTAATACCCATGCTCTTTACAGCCGGAGCTTCCTCTAATTTTAAAAGACCGATGGCTTGGAGGTTTTCCAGTTCCCTTCTTACTGAGTTTACCTGAAGATCCAAGTCACGCGCCAATTGTCGAGTATAATATTTTTGTTCAGGCTTACTCAGAAAAGTCTTTAGAATTTTTACCCGAGCGTTTGAGCCAAAAATTTGAGCGAGCATATTGTTGAATAATCGCTTATTTAGAGCGATAGGCGCCCTAACTTTAAAGTGATTTCAGGTCTTTTACTTTATTTCTTTATGTATTTATAGTATAATATAAAGCGTGAAGAGTCAACCAAAATAGGCTCTTTTAGCGTAAGATTTAAGTTATCTATGCATTACAAAATTGCCTCCTTAGTCCTTAATGCCAGTAAGCATTTAAACGGCTGCCGTGAAGTTCACATCACACAGCCTGATGCCGTCAAAGAAAATTTGGCCGGCAAGCTTTTTATTTTAGCAGAAATTGACGGCAAGAAGACCGAGGTTAAGAAGGTAACCGATTTTATCTCTGAGAGTTTAGATGAATTTTATTATAATGATGAAAAGATATTTCTGCTTGATAAGATTGAAGGCTTAACTCTGGAAAATATTTTTGAAGCAGCGCTCGCTAAGCTTAATAAGGCTTTACTTGAATTCCTGGCAGAAGAAAAAATTCATTTACACGCTGAAGATACAAACTTAGTCATTGGTCTCTTGTTTGAAAACAATTTGTACTTCTCTAATTTTGGTCGCAACAAGGCCTTCTTAATTTACAAACGGCAGGATGATTACGATATTATTAACGTTGAAACGAGCGCGTCTGACGCTGAAGATAATAGCGTCTTAAGCTCTGCTGGTCCTAAATTCTTCTCCTCGGTTATTACTGGTAAAATACCGCCCTCTTCATATTTCTTATTCTGTAATGAGGTTTTGCCTGAGTATTTATCAAATAAAGACTTAATAACCATTATCACCAAGTTGCCACCGATGGTGGCAGCTGAGCAGATTAAAAGCGCCTTAAGTAAGGTAAATACATACGTTCCCTTCCTTGGCATTATCGTAAAAAATACCTATGGCTTATCGGCCTCTGACTTAAAAGAAGATTTAGGTACAGAAATTTCACAATCAGCACATAATTCAATTTCGCATTTGAATTATACAGAGAGAAGGACCGAACAAATGCTGGCCCCGGCTGGTTTGGTAAACTGGAGTAAATTCGGTAAGTTTTTTGCTCGTGATAAAAAAAAGACCGCAAACAAAAGTGCATTGAAAATGAAATCCTCCTCTGATTCCGTTGCCAGTCTGCCACCGCTTAGTCGTCAAATGACGGTTTCCGCCTCACGGATGATTAAGGAAAAAATGGCTTTTGGTCGCAGTCACTCAAATATTATCGACGGTTTTAAAACGGTGGGCATGACGCTAATAAATATCTTTAATCCGATTTTTTGGAAGCAATCATATTCTCGAGGACGTGTTTGGTTAAGTTCGCTCCATCCTCGCAGTCGTTCAATGTTCATACTCCTTGGCGCGGTTGCTGTCATTCTTGTCGGTAGCATTGTTTTAACTGTAATAAATAACGGTAAAAAGGCTAGTGCTGAGGAATTTGTGCGCATGGTCGATGATCTTGAAGAAAAGAAAAGCATGATTGAGTCATATCTTTTATATGACAATCAGGAAGGCGCTAAAACAGTTATCGGCCAAAGCTTGGCGGCTATTGATGCGATTGTAGTTAAGGGTGATGAGCAAACGGCCCAGCGCGATAAATTAAGATCAGAACTCGAGGTTCTGAGAGCTAAGGTACAGAAGCTAACTACCGTTGAAAACCCGGAGCTTCTTGGTGACTTCAATTCTAATAATACTTCAGCGGAAACTCGTAATTTAATTATAGATGGTGACAAAGCATATGCAGCCGACCCCGCCGGAAAAGCAGTCTACACTTTAGACTTAAAAAACAAAACTGTAGCAAGCCTCTTAATTAACGGCGACATTAGCGCTCTTGATAAGCCAGTTGTTTGGGAAGATTTTATTTACTATTTAAATGCAAATCAATTAATTAAATTGAATCCGGAAAACGGCACCAACTCAATTCTTAGCATCGCTAACGTTGGCGCTGACGACAGAATTGATGCTTTCCAATTCTACAATAATACCCGCGACTATTTATATCTGCTCATGGCTGATGTCAGTAAGTTATATCGCCTAAGCCCTGGCGCCGGTGGTTACACTGGTCGCATTGATTGGATGAATGATGAAACTGCTTTAGGCGACGCAGTTTCGATGGCCATCAATAATGATATCTTTGTGCTCCGTGGTAATGGTCAAATTACTCGACTGAAGGCTGGTCGTCGTGTTGACTTCGCATTAGAGTCAATTGATCCTAAACTCGAGAATGCTTCCTTACTACGTGAAGTAAATAGCAAGCTTTATATTCTTGATAAGAATAGCAAGCGCTTATTGATATTTAACTTCGAGGGTAAGCTTATCTGGCAGTACCGTTTGTCGAGCCTTAATAATATTAAGGACTTCAGTCTAAGCGCTGATCAAAAAACCGCTTACTTCTTAAACGACAATTCCCTTTATCAAATATCTCTTGAGAGATAATTTACGGATAACAAAAAGCCCGCTAGATAAGCGGGCTTTTTTGATATATACGGTGTTCTTATTTCAAAGTTACTTTGCCGCCAGCTTCCTCTAATTTCTTCTTTAAAGCTTCAGCTTCGTCCTTCTTTAAACCTTCTTTTAAGACCTTAGGAGCG
This sequence comes from bacterium, assembly GCA_030696105.1. GTDB lineage: Bacteria > Patescibacteriota > Patescibacteriia > Patescibacteriales > UBA12465. The sequence continues at coordinate 123,455 of JAUYNJ010000005.1, forward strand.
CCGTCTACTAAATCTTTAGCTTCCTTAAGACCCATTTCAGTTACTTCGCGAACAACCTTGATGACGCTGATTTTGTTTGCGCCAGCATCGGTCAATTCGACGTCGAAGCTATCCTTCTCTTCAACAGCGGCAGCGCCTGCGCCAGCACCAGGAGCCATCATCATGGCAGGAGCAGCAGAGGAAACACCAAACTTTTTTTCGAGGATCTTTACTAATTCAGCAAGATCTAAAACGCTCATCTTTTCGATTTCGGTGACTAAGCTCTGGAACTTAGCCGGTACCACTACTTCTTCAGTAGCGTCATTCTTTGTTTCTTCGGACATAAATTTTGATAAAAATTATAAATTAATTATTTTTTCTCACTTACAGCTTTTAATACATAAACGAGATTGCGGAGGTTGCCGGCTAATGCGTTAACAAAACCGGAGACTGGGGCGTTAATAGAGCCCACCAACTTGGCATACAACTCAGTCTTACTTGGTAATTTAGCAACGGCTTCGATTTCTTCCTTTGAAAGCAGTTTGCCTTCGAGGATTCCGCCGAGGAAGTATAGCTTTTCAGCCTTATCCTTACGGAAAGTATCGATAACTTTTGCGGCTGCAACTTCATCTCCGTAGGAGAAAACGGCTGCAATCTTACCATCAAGACTTTTTGAGTCCAAGCTGTCCAAACCTTGATTCTTAAAGGCAAGATTCAATAAAGTTTTCTTCGCAACGTAGTATTCGCCGTTTTCCTGACGTAACTGATCGCGTAAAGCTTCATTGTCCTTCACCCCTAAGGCGTTAAAGCCAGCAAAGACGATTGATTTGGCATCTCCAATCTTCTTTTGCAAGCTCCGCAGGATTTCCTGCTTCTGGACTTTGCTTTTTGGCATAATATTTTTATAAGCGTTTTTTAAGCGCTTGGTTTATAAGTACATTTAAATAAAAAAATCTGTGGGACGACCACAGAGCATAAAATAAGCTAGTATTAGCTTCATTTACCTCGGCAAGACTTATCTTTATGCTTGCTGTCTATGGTAATCTATTGATTTATGTTTATATATTAGCAGACTACACGCCTATGTCAAGGAGGATATGAATTAAAAGCTAGTTTGTTTCTTGGTATGCTTCCGCCCGTAATTAGCAAAGCGATGAGCCTCTTCGCGGACTTTAAGCAGGGTTGGCTTCAAAACGGCCGCTAAGTCTTTGAAATTCTTCGATACTCCTTTAGTAAATACGAGTCTGTCGCCTCCAAATTTTGAAATACCGACCATCGCCACCTCAATATTTAAACGAGCCAACTCCCGGGAGAGAAAGCTGATTTGCGGACTGCCACCGTCAATCATAATTAAGTCAGGGCGAGCCCAGTTTTCGTGTTTAAAGCGTCGAATTAAGGTTTCAAGTAAAGCGCGCTCATCATCCCCTGCTGGAGCCTCTTTAATTTTAAACAAGCGATATTCACTTCCCTGTTTTTCGCCATTTTCAAAGACAACCATCGAGGCATAGCTTTCTTTTCCCTGGAAGTGGGAAATATCATAGCCCTCAATGCGCCGCAAGCGTGGAATAGTTAAATCCTCCTCTTTGTTTAGCAATGAGACTTCTTGAATATGCCTGAAGGCGCGAGCCTGATCGGGGTTTTCCTTCTCTAACTTCTTAAGCAAACGCGTCCTGTCACCATTAAGAAGCATTATTAGTTTCTTAATATTCTTCTTATATTCTGTTGACGAAATAGCGTCGACGCAAGCACCGGGACAAACACCAATTTGATAATCAAAGCAGGGGCGTCCGCTGTGAGGCGTGCAGTTGCTATATGGAAATACTCGGCGCAGTAAACGAAGTGCGGTGTTAATTAAATAGAAGGATTGGTAAGGGCCAAACACTTTATATTGGTTAGATGGGAATTTGCTTAATTCCCGTCCGCGGATAATTATTGGTCTCGGGTATTCGGCCTTTTCATTAATTGCCACGTAAATGAATGACCGGTCGTCGCGATCGACGACATTATACTTAGGCCAATATTTTTTAATGTTCGCCGCTTCAAGAATTATCGCCTCAAGCAAGCTCTCACACTGCGTATAGCTAAGGTCGTCAGCTTGCGCGACCATTTCGCCAATGCGTGGTTCAATATTTTTTTGGAAATACTGAGTTAGTCTGTTTTTTAAATTAACAGCTCGTCCCACGTATAACACTTCACCTTTCTTATTGCGCCAAAAATAAACGCCAGGCGCTTTTGGAATTTCCTTTAATTTATCTTTTAGTGGATGCGGCATTATTTTTGTTTAAAGCTATAAATATTGAGGTCTATTTTACCATTTAGAATTTCTATACCTTCTTTTCTAAGTATTTTTATTTTCTGTTCAGAGCCGAAAGCAAAGCCGCCGACGCTACCGTCTGAGCGCACAACTCGGTGGCAAGGAACTATTGGCGCAAATGGATTGTAATGTAAGGCCTGTCCGACGGCCTGAGCGCCCTTTTTTAGGCCTAGCTTGGCCGCTAGACGGCCGTAAGTCGACACTTTGCCCTCTGGTATCATCGAGGTGAGTTCGTATACCCTGGAGGCGAATACACTGACCTTAGTTGAAGAGGTATTTGACATAAATAGCAAAAATGACTATAATATAATCGGTTAATAATTAGTTCTTTGATCCTACCAGTGGGGGTATATATTTATGCCAAGCGCTACTGAAGAAATTTCGGTCGCCGCATACACCAGTATATTCACCCCATCAGTGTACAAGACCGGAGCCAAGCTGCTCCGGTTTTACTTGAAACAAAAAGTTATATATTATATATAGTGGGAGCGGGATGAGGCGGTCAGATTATCGACCGCTTCTTTTTTAATCAAGGTATTCCTTTAAGTATTGCCCGGTGATACTATTTTTGTTCGCCGCAATTTGTTCAGGCGTGCCTGACGCGACCAGTTTGCCACCTTTTTCACCGCCATCAGGGCCAAGGTCAAGAATGTAGTCCATCGATTTTAACATATGCAGATTATGTTCGATTACCAGTACTGAATTTCCCTTCTCTACAAGCTTATTTAAGACATCAAGTAACATGGCAATATCATAATAATGCAAGCCAGTCGTTGGTTCATCGAGCAAGTAAAGTGTGCGTTTACCAAGCGTGTGAGTCAACTCTTTACCAATCTTCACTCGTTGCGCCTCACCACCTGATAGAGTGGTCGCTGATTGTCCAAGTTTTAGATAGCCAAGCCCAACTGACTGTAAAACTTTCAACTTATCACTAATATAATAATTTTCTTCAAATAATTCTACACCCTCATCAATTGTCATCTCCAGCACATCGGCGATGCTTTTCCCTTTATACTTAACCTGCAATGTCTCACGGTTAAAACGACGTCCACGACAAACTTCACATTCCACTAGCACCGGTGGCAGGAAGTGCATTTCAATTAGATTTGAGCCGGCGCCCTCACAGGCCTCACAGCGCCCACCCGGACGGTTGAAGGAAAAACGAGAAATTGTATAAGCACGCTCTTTCGCGTCCGGTAGTGAGGCATAGAAATCACGAATAGGCGTGAATATACCCGTATAAGTTGCTGGGTTAGAGCGGGGTGTGCGACCAATTGGCGATTGGTTGATAACGACAATCTTACTTACATATTCAGCACCCTTTATTTCTTCAACATCCTCCAGGCGTGAGCGCTTACCCGGATTATTTTTGATATAGGATAAATTCTTGTACAGCACGTCGTAAAGCAAAGAAGATTTACCAGAGCCAGACACGCCACTGATTCCGACTAAGCGGCCGAGCGGTATTTCTGCTTTTACATTTTTTAGATTGTTACTCCTTGCTCCAATTATTTTTAGGCTACCGTGATTCTGTGAGCGACGTTTCTCCGGTAAATCAATTTTTTTGTGGCCAGCAAGATACTGTAGTGTGAGCGATTGACTACCAGGATTCTTTTTATCGGCCTCTAATAGTTTTTTGGTTACGCCCTGGGCTTCAACTTCCCCGCCATGCACACCGGCTAGCGGACCGAGGTCGACTAAGTAATCGGAAGCTAGAATTGTTCTCTCGTCATGTTCAACGATAATAACGGTGTTATTTTTATCGCGTAAAGTTTCTAAGGTTTTAATTAAGCGATCAGTGTCACGTTCGTGTAGACCAATCGTTGGTTCGTCGAGCACGTATAAAGTGCGCGATAATTGTGAACCAATCTGTGATGACAGGCGAATGCGCTGCGCCTCCCCGCCAGATAAAGATTCAGCTTCACGATCAAGTGATAAATAATTCAAACCAACCTTATTTAAAAATTCTAGACGATTAATAATCTGTGAGAGCACATTATCAGCAATCGTCATTTGACGCTTTGTCATTTTCTGATAAAACTTCCAAAAAAAGTCATAAGCCTTATCAATGCTTAAGTGACTTGTTTCCGCAATATTCTTGCCATCAATTCGTACTGATAAGGACTCAGGGCGCAAACGTGAACCCTTACACTCGGCACAGGTTTTGTCAGCATGGAAGCCAATTTTACCTAGCCCTGAGCATTGTGGGCAGGCACCGTGTGGTGAATTGAAGGAAAATAGACGCGGCTCAACCTCGGGAAAGGAAAAATTATCAATTGGACAGGTCCAGTTTGATGACAACAAAAATTCTTGCTTCTTAAACAATACTGTTACTAAGCCATTGCTATATTGCAGAGCGCTTTCAACCGCTTCAAACAAGCGACCCTCATCGGTGAGCATAATTTTATCAATCACAATATCAATATTATGCTTCTTCTTAGCGTTAAGCTTTATACTGTCACGAAGATTAATAATTTTGCCATCAACCCGCGCTTCAGCGTAACCCAGAGCGAGATTATCATATAAGAGCTGATAATACTCTCCCTTGCGGTCGCGTACGACCGGGCTCAGGATAGTTACGTATTCCTCTTTATATTCTTGTCCACGGTTGAGAATTATATCAATCATTTCCTCAAGTGTGAGCTTATCAATCTTAGTGCCACAGTGTGGACAGAATACTTCGCCGACGCGCGCATAGAGAACGCGTAAGTAGTCGTGTACTTCGGTTAAAGTGCCGACGGTGGAACGAGGATTATGTGATAAGGCTTTTTGGTCAATCGAAATGGCGGGCGCAAGACCAAGTATTTCATCCACATCGGCCGGCTTTTTTTGACCAAGAAACTGACGCATATATGGTGATAAGGACTCAACATATTGTCTTTGTCCTTCGGCAAATATGGTATCAAAAGCCAGGGACGATTTTCCTGAACCGGAAACGCCAGTTATCACCGACAAGGAATTATGCGGAATTTCCAAGTTGATATTTTTTAAATTGTGCATCCTCGCACCGCGGATGATTATTTTATCTTGCATGTTTCAAAATCAGAATTATTTATAAATCTTACCTAACTTATACCTTTCAATCATCAGGCGCGGACCCTCAAATAATGGTTCTGGTAATTTGTTTAAATCGAACCATTCCCAGCGGTCCCATTTCTCCGGTTCCTTTACAGTCGGATTCCCGCTCGCTGCGTGAGCCAGGAAGCCGATGTTGACGTAGTGCTTCCCTTCATCTAGTCCACCAAGCTCATCTGCAACTGATATTAACTCTAAATCACTGACAATTAAACCCGCCTCTTCATAAGTTTCGCGGATGGCCGCCTGAGACATTTTTTCACAAATTCAAGATGTCCACCCGGGAAACTCCAGGTACCATATCCGTGCTTTGATAGCCGCAGGCCAAGCAAGACTTTCCCTGACTATTTTTAACCATTACGCCCAAACCAACTTTGGGGCGATTGTTCTCGTTTTCCATAGATTTAAAATGATGTATATAGATATACTAAGTTCACTTTACGCTTTCTTTCGCCCTCGACTTCTCTGTGCATCGGAGCGTCTATCAGGGCTTTTTTGCTGTTTGCGTTTCGGGTCATAACTTTCATTTTCAGCGCGTTCAGTTTCGAGACCGAGCAGACTCTCAATTGTCTTAATAATAGTTTTCGGAGTAATACCGTGCTTGGCATTATATTTCAACTGAATATCGCGGCGCCTGCGTGATTCACTAATCGCTTTATTCATCGAATCGGTTTCTTTGTCAGCGTAAAGAATAATCTTACCGGAGACATTACGAGCAGCGCGACCCATAATCTGCATCAGCGATGTTTGAGAGCGTAAGAATCCCTCACGATCAGCATCAAGGATGGCGACCAGCGTAACTTCGGGCAAGTCTAGTCCTTCGCGCAATAAATTGACGCCAATCAAGACATCGAATGCGCCTTCACGGAAAGCTTTCAAAATATCAGTGCGTTCGAATGTTTTAATATCTGAATGGAGATAATTTGCTTTAATGCCCTTCTGATTTAAGAAGGTGCTTAAATCCTCTGCTTGCTTTTTAGTGAGAGTATTAATAATAACGCGTTCATGTTTAGCGGCGAGACGTTCAACTTCAATCATTACGTCATTAATCTGACTATAGTTTTTATCTTTTTCAAATACTGGTCGGATTTCAATTTCTGGATCAACCAGTCCGGTCGGACGAATAATCTGTTCAACCACTTGCTTAGAGTGCTCCCGTTCGTAATCACCGGGGGTGGCGGTGGTAAATATTACTTGACCAACACGACGCTGGAATTCAGTAAACTTTAGTGGCCTGTTATCTAAAGCGCTCGGCAGGCGCCAGCCATATTGAACCAGCACGTTCTTGCGAGCTTTGTCGCCGTTATACATCCCTCTGATTTGTGGCACCGCAATATGCGACTCATCAATGATAGTAAGGAAGTCAGGTTTTCCATCTTTCCAGGGGAAATAACTTAAGAGCGGGTCAGGGGCTTCACCTGGCAGCTTGCCAGATAGATGACGAGAGTAGTTTTCAATACCGTGACAGTAGCCAAGAGTGTGAAGCATTTCCATATCATAGCGCGTGCGTCTTTCTAAGCGCTCAGCCTCGAGTAGTAAACCTTCCTTACGAAAATGGGCAAGACGGTCTTGCAGTTCTTCGTTAATATTTTTAATCGCCTCTTCAATTTGCGGTTGCGTTGAAATGAAGTGCTTCGGTGGGAAGATAACAATCTCCTCAAGATTTTCTAAGATGTTTTTAGTGGTATTATCAATAACACTCAAATCAGAAACTGTTTGCGCCGCCATGTCGACTCGATAGACGATATTTTCAGACATTGGTCTAATTTCAAAGGCATCGCCGCGTACTCGAAACTGCCCGCGCTTAACTTCACCGGTAACACGCTCGAATTGCATGCTTATAAGTTGTCGAATTAAATCGGCGCGAGTAATAACGTCCCCTTTCTCTAAATGCAAGGATGCCTGCAGATAGTTTAAGGGCACGCCGAGATTGTAGATACAGGACACTGAGGCCACAATAATAACATCGCGTCGGCTGAGCAAAGCCGATGTCGCACCATGACGTAGTCTGTCCATTTCTTCATTAATCATCGCTTCTTTATCTATATAAGTGTCAGTTATCGGTAAATAGGCTTCAGGTTGATAGTAATCATAATATGAAACGAAGTAATGAACTGCGTTTTCGGGGAAAAAGTTTTTATACTCACGATACAGCTGAGCAGCCAAGGCTTTGTTGGGCGCGATCACTAGGGCTGGCTTATCGTAATGTGCAATGATGTTTGCCGCTGTGAAGGTTTTACCAGACCCCGTCACCCCTAATAATGTTTGATAATCAAAACCAGCCTTCAGACCTTTTTTTAGATTTGCAATGGCAGCAGGTTGATCACCGGCTGGTTCGAATTCTGATTTTAAATTAAAGATAGCTGACATAGGTCAATTTATAGTCAAAAAGCGGAAGATTGCTTCCGATATATGTGTATAGATAAGAATTGTAACCGTTTAAGAATTGACATGATTGTCGGATTACGGTGCGCCTATTGTAGCACGAAATAAACAAAAATAACAGGCTTTACCTGTTATCTTCGGTCTCAACTCAAATTCATAAATCTAAGCTTTATTTTAAGCCATTTTCAGCCTGTTTTAACTTGTTAGCGGACTTCCGGAAAAGCTCTTTTTCCGTTTTATTCATAACAATATCAATTTTGCGCTCAATACCGTTTTCGCCGATAACTCGTGGCAGACTAAGACACACATCTTTAATACCCATTTCACCTTCAAGCAGGTGAGAGACTGTAAAGACAGTCCTTTTATTCAGGAGCACGGCTTTAACCAATTTAACCAATCCAGCGGCAATTGCATAATAGGTTGCCTGCTTTCCTTCAATAATAGCATAGGCAGCGTTCTTGGCGTTTTCAAATATTTGTTTCTTCTGTTTATCGTTTAATTTTACAAAGCGGTCAAGCGGCGTACTGCCAATTGTTGCACTGCTCCATAGAGGCAATTCACTGTCACCGTGTTCACCGACAATGAAGGCGTGAACACTTTTGGGGTTCACGTCCATCTTCTCGCCTAGCAAATAACGGAAGCGGGCAGTATCTAAAATCGTTCCTGAGCCAAAAATCTGATTTTTCTTTTTGGGATACATCTTGATAGCGATGTTTGTCAAAATATCAACTGGATTCGTAACCATGATAACAATAATGTCAGGATTAGCTCTAAACACACGCGGTAGTATTTCTTTGATAATGGCAGCATTCTTCTTTAAGAGGTCAAGGCGCGTTTCTCCTGGTTTTTGTGCGGCGCCGCAAGTGATTATAACAATTGGGCTGTCAATCAAATCATCGTAATCACCAGCCTTAATATTTGTGTAGCCCCAAAAAGGCATCGAATGTTGTAAATCCATCGCTTGTGCGACGGCGAGCTTTTTATCAATATCAATTAAGGCAATCTCTTCTGTGATATCAGAGGCAATTAAACCAAAGGCGGTCGTGCTACCAACCATCCCCGCGCCAATAATAGATACTTTATCTTTCTTCATAAAATTAAGTTGAGAAATTATATCTTAATTTTAGCATTAAGAGGGCATGTATAACAAGTCTGAGCTCGCACTGCGCCGAGCATTTGAAATCAGATCTAATTATTTATAAATTCGTTATCAAATATAAATTTATTATCCTGATACTGCGAATACAGGCGTGCGTTAACAAAAGTATTATTTGAGATTACTAAGTCGCGTGAATGCGAATAAATACCCATTTGATTAACTAATGTATTGTAGCGTATCTTGGCGCCTGTTACATTGCCAGCAATATAGAAACCAGACTCTCTTCCACTGGGACGTAAAGTGCAATGATTATATTCAAGTAGACCCTGACTATTACTATTGTCACGTGGAGAGATAATGACACAAAACTTATTGCCGGTATGGGTCCGGTCAATAATATTGTGGTGAATATTAAATTTCAGAATTGAACCATTAAGCTGAATACCATCTCCTGGTGATTCTGGTTCATTTTTACCATTGTACCAGTAGCTGTTTTCGTTCCAGCTTTGATTTACGTGGTGAATGTAATTATGAGCGATTTCCATGTTATCGTGATTCTGAGAATAATGACCATCATCGCCAGTATAAGCAATTTCTGAATTTAAGATTCTAAAACCAGTGGCGGCGTTCATTGTTCTAAGGCCCCAGGCACTATTTTGAATACGCACACTGTCTACTGTATTATTATCTCCGCCACCAGAATATATGCCGGTGATGGAAAGCTTGGCGTCAATATCAAGGTCGCGAACAGTATTATTATCTCCGGTCATGGACACCGCCGCATTTGATCCGCCTACAAGATTGTAAATATTTACTTTTGGTCGAGCAGGACCGGCACCATATGCCCCTATAATCACACTACTGTTGCCCCCAATGTTAATTCGACTACTAAGTGATATTTCCGTACCCCTTCTTTGCAAATAATTTTTGTTTGAGCTGATATTAACTCCCGCCCAGGTATTATATGGATTAGCGCGTGTGCCGTCTCCATTCGCTTTTGCGCTGGGGTCGATGAATTTAGTATTAGCTGTCGATACAATTCTAATGCGCATATCAGCCTCTTGCGACAGGTTCATAGTCGAATCAGTTGCCTTGATGCGTATCGTTATACTATCACCAGAAATTTTACTAGCATTTTTCACGCTGATTAAACCATTATTGTTTATCGCAAAGACTCCAGCGTCATTAATAATAGTATAGATAAGACTTCTCTTCTCTAATTCTTTCCAGAAAGTTGTCAGTTGCCCAACGGTGTCACCATTAACCGTATTACTTGGAATGACAAAGGATTGAGCATGAACAAGACGTTCTGATAGATGACCGGCAGTAATAAGTTGAGGTTCAGTAATATTTTGCTGTGCGCCAGGATTCAGTTGTTGAATTTGCGCCAACAAGGCGGGCTCTCTGCCGTTAATATTTTGTCCAAAGGAATTAGCGTTAACGCTTAGAGCGAGTGTGTATTTCAGGTCAAAGCGATTCGCGCGCAAGGCGGTCATGTCGCTGATATGCCGATACACTAAGCCGTCATAATAATAGATGGCGCTACTACTCGAGCTACGTACGAGTGAGCCTGCCGGAATACTTCCCTCTGACAGTTCCCCACTGACTGTATAGTTAGAGAATAGCGCATCTGAGACATCGATTACCCGCCTTGACCAGTCAGCACCGAAAAGCGTCTGAGCCTGCGCTTCATTCCTTATTTTTTTTAGCACGCCCCCAGGTTCAACCACATAAACAGACGGACTTGTAGTAATTTTAACCAGATTAGTGCCAGGCCTAACGGTTATATTGCCCCCTAGGGGATAGTCAGATAATTGTGTCTGTTTTATTTGCTCAACACTGTCAAAATTTTGATACCAGGAAAAGAAGACCGTTTCATTGGGGAAAACGTATCTTCTTGAATCGTTGCCGAGATAATATATCGCCGTACTATTATCACCCTTAATTAAGGTTTCCGTGCTTACGGCCTGAGCCTTATCAGCGGCATAGATAATAGATATTAGCACTATACATGATATTGAAATGATAAACCCATGCTTAATTAATTTGTTCATATATTTAGTTTAATCAGTTTTATGTAAGACAATTATTCAAAAATAGCGGGTTAATTATAGCAGAAATTTTGATTCTCTTCAATCTTTACTGTATGCCAAAAATCGTGTATAATGACTCAATGAATTATAAATTATTACGCATCACAATCCTAGGCGCTTTCCTTGTGCCAGTAGTAGTTTTTGCGGCTCACTTTGCTGGCGAGAGGAGTGGTTATATACTCTTGCAAGTGGAAGATAATGGCGAGGCTTGGTATGTTTATCCTGAAAATGCAAACCGATATTATCTGGGGAGACCGCACGATGCCTTTGCTGTAATGAGAAGCCTCTCCCTAGGTGTTAAACATGAGATAATTGCGAACACTGAAATATACCCTGAGAGATTAAGCGGAATGATATTACTGGATGTTGAGAATAATGGTGAAGCGTATTACATTTATCCGAAAGATCGAAAGAAATACTATTTAGGAAGACCGGATGATGCCTTTAGAATAATGCGTGAACTCGGTGCCGGTATTGCAAATTCCGGCCTGGTTAATATTCCGGTTGGATCAATTAACCATATATCACCACCAGCACCACCGACTGTGGCCAAGTCAATATTGCAAGTTGTTCCCTTCACTTCTCAGGCACCGTTTGGCAACTGGGCTGACAAGCGTCAGCAAGATGGCTGCGAGGAAGCATCGGCTCTAATGGCGGTGAAATGGGCACGTGGCGAATCATTAACAAGTGATAAAGCTTTAAGAGAGATACTTGGTGCTTCTGATTATATTCAAAAGAAATACGGTGAGTATCGCGACGTATCAGCAGCAGACACGCTTAACTGGATTATCAAAGATTACTTTAAGTATGATAAGGCAACAATTAAGGAAGATGTGACTCTGCAACAAATTATTGATGAATTACTCCAAGGAAATGTGATTGTTGCCCCCATGAACGGACAAAGTTTGCATAATCCAAAATTTGTAGCACCGGGACCACCAAATCACATGCTCGTCATTATTGGTTACGATGCTGATCGAAAAGTATTTATTACTAATGACCCCGGCACTCGCTTAGGTAAATCCTATGAATATTCACTTGATGTCATCTATGATGCTATCAGAGTCTACCCGACTGGTTATCATAAACCAATTGAACGCATTGAAAAAGATATTATAGTAGTCTCAAAATAAATAGACAAAACAAAAAAGAAGCTAATTCAGCTTCTTTTTTATATATCTTGTATTTTACATTATCTAAGCGTCCAGCCACCATCAACTATAATTGTTTGACCCGTGATATAAGATGCCTTTTCACTTGCGAGGAATACGGCTGCTTGGGCGATGTCTTCACCTGTGCCCATGCGTCCGAGCGGGATAGCGGCGATAGTCTGTTCTTTCATCGCTTCGTCTAAGCCAGCTGTAGCGCCAGGCGTTTCAATTGACCCAGGCGCAATAGCGTTGACCGTGATGTGTCGGTTAGCGATTTCAAGTGCAACTGCACGCGTTAGTCCGGACATACCACTCTTAGAAGAGCAGTAATGTACGAGACCCGAAAAACCAATGACAGAGGCGATCGAGGAGATATTAATTATACGTCCGCCCGCTGACATCATTTTGGCTGCCGCCTGCGAGCACAGAAAGGCACTTTTCAAGTTTACATTCATCACCTTGTCCCATTCCTCCTCCGTGATGTCGGTGAAGGCTTTAAAGGGGAAAATGCCAGCATTATTTACAATAATATCGAGACCGCCGAACTCTTCGATCGTTTCATTAACCATTTTATCAATCTCAATCTTATCAGAGACATCACACTTAAAAGCAATCGCTGAGCCTCCCTGCTCTTTAATTTCAGCCACCACATCTTCACAGGCGTTTTTATTTAAATCACTCACAAGCATCCGACAATTTTCAGCAGCAAAAGCAAGTGCAATTGCCTTACCGATACCTTGCCCCGCGCCAGTGATGACCGCAATTTTATTTTTTAGCAACATAGATAATAATTATAACTTAGTTCTCATATTATAGCACAAAAAGTATATAAAAACAGCCCTTACGGGCTATTTTTGCGCTTATTTGATGTTCTTCTTTAAACGTTTTTGAGCCTTAGCCTCAAGCATAACACGCTTGATTTCGAGTCTCTTCTTGGTCTTGGGTGAATTTGATTTCTTCCCCTTACCAACACCAGTTGATCTTTTAGCCATAAAATTGATTAATTGAATAATACTAATCGTATCCCAAATGCTGAATTAAAGCAATAGAATTAGTTAATCATACCGAAAGAGGCATTGTTTACACCACTTTCTTACCCTGGACTAGGCGCACGATTACCAAAATGACGGCCGCAACGAGTAAAATGTGAATAAAGCCGCTTACAGTGTAGGAGGTGATGAGACCTAATAGCCATAGAACGATTAAAACGACGGCAATTGTTACCAGCATATATTTATTTTTAAATACGCTCTCTTAATTTATAAATGAGCAATTATTATATCATAAATTTTACCTTTTCGCAATCCCCAAAGCTTTAAATGGAATAAAAAAAGAGGCAGTGTTGCCTCTAAATAATTATCCAACAATCATTCTTGCCCTGCCACTTTTTTGTGTGTGTAAGTAGTTCAGTACTTCGTCCCCATCAAAGTCAAGATGATCGGTTCGAGACTTACATAAAGTAATTATTTGATTGTGCTTTTGTTTTATTTCTACATGCAGAATCAAATAGGCGACTTTATCCAAATCTTTATCTTCTGCCAAATGCAAAAGATCCATGATACATTCGTGTGTACGTTTTTTTCGTCCCATGTATTTGTTTTTTAGGTTTATAGCTAGTTTTTAAAGGTCAAAAAAATTCCTACTCTTACAAGCCTAAACGAGTCCTGATAATATAGTTACGTATTTTATAAATAAATAATACCACATTCTTGTCTTCCTTCCCAGACTAGAAATATTACGAAAACGTATCCAAAACCGATATATAGCCGGTTAGTAGTTGACACAGATGAGTATACTTTACCGTTGGGATGGGATCCCTCCGCGGGGGCGACCCCTATCTCTTCGTTCCTAAAAAATAGATAATCTAGAAAGGGGGTGAAAAATATGAAAAAATATTTTATAGTTGCTTTTGCAACCATCGCTTTGTTAGCCACCTCACTAGCTGTTCAAGCAATTGGAAACGGCGCCCCAAGCGGCAGTCATTACAATTTGAACCTCATCGGGGTTCCTAAAGGAAAAACTGCAGCAATGACTGACAACTCTGGTCATCGCATCTTCGTAAATTTAAGTGGAAAAACAACCATTAAACTTGTCGAGGGACCAGAATTCGCAGTGCTCGATGCCAACGGCACCGACGCAAATGGAGCAAAATTTCAATTGCCAAATCCAGATTTCGATAACGACGGCGTAACTGTTTATTCAGTTTATGCTCGTGCCCTAGGCAAACCCGGCGGTAACGCTAAAATCTCTTCTTGCGGTATGAACGCTGGAATTGACGGGATCTACGGTACTGCCGATGACGAAGAAGTTTGTTCAGCTGAAACAATCACTTTGTCTAGACAGGCTGGTAAATCGAAATTCATCGACGTTAGCAAACAATTGCTATATGTCCATGTGGACTTGAACAATGATGGTACAGTTGAAAGATATCCGCTTTTCTCCGATGTACTCCAGGACTATTTCTGGAATTACGATAATAACGGACTTAAGCACGTTTAACTGAGATTTTACGAAATCCCATCAAACATTAACTAGCCAAGCAATGATGCACGAAACACCAAGTTTCGTGCGGCACTCCCCGCCGATAACACAGAGGATAAATTAATATAATTATCCTCTTTTTTTTAAGGCAGTATCATTCATTGCAATCGTTTCCAAACATAACTATAATAGAAACATATGAAAAAATATATAATTATCACTTTCCTGGTTCTAATTACGATAATCACCTTATTGATTATTGGCCAATATGCAAGAAAAAATCCTGATTATCGTTACGGTCCAGATAGGGCCGCTATTATTAAACAAATTGAGACCTTATCGCGCTTTGAGACAAGCTCATACAGTGTCGATAAAATTATTGAAGTCAGCACCGATTATGACAAAATAAGGGACTTTTTATTTGGCGACAAACTGCTTTTAGTTGCTCACGGCAAAGTTATTGCTGGTTTAGATTTATCAACGATGAAGCCAGAGGATTTTTCTGGAAGTGGTAGCAGTATCATCATTAAGCTCCCTGCTCCGCAAATTTTAGAAACAATTCTCGATAACAACTCAACCAGAGTTTATGATCGCGATCGCGGGATTCTTACAAAAGGCGATTTGGATTTAGAGGCAACTGCCAGACAGATGGCAGAAGAAGAAATACGTCAGGCCGCCTGTGACGGAGGAATATTAGATGAGGCAAACAAAAGTGCAATTCAACAGTTAAGCGTGCTATTTAAAATGGCCGGATTTGAAGAAGTTTCCATTATTACTACGCCCGGAAGCTGTTCTAATAAATAAAAAATAATAATTAAAATGAATAAAAAAATATATCTCTTTACACTACTTACTTTAACAATTCTATTTTTCTCAACAAGCAGTTCAAACGCCTATCCTGACGACGCTTGGTATCATAATTCGGAAATTGTAATGCCACCAAGCACTCCTGTTATTATCTTTCCAGTTCAAGGTGGGGCAGTGTTTACTGATGATTTTAATCATGCGCGCAGTGGCGGCAGAGTTCATGAGGCTAATGATTTAATGGCCCCAAAAATGACGCCTATCCTTGCTGCTAGAGGAGGGACAATTGTCACCGCCCCGATTATAGAGCCTAGTTATGGCTATATTATTTCAATTGCTGGCGATGATGGTTTTAAGTATAATTACCTTCATATAAATAACGACACGCCCGGCACTGATGATGGCAACGGTGGCTTAGCGTATGCCTACGCCCCCGGTATTAGCCGCGGCGTCACCGTAACTCAAGGACAAGTAATTGCCTACGTTGGTGATTCTGGCAATGCCGAAGACACTGCTCCGCACTTACATTTTGAAATAATATCACCGGACGGCACGGCTATAAACCCCTACCCCTATCTTGTAGCTGCATTAAATATTTCTGACTACAATATTGCCGCCATTCAGGCGGCGAGCCCCAATATTAACTTCGACCGCGGACTCACCGTTCAAGCTGGAGTTGAAGTCTATTGCAGCCCGGGGGCGCTTATTCGCACACCCTCTGTTTCCTCAATATATTACTGCGGCGCCGACGGCAAACGCTACGTCTTCCCTAACGCCCAAACCTACGCGACCTGGTATAGCGATTTCTCAGGCGTCACTACTATCTCGCTTGAGGAGATGGGTATGATTATGCTTGGCGGTAATGTCACTTATCGCCCTGGAGTTAAATTGGTGAAAATTCAAACTGACCCACGGGTTTACGCCGTTAATAAAAACGGCACCTTGCGTTTAATGATAACACCAGCTATTGCCGACAAGTATTATGGTGCGAACTGGAACAAGCAAGTTGAAGATATTCCTGATGCATTTTTTACCAATTATAAAATTGGCGCTTCAATCAATAATTAAACTCCTCGCAATTACAAAAAGGACTACCACGCTGGTAGTCCTTTTTTACTTGTTTTAAATAAATCTTATCCGCGACCAATATATATTTCAAAGGCCATGCGCATAATGGCAATTGTAAAGATAATTATACCCTCTTTACGACTGATTTTCCAGCCAGAACGCATGAAAATTAACAGTAAAATAATTGTACCAATCAGGAGAAGTACGGAAAACAAGGAATCAGCCAGCCCAAAGACTTCCGTTTTTGACTGCAAGAAAATCGGGGTAATAACACTACTAATACCGATAATCCCAAATGTATTAAAGATATCAGAGCCCACCACATTACCAATAGACAGACCGAACTTCTTTTTTAAGGTAGCAATGACTGAAGTGGCGACTTCAGGCAAACTTGTTCCAGCGGCCACAATTGTTGCGCCAATTGCCCAGGCTGATACTTTAAAATACTCGGCAATATAGACAGCTGAAGTTACGGTGTAATCGGAAGATTTCACTAAGAAAAAGAGACTCGCAAGGAAAATTAGATAATCTTTCAAGTTTGCCGGCTCGCCAGCTGTGTCCTCATCTTCCGTCGGCACATCTTTTTTATACCACAACAGACCAATGTAAGACAAAAGGAACACCAATAACATTAGTCCCTCCCAGAAAACAATCTTTAAATCATACATGAACAAGAACACCATTAAAGTCCCCGCTAAAAGTACCATACCATCTCGCCAGACCATTTTCATCGGCACTGCTTGTGGAGCAATTATGGCGACTAGACCAAGGATAAAGCCGAGATTAAAAATATTCGAGCCGATAACATTACCCACTGATAAGTCACCCTGTCCTTCAAGGGCTGCAAAAACAGAAACGGCAATTTCCGGGGCAGAGGTGCCCATGGCAACGATTGTGAGCCCGATAAATAATTCGGAGACATTCCACTTGCGCGCAATTTTTATACTTGCATTTACCAGGTAGTTAGCGGAAAAGCCCAAAACAACGAGCGAGGCCACCATGATTAGAATTTGGATAAGCATAAGATTCGATGAAAAATATTCTTATTATTATAAAATATGTTTTTTCTTGAAAGCAAAGTAAATATCAACCAGAGCAAGAGTAATATTTAAAGCAAGAGGTCCTAGAATAAAGCCAAGTGGACCAAAGAAGGCCATACCACCAATAACGGAAACAAACACAGAAAGCGGATGCAGCTTCATGCCTTGCCCCACAAGTTTCGGACCAAGCATATTATCAACAATGCCAATTGCGAGTATCGCCCAAATAGTTAAACCTAGGCCGCTCAAGGTGTCACCGGAAACAAATAAATAAACTATTGCTGGGCCCAATACTAAAGCTGTCCCAACACTGGGAATCAAAGCAGTAATCACGCTGACACCGCCCCATAAAATCGGATTAGGTACACCGAAGATAGCGAATCCGGTGGCGGTGACCACGCCTTGAATTAAACCGATGATAAGGTTTCCTTTTACTGTCGAGTGGACCGCCAACTTCAAGCGATTAACTATAAATCTATCATCCTTATCTTCAAGCGGGCTTAATTGCACCAGATACTCAGTAAATTTGCCTCCATCTTTCAATAAATAATACAGGGCTATTAAAAAAGCCAATAAAATCAAAATAATTCTCGAAAAACTCGAAAATATAGAACCAACATTCTTTGTCAAAACTTGAAGCCCCTGAGTAGCATAACTGCTAATATCTAAGTTCGTGCTCTCTAAAAGCGGAAAAGATGAGGAAAAGAAGAATAATCGAAGCTGAAAGACAAAATAATAAAAATAATTGATAGTGCTGATTCTTGCCCATACGAAAATAATACTTTATAACTCGCTAATACTATATCACAAATTCGATAAAGGTTTAAATAATATTTATATTTTTTGTATGGCGAGCCACACCTTGACATTATCTAGGCTTACTTCTTTTTTATTCTCGAGCTCCGATACATCATCTTTGAGTGCTAAATCGGCGCTCGAAGTGTCTTTAAGAATTACTTCCCTTTCCGCGCTTACAAGAGCCTCTATATCAGCGCTAGCGCCGCTGATGTAGACCTCGGCACGGTCATTCACGGTCAGATTTGAGTCCTTACGCAACATGTTAATCAAACGTACCAAGTCGCGCTTCAAACCCTCCTGTCTTAACTCAGGACTAATTTCAAGGTTAAGCTGAATTGCTAGATTTTCATCACTGCCGATATTCCACTTTACCTCCTGCACATTTAATTCATCTACGATTAAATTTAAATACTCTTGCTCGCTGATTTGCTTGGATTCAGGTCCGGTGACAACTGCTTGGCTAAGCATCTGTCTGACCTTAATCTTAGCTTCATCTCTTTTAGCTAAACCGAGTTCAACTGCTTGACGGACGAGTTGCATCTTTTCCAACACTTCCTTAGCTATAGTTTGCTCCTCAGCTTTCAACCAAGGTTGTAGATGAACTGACTGTTCACTGTCGTCGAAATTATAGCCAGCCACCCTTTGCCACAAGTTTTCAGCGATAAACGGCATAAAGGGCGCGATTACGACAGCAAGCCTTTCAAGCACATAACTTGTAGTTTGCAATGCATTCATTCTATCAGCGACCGCTTCATCCTTAAAGCGGTCACGTGAGCGACGTAAATACCAGGTAGAGAGTTCATTAATGAACTCAGTAATTGGTCTCATCGCCTTAACTAGGTTATAACTTTCCATACCCTGCGTGACGTCAGACAATAGCAAGTTAAGCTTGGATATTATCCAAATATCTAATGCATTTTCGGAGTTAGGCTTTTGATTTAAACCGCCCTCCTTGCTTTCGCCCGCAAACATTTCATAGAATTTATAAACATTCCAAAGCAACATCACATTCTTACGCAATGATTCTTCGACGCCTTTCTCCGAAAAATTTAAATTTTCCGCAAGCATAACCGGTGAGGACAATAAGTATGAGCGCAAAGCATCGGCGCCGTATTTCTCCATTACCAACATTGGATCAGGATAATTCTGCAATTTTTTTGACATCTTCTTGCCGTCTTCAGCCAGCACGATACCGTTCGCAATGACGTTATTAAAGGCACGAATGTCTTTAACGCCGCCAGCAATTGCGTGTAAATAATAAAACCAAGCACGAGTTTGATCAATTCCCTCCGCAATAAACTGTGCCGGGAAAGTGCTTCCAAATTTTTCCTTATTTTCAAAAGGATAATGAAGTTGAGCATAAGGCATAGCTCCAGACTCGAACCAACAATCTAAAACATCAGGAATGCGTTGCATCATCTGTCCACATTTCTCGCATTTAAACTGAATTTTATCGACTTTGTCTTTATGAATATCAGTAATCTTCTCACCGGACAAATCTTCAAGCTCAGAAACACTACCAATCACAGCACGTTCACCACAACTACATTCCCAAATTGGAATAGCGCTTGCCCAAAATCTTTGTCGAGAAATTGACCAATCACGCGCACCCTCTAACCAATTACCAAAACGACCATCCTTAATGTGGTTTGGAGACCAATTTATCTTTTGAGCATTCGCCAGTAACTGTGATTTAATCTTCATAATCGCCACAAACCAAGAAGAGGTGGCGTAATTAATGAGAGGGGTATCACAACGCCAGCAATGGGGGTAGCTGTGCTCGTATTTAAGCTTGGAAAACAACAAACCCTGGTGAGCTAAGTATTTAATTATTTCGATATCAGTGGCGGTGTGATCAGCTATTGGTTTGACGTGCAAGCCTACAAAATCTGTAACCTCAGACTTAAAGACACCATCCATAGCAACGTGTTGCACGAAGGGTAAGTTGTGTTCTTTACCGAGAGTCATGTCATCCTCACCAAAAGCAGGGGCAATATGTACAACACCAACACCATCAGTCGTCGTTACAAATTCCGCCGCATAAATCTGCCAACCATTTGTAACATTGTTTAATGCCGAATCCTCGGCGTAGTAGTTGAATAAGGGTTTATATTTCTTCCCCACTAAAGCACTCCCCTCCATTTCGGCCAGCACCTTATATTCCTTATCTTTAAAATTCTCAGCTACTCTGTCCTGCGCTAAGATATACTTGACGCCTTCGCTTTCAATTTTGGAGTATTTAATGTTATTTCCAACAGCTAAGGCGACGTTGCCAATAAGCGTCCAAGGGGTTGTTGTCCAAGCCAAAACGAAAACACCCGGCTCGTCCACTAATTCAAATTTTGCGGTACATGATAAATCTTTGACGTCTTGATAGCCTTCGGCGACTTCAGACTGTGAAAGAGTTGTTTCACAGCGCGGACAAACGTGCATCGAGCGGTAGTCTTTGTAGATAAGATCCTTGTTCCATAATTCTTTAAATGCCCACCAGACTGATTCCATGAAGTTTAAGTCCATGGTTTTATAGGGATTGCTCGTATCTACCCAGCGCCCGAGTTTCGCGGACATTTCATACCAAGCAGGCGCATAAGTCAAAACCTTCGCCCGGCAATGCTCGTTGAATTTCTCAATACCCAAATTTTCAATATCTTTCTTGCTGCCCATCCCCAGCTCCTTTTCAACGATATTTTCAATCGGCAGGCCGTGGCAATCCCAGCCCCACTTTCTTTCCACGCGATATCCATTCATGGTGTAATAGCGTGGCACGACGTCCTTCATAATCTGACCGACAATGTGTCCGTAGTGAGGCGTGCCGGTAGCAAAAGGCGGACCATCATAGAAGGTGTAATCTCCCTGGGGCGCGTCACGCTCGACGGATTTTAGAAAAATCTTATTATCATCCCAAAATTTTAAAACTTCCGCTTCCATTTGCGGAAAAGATGCAGATTTTGTCTCATTTTTCTCAGAATTCATATATTATAATTAATGCTTTCAGATACTCAGGTATTATACAAAATTGATTGAAATTTTACCAGTATTTAATTGTTTTGACGGAAAACAAAGAATGTGGCGCGTACTTAGCGATAGACAAAAAAACCCAGAGATTATGACGCCTCAGGGTATTTTTAATATATTTACAACTAATTAAGTTTACGTAGCTTTATAGTCCTTATAAACACTTAAAATCTGTTCATAAACCGTTAACCAATCTTTGCAGGCAATTGCGAAAGGATAACCAAGATTGTCGCCATGTTCATACATAAAGACTTTCCCCTTGTAGTCCGCGCTTAAGAAGTCGAGTAATTTTGCATTGTCATCAATGATTCCCCACACGTTTGGATACAGACTCTCAATTACTTTAGCCTTCCACTCATTACCTTTACTTGACTCAACTTCATTGGGCCTGCAAATTACTGGCGCCTCTGGAAATTTATGCTTGTTCAACCATTTTCTCGTTCCCTCTATTACTCTTTCCGGTCTCGCGGTGATATAGGCCACAATTGGAACTATTTTATTAATTTTTTTTAGATAAGCACTAGAACCATCTATTAATGGGAGCATTTCTTGAGTCTCATTTGAGTTAATTTTTAAGTCAACCCATTCAAGCGCCTCCTCATGCTGCCAATAAGGGACATTTTGCGTATAACGATACTTCTCGACCATTTCTTTGATAGTCAGATTTTCTGGATTACCAAATTTCTTCTGCATTTCCTCAATCCAGTATCCAATCGTCCAAGAAAGTGTTTCATCGATGTCGACGGCTATGCCGGGACCCTCTATGGTTGTTACTAAACTATTAATATTCATATTTATTGATAAATTCTTAATTAGTCATTCCGCTTCTGTCCAAAAAGTAAGAAAGCTAAAATTAGAATCAGTGTGCTCAGAGAAAAATATAGTGTGTGCAGCCAATCTGATTGCCTAATAATATACATTTCGGTGTATATCCAAATTTGCAAACCGAAACCGGCAACCATCGCTGATTCCATAGCATAGTGGTGGTCTCTCTTAATTAATATGAAAGCCGCAAGATTGGTTCCACCAACCACTATAAGAAGAGTTAAACCTGGTATCAAATATGAGGTAAAAGATTGACCAAGCCATTCTCTCGGCATACCCAGGCCATCAGTATATATAAGAGCAATTCCGCCACCAATGGCAGATAGCGCGCAAAAGGCTGTTATAGATATTAAAGCCTTTTTTAAAAATTTCTCCGATAGAAATGAATATCGCATATTATTTTTCGGCAACCAATGTTACTGTGCCGCTATGAATATTATTAATTACTTTGCCACTAAGGCTAAAATGCAGAAAATGAAAGAGATATTTTATGCCTCAGCCCGAGAACAAATAAAGGAGCAAAAAATCATTAAAAAAGAAAGAAAATTAGTTAAGCAAAAAAATGGGCAACTAAGTTTGTTTGATGATTTAGCCTTTTAAAATATCTACTTATAGTGGTCCCCTTTGTCAACACAGTTTTGGAGCCATTAAATAGTTGGATTAGTAGGGACGGTATTTAAGTTAAGATTTAATATATTAAGCTGCTCAGTGAAGGCAGTTTTTTTGTTATATCCGAAATAGACTTCATCC
>JAUYNJ010000006.1 GCA_030696105.1 bacterium
ACCACGTAAGACAGTGAGAACTATTTTAGTTTTTTCTTCTTTTGATACTTTGTTGTGTTGGCTCATATAAGCTTATTATACCACCTCAGAACCAACTTTTTAATGGGTCAAAATGTGTACAGGATTATGGGACCATTATAAATATTAGTTTAGACAAATTAAAAACCCTGAAACTTTGTTAGCTTCAGGGGTTAATAATCTACAGACTTCTTACATGCTTTTATACTTATTATACAAAATAATAATAGCTAAATAAATTAGAACTGCGCAAAAATTGAATATCTGCAAAGCCCAATTATTTATATAACAAGCATAAATAAACCAGCATAGACCAGTAACAAAAAAAATGACTATAAACTTAATTTCAATTGAGCCAATTGATTTTGTTTTAATTATGGTCAATAACTGTAGCCCCAGAACAATCAAGCTTACTAATAGTAAAGAAAAAATAAAAGTATCTTTTTCTTTTATTACTAAAATAATAGGTATGATTGCAGCTGAAGCGAAAAAAGATAGCCAGTCCAACAATTTCATCTTCTTAAATTTTATAATACCTACAATTACCGGAATACAAGTAATAAACAATAAGCCATTAAAAACCATAGCTAAACTATTTTTATATATTCCGTAAAAAATAAAGGCGATAAAATAAAAGAAGAATAGAAAGAAAAATGGTGGCGATATCGCCTTGGCAGATTTTTCACGCCAAATTTTCTGGGATTGCTTAATAAAACCGTATCCCTGAAAAATTGAAAACACCATAGTCATCAAAGATGACATTATTAGGAGATTAAAACCCCAATTCTGAAATTCTACAAATTTTTCCATTGCTACATATTTTTTGTTTATGTTTAATTGTTAAAGAAAAGTATCAAAAAAAGTATACCATAAGTATACTTTTCTGTCAACAGAGCTCCGCGAACTGGAACTTATTAGAACCTGTTTGATGAAAAAATAGTTTACCCCACCACCTAACTCACTATTGTTTTGAGGTTAAAGTGGCCCCTGCCCCCCCCTGGGTCCCTGTTGCTTTGATTATATAAAATAATATCTTCCCTACTATAAAAATTAGTTTGGAGAAATTAACAAATATAATTTTATAAAATAAAAAGGAGATATATTTCAATCTCCTGTCTAATAATTTTAATCATTTAGTTCGACGCCCAAAATCCCTGTTTAGGGTTAAAGGTTGAAATAAAACATTCAACCCTGGCTTTAGGGTAAAGATCCTTTACACTTTTGCCGACACTTTCGGCAAGATTTTGCCTTACTTCTTCCGTTCTTTCTGGCTTATCATATAAACCGCCAATCTCCACAATCACTTCTTCCCCTAATCCATATGACATTAAATCAGGAACGAACAAGCAAGTCATTTCATTTTCGCTTTTAAGACCAAGCTCGGTAATTGACACCACAGCTTTTACAATGGCTTAATGAAGACGATTTAAACTTTCTTCTGTCTGCCCAGCCGGGAGACACCATACTTTAATTACTGACATTTTTAACCTCCTTTTTGTAACATTTAAAACTTAAATAAGCGGGAAATAAACCCAATACACCTAATATAATCGCGGCGAATACATCTGAAAACTCTTGCGGGGTTAATTTGAACCAAAGAATTATATCCACTGCGATTAAGAACATAGCAATCAAGCCATAAACAACAATCATAATTCTGTTTACCATTTTCTAGTCCTCCCATTTTTAGTTAAACAATTTTTTTATTTCACGATAGAAATCTTACCCAAGCTGATCCAGCCGCAAAACAAAGTATATTGAAAAATGTTACAATAACAAAATTTTCAAGCGGCCAGCTCGGTAAATAAAATATCAAACTATGACTTATAATACCCAATACTGTTGGTATATAAGCATCGGCTAATCTTTGCACCTCTCCCATCTTTATTATTCTGTAAATTATAAATCCCAGAAATGCCGGGCCAATAAAAGGAATAACAGTACAAATCAAAGCGAAGAAGAAAAACACAAGCCATAATATAATTTTAGGCTGGTAAGTCATTTGATAAACTAAATTTCTCATTTTATGAAGTTTTAAAGGTTCGACAATACAATTTTAACTATCAAAAAAGTATATCACAAGATATACTTTTTGTCAAGCTCGGGGACATGGATTCGAACCATGATTGATGGCTTCAAAGGCCACTGTCCTACCATTAGACGATCCCCGAATTATGGACTTATCTTAGTAAATTCTCTGGTATTAGTCAATTCAAGCAAAAAGGCGCCCTTTTAGCTGCGCCTGATTGACATTGCGATCAATGTATTAGCGCACATACTTTCTCACCGCGAAGTAGCTGGCGACGAAAGTAATGAAGAATACCGCTCCAAATTGCGCCCCGAAGATGGGCCAGAAGTTATAGACAAAGTATTCAAGTAAGTCGACATTGTATCCGGCCAAGAAAACCTCAAGATAGGGCTGCAAGAGGGTCAGAAAGGGATAGAAAATTGCAATCATGATCATTACCGCAACCAGGGCGTAAATGAAAGCTGAAAACAGGAAGGGCATGTAGACAAAGAAATTCGAGGCGCCAACGAGGCGCATAATCTCAATTTCTTTCTTGTGGGTATAGACGGCGACCCGGATAGAATTATAGACAACGAGTAAGCTGGTAATAATGAAAATGGCGATGATGATCATGCCAATCTCGTTGACGCGCTGCGTGATGCTCTGAATTTTTGTAACGATTGAAGAGTTATCAGTGAAGTCACGGGAATCAATAATATCGGAGTCGAGTTGACGCAAGGTATTAATTAGATTGCTGGTATTTTCAAAATTGGCCGGGACTATGGCTAAACTTGGCGACAAGGGGTTATTACCAAGCTCACGTAAAGACTGAGTAATATCGGGATTATCCTGATAACGACTAGTGAAAACACGCAAAGCGTCTTGCTTAGAAATATAAGCGACGCTCTTTACTTCCGGCATCGCCACTAAGCGCTCGCGTAGAGCGGTAATATCGTTTTCGGAGGCATCCGGTTTTAAATATAAACTAATATCAATCTTTTCTTTGACAGCGCGTACCGCGTTGTCACTTACCGCACTCACGGTGAGCATCGTGTTAATGGAAAAAAGAGCGATTAGCAGGATAGTGATTGTCACTATCGACAACCAGACATTGCGAGCAATGTCTTGAAAGCTGAATTTAATAATACGAAGAAAAGAAAGCATAAGAATTATTTATAGCAAATATTTGCCGTGAGCCTTGTCACTAACAATCTGTCCTTTTTCCATAGTCACAACGCGTTTACTCAGGCGATTCACAATGCTTTTATTATGCGTCACCAGTATCACGGTCGTACCAAACCTATTAATACGCTGTAATAAATCAATAATTTCATCAGCGTTGATGGTATCAAGATTGCCAGTCGGCTCATCCGCTAACAGCAGACGGGGCTGATGCACAAGTGCGCGCGCAATGGCTGCCCGTTGTTGCTCGCCACCAGAGACTTCGTGCGGATATCGTCCCTGTTTATCTTCAAGCCCGACAATTTTCATGACGCTCGGCACAATCTTCTTTATTTTCGCATTGCTAGCACCACAAACCTCGAGTGCAAATGCGACATTTTCACGTAAAGTTTTTTTCGGTAGTAATTTAAAGTCCTGAAAGATAACACCAATTTGACGGCGCAGATATGGTATTTCGTGACGGTTTAAGCGAGTAATATCCCAATCACCAATGACGACCTGTCCTTCATCAGCCCGCTCCTCACCAATTAATAATTTAACTACAGTTGTCTTCCCAGCCCCGGATTGACCGACTAAAGAAACAAACTCGCCCGGCTCAATGCGCAGATTAACATCTCGCAAGACCTGATTATCGCGAGAATATTTTTTTGATACGTGGAGCAAGGTAATCATAGATTTATTTCACAAGCTGCTTGAGTCCGAAGTTGATTAAGCGCTCATTGTCCTTGAAATTATCATCTTTACTCTGAGCTCCGAAGTTAACAATGATTAAATTACCAAGCGGACTCTCAACTCTCGTCATTAAACAGTATCCAGCTTCATCGAGATAACCGGTTTTAGAACCGGTGATATTATAGCCAGCGGAAAGTAAGCCGCTGTTCGTATTTGATAGGTTGTGTTTTATTTTCTTGTTGATGGTAGTGAAAGAATATCTAACAGTTGAGCTAATTTTTTTAAGTAAAGGATTTTTGAAAATCTCTTTTATCATTATAGCATAATCAAGAGGAGAACTCACATTCTCCGGTGATAATCCACTCGGTTCAACGAAACGAGTTGAGGTTGCACCCCAAGCTGCCGCCTTTTCATTCATCTTCGCAATAAATTCATTACGACTTAAACCGCTCACGCGCACCAAACTTTCCACTGCATTGTTGGCTGAGCCAACAAGCGATGCATAAAGCAGGTCTTGAATCTTCATTGTCTCCCCGTCAGCAACGCGCAAACGAGCTGACTCCCATGGTTTGCAGTATAGATGATTATATTGCTCATCTTTTATTGAGTAGGCAACTTCACGGTCAAGCGACGGATTGGTATCGAGGAATACTTGCGCAGCAACAAGCTTTGTTAAGCTCGCAAGTGGTGCGGTAGTACTAGCATTCTTACCGAAAATAATACTGCCGTCGGACTCTCTGATGACAATAGCTGATTTTGAAGACACCGTTACGACGGAGCCAGCTGGCTCAATCTTTTCTTTATCCTTAGCGGTCACTAACTTAAGCGGCTCAATTTTAACTTTAATAATGCCGGCTTTGGTTGAGGCAATTTTAGAGAATGCAACAGCATCAAGATCGATAACACGTGAATGGTGTAACTTGCGATCTGGGCCGTAATCGTTAATTGTGACATTAACGCTTTTGCCGTTATCAAGATTTGTGACTTTAACTACTGTGCCCTTGGCAAAATCGGGGGAGGCTGCAAACAGGCCACTTTTAAAGCGATACCAGCTAGCATCACCAACGGTCATAACCTGACTATTAGTGAGGACGGCAATGCGCGCAAACGGAAAATGGATATTAGCACTAACAATTTTTTTGATAGGGTCATCTACCGAAGGAAGTGGGCGCCATCTTTTTTGTCCGCCATCATAGAAAAAAATCTGCTTGTAATCATCATTCTTTTCTTCATACTTAAACTCAAGACGGAGAGGCTGCGCGCGGTCATAGGCGACGCCACGATCGGTGAAGTCGAATTGATAAACTGATGTTAAGGGGCTGTAGTTCCAGGGCGATTCAAATTTAGAGCCCAGGTCATCAATTTTCATAGCTGAGGCCTGCTTTATTGCCTTGGCTGGGAAACTAATCTTTATAGCACCAGCGCTAGCAGATTGCACTACCCCAGCCTTTAACTGCACAGTGGCGCTAACTGGCGCTGGCGCGGCGATTAAGAGCTCTTCTGCTTTAAGTGTTGCCATTGGAAAGGCAAAAGCGGTAATAAGGATGGCTACTAATACGGTCTTAATGTATTTATTCATAGAAATAATTGATTAATTGACGAATAAGGCTTCCTTTGCTTATAATATGGAAGTGTTGCGGGTGTCGTATAATGGTTATTATGCAAGCTTCCCAAGCTTGAGACGGCGGTTCGATTCCGCTCACCCGCTCATATTGCCGAGATAGCTCAATTGGTAGAGCAACGGTATCGTAAACCGTAGGTTGTGGGTTCAAGTCCCATTCTCGGCTCCATTTTAATCAATAAAGTCGGCTCGGCCGGCTTTATTTTTTAACTAATCTTATTTTGCGAAATAGCGCCACCACTTTTGCCAATTTGGCGGAGCGATTACCTCCTCGGTTTTTGTAATTTGTACACCGACAGCGCTCTCAGTGATAACGGCGACAGTTTCTCCAGGACGCTTCAAGCCCATGCTCAGTCGCGCCTGTTCTTCTAGTGACTGGTCAGATTGCAGATAATCGATCATCTCCCTTAAGTCACTGTTCTTCGCTTCAAAACTTGCGATTTCTTGCTGTATCCCTTCAATCTCTTTCTCAATCATGCGCTTACGACTATAGCTCTTGGCGAGCGGCACAAGAATAAGCAGTAGAAAGATTAAAGCAATGATGGCGAAAATACGTTTATCTGCCAACATACGCGCGATAAAAGAGCCTTGCGGGCGTCGCGTCTGCTTATAACTCGCGATATTTTTATTCTTAACCATAGATACTTAGCGTAGAAATTTTTCATCATCTTCATCATAGCAAAAATGACAAAAAAATGAAAAATAAAAAGGCATTAACCTCTTGATTTCGGTGTTACCCAAAATCCCATATACTTTCCTCTCATTAATCGCCATTGTGCATCAAGACAAGGAATGGAACCAAAAAAGATAATTGTTACGGGTACAAAAATCCACTCTAAAACCATGCGGATATTTTTCCAGACAGTATATTGAGCTGGGCGCTTTGGTAAAAGTAAAGTTGAAACAACTGCTGACAATACTAAACCAATCATAGCAATGTTCATTAGTGATTGTGTGATTGTCGGCAGGTTACCGGATAATACAGTGGTGTTAAAGCGTTGTCCGCCGATAAGCATCGGCATCCAACCGATAACCGCAATGATGAGGGCGTTTGTAGCCCAAGAATGGAAACCGTATACTTGCGTAAAGATATGGCTCATTAATTTACCACGATCAACAGTCTTCCATCTCTTCATGGTATTAAATAACAAATACGGCACATTCTCAGAACCCCAAGCCCAGCGGCGCTGTTGCTTGTATAGACTCTTCGCTGTTTGTTTTAAATTGCGGTCGTAAGTGATATCCATTGAGACCGGAAAATACATCGGTTCAACACGATAATCCCCTTCATAGTGCAACAAACAGTTCCAAAAAATGCGGGAATCCTCACTAACCATGTTTGTTGACCAAAAACCAATTTCCGCTAAGGCTCTTAAAGTCATTGAATGAGATGAATAGGTTACAAGCTGCTCTTCTCTAATCTGCATCATCATCTGCCAGAACGTATTCGATGAGGCGGCCACTCGCGAGAAAAAAGGCGCTTCCCAAAGATTATTGTGATAAACAGGAATCGGTTGATAACTGGCGCGATAAGGTGCAGTAACAGTTAAAAACTTATACATCAGAGCGTAAAAGTACCCAGGCTTCACCATGGTGTCAATATCAAACACGCTGACTAAGACATCGTCATAATTAAAATTTTCGGCGTCAAGTAAATCACGCTGCACCTGCTTAATGGCCCAAGCTTGATTTGCGCCCTTACCCTTTAATTCACCGGTAATTCCGTCCGGATGAAAGGTAATTATCAGTCGTCCAAATTTATCTTTAAAACGAGCCTCAATATTGCGCGCACGCTCATGAGCTTCTTCACCTGCCCGCTCCTCCATCGCGACGACCACTATCATCTGACTTGTAGGAAAGCCATCTTGAAGCAAAGAATCAATGGCGGAGGCAATAATCTCTTCACTCTCATTGTAATTTGGAAGCACAATTAAATGCCAGTAATCTTTCCAAGTCTTCCCTTGTTTCGCTAAAGAATCTGAGGCAATGCCACGGGCGCTAAAATCACCAGCCGCGATTGCTTCGACGCGCTCCTTCCAGTTAACCTGAGAATTATATTTCAACTTGCGGTAAGCGGCCACTAAATGAACCGCGAGATAAACAACAAGCAGCAGCCAATAAACGTTGAAAGCAATTAGAAAAAAAGCAACCCAGACGGGTTTAAAATATGATAGTACTAGCAGAGTAATTAAAGTCGAATAGGACAAAAAACCCGGTAGTATTTCAAATATTCGATACCAGCGACGGTCAGAGCCCTCTAAATCAGTCGCTTTCCCTACTTTGAGATAATCCATATTTAAATATTATGTCCGCGACGGCGGATATCATAGAAACAACGGGCAGTCGCCAGCACGTCCACCATCGCGTTATGAGCCTCGGCAAAATCATGACCAAATAAAAAGCGGTGCAGCTCACCCAGATTCGGCCATTTATAGCCACCGCGACCATTACTAATTCGGCAAATATCGGAACTTGATTTCATCGTGCAAATTTTATGAGCTGACTCGAGTGTATTCGGTAATTTGTTGCGAAACATTTCGGAGCCGATAATCTTATCATCAAAATCAATATTATGTCCGACCACAGCCTTTGCACGGGCGATATGGTTATTGAATTCCATTAACACGGTCACTAAATCATGTCCTTCAGCAACTGCCTGCTCGTGCGTTATGCGGTGAATCCGCGTTGATTCTTCAGGAACAACAAAACCTACAGGCTTGATGATGTAATCGTAACGATCCCAGGCATTGCCATCATTATCAAACCACGCCCAGGAGAGCTGGACGAGTCTTGGCCAATTATTCAAATCGGAAACTGGGGCCTTATAGCTTTTGGGTAGGCCGGTCGTTTCGGTATCGAAAAATAAATTCATAATTATTCTGGGCGCCTAGAAAAATCAATTACCTCGTCTTCGGAGATATCTTGTTCGGGAGACTTAGATTCTTTTTGCGCGGGGCGCGGTGTTTTTTCTGGCCTGCCCTTAAAGTCAACTGGCTGAGCGCGATGAAGGTCGGACAATGATAATGCCGGGGGCATTTTTGCTAACTCTTCACTTTTTGCCTGCTTACGTTCCTCGACTTCTACATTTTTTTCCTGGCGTTTCATCGCCAAACATTCTTTACAAAATACAGGTCGGACACCATCAGGGACGAAAACCGTGGTCGTCTCCACGCCACAACGCGAACAGGTTGCTGGATAACCAACCTTTTCGCTTGCCAGCGGTCTAACTACCGCCTCAACTGGCCTCGCTGTAACCGTCGGGACTGGTGTTACCACATGATTATTGTGGACCAAAGCGGCTGGACGCTGGGGCGTAGGCGGAGGGGTTGATACTGGCGGGTAGACTTGAGCAACAGGAGAGGTTGATACTGGGGCTGCTGATTTTGGTGTGGGTTCCCCACTTTTTTGAGGAGCTGGTACTGCTTTTTCAGTGGCTGGAGTCGCTCTTACGACCGGTGCGGATGCCGGGGCTTTAGTAGTAGTCACAGGATCTGGATTATAAGTTCTAGTGGTCGCCGCCGGACGTGGAGTAGAGGGTGTCAGAATCGCCGGACTAGTACTTGGAGCCTCCTCTACTTCATGCCAGCGCAAAATGCGATCTTCTACTTCAGAACGACGACTGGCAAATTTTTCTCTTGAAACCTCTATCACCTTATCAACGTTAAAGGTGCGCTCTTCGTCGGTGAGCGGAGCTAAACCCTTTGCCGAAAAAGGAGAAGATGCGACACCGTCAATCATTAATTTTAAATACATTTCATACTTTGGTAGATTCACTAAATCTTCCTCAGTGAATACAGGGGCGAATTCTTTTGCCAACTCTTCGGCATCAGTTGCCCCGACACGGAAGGAAACCATCGTACCAACGTTACCAAAGACGGCCGGTTTCACTTTTTCACTCAACTGTTCAATATATTGATGAGCAAGAATGAGATTTAAATGATATTTTCGGGCTTCAGATAAAATGTTGGCAAAACTGTCGGTTGAGAAATTTTGGAATTCATCGATATAAAGATAAAAATCTTTACGCTCCTTCTCGGGCATATCGACACGACTCATAGCGGCTAACTGAATTTTGGTAATCATCATCGCCCCAAGTAAGGCAGAGTTATCTTCACCGATTCGACCCTTACTTAAATTCATGATTAAAATCTTACCATCATCCATGATTTCACGAATATTAATTGCAGATTTTACCTGACCGATAATATTACGCATCAAGGAGCTTGATAAGAATTGTCCAACCTTATTCTGAATTGGAGACACCGCTTCGGAAGCAAACTTATCGGCATAGGAAGCAAATTCTTTTTCCCAGAAAGCTTTAACGACCGGATCCTTAATATTTGCCACCACTCGTTTGCGATATGTTTTATCCGACAGCATGCGCACAACGCCCAAAAGCGTGGAACCAGGAAAATCCAGAATCGCTAAAATTGCATTTCTCAAAATGTATTCCAAACGAGGACCCCAAGAATCAGCCCAAAGTTTTTGGAAGACGCCGAGAAGCCCTGAGGCAACGAGGTGACGTAAGTGTGGCTCAACTTGTTCGAGAACGTTAAAAGCAATCGGAAAATCCATGTCTGCCGGATTGAAATACACAACGTCTTTAATACGATTGTTAGGAATATACTGAATTATCTTTTCCGCCAAATCGCCATGCGGATCAACCACCGCCAAACCATGACCAGCGCGGATATCGCCGACGATCATGTTCTCCTGAATCGTCGACTTACCCATGCCAGTTTTTCCAATCAAATACATATGACGGCGTCGGTCGTCAGTTTTAATGCCGAATTTCTTGAACTGGTTGCGAAAAGTTGTTTCAGCGAATAACGCTATATCTTGGCTCATAATTATAATTACTCCGACCTTTTAAAGGCCAGCATTAGTTTTCACTAAATCAATTAACTGCTGATACGAGTCTTTAATGAATGGTGGTAAGTACAAAACACCGATGCCGATTGAGACGAGAATTAATAGGAATTTTAACCAACCAAACACCCTTTGCCAGGCAACCCAAAGATTGATGTGCCTCACCATTACTAAAATTTCCTTATTCATGACGGCATTTTCCTTGAGTAGTCTGTGAATTTCTTCGCCATAATTAACCTTAGGCTCTTCAATTACGACCTCCTTAACTTCGTCCTTTTTTTCTTCATTCGACATAAATTAAATTCGAGCTCGACATTCCTTGACATATTTACTGCCAATCAGTGCCAAAGACTCTAATTCCTTATCCAAAAAGGTCTGCTTGCCCTCAAAGGAGGTGTTAACCAAATTTGTGTCAGGTTTAAATTTTTGCAAATACCAGCGATTTGCTCCCGATATAATTTCCCCCATCTTGCGAATATCATCCTCATTGTGAAACTCGGGTAAGAGGGTACTCCTAAACTCATAGGGCAAGCCGCTTGTCATTATCATTTTAACACTTTTTTGCAATTTCTCTAAATTCACCGGCACGCCCACAACTGCCTCATACTTCTCCCACGGCGCTTTAATATCCATTGCAATGTAATCTATTAATTTCTTATCAATTAAGCGTTTGAGCATATCGGGGTTAGTACCGTTTGAATCAAGTTTAACTAACAGGTCCCGGTCTTTTATTTTTTTTATAAATTCAGGTAAATCAGCATGCAGCGTTGGCTCCCCGCCAGTAATAACGACACCATCTAGTTTTCCCTTTCTATTTTCCAAAAAAAGAAAAAGGTCTTCCTCTTTAAGAGAAAAACCTTTATCTTTATTTGATTCGTCCGCCTCCGATTTTACACGGGGCAAGACAAGCATGGGGTTGTAACAAAAGTGGCAACGGAAATTACATCCCTGAGTAAACACGATTGCGGCCAGATTATCTGGGTAGTCGAGCAGTGTCAATTTTTCTAATCCACCAATTATCATATAAGAGCGGGCTCCCGGAGCTGCCGGGATTATAGCAACGGCACTTCCCCGCGCTCCTGTAAGCTAATTATTTTTGTGAGCCTTCAACCTTGAAGGTTTTGCGATCAACATACTCCGAAGCCTTCCCCGGATTATAGTTTTTGACCGGTGTCAACCAACCGACGACGCGGCTGTAGACGATGCATTCTTGGCGAACTGTAGTAATGGGGCTCATATCGATCTATTCTGAAAAAGTGAAGCGCGGCCTCTATCTTTTTCAAGAATTATTAAAAAAATAAAAAATTAATTGATTTCACCAGTGCGCTCTGATTGCATTTCAGCGCTCGTATAACCCATTTCCTCGTCGCACTTCGGACAATATTTATGCTCGCCGGATAAGTATCCATGTTTCGGACAAATCGAGAAGGTTGGAGTGATGGTAAAATAAGGAAGACGGTAATTTTCAATGATGCGTTTAGCTAATTTCTTAGCAACATCACCATCTGTTAAGCGTTCACCGAGATAACCATGCAAAACTGTGCCACCAGTGTATTTAATCTGTAAGTCGTCCTGTAAATCAAGCGCAGCGAAGATATCATCAGAGTAATTAACGTGCAAGTGTGTTGAATTCGTGTAATAAGGAGCGGCGCCAGCCTTGGCGGCTTCAGTGTTAGCGAAAATCATATCTGGGTATATCTCTAAATCTTTCTTGGCGAAGCGATAGGTGCAGCCTTCACCTGGAGTTGCTTCCAAATTGTAAAGATTATTCGTTTCATTCTGATAATCCATCAAGCGTTCGCGCATTGTGTCCATCACTTCCAGCGCGAATGCGTGACCCTCAGGAGTCGTAATATCCTTACCAAGTAAGTTGAGTAAGGCCTCATTCATGCCATTAATACCGATAGTGTTGAAATGATTCTGCCAGTAAGTGCCAAAGCGAGCTTTAATATCGGCTAAGTAATGACGGGAGTAAGGATATAGGCCATCTTCAGAGAATTTCTCAATCACCTTACGCTTTATTTCCAAACTTTCTTTTGCAATGTCCATTAACTTTAGAACTCTTTCCTTGAACTCCTCCTTAGTCTTCATTGTATACCCAATACGAGCAAGATTCAAAGTAACAACACCTAAGCTTCCGGTTAAGGGATTTGCTCCAAAAAGCCCGCCACCACGTTTACGTAATTCACGATTATCAAGTCTCAGGCGACAGCACATTGAACGGGCGTCATCGCGATCCATGTCAGAATTTACGAAATTTGAAAAGTAAGGCACACCATACTTCGCAGTCATCTCCCAGACTGGCTTCATGCTCTCTCTATCCCAGTCAAACTCCTTATCAATCATGTAGGTTGGAATCGGGAAGCCAAAGACGCGTCCAGTTGAATCACCCTCCAACATAACCTCAGCAAAAGCCTTGTTAAACATGTCCATTTCCACCTGAAAATCTTTATACTTTTCTGGCTTGATTTCACCGCCAAGAATCACATTTTCCTCACCAACTAATTTTGAAGGAGTCACGTCCATCGTAATATTAGTGAAGGGTGTCTGGAAGCCAACTCTAGTCGGCACATTGATGTTGAACATGAACTCCTGCAGACCTTGCTTAACTTCCTTATAATTCAGGCCGTCGTAGCGAATGAAAGGCGCAAGATAAGTATCAAAGTTAGCGAAGGCCTGCGCGCCGGCGGCTTCACCCTGCATGGTGTAAAAGAAATTAACAATTTGCCCCAGAGCACTACGGAAATGCTTCGGCGGTTTGCTTTGTACTTTTTCCGAGACCCCACCAAAACCTTTAATTAACAGGTCCTTTAAATCCCAGCCGCAACAATAAGGTGCAAGCAAACCAAGATCATGAATGTGAAGATCGCCATTAATATGCGCTTCACGAATAGACTGAGGGTATAATTTGTTAAGCCAATAACGAGCGGAGACAGCGGAGGCAATATAATTATTTAAACCCTGCACCGAGAAACTCATGTTACTATTTTCTTTCAAGCGCCAGTCAGCGCGGCCCAAGTAATCCTCCATCAACTTTTCATCCGATGTCGCCTTACTTAATTCACGCAACTGTCTATGCTGATCGCGATATAGGATATAAGCCTTGGCGGTTGCGATTTGTTTATGTTCAATTAAAATCTCTTCGACGATATCCTGCACCTCTTCAACCGCCGGGATACTATTCTTATGAAATTTCTGTGCCACCTTGGCAACTACTTCTTGAGTAAGCTCATTAGCTAAAGCTTCATCATCAATCTCAACCGAGAGGGCGGCTTTGTAAATAGCTTCCTTGATTTTTGGCTGACTGAAGTCAACTATCTCCCCGGAGCGTTTCCGGATCTGGCTGATAATTTCGGACATGGCGTTTTTAAACGATCGCGGGGTTGAAGATCAAGGATTATCCTCCATTATCCTAAGTCTTAAACCGCGCCATCGCCACAATATTTAATTTATTTTTTTTCTTTAATCAATTTATTCAACTCGCGACGGAATTCATTCGCATCTTTGAAAGATTCATATACTGAAGCGTACCGAATATAGGCGACAGGGTCAGTTTTCTTTAAATGTTTCATCACTATTTGTCCAACTTGCAGTGAAGTTACTTCTCCTTGTCTCATTTTCTGTAAATCTCGTTCGATGCCGTGTATAATCTGCTTAAATTTATCCTCTGTTACTGATCTTTTTTCTAAAGACTTTCTTAAACCGCTTATCAGTTTTTCACGGCTGTAAGATTCACGACGTCCATCGCGTTTAACAATAATAAGATCAAGAATTTCAATTTCTTCGTAAGTTGAGAAGCGAAAAGTACACTTCAAACATTCGCGGCGGCGGCGTATTGAAAGCCCATCCGGTGCAACGCGAGAGTCAACAACTTTAGTGTCGTGATAATAACAAACCGGACATTTCATAAATACTTGATAAAAGCTATATTTTGTGGGCTGTTTAACGTTTGCCCACTAAATCTAGTAATTAACTTCATTATAGCAGAATCCAAAATGTGGGTCAAAATCAACTAATATTCATATAAAATTTAAGTGAAAGGCGCCTAAACACGCTCAGCAAAATAGCTTATCCACAGCAAGCTGTAGCCCTTTTATTTAAAGGCTAAACATTTACAGGGATAATAAAAGCCCGTAACTACGGGCTAAATAAATTGCAGTAATTTTTAATATTATCCGCGTCGCCGGAGCGCTAAAGTTTCAACGAGAAAGCGCCAGCCATCACTGAGTATGTTAATCTTGCTATGACGGTCACTGTAGCGATTTTCAGACCAGTTAACTGGTATCTCCTTAAGCCTAAATCCTTGTTTCTGGGCAAAATAAATGAGTTCTGTATCGAAAAACCAGTTGTCATTTTTAATATTTGGAGCTAACTGTTGCCAGGCGCTAGCTTTAATTGCTTTAAACCCACACTGCAAATCACTATACTGATGCTTAAGTATTAGACGGGAATATTCTAGATAAGCGCGGGAACTAGTCTCTCGTAACCAAGAGCGCTTAATCGAGGAGGAGGGCAGCATCCGCGAGCCGAAAACAAGGTCAGCTTCCAGGTTGATGATTGGCCCCACAAGGCGCGACAAGGCCCCCAGGTCAACGGCGAGGTCAATATCCATATAAACTAACACGTCGGCCGAACTAGCATTAAAATAGGCCTTTATCGCTCTCCCTTTGCCACTCTCGGCAATAATATGAGAAAACACTCCTGTCGGCTTGCTGGAAACGAAGGAATTAACTTGTTTTTCAAAACTTGGTGTGGAGCCGTTCACAATAAACACTAAACGCCACTCATAATCTCGTTGTTCCCCCGACAAAAATTGCCAAATGCGCTCAGCGTTAGCATCAAATATTTCGCCCTCATTGAATACTGGCACACAGAAGTCGATCTTCATATCTATATTATATAAAAAAAACCCCCGAATTCATAGTGTCATTAAATATTTAACGCAAAAACAAAAACGAGACCTTAGAGGATCTCGTTTTATCGAATTTACAATATATTGATTAGTTATTCATCTTCTTGCGGATGAAAGCCGGAACGCTTAAATCATCATCGTCATCATTTTCTAGTTCAACTGCCTTTTCAACCCGCTTTTCAACTAATGGTTTTAAAGGAATGTTCTTAATTGTCGGCACCTTTGCTTTCTTGTCACCCCAAAGTGCGGAAGCAGGAGTGCTTTCCTTCTCGTTTTCACTTTCAATGAAAGGATTTGGTGTGTAACTCTTGAGCTCGGTCTTAGTGCCGCTGCTTTTGCCATCAAACCCGGTGGCAACCACAGTAATTTTGATTTGATCCTTCATGCTTTCATCAATAACAGCACCGAAGATAATCTTAGCGTCCTCGTCAGCAGCGGAAGTAATGACTTTAGCGGCATCACTAACTTCATTCATGCTTAAGTCTGGACCACCAGTAATCGTGAAGACGATGCCACGGGCGCCGTCGATAGACATATCTAATAGATTGGAGTTAATAGCAGCCTTGGCAGCTTCAATCGCTTTATTTTCGCCGCTTGCTTGACCAATACCCATTAAAGCGGAACCGGCGTTAGCCATAACCGCTTTCACGTCGGCAAAGTCGGCGTTAATCACACCCGGAACAGTAATAATTTCAGCGATTCCCTGCACGCCTTGTCTTAAAACGTCATCAGCGATAGCAAAGGCTTCAAGCAAAGAAGTGCGCTTATCAATAACCTGTAATAATTTATCATTTGAGATAGTGATAATCGTATCTACCTTGTCAGCTAAATCAGCAAAAGCCCGATCAGCGATATTTTTGCGCTGTCCGCCTTCAAAGACAAAAGGTTTAGTAACGACCGCAACTGTCAGAGCACCTAAATCACGCGCGACCTGCGCCACAATCGGCGAAGCTCCGGACCCTGTGCCACCACCAAGACCACAAGTGACGAAAACCATATCGCAACCCTTAAGTGCTTCCCGGATTTCATTCTGTGACTCTTCAGCGGCGCCTTTTCCTAAATCTGGATTCATGCCCGCACCAAGACCTCTCGTCACTGTTTTGCCAATATGAATTTTCTCACCCGCCTTGTTGTAATGCAGGGCCTGAATATCTGTATTAATTGCAACAAACTCAACGCCTTTAATGCCGTTTTCAATCATGCGGTTGATAGCGCTGCCGCCACCTCCGCCTACGCCGACTACTTTAATTTTTGCAAATGTTTCAATGTCTGGTTTAACTTCCGCCATATGTAGGCTGAATCGCCGCTTACCCAATGAAGGAAAACGACTACTCTTGATTTAATTTATCTAGGAATAATTTTTTGGAACACATTTTTAAACTTACCAAAGATATCGCCCAGATTTTTCTGGAAATTTCCATTGCTTTGGCTAGGATATTCATGAGCTCCCCAAATAACTAAGCCAAGGGCTGGTAGAAATTCCGGCGTCTTGACCTTATCAATCACAACATTAATATTTTTTGATACACCGAGAGCGGCTGGTAAACGTAACTTGCGTTTGGCGGCTTCAATCATGCCTTCAAGCTGAGCACCTGCCCCAGTAAATACTACGCCCGCTGGCAACATGCCGGAGCGATCAATCTTTTTCAATTCTTTATCAACCTTATCAAAGATTTCTTCAACACGGGCTTCGATTATTTCAGCAATATACTTTCTTGAAACAGTTGTAATATCGTCATTTACATCTTCTTCTTTAACTAAGCGCGTAACATCAACTTCCTCGTCCTTTTCAAACATATCAGGATCAGCACTACCATACTCAAGCTTAATGCGTTCCGCTAAATTAATCGGACAACGGAGACCGAGCGCGATGTCATTGGTAATATACTCTGAGCCGATCGGTAAAATAGCGGCGTGTAAAAGATTTCTCTCTTCATACACGGCAATAGAAGTAGTTGAGGAGCCGATGTTTATAAGCGCGACGCCCAGTTCTTTTTGTTTTGGGGTTAAGACAGCTTCAGCTGCTGCCAGTGGTGAGATAACAAGATCTTCAATCTCAAGACCAGTTCTAAAAATTGCTTTTGTAAGATTTTTTGTCTGAGTTGTTAAACCTTGGATGATGAGAGCTTCCACTTCGAGGCGAATACCGCTCATGCCGATTGGATCTTTGATGTCCGTTTGATTATCAACACTGAACTTAATTGGCATCACGTGCAAAATCTCATAATTTACAGGAACGGCTAAGGCTCGAGCAGCTTCAATCGCGCGTGTGACATCAGCTTCACTGATTTCGCCATCACTCTTACTCACCGCAACAACTCCTTTGCTGCGCTCGCACTTTACATTTGGATCATTAATACCAACCCAAACGCTACTTATCGGCACACCGACAATACGTTCGGCTTTTTCAAGACAAGCAGAAATAGAAGAAGTCGTTTCTTCGATACTGTTGACGATGCCTTTACTCACGCCCGCTGTGGGCGAAGAAACGGCGCCAATAATTTGGATCTCATCCCCTGTCGGACCAGAAATCTTTTGTCCGATTACTAAGCGGACGGCGGTTGAGCCTATATCTAAGCCGGCGATGATATCATCTTTCATATAAATATTGAAAACTACCGAAAGAGCTGCATAAAAACAGGCTCTTCAGCAATTTAAGGCATACGACTCCATTATAATAAATTTTTGAAATATTCACAACTGGAACCAAGCCCAATAAGCATCAAGAAGCTTGTTTCCCCAGATTAAGGCGAAGAGTCCGCCAAGAGCCAGAAAAACTCCGAGCGGCAATTTGGAAGACCAGGCCTTCTTTCCGGCAATTAAAAGCCCAAGAGCGATAATAGTGCCAATAATATAGGAAGCAAATATCGCTAAGATAAGTAGATTAACCTGGACAAACATCGCTCCTAGCATCAGTCCAAGCCAAATATCACCCTCACCTATTCCCCTACCTCTTGTCGCTAAGAATTGTAGGCCAAAAAAGCTTGCGCCAATCGCCATCGTTATTAGCGGTAAATACCAGCTCACGCCCAAACTGTAGTTTATCGCTAAAAATACGATAGTGGCCGCGAAAGCAAAGACGGTTGATACCAAGTAATAGCGCAAATCAAAAACAAAAACGACAGTTAAAACCCAAACGGCCAGCCAATCAAATATTAATGATAGCCAGAAGCGAGGATTTTCGAAATAATAACTAATTTCTGTTAAAGAGACGTAGCTATAGTCTAGATTCTTAAACCAAAATACAAGAAATAATGTTGCAACAGCAAATTCCACAAGCGGGTACTGCCAAGATATTTTTTTCCGACACTGTCGACACCTGCCCCCTAGAATTATAAAACTAAGCAAAGGAATATTATCATACCAAGCAATTTGTTTCTTACATAAAGGACAGTAAGAACGACCAAGCACCCGTTCTTGTTTGTATAGGCGCCAAATTAGACAGTTTGCAAAACTACCAAGTGACAGGCCTAGTAACAAGACAATAATTATGATTAATATCATAGCGTTTAATTTGAAAATAGTTCTAAGTCTACATAAGGCGAAAGAGCGGACGCTTGTCGTGCATATTCTAAAGCCATCTCCTTGTCGCCAGCCCGTTGATAGAAGCCAGCTAAGGCTAAGGGCCAATCCGCCGACTTCGGCTCACGACTAAGCGCATGTTTCAAGATTTTATCAGCCTCATTATTTCTGCCGAGCCTTTCTAATCTTCCGGCAATGTAGCGCAAGGTACTCACATCTTCAGGGAAATTTGAATACGCCAATCGATATGAAGTCAGAGCGGAAATATCATCCTGATGCAAATCAAATATACGTGCCTTTGCATTGTGAAGCGTATAGGTATAGTAGCGGACATAGCCTTGATGATCACGATTAAGACGCTCGTCACTAATACTCGGCAGTAGGGATAAGGCAGCGTCGTAGTCTGCTAATGCCCCGCTTAAGTTATTTGCGCGGACACGACAGGCAGCACGCTCACGATAACCAAAAGGACGATAAGGACTACGAGCGATAATTTGATCATAGGCACTAGCCGATTCCTGCTCTCCTTCTAAAAAGCAACTTAAGCGAGCGCGTGCAATTTCATTATCGTAGTCCGCCCCTGGCAGGTCATTATTAATTGAAGAAATTATTTGATAAACCAAGCGCTCACTTGAAAGGTCTGGCAATGCATCGTAATCGGAGACCGCAAAAGAGCTAAGTGCCCGCTGATAATGCGCTCGGTTGACTGGGTTAAGCGCTGACTCTTCAAGATAAAGGTACATTTGCCCCATGTTATAATAATTTTTTTCTGGTCGCAGATACTGAAGTTGTAAAAAATAGTAATCAGCCTGTAGCGTGTTTAGACTCAAGTAAACTTGAGCTAAGCATAAGATAGCTAAGCCCACCCCAGCAGTCAGTACAGATAATCGCCCAAGAAGCGTAAGCTTGATACCGACATATCCATCCTCCTGTTGCCCCAAGCTAATGTTACCAGCCACCACGAAGGCCGCAATTAACCAGAAATAGAAAACGCTGGCGATATCAGTGAGTCCAAATAAAATTGATATTGAGTATGCTAACAAGGAAGACGCGGCGGCAAGGGCGAAATTTTTACCTCCCGGTTTTTTCCAAAGTAGCCAGCACTGACGGCTGAAATAAAAATAAAGGGCAACATAAAAGATAAAGCCAATAAGTCCTGTTTGTATTATGACATCAAGCAGACTATTGTGCGCCTTATCAGTATAACCATCAACGTTCATGAATATTCCCCACTCCAGCCGGTAATATGAAACCATGGCTTCGCCCCCATTCTCTAAACCAACCCCTAACCAAGGCTTTTCAGAAATCGCGCCAATCGCTGACTGATAAAATAAACGACGCAAGGCAGTGCTGCCATTTTCAAAATCAACCAGACTCGTTAGACGTGTCGGAGCAGCCAGGTAAAATAAGGTCGGTGCAATCATGATTACGCCTCCTGCAATTAATAATGACCACCTTCCAAATCTTCGCCAGGCAAACCAGACGGCCGCCAGGCCAAGAACAACAA
This sequence comes from bacterium, assembly GCA_030696105.1. Classification (GTDB taxonomy): domain Bacteria; phylum Patescibacteriota; class Patescibacteriia; order Patescibacteriales; family UBA12465. The sequence goes on from JAUYNJ010000006.1 coordinate 20,312, forward strand.
TGAAGGCAAGCCAAGCAGCGCGAGAACCGCTAACAAGCAATCCCACTAGCTGCCAAGCCCCCAGCAAAGCAACAAAAGCCCTTACCCGGAAAGAAGAGTATTCGAAAAATGAATATACAGTTAGGGGAATAGTTAGGAGTAAAAAGGAACCTAAAAAGTTTGGTTGCCCCAACGTTGAGATGGCGCGACTATTGAGTTGTGCTTCCTGCCACACCGTAAAATCAATACCAACAAATTGTAGGAAAGCGTAGACACCAATAAGACCACCGACTATTGAAGCTACGACTGATAAAATCTTAAGCGCCTGCTGCCAGCCAGTCGCCACCTCCGTTTTAATTTTTACCGATAACCCGGAAAAATGGAACACGACAAGACTATACCAAACACAAAGCCAGAAATAAGACAGTAAACCAAGATGTCTTTCGTATGACCCAAACCATGACTGTAAAATATTACTTGAGAATAATGAAAGAATCGCCCAGGCGAAAAAGAAAATCCAAATAGGAGCAATTGCTCGCAGCAAACGTCGCCAATTAATTTCGAAAAATGACTGCTGCCAAGGGTGATTAATGACAATGAATAAAATCAGCGATACGGCGCCTAGGACCTGCATCCAAAAAGTCTTAACCACACTGAAAGGACTATAAACTGGGAAGAAAAAAGACATACCTAAAGGAACAACTGCCAGTGCCGCCCAAAAAGATAATTTAAACAATAAGCTTAGAATTTTCTGCCAATCAATTTTCTCCATATGGAAATTATATCACATAAAAAAACTCCCAACCATTACGTTTAGGAGTCTTTTATAAGAGATATATAGTTTTATGATCGGCGCTGCCATTTCTCCCAAGATACCAATAGCGGGCTAGCCACAAAGAGTGAGCTGTAAGCACCAAAGAAAATACCGATAATCAGAGCGAGTACAAAATTACGGATTGATTCGCCGCCAAAGAAATAAACGGCAAGTAAAGCGAGCAAAGTCGTAATGACGGTATTAATTGAACGCACAAAAGTTTGATTAAGACTGGTGTTAACAGTTTCTGCAAATGAGGTCGCACTTTTAGGTAAATTTTCACGGGTACGATCGAAAACGACGATAGTGTCATTAACGCTATAACCAAGCACTGTTAAAATCGCGACCACAAAGGCGGCACTAATTTCTACGCCGGCATATCTACCAAGAAGAGCGAAGATACCGAGAGTAATGATAATATCGTGAGCCAAGGCAATGATGGCAATCACGCCATACTTCCAAGAGGCTACAGGTTTTGATACGCGTTGGAAAGTAAAAGCGACGTAGGCAATAATAACAATAAGAACGATGAGCATTAACCAGAAAGCTTTACTGCGCAGCTCCTGACCAATCGAGGGTCCAATGCCTTCAAAGCGGATCTCTTCTATGCCCTCTGCAGCCTGTGGCAAATCAGAAAGAAGTGCTAACACCGTCTGGTGAGTATCCTCATCACTTTCTTGAAAACGTAAGATGATGGACTCTTCGGTTGGTTGAATGGTTAAGCTGCTTATCGGCGCTCCAGCAAGTTTCGCCTGTACTTCTGTAACTGAAGGTAATTCAGAGTTGAACTTCACCTCCAAGATACTGCCCCCAGTAAAGTCGAGCCCCCATCTCAAGCCAAAAGTCAGCAAGGAAACAATCGAAAGGGCAACTAAAACGGCAGATAGTGACAACCAGATTTTACGGCGATTAATAATTTTGTAATTAGTCATATACGAAGATTAGGCGGAACGCTCGTTCCACAATTACTTTATTTACTTAGAACGACCAGCACCAACAAGCCAGCGATGGCGATCGAGCCAAGAACTATTGAATACTTTAACAAGAATATAAGTAATAACGATGCTGCTAAACATTGAGACAGAAACACCAACGAAGAGCGTGGCGCCGAAGCCTTTGATAATACCAGTGCCAAGTGCCATCAAGACGAAACAAGTAAGAATGGTGGTGATGTTGCCATCGCGGATAGAAGGCCAGGCGCGCCTGAACCCTTCATCAAGAGCAGTTGCTAAAGGTTTACCGCTACGTAATTCTTCTTTCATGCGCTCAAATATCAAGATGTTAGCATCAACCGCCATACCGATAGAAAGAATAAAGCCGGCGATACCCGCAAGAGTTAAAGTAACAGGCTGATTAGCGTAGTAAACAAGGAAAATTAAGATGACAAGAAATAAAGCAGCAGAGAAAATACCATCGAAAATCTTCAGATGATTGAAGACACTAATAAACAGTACCACGAGCAATAGGATAAAGAGTGAGGCGAGAATAATCGGAGTCGATTTGAAAACAGTTAAAACTGTAAGCACATAAATCACTAAGGAGAAGACGGAAAGCAAACCTGGCAAGCGATAAAACAAAACCATGAAGAGAGCCACCAGGGCAAAACCGATTAAACCGGCTTTCAAGCTGTTGTTAACAGATTTCTGACCAAGGCTTGCGCCTACGGTCTGCTGTCCAATGAGTTCAATCGGCACAGGTAAGGCACCGGTATTTAAACGCTGTACTAATAATTTTGCTTCAGTAATATTGAAACGTCCGGAGATAATTGCGCGTCCATCAGGGATACGGTCATTAACAGTTGGGATGCTGATGGCGTAGCCGTCGAGGAAAATAGCGACCGGCTTACCGATATTACGTTCAGTGATATCAGCAAACATTTCAGCGCCCTCGCTATCAAATTCCAAAGACACCTCGGGAGAAGCATCCTGCGGGTTGAATTGCAAAGTTGCGCGCTTTAAGTTCTTTCCAGAAAGTTCGGTGTTCTCCCAGTTTTCAGAAATATTTAAAGTTGGAGTTTCATCTTGTGCTGGGAAATAAACAAGGTCAGCCTTATAAACGGTAATCCTTGCTGGCTGATCAGCCTGATCTTTGAAAGGATTATCTATTTCCTGCTTTTCAAGTACCCTTGCAATCACAAAGGACTCATCAGTCTTTACAACTTGCGAAGTAACGCCACCAATAGGCAGGTCTTTAAGAGCAGCAACGATGGCTGGCTGATTATCCTCAGCTAAACCTTCACGAGCATCAAACTCTCCCTGATACTTGTTAGCTAAAGCCTGCCAGTCACTAGCATCGGCGGCTTCGGTTAAGGCCTGGTCGGCCTTAGTCTTCATTTCTTTATTGAAAGCGATAGCCTCTTCGTTTGATTCAATAGTAGATTCTTGTGGCTCAGCGCTTTGTTCTTTAAATTCAAGTAGGGGGGTTTCACCAATTAAGCGAATGGCTTCGTTTACATCCTTAATACCGGCCAGCTCGGCAATAATCCGATAGTCACCGTTGAGCGTGCGGTTAACCTGAATAACTGGCTCACTGACACCAGCGATATTAACGCGTCTTTCAATAATGTCGCGCACGCCCTCAAGCGCACTCGCTCTGTCACTCTCAGGTACATTGGCCACATCTGCTTCATACACCAGCTGAGTGCCACCCTGAAGATCTAGACCAAGCATAAAGGCGCTCTCCGGTACTTCTGGCAAAACAATGATGTTGTTGGTCACGCGTGCTAGGGCACGGGCACCACTGTTGTAATAATTGCCAGCTGCTAGAATAAACCCAACGGTCGCAAAAATGATAAGTAAAATAAAAAGCCAGCGTTGGCGATGGCGTTTCAGAGCTTTCGAAAACGTTTTCAGTTGAGACATAATGATTTTGGTAATTTATTGCCAAAGATTAGAAACTTTTAAAATCTTAGACTAAAAAAAGTAAAAAATCAAGCGTAGCCTTTACAAAAAGGTAAAAATAGCATATACTACTTAATAATAGCTAAAAATTAATTACATTCAACCATATGCCTTTAATCCCCACAGTCATCGAAAAAGAAGGTCAGGTCGAGAGGGCCTATGATATCTACTCCCGCCTTCTCAAAGATAGGATTATCTTTCTTGGCGAACCTATTGATGACCACGTCGCGAATATCGTTATTGCTCAAATGCTATTTCTGGCTGCTGAAGATAAAGAGAAGGACATTAAGTTCTATATTAATTCTCCCGGAGGCTCGGTATCGGCCGGTTTAGCAATTTACGACACCATGCAATATATCAAGGCCCCTATTACAACCATCTGTGTTGGTCTTGCTGCCTCCATGGCCTCGGTTCTTCTGGCTGCCGGCGCTAAGGGTAAGCGTCTCGCTTTACCAAATAGTGAAATCATGATTCATCAAGTTATGGGTGGCGCCGAGGGACAAGCTTCAGATATTAAGATTCGAGCTGAACATATACTAAAAATCAAAGATAAGATGAACCGCATTCTTGCCTCTCATACCGGTCAAAAAATCGTCACTATTGAAAAAGATAGTGACCGCGATCGTTTTATGAGCGCTGACGAAGCTCTTAAATATGGTTTAATCGATAAAATTATTTCAAAAGAATAATCATTATTCTTCATCAATATATTGCAAAAAAGACTCGCCTCGTGCGAGTCTTTTGTATATTCCTTATTAACTTATTTTTTCATTAAAGTCACTGCCATCATTCTGAAGATTTCCAGATAGGGGGCAGTTTCGCCTGATCTAATATATGATAGCACGTAGATCCGCGTGCCCTCCTCACCGAGAAAATAAGCAATATAACCATCAGCACTGAAGATGCCGGGGCCAAAATTGCTATCAATAAAGCGATCTACGGTTAATGAGCCAACACCTGAAAACTGCGTTTTATACCAAGACAGGATATCATCGTATCTCATTTCTGCATCTTCATAAGAAATTTGAATGAAAGACTCATCAGGCGCAGAAAATAAAGTTGCACCCGGGCTGACGGTGTTTACTTCCCAAGCATTTGGATATAAAAGCGCATAAGTTCCGTCAACTGGTGCGTATAAAGCCAGTTTACGGTTTTCAGATAATTTTCCAGGACCCGTTGGGTCGTAACCACTTAAGATCTCAGAGAGATCATCGTAGCCGTCGCCATCACTATCAGCGGATTGAGGATTTGTTCCTAAATATAATTCAGCGGCATCACTTAAACCGTCTCCATCAGCGTCAGCTGGCACCGGCAAGACAATTTCTACTACAGCAGTCTCCGCTACTTCCTCAGAGCTCGTAGCTACCGTCTCAATAACTGGCGTCTCTGGCACAATTATATCGACTGGCGTCGCTACCTCAGCGACTATTGGCGAAGCCACTGTCTCCTGGACAACAACTTGATTGCTTCCCTTCATCGCAGGCACAATTAAAAAACGATAAGCTAAAAAAAACAGCACGCCAACCACCACAATGCCGGACCCAATTATAATTAGGCCCGTTGATTTAGCTTTGTCATGGTTCTCATGATTTTTAGAAAAAGTACTTTTATCATTGCCACTGCCATCATAGCTGGTCGCACTAAAGCGAGAAAATGATGGCATGTTTTTTACCGTAAAATCCTTTTCTAATTTCGACCACATTTCATCATTAGTTTTTTCTGATTCCTTAGTCTTAATTTTATTCATAATCTAAGCTGCTAAATAGTAAAAGCCGGCAAACACCAACATAGCTAGAAATACAACAGGCACAACCCAGTGCCAAGCTTTGCCGCGCAAAGGCATGTTCAATTTTGGCATCACGTGAATACGCAAATATAACCTGACGCCTTCTGGCCCGGTCTCTTTTTTTCGATATCCTTTTTTAGTTTCGTTGCTCATAGGCAAATAGACAGATTACTGTAGCTTACCTTCACCTTTAGGATTATAGCCATTCTTCACTTCGTCGCCATCGCTGAAGCCATCGCCATCAGTATCAGGATTTAAAGGGTCTGTACCGTAGATATATACCTCTTCATAATCTGAGAGGCCATCAAAATCAGAGTCAATTAAATTTGGATCTGTGCCCAAAGCCATTTCCTGTGCGTCAGTGAGACTATCGCCATCAGAATCAACAGGGGCGACTACGACTGGAGCTTCAACCACTGGTGGAACGATGGGATTAATTACAGCAGGATCCTCAGCTATTGGTGAAACAACATTATTATCACCCGTTACCACATTTGTGTTAGTTGAGGTCGAGACTGGCGGAACGACGACGCCACTATTTACCGTTAAGGCATCATCTGCGCTTGGTTTGATGAACTTGGAATAAATAAGATAGGCAGCAGCTCCGATAATTACCGCGCCCAACAAGATAATTAAAATTGATTTAATTTTTGGTCCGTGTTTGCCACCGTCTGCATCCCCTTCTCCATCATACTGTTGAGCGGCTAAGCCGGCAGGACTGGCTTCTATGTTTGCATCTCCTTGCGACACACGAGGAGTCGTGGCGTCGGTCTCAGCGAAGATGTCGTCGACCGCGGATTTAGTGGCGGGTTGATTGTTGAGTTCGTTAAACATAATATTCTAAATTATTTTTAGCTGATAATATTTTTATTATAGATGATTTTGCTTAAAAATGCATCCTAAGAACTAATTTTCTATTTGAGCGTCTCAATATCAGTAATAATATCTGTCTCATCGCGAATAATTTTGTACGATATTACCTCGCCGTTCTCGTCACGACCGAGAACTTGTACGCGCGTTGCTTCCTGCAAACCCAGCTCAATTTTTTCCTGATTTTCCATAAAGTGAATATCCTGTGGTCGCATTTCAGGAGTTATATCGGGCAAGGTCACTCCGTGTTCTTTTTGCAAAAAAGAATAGATAGCCCAGGTTGACGCGAGCATAAGTAACACAATGATGACTGGAATCAATATTTTTTTTGGTAATTGCATATTTTCTAAATTTTATTAGTTTGCTTCACCACCCTCTGGATCTTCTTCGACAGCACAGTATACATAACTACTTGCACACATACTGTTCGCGCAACAAACTTGGTTTACACCACATAAATGACTACCGATGTTGCAGCATTGTTGTGTTGCAGGATTATAACAAGTTGTTCCACAAAGCAGGTGGCCATCAATTGGACAAGGACCAGTATTTTCTACTTCACACGCACCATGGGGCCAGACCTCATTATTCCAAACATAGCCAGCCGTACAAGAGCAACTTATAGCCTCACAGTCATACTGTCCGTCGCAGTTATATAATCCAATCGAGCAACTGGCAATGCAGTTACCGCTAAGCGTTGAGCATTTATTTGAATTTATCCCGCAATTCTCAGGGTTTGTACGGTAATAGCACTGGTCGCCGCAACGATATTGTGAGGGGCCACAGGCAGCGCATTCAGTATTACTTTCACAGCCGGGAACACTTGCGTCACAATCATACCAACCTGCATTACAAACACACTGCCCAGCAATTGGTGATTGATTTGCGGCATCGCATTGGCAATCAGCTAAGCATTCACCGGTCTCCCATGGTATCGTCGATCCTGAAGCTGTAACTAGTTTAACCTGACAAATACCATCGCCGCAATAGCCACCACCATCCTCGGGACCACCGCCGAGATATCCGCAAAATACTTTATTACTAGGAACCGGAAAAGGCACAACAGTACCAACTTTAGTGTTGCAGCCGTATTGAAGATTTGAGTGACTGTTGCCAATTTTACCTCTATTTAAAATGATACCACTTGTACCGTCACAGTCTTCGTGACCGTCATTATAATATCCACCGCGCCCCTCAAGGTTTGGCTGCTGCCTAACGCCGTCACCACAATAACTATTAATACCAAGAGTAAATTCACGAATTGACTCAGCGCCAAACTCGTTCACCGCTTTTATTTTTATCGGGAAAGAGGGGTTGATAACCGTTGGCCTGCCCGTTAGAGCATAAAACAAACTCTGAGTAGCAGCGGTTGCTCGCTGCGATAAACCAAGGAAAGTGAGAATGCGATTAATAATCGACTTTGCCTCCAGTGGTGGCTCGCCTACTTGTGTGCTGCCACTAAGGCTAATGCCGGCAGGCAAAGGCCCAATAGCGCTGTAAGTGATAGTGTGATCGCCTTGCGTTCTCCAGCCTAAACCGCAGTAATATTGATAGCCGGCACGCACAGATTTTGCGCAGTTGAAATCCAACAAAGGATGCTCGGCTTTAACTAAAATATTAATCTGTCTAGTGGAAGCGTTATTATAACTATCTCTTCCAGTGATAACGTAAACGAAGTTAGTGTCTCTTGAATACTGAGGTATCGTCAATAGGCTGTAATTTAAGGTGTAGTAAACAGTATCCCCTACTCGGTTTGAGGTCTCCCCTGAAAAAGTAGCGTTTGCTGGGGACAGCAAGTCAAATGGGCCTGAACTGTACTGTGCTTTGGTAATTGTATAGGAAACAGGCTGATGTTTATCTGTAATACTAAAGCGTATAGAAAGAGGCAGGACGGTGCTTGGGTAATATTGAATATCATCAGAATGAATCAGCGGCGCATTGTTTCTAATAACAATCGGGGTCACAGTTGCCAAATTACCACCTCGACCATCAGTCACGGTTAACGACATATTGTAAGTACCAGGAGCGCCCGCAGATTGCGCATATATTTTTTTCTGATTTGGGTTAGTGGTGTCCATGAGAATTGGTGGAGCACCAGCGACATTATTATTTTTCCAACCAGACCAGGTTGTACCGCCCGTATTCAATGACCACTGCAAAGGGTTACCTTCCGGATCTAACACCCTAATTGAGCCATTGAATGCTTGGTCAGTTTCGCCCTGAAGGTTTGTAGAGATAAGAACCGGAGCACTATTATTACTGGAACCGATGTAAGCAGCTCCACTTAACACACAACCGAAATCTTCTAACTGCCCCTCGGCGGTGTTGTAACCTAGAGCCTTTGTTTCCATAGAAGCACAGAGACTGAAGTTAGAACCGGTGGCGTCACCGCTATAGACGTAAGCGTAACTTCCAGCCGGCAGCTCAAGAGTACTGTCATTTGGTTGAGGGTCACCAAAAGTTCTTGTCTCCTCATTCCAGCAAGTTATCGGATCAAAGCCTGCGCAAGCACCGAGACTGTTTATTGGGTCAACTAATTTTTGTGCTGCACCTAATTGTGGCAGAAACAAAGATTGCCAACTTGGCCAAACAGAAATTGAATTCAAGGGAATATAGGTACCAGCACCAAGCACTGGATATTTATTGTTCTTGTTTTTAAAATTTGCTAGGGCAAAACGAATTTCACCAAGGGAACCGAGGCGTCTGACATCGCGAGCTACTTTTGAACGCAGGTTGTCACAGAATATTCCCTGACCACAATCCTCATCGGTGTAGCAAACATCGTTACCGGCGACGCAGTCCCCAGAAGAGGCGCAGCGTATGGTTGAAATTGCACACTGGCCAGCAGCGCTTAAATTACTATTAAACTTCCAATGTTTAACAATCTGTCCTAAAACATCAACTGTTTTAAAATCGGGATTTTGATTATATGAAATCAAGTAGATATTAGTATAAATCGTTCCATTATTAGTATCTACATTGGCGGCATTGACATAAACGGTACGCCCATCACGAACGGCGTCGTAACCATCGACAACAAGGGATTGAGGTGAGCCAGAAAATCCTTGATTACTATACCAGCGCGACGCACTGTAATGATTTGGGTTGGGTAAAATACGAACCGCAATGACATCATTGTCCTCACCTATTGCTCCAGCTCCAAATTGTGAGACATCAGGAGCTCCCTCGGCCGCTTTACCGGCAAGTGGCCACAATAATATAAGCAGGGCAGCAAGCCCGGCTAACTTAAAAAAGTAGCGATAGTTCTTCATAAATTAAAGTTTTAACTTTTATATTACTGCGCAGCAACTAGATTAATTACTATTTCCGTCGATTTATTACTTTCATTATTTGATGCATCGAGCGCCGATAAACTGAAATAATGATTACCCGCGCTAAAGCCAACGGAGCTAATTTCAATGAAAGAGGCACCATTTTCAGAGTCAAAGGATTCGCCATATTGACCGCTGGAAACACCGTGATACAGGCGGTGAAACAAGGCGCCGGTCTGTAGGCCGTGCCAAGTAAACCTGATACGTTGACCACTTTGAATTGTCCCTACTAAGCCTTGCGGAGTCGCGGGTGCAATTTGATCAGTCACAGTCGCCTCTTTCTCGTTAGACAATACGCTTTCAACCTGGGCAGCGGAAATGGCTGACACCTTAAAACGGTGAGTCACATCAGTCTGTAAATTCTTTAATAGATAGCGACAAGTATATTGCTGACCTGAAGTCGGAGTTGTGGGAGTGCAAACGGTTCCCTGACCAGCAGCATAGATATCAGTCGGCTTCACATCAAGGAACGACATGTTTCCAGAATTAATGGGCGCGTAATATAACCGGAATCTGCCCATCTGCGCAGGATTAGCGTTATAAATTAAATTAGAAGAGCTGTTCCATTCGAGTCTAACGGTTTCACCATCCTGCTCGTCAACAGCGGCTGTAATAGCCCCCGCCTGGGGCGTCGACTCCTTGAAGAAATATGATTCCTTAAGCACGTCCCAAATACAGAAACCGTCACCGACGCCATCGAAATTATTATCAGGCCCACAGGTGGCGCCAACATTAGAACAAGCGCTTCTGCCCTCACTGCAAATTAAAGCGCTGCCAGTGCCGCGAATGACTGCGGGGTTAATCATGGCTGGCAAATCATCGCTAAAGCCATCTTTGCCCGCATCGCGGCAATAATAGAATTTATAGTTATAGGGCTGACAGTTACCAATAGCACCGGCGCAAGTATCCACCCAAGGAGACCAACTCTGAGTTAGCGGGTTAACCGGCGGCCAAGGATTTTTACATAAGAAGATATATAGTGGAGTTTCACCGACTAAACCGTCACCATCGTCATAAGCATTACAACAGTTATTGATACAATTTGGTTCCGCACAAACACAGGATGATGAAGGGTTACACTGCGGCTCCAAGAAGCGATCCATATTGATAGTCGAGCGCAGCATGGTTGAATCATCCGTAACTCCACTAGTCATCTCGACGAAGGCTCGATTATTTTCTAGGCCGGTGATTGAACGAATCGATGCGATTGAACTTTTTACAACATTCCATTGCCAATCCCAGAAATATCCCTGAGTCGGATAAAGAATCTGACCATTAGAACTAAAGGCGCGCACCGCAAATACCTTATCGCGATCACTCTTAGTATCAAAACTATTACTCTGTGGATCCGTGTCATTTTCATTTAAATCATTGGCGTCATTTTGGAATAAATAAGAGGAAGGTTCTGTCTGAGTATAATCAACCATACAAATACCGCCATTTGCACCCTGTGCTGGTAATGTGGCGAACGAAGCGATATAGGAATTACTGAACGCTAGGTTGTTAAAGGTGATGCCACTACCTTCAACATAAACGTTGCCGTTAAGGTCTAAGTAGCCACGACCATTCATGCCTAACTGCCAAGAACTCATGACGCCAGAGTTACTGTCAAGAACCTGATCTCCCTTAACAACGACATAATAATTAGAACCAGCGGCTAATAACTTTTGGGGGGTGAAAGTAGCCGTGGTGCGGTTACCATTATTAGTGGCTGAAACTGTTCCCGGAACTGAACAATAGAGCTTTGAGGCATCAGGGATGCCAGCCAAAGCCGAGCCTGATTTTAACCCAGTTGTGCTTAAAATTGTTCTAGTTACTTGAGCTAAGCGCGCTGCAAGTCGTTCAAACCAATTGCGTTGCGGTGTTACAAAACCGTCTAGAGCTGCCACGAAAGTGCCTGCCGGGCAGATGCCAACACCATATTCATGCTCCTCTAACAAAATAATATTACTCATTAAACTTACTGGATCCATCAACTGATCAAAAGGAATGCTAATCGACGCATTACGACAAACGCCGCTCGTGCCGTGAGCTGGGTTCAAAGCGCTTTCAATAACAGACGGACGCGCCCTGCAACAAGTGCCAGAATCGCAGCCTACATTCTCAAGGTCGCCACAATCAAGGTCCGCGCTACAACCGCAACAGAGTCCGCGGTTTTCACCTGAACAAGGAGCTTGGTCAGGCTTACAGACAAGATTAAGACCACCACTATTTAAACTACTACAGGAAGCTGCATTGCCGACCTCACAACAACAGGCGCCACAATCACCACCTGGTAAACCGGCGCCGCCGCCTTCAGCTAAACAAGCATAGGGCGAGCCGCAGAAGGAGGTATTACAAGTCGGATCAAAAGTGCTAACACTTAGACAGTCAGTTCCAGGCAAGGGCTTAATATCAGCATAAGGGCAGTCCCTTACGCACTCACTTTTGCTCTTATAATCTCCTGTTCTGAGCTTCACGTCAGTTTCACACTGCTTATCAAGTGGAGGCGCCTTACAATCATAGTAGGCACAGTAGCCGTCATCGGTCTTATCAGTGCCACCAACACATTCATTTTGTTCAAAATCATAACAACATTTAGCCGAAGCGCCGCAGGCCGCTTGGTCGCCATTATATTGGCTGCAAGCGGTACCACCAGGATTAGCTTCACAACCACTAACACACTTAAAGATACTGGTAAACTCGCCGTACATTGTCGGCGTAGTTGATGCGCACTGAGCTGGGTCACCAGGAGGTGTGGAGCTTGGACTTGCACAATCATAGAAAGCGCAATATCCAAATTCTGGGGCGTTTTCATCAGTTGTAATTAACTGACCGCTTCCACCAGTACAAACATCATCAGATGGGTCAGCGGTTCCTTTAGAATTAAGGCAGCAAGTCGCACTGTGAACTAAACAATCATCAGCCGACAAGCGACTACAATCACCACAGTTACCGTTAACGGTTGTAGTGTCACAATATTTCCCGGAGAACTTATCACAATTACAAGCGGCGTCAGAAGCAGCCGTGTCAACGACACCGCCAACTTCCACGGTACAACCAGTACACTCGCCTAAGTTGGCCTGTCCTGATCCGCAAGAGTCGCCACAGGTTAGACCAGCACAGCAATCACGAGCATCTTGGCCAATTACGCAGCAGCAATCACATCGCGCCGCTTCGGTTGAAATACATTTATTGTTAGTACAGGTGGCTAACCCCGTGCAAAGCTCAGTGCTGACACAAACGCCTTCCGCATTGCCACTATCTTGCTTACAGCTGAAACCGGACTCACAAAGATTACACGTCGAAGTATTAGCGCTAACACTATCAACACAACGATTATTATCTAACCTCACCCAGCCACTTGGACAAGAGGTCGAGGTTGTAATTTGCCAGTGTGCTTGGCCTCCAAACTGAGGGAAGATACTGCAAGAACGGTTGGCACTAAATTCTTCGTCTCCCAATTGGAAGGTATAAAGTGAGTTCAGCGAGCAGGTGCTGTTACTTAGAATACAAGCATCAAAAGTAGAGCTATATGTGCAGTCGTTACCGATACAGGCTGGAACGCTGGCGCAACTAGAATCGCAAGGACCGAGGTCGCGAGGTGCTCCAGCGAAGGGTGAACAGACACCAGGAGAATTTGGACAGAAGGCATTAATCTGACAGGCGCCTAAAGCTTTGGCCATGCCGTCACAACTGTCATATTCTTCTTCACCCGTGCCCGTACCAAATCCTGTGTCAAAGCCCCATTCAAAAACCGAACGTGGAATATTGATATAACAACTAGCTAAAGTCGGAGCGCATCTTCCCTGTTTGTATGTACCGGCAGGACAACAAATTTCACCAGAACAGTCAGCATCAATACTACAGGTACCAATTTCAAAATTTACATCATTACCCCAAGTACCGTTTTTAACGACCCTAACCGGACCACTAACTGAAGCCGGAGGGGCGTTGGGATTTAAGCGGTCAGCGCCGCGGTCAGAGGTGATAATTCCGCTGACGCCCTTATCACGACTAAATACTGTCAGGCCGCTTGTTCCTAAATCCCCAAAATATTCACCCCAGAGTGTTACTGGTGTTCCAATGGGACCGCGCGGAGGGGAGATTTTACAAATACTACTTTTTAAAGCTTCATTGCTATTAGCAGTAAAGACATTCGGATTGGCGTTTTGCGAAGTAACCAGAACCCCGCTTAAATCGACTTTAATCTCATAATTTCCATCGCCCAACTCCGAAGGAACTTTTACAATAATCTGTTTATCTTTCCAGATAGATGACGCGCACGCTTCTGGGAAAATGTAACTTGCCTCCTGATCACCGAAAAAAACTTTTGACTCCCCTTTAGCACCGCCGAAACCGCCGCCGTGTATAGTAACGTATTGCCCGGCGCGACCAGTTGTTGGCTCAAAATATGAAATATAGGGGCCGGCGTTTGGCTCCTCTTGTTTTACAAATTTTACATAATTACTTTTTTGCGCAATACCATTAACAGAGCTGACCACAAAACTACTCATGCCACCTTTTTGTAAATTAGGAATAGTTGAAGTGCCGACCAAGCCGGCCGGATTTGCAAACACAGAATCTAAGCCGCGCACATTACGAGCGTAATCACCAAAGTATGCTTGCCCGCCACTATATAAGTTAATGCCAAAATAATTTACCTTATCACTTAAGCGCCCGGATTCTGGAGTTAATAAACATAAACCAGGGCGAACGAGGTCGTTAGCAATAAAATCTGGAAGAACGGGGCCAATATCATCATTTGTTGTATCACTCTGACTATCAGCAGCCACTACAGTGAGTGGCCCGGAGACTGAAGATGGCGGTATAGCCACCACAATCTGATTATTCGTCCAGGAATCAATACAATCAGGATTAACCAATGACGGAGAAATGCCAGGTAGACCACCAGCAAATAATACTTGACTGCTCGTCGGATCATAGACACCAAAATTCGTGCCCATGATGGTAATCAAGTTGCCGTCTGCGCCATTAGGTGTCACGACGTCGCATTGCTGACTACAATCACTATCACTTAAGCAGGCCCTATTCGCGTCTTCTTCACAAAAGCCACCGAGAGGACTGACAGCCGTGATGACGGGTTGCCCCTCGCAGACACACGAAGTCTCCCCGCAACTTAAGTATTCGCCGCATAAATTATTATCCGCCTCACAAGTCGGTGTTAAGTCATCGCCATCACAAGAATCGCCGAGTTGTCCTTTGGGTAAACAGGCGCAGGAATTAGTGTCGCAGTAACTATCGGAGGCACAGATTTGATCAACTGCCTGGCAGCCAGGAAGCAAGGTGTTGCCATCGCAGCTAACCGGACCGCCGCCGGAATTACAATCAGAGCCGAGGCATGGCCCCCAGTAACCGTCAGTGCAAGTCATGCCACCACCACAGCCACAGGCAAGTGTTTGGCCGGTAGTACAGGAGCTGCTGCCCCCGCTATTATTTGTCGCGCCTAAGAGACTGTTTAAAATAAAGGTTGCAATTCCCCATGAAGCTAGAATAATCAACAAACCAACCACACCATTACGCAAGATCTTTTTTGCTTGATCAATTTTATCCTCTTGACCACCGGCCGTCATCCAAACAAAACCGCCCCAGAGAATCAGACCAAGCGCCAATAGACCTAGCACCGACATGGCGATATTTATAATCCGAGCTACGACTGTACGAGGATCATCCTGTGTCAGGCTAATGTTGTTACCAATTTCATCCATGCCGACATCAACTTGTGCTATAGCGACACGGAAAAAGGCTAAGCTACCGAGAATTAGTATGCTTAAAGCCAGGTAACGCAAAATATTGGTTTTTGATCTTAACACAGTATTGAAACGGTTATAAGCAAAAGCAATGCTTTACGCCGATAAGCCGGAAATAATATAATATCCTTTACTCACAATTACCATTGTCGCCTAACATAGCGCTCGGAACACCATAACAACATGAAGGGTTTTCAGCGTCTGCCTCACAATTTGGTCCAGCACTTGGTTTATAGCAATTTTGGTAAATATCTTTAACTCCCGAGCCGACCTGCGCATTATAGGTCACAGACGACTTCATCGGGGTGTGCGATAAGTAAACGTAAGTTAAGTCAGGCTCACCGTCTAGCGGCGCCACATCCCTATTATCAGCTGTCACCCAATAGCCCAATGGGTTAGGAGTAGAACTAAAAATATTAAGCAAGCGATGCTCAATATTTGTCTGACCGCTCTTAACCATGGTGCTGCCGGTGCGTAAACTACTATTCATCATTAAGGTGTTGAAAGCAATTTCGATTGGAGCGTCTACAGGCACGTTGCCAGCACTGTTCACAGGATTAATAGAAGTAATGCGCGGTGGCTCCGACATGATGGTGTCATTAATATAAAATGACCAACGATACTTATCTTTCAATTCAAAATTTGAACTATCATTTTCGTTGTAAAACGCAATCGGTCCATCCGCATAAACATCGCGGTTACCGTCGAGAGAATTTAAAGCAGCGTCGACAACGCCATCAAGAGGACTGAGAGCTAAAGGATAATTTTTGCCGTTCGGGTCCTGACAAATATTTTGACCGAGACTATTCGCCTGACAAAGGGTAAACGGCTGATAGCGAGTGCAATCAAAATTTGTTTCACAGGTTCGAAGATTGGCGGCGACTAATTGCACGGCTAAGTGACTATTGGCCGGCAAACA
Source organism: bacterium (assembly GCA_030696105.1). Taxonomy (GTDB): domain Bacteria; phylum Patescibacteriota; class Patescibacteriia; order Patescibacteriales; family UBA12465. Next base: position 36,662 of record JAUYNJ010000006.1, read on the forward strand.
ATATATTGTTTCGCCACACCCATTCATCCCACATTCCTTGTCCGAAATAAACTCAACTGTTTTATAGGCATTACTAACCATAAACTTTCCGGCAAGATAATCGCCCCGGCAGACGCCGGCATTACAATCATAAGAAGCGCAACCACTATTACTTGTGCAGACAGCGCCGTTCCCGGTACTTGACTCAGCGTTAACAATGCGGATGCTATTACTAACTTCATCAGCAGAACCGGACAACTGTATGGGGTTAATACCTTCATTAAAATTAATTTGAATGACTGAATTCATCGGCCTATCCTTCTTGTCGCGAGACTCCTCAATACGTACTAAGTCTTGCCCACCATTAAAAGGGGTTAAAGCTAACGCTGCCGCGTTGTTGGTGTTAAGAATAATATTATTACCAGCGCTACCAGCAATTTTCACCGTCAGCGCTACTCTTGAAGCAACTTTATCCACATTAATATCAGGATGTCCACTCAACTTACTATATATTTCAGTCGCAACATCTTCGGTATTACAGGAGGGACCATTTACTAAAATATTATTACCAGAACTATTAGATGCGAAGGTGTAGACCAGAGTGCCAACACGAAGATTGCTCGCTAAAACTTCCGGCGCGACACTAACTACCCAGGAGTTTCCAGCCTGATGATCGTCCGCAAGTAAAGTGAAGAAGCCACCAAAGACCGCTTCATTTCCCTGCCAAGCAGTCACACCCAACAAAGTAGAGCCCGTAAATAACTGCGCTTGAGTATTATCACTAGTAACGCTTACTACATAGTTATTATAAGATGCATGGTAATCAGAAGCGATGACAGCGGAAGCGTCATTTAAACCCGCTTGTCTCGTCACTGAAATAATCTCAGCTGCTTGGTATATGTCGGGGCAAGCCTGTACCTGTATGGCCGCACTTGCGTTTACAGCTGCTTGGCTCTGCCCAAATATATCTTTCTCGTTATCGGGTAAAGGGAAAATTCCGCCTCTTACGATCTGGGGTGGGGTTAAATCAATTGTATTTGTTACCCTAAAACTCCATTGTAAATAATCACTGAAACAAGTCTTAAATATTGAATTCCCGTCTTCTTTCTTAATTCCACTCGTAAGTCGAACGCTATAGTCTACATCGCCCTCTGCTTGCCCGAGAAAATCAGTCGGCATAATTACAAAATCTTGACTATCAGCAGAAGCTTGTATCGTTGCGGCTGTAACGTTTTGGACGCCGTCACCCATATCATTTCTAAAAATCTTGATGTTGCTAGGGTTGATAAGATTGCAGCTTGTGCTGCAGGCGCAGCTACTTCCAGCCGCATCCTGACAAACGGTATCGAGCATAATCGCCTCTTTGAAGCTAACCATGATAGAAGTATTTCTCGCCACCCCTCTTTGTCCATCTTCCGGGTAAACGCGCTCAACTGTACAGGCACCAATGGCGCCGGCTCCGGTTAAGAGCGGTTGGTTCGGTGTGTTAATGCCAAAAAATCCACCATTCGTCGCCCCCAAGAGACGGTTCAAAACGAAGGTGGCTATACCCCAGGCTGAGAGGATAATAATTAAACCGATTACGGCGTTTCTTAAAGTCTTCTTAGCTTGATCAATTTTTTCTTCACTGCCGCCGCTTGTCATCCAAATAAAGCCAGCGTAAATAATCAACCCGACCGCAATCACCCCAAGAAATAGGAGGGCGATATTAATGATGCGAGCCACGATGATACGTGGATCAGTGGAGGCCAGCTGAATGCTATTTTCGATTGGCTGTAATCCGATGTCAACATTTTGCGCTAACGCAAAATCAGCTAGGCCAAACCCCGCGACAAGGAGCGCGAGAAATAATAAAAAAGAGAATAATCTGCAGCGCATTTTATTTTAATTGATTAGCAAAGCGTGTTATAATTTATTTGCTTTGCGTTTGAGATAATTATAACATAAATGCCTAATTCTTGAAAACGACATGACCATAGATCGCATTATCAACAAGTTCCTAGAGAAGCATCCGGACGAAGATCCGACGATGCTTCGTTTAGCGTACGATTTTGCGGCCGAAGCACATGGCGGGCAACTGCGTAAAACCGGTGAACCTTACATTCAGCACCCCCTTCATACCGCCTATATGCTGGCCGAAATTAATGCCGACCTACCAACCATTGTCACCGGCCTAATTCACGACGTCCCCGAGGACACAGACTATACTTTTGAAGATGTTGAAAAGAATTTTGGAGCCGAGGTTGCAACTCTAGTCGCCGGTATCACAAAGTTGGGGAAAATTAAGTACCGCGGCATCGAACGTTACCGCGAAAATCTGAAAAAAATGTTTTTAGCGATGTCTACTGACATCCGCGTCATTTTTGTTAAATTCTGCGACCGCTTGCATAATCTACGCACACTAGAAGGACTACCTCCTTCAAAGCAAAGAAGAATCGCTCAAGAAACCCTTGAAATATATGCGCCAATTGCGGGCATGCTCGGTATCTGGCGTCTCAAATGGCAGATGGAGGATATCTGTTTCAAGTATCTTTACCCGCAAAAGTTTCAGGAACTTGAACAAGAATACGAGGTTGAAAAAAAAGCTGAACGTAACCAGTACTTCCAAAAGATTAAAAGTGATCTTCTGCCGCGCTTAAAAGACGCTAACATTAAGTACGACCTTGAAGTCCGCTTTAAACATCTTTACAGCATCTACTTAAAAATGCAGCGAAAGGATCGTAAATTCGACGAAATCTACGATGTGTTTGCCTTAAGGGTCGTAGTGCCAACAATTGATGATTGTTATAAAGTACTAGGCATTGTTCATACTCTCTGGCGGCCCAAGCCAAACCGCTTCAAAGACTATATCGCCGTCCCTAAGCCTAATGGCTATCGCTCATTGCATACAACCATCTACGGCCCCGAAAATAAAGCAGTTGAATTTCAAATTCGTACTCAAGAAATGCACGACGAAGCGATGTATGGTCTCGCCGCTCACTGGTATTATAAAAGCAAAAGTGAAAAAGGCATGCAGCCGATGTGGGTTAAAGAAATTGTGGAAATTCAAAAAGAGATTTCTGACACCAGTGAATTAATTCGCAATATTAAACTCGACATCTTTAATGACCGCATTTTTGTATTCTCTCCGAAGGGAGATGCCTTCGAATTACCAGAATACTCAACCCCTATCGACCTCGCCTATGCTATTCATACAAATATCGGCAACCAGGCAACTGGCGCCATTATTAACGACCGTCTAGGAAAGCTTGACCAGGAATTAAAAAATGGAGACCTCGTTGAGATAATCACCGATAAATCCCGACAGCACCCTAATCGCGATTGGCTTAAGTTTGTTAAAACCAAGAGGGCCCGTGACCGTATTAAACAGTTTGCTAAAAAAGGACCGCTCGAAAACATTAAGCGCTTTATTCCAGGAATGAACAGATAGTATCGATATAACAAAACACCCGCCAATTAGGCGGGTGTTTTTTCCAGTGTTTAGCGATTTTGAGTTTCTTCCAATTTGCCGGTCTTACGTAAGAATTCTTTTTTCTTGCGCATATCCATGCTCGTAAGAGCATACTTTTTCAACTGACGTTTGGTTTTTTTTGGCTCCAAATGCTGTTTTGAGCGTGCTTTTTCAAGACGCTTACTGTTTTTTAAGCCTTTTTTGAATTTACGCAAAAAGCCTTCAAAACTTTCACCGGGTTTTCTTTTGAAATCAGCCATAAATTACACCTTCCTTTCTATTTACTTTTTTTTCTAAACGGTCCTTTATTTTTTTGAAGGCGACGGTTTCCTGCACCCCTGACTCCATATCGCGGAGCATGATCGTTTCGTCCATTACTTCCTTCTTGCCAAGAATCAAACTTACCTTACTTCTTAAGCGAGCAGCTTCTTCCATCTGATTTTTTAGACTATCGGTTGAAAATGACTGGCGGACATTATATCCAGCTCGGCGAAGCTCCTCAAAGAGGATAAGTGACTTGATTTTAGCTTGATCACCTAACTGAGCTAAGAACACAACTTCTTGCTTAAAGTCAGGTAATTCAAATTTTTCTTTAACCTTAGCGACAACTCTCTCTAATCCGAAGGCGATACCCACAGACGGAGTTGGGCGGCCACCAAGGCTCTCCACTAAGTTATCATATCGTCCGCCTCCTGCCAAGGCCTGCTTATTATTTGCCGCGCCATCCTCATTTACCGGCCAAATTTCAAATACGGTATCGTTATAGTAACTCAGACCGCGGACGAGATAGGGATTGAAGTTATACGGGATATTTAACTCATCAAGATATTCTAAAACTTTGGCAAAATGTTCCCGACTCTCTTCGGATAAGAAATCCGCAATTTGCGGAGCCTCACTTAAGACCTGCTGACATCCCTCTTCCTTACAATCAAGCAAAGCCATCATGTTCTTACCTAAATCTTTCTTACAATTGTTACAAAGTTTCGAGCGGCGACCACGCTCCTTATAAAAACTGTTAAGCTTGGTGCTGTAATCTTTACGACAATCTGCCTTACCAATACTATTAATTTGTATTTGAAAATTTGCCTGCAAGTCGAGTAAGAAGTTATAAGCAGCAGCGATTAGCAAAGCTTCAGCCATCGGTTTATCCTCACCAATCACTTCTAGATTAAACTGAGTTGACTCGCGATAACGACCGCTCTGCAATTTTTCGCGACGGAAAACTGGCCCAATTGAATATAGGCGAACTGGTTGTGGTAATTCAACAAAATTATTTTCAATATAAGCGCGTAGAATGCCCTGAGTTAATTCGGGACGTAAAATACTATTTTCTCCTTTTTCACAATCAACCGAATATAATTCCTTATCATTATTATGTCTCATCGACTTCCTATACAAATCAGAATTTTCGATGACCGGAGTCTTAATCGCGTTGAAGCTATAAAGCTCCGCCAGCGAAGCCGCTTTGTTACGAATAGCGCTGAAATATCTATACTCAGAGGGAACAATGTCTTTCATTCCTAAAAGACGATCTACCGCCTTAGCGCTTTTCTTCTCCATCGGCTTCTTCTGTTGATGAGCGTTTCGAACGTTCATTTTTTTCCTGGGCATAATATTATAAGTAGGATTATTAATTACTTTCAGTCGCCGTGTAATCAACCTGCTCGTTAAAAACTGCAGCCCGACTGAGCGGCCAACCTCTTAAGAAAACACGACCTGTGATAAAACTGCGATGTATCGGTCCGAAACTGCGAGAATCTTTGGAGGCGGTCCGATTATCACCGAGCACGTAATATTCATTATCTTCAAGTGTTATTTTATCATCACTATTACTGTAAGTCGGCGAGAGTGAATCAAGATATGTTTCTTCTAAAATTAATCCTCCTGGATGTTCATCATTATAAATTATAAGCTCTGAGTCTTTAATTTGTACGGATTCGCCCGGTAAAGCCACGATGCGTTTAATGAAATACTCCTGAGGATTAAGCGGATACCTGAAAACTACCACTTCTCCGCGAACGACTGGGCGGAAACGGTAACTAATTTCATCAATAATCAAGTATTCATGATCGTGAAAACTTGGTTCCATTGAAGCGCCTTTTACGTAAAAAGGTTGAATCAGGAAGTATCTAACTGGAATGATAATGGCTAAAGAGATTGCGACTACTTTAACACCCTCCCAAGCGATTATTAAAAATTTTTTAAACATAAAGTTAGCGTAGTCATCCGCAGAAAACCAGACTCTCATTAAAAATTGATGATAAGTTAGCGATATTTAAACAGTATATCATAAAATTAGGCAAAAAGCAAGCCTTCTTTTATTATGAAATTAGGTAAAAAACGCTGCATCGCCGTAGCTGTAAAAACGGTACTTTTCAGCGATTGCATGTCGATAAGTCGCCATCGTATTTTCATAACCAGCAAAGGCGGAAACTAACATTATTAAACTTGATTTAGGTAAATGAAAATTAGTAATTAAGCCGTCGACAAGTTTAAACTTGTAACCAGGGTAAATAAAAATACTGGTCCAGGCCTCATAGGCATCGCCCAGCTCTAGTTCTTTTTTAGCTACAGCCTGTCCATATGACTCCAGTACACGGCAGGCCGTTGTGCCAACAGCAATAATACGCCCACCCCTCTGTTTCGCTTTCAAGAGCTGCTGTGCTGAGGCCTTGGATAAGGACGCAAATTCAGAATGCATCTGATGCTTGCGAATATCCTCGGTCTTTACACCCGCAAAGGTGCCAAGGCCAACATGTAAAGTTACGTGTATAACCTTCACTCCCTTTTCTTTTATTTTTTTAAGCAGGCGCTCAGTAAAATGAAGACCGGCTGTCGGTGCTGCCACCGAACCAGTGTGCGCGTCATTGGCGTATACCGTTTGATAGTTTGTTTTGTCAGCTTGCTTTGACTCTCCGGGGTTGATATAGGGCGGTAAGGGCATACGACCAATGCGCTCAATAATTTTATAAAACTCTTCCCCACTTACATTAAAATCGACTAACCAAGTACCATCTCCTTGGTCACAGATAAGCGTCGCCTGTAGCTTATTACTAAGCTTCACTTTTAAGTTCTCGCGTACACGTCCCCCCACTAAACACTCCCAGCGGCCAGCCCGCTCATGACGATGCAAAAAAATTTCAACCCGCCCACCGCTTTCTTTCGTTCCAATCAGGCGCGCCGGGAATACCTTAGAGTCATTTACGACCAGCACATCACCGAGCTGAAGTTCGGTGACTAAATTATCAAAGCGAGAGTCACGCATTTTACCGCTGCGTCGACTCACACACAAAAGCCGAGCGTGGTCGCGCGGCTTTACTGGTTCTTGCGCGATTAATTCTCGCGGCAAAATATAATTAAAGTCTTTTAATGAAAGCATAGCTAGTTTAGAGTAGGCCGTTCTCATTTATTTTCTTGCCTAAGTGCTGATAGGCTGAAGCAGTCGCCACGCGCCCCCTCGGCGAACGATCAAGAAAGCCAAGTTGCAATAAATATGGTTCGTAAATATATTCCAAAGTATCAATCTCTTCACCAGTCGCAGCCGCTAAGGTGTTGAGTCCGACCGGGCCACCACGAAACTTGTCGATAAGCACTTCTAAAATCTTCCGATCAACAGCATCGAGGCCGAGATGATCAACCGCTAACAAGGAGAATGCTTGCTGACAAGCGTCCAAACTAATGACTCCTTCATTTCTCACCTGACAGTAATCGCGCACTCGCTTGAGTAATCGATTAGCAATACGTGGGGTACGACGAGAACGCCCGGCAATGGCGGTTGCCGTTTCAGAGGATAAATCAATATTCAAAATCTTAGCAGAACGCGCAATAATTTTTTCCATTTCGGCGGCCTGATAGAATTCAAGATGGTGAGATAAGCCAAAGCGGTCGCGTAGCGGTGCAGATAGTAAACTCGCGAGCGTCGTCGCGCCAATAATCGTAAACTTCGGTAAATCAAGACGCAGGGTTCGCGCACTTGGTCCTTTACCCATAATAATATCTAAAGCATAATCTTCCATCGCCGGATACAATATTTCCTCAACCGCCTTAGGCAGACGATGAATTTCGTCAATAAACAATACATCGCCCTCTTCAAGATTACTCAAAATTGCAGCCAAATCACCACCTTTTTCAATTGCCGGGCCAGAGGTCACGCGGATATTAGCGCCGAGTTCGTTAGCGATAACGTGTGCTAAAGTCGTTTTACCTAAACCAGGAGCACCGTATAATAAAACATGTTCGATTGGCTCCTTGCGTTGCTTCGCTGCCATAATCGCAATCTCTAGGTTCGCCTTCACGCTCTCCTGCCCAATATATTCACGCAAAAAACGCGGCCGCAGGGTCGTCTCTAAGGTCGCCTCTTCAATTGTTTCCTCCGGGTCTAGCAAGCGCTGATTTTCAGACATATTTTTATTATTATTCATCCCAAGTAACGCGCCCATCGCCAGTGATATCAATCTGCTCACCGAGAAAGCGCGGTCTAACTTTAATATTAACATCTAACCAAGCCTTAATCGATGCTAAATATTCACGTCTTTGCATGTAACTGCTATTTAAATAATAGCGCTTATCAGCTCGACAACCCCAGGCCGTGACATTCAGTCGATTAGCGATATACAAAGCCCTCGGCAAATGAAAATCTTGAGTCACGATTAAAAAATTGTCTACCCCAAAAATGTCCCGGGCTCGATAAATGCTGTCGTAAGTCCTAAAGCCAGCGTGATCAAGAAAAATATCTTCGGCCGGGATATTCTTTGCCAACATGTAATCCTTGCCCGCATTGACTTCATCATAGTAAGCCTTGCCGTGATCTCCGCTAACAATAATTTTTTCCACCAAGCCCTTTTGATATAGTTCGGCAGCCGTCTCTAAACGGTCAGCGTAAACCGGGCTAACTGTATCTTTAACACCAGCTCCCAACACTAAAGCAGCTGGACGCGAGCCACGAATATCAGCTAGACAATCGTCAACAATATAACGACTATAATTTTCAACCCTCTGCTGTACTAACCATAACGACCAAAAACCAAAAAATAAAATATATAAGAGCCATCGCCATTTGAAATATTTTCCGATCATAGTGTGTTGCATACTTATTTATCGTTGTTTGAATTCACAAATATTTTTGAAGTCGCAAAACTGACACATCTGACTAGGCTTCGGTAGAAATCGTCTCTCCTTAATTGCAGCAATCTGCGAGGTCACCTCCTCCTTTAACTTATCCTTCTCTTTTTCTTTCGGCACAAAGGCGAGTGATTTTCCCCCTTCAACATAATAGTATTTTAAGGATAAAACACGTATTTGTAAAACTTCCTCTAAGAACAGTTGATACAGAATGAGTTGCCGACGGTCTTGCCAGGCAAGTTTTTCCTTAGGCTTACCGGTTTTATAATCAACGACTTCAACGCCGCCTTCAATACGATCAACCCGGTCAATCGCACCCTTTAAAATTTCACCGCCAATCTTGAATGAAAAATTCTTTTCCAGGAAATAGGGTTGTGGCGTTTTGCCACCCTCAAACAGTGAGGCATGAAAGTCTTTTAATGCTTGCTTCGCTTTCTTACGGTAATTTTCGCGCTGCTCGACACTTTCGTAACCGTCTTCGACCCAATGCTGAGTCAGTAACTGTTCTAAGCGCTCAAAGCTGGATATATTTTCATTATTCTCCGTGGGAAACAGGCCGCCCTGGAAATCCGCTGTAAAAGCTTTCAAATAATCATGAAAAATAGCGTGCATTAAGCGACCAAATATTAAACTTGGTTTGTCTGAGAGGGCTGGAATTTTCAAAATGAAAGCATATTTATATTGCAACGGGCAAGTATCATAGGCAGCGAGCTGGGAAAAGGAAAACCGCTTCGGCAACTGATCAATGCTTACCTGCTCCTCTAGAAATGTTGCTCCCTCAGAAGCTAAGTCACGTAATAATTCATTTTTTTCAACTAAGGCCCCGGAGGTAATCGGCAAAATGCCGGCCTCTTCCGCAAAACGTGACACTTTTTTCTCACGGGCACCGCCGTAATCCTTTGCACAAGTCAAATATAATTCCTGTTTCGCACGTGTCAGAGCAACGTAGAACAAACGTCTCTCCTCTTCAATGTGAGCGTCTTTTGAGTCAACTAAAATTTCCTTCACTAAGCCGGCCGGCAGCGGAATTTTTTCACTGCGGTTAATTGTTGGGAATTTCTTATCTGCCAAATTAACGATAAAGACATAGGGGAATTCTAAGCCCTTAGCGGCATGCACCGTCATTACCTTAACTGTTTCAGCATCAATATAATCGAGTCGCAGAGAACCGCTTTCACCAGCCTCTAGCTCCAGATTCATCGCCTCCATAAAGTCTGTTAACTTGACTTCTGGCATGCCTTCTTCAAAGCGTTTAATTTTTTGATAAAACTGATTTAAGTATGAAAAAGTTTCTTGATCAGTATCAATATTTAAGCCCTTTAACAATCCTGACTCCTCGACAAACTTAAAGAACAGACGACTGGGTAAAGTCGTTTGCACTAAGGCCGAATGCTTATTAATAAGGTCGAGTAAACGCCTAATCGCCGGTAAGGCTTCAGCACTTAAATCCGGCACAAGCTCAGCCTTGTTTAAAGTTTCATATAAGGACCAGGTCTTAAGACGTGCAAAACGGTTCAGGCTAATAAAATCAGCGTGAGTTACCTTAAAAGGCTCGAGTCCCAACACTCGGAACAAGGCGGTTGATTCATGATAGTTATCAAGTAAACGTAAGTAGGCGAGGCAATCAAGAATAATCGGCTTGAAATATAGCCCACGCAAAGAAACAAACTGATTTGGAATGCCACGACGAGTAAGTTCTTTTACAAATAAACCGGCAGCATCGTTTGAGCGAGCGAGAATAGCAAATTTTGTCCAATCTTCATTGCCTGTGGTGCAATCACGCTCATAAATTTCCATTATCTTATCAGCGACAAAGGCGAGCTCATCTTCCTGCTTATCTAATAAATGAAATACGGGTGGCTGCCCCATTTTCGCCGCCTCACCTTTTGCAAGCAGACTTTTTTCAATTTTCAATTTATCTTCAAGTCGGTTAGGATTGTTGTGTTTAATGAACTCGTGAGAAATATCGAGAATGTCTTGTCTTGAGCGATAGTTTTCAGTTAAAACGATTTCTGGCGCCTGCGGGAAATCATCTTTAAATTGCATGATGTTTGCGAGCGAGGCTCCGCGGAAACGATAAATAGCCTGGTCATCATCGCCGACGACCATAATATTATTTTCAGGTGCTCCCAGTAACTTCACTAACTCATACTGCGCCCAGTTTGTATCTTGAAACTCATCAACCATGATATATTTAAAACGATCATGGTAATATTTTAAAATATTTGGGCGCTGACGGAAAAGTTTTAAGGTGTAAATGATTAAATCACCAAAATCAAGCCAACTATTATCAAGTAGTAGACGATTATAAACATCATAAGCGCCAGCTAATTCAAGTAAACGACCACCCTCAAGGATACTTTCCGCCTCATCTTCATACTCTTCCTCACTTTCCGTATCGACAGCCTCAGCGGCATAAGCAAGGTATTCGGTAGCAGAAATATTTTCATCTTTCAAGCGAGAAAAATGTTTTAATAACTCGGAAATAAATTTTGTGGGATTGCCAAGCGGGCGGTAATAATCAAGATTGAATAAATGTAGGTTTTTCTTTACCATCATCCATTGCTCAGTTGCACTTAAAACCCGAAAGTCAGCGGGCAAGCCGATATCAAGCGCGTGTTCGCGTAAAATGCGTTCGCAAAAGCCGTGAAAAGTATTAATCCATAAGTCAAGATAACCATATGGCAGCAGCCTGTCGGCTCTTTCTTCCATCTCCTGAGCTGATTTCTCGGTAAAGGTTAGGAGTAAAATGCGATCACTGTCCAGCTTTTCGGTATCTAAAATCGAAGCCAGGCGGTTAATAAGCACGGTCGTCTTGCCAGTACCAGCGCCAGCCACAACTAAAAGCGGGCCACTGCGATGGAGCACGGCCGCTTGCTGACCAGCATTAAGTTTTGCCTTATTTGCAGACATAACTAATCTTTAAAGCTTCAATAATTTAAGTAAGCCCGCATCACTACTTTTTTTCACCGGCCCAATCAACGCCAGATTTAAATTATTCTGCTTCATGATGCTTTTAGCGACTCGTAAAATATCGGCGCTCGTGACTTTTCGTAATTTCTTTTCTATCTCTTCCGGGTCAGTAAGCTTATTCCGCGTGACCGCTTGTAATCCATACCAATTTGCAATTTCGTCACTAGCTTCGAGTTGCATCAGTAATCGACCAGACACAAGATCTTTAGCGCGCGACAACTCTGCGGCCGGCACTACTTCGTTAGAAATGCGTTTATACTCTTCTAAAATTATTTTTATTGCGGCCTCGGCCTTGTCTTTTGGTACACCAGCCTGTGCACTTAAATAGCCAGAGTCGGTGTAGTGCTCAGAATGAGTGCGTACATAGTAAGCTAAGCCCGAGCGCTCGCGCAGAGAAATAAATAAGCGCGAACTCATCGAGCCACCTAAAATTACGCTTAACAACTTCATCACTAATTCATCCTTGTGACCAAGAGGATAGGTGCGAACTGCCAAGGCCATATTTATCTGATCAGTATTTTTGAAAACCGTCTTTACGGCCGGATGCAATTGTTTTTCTTTAACTTTTTGTTTGTCTTGCCAGCTGTTTTTAGGAAAAGACCCAAATATACGTGAAGCCGCCACCCGATCAGCTACACTTATCGCCCCGCACAGGACAACAGTCATGCTATTGGCGCCATACTGCCGTTTGAAATAGCGCAAGAAATCGGCACGCTTAAACGATTTTATCGTTTCCTTCGTCCCAATGGTGTCGCGACCAGCGGGGGTATCCCCATATAAGCAAGATTCGAGAACGTCTTCGACGTGCATCAGAGGGTTATCCTCATACATATTCAGCTCTTCAATAATAACCCCTTTTTCACGTTCGATTTCCACTGCTTCAAATTTGGAGCCAGTCAGCATGTCGCCCAAAATGTCTAAGGCCTTTCCTAATTTGCCGGCAGCGACCTTAACATAGTAACCGGTGTACTCTTTGGAGGTAAAGGCGTTATATTCTCCACCTAAAACATCAAGTTCGGCTGAGATAATCAAAGTGCTAGGACGGCGCTCAGTGCCTTTGAAAAAGATGTGCTCTAAAAAGTGCGAAAGACCGCTTTCTTTGGCTGTCTCATACTTTGAACCGGTCTTAACCATAACCAGAGCCGTCACAGTTTTAGCGCCTACTACGGGAGCTATAATTAAGGGCATTTTATTGGACAATACTATCTTTTTATGTTTAGTCATATGTATATTTTATATTCTAAATTTAACACATCTCTGTTATAATGGAAAGCGAAGATAATCAACCAAATATTAACTATTATATTATGCCTTATCAACTAAATACGGCTGTTCGCACTCTGACTCACGGCAATAGTTATAAGATTAAACGAGTACGCGACATGGCTGAAGGTGAAAAGCCGCGCGAAAAAATGATTGCAGAGGGAGCTGGCGCGCTTAGTATGGCCGAATTATTGGCGGTAGTGCTCGGCGTCGGCACTAAACGCGAGGAAGTCTTTTCGATGGCATCTCGATTGTTGCGCGAGTATGGCGAAAAAGCAATTGCAACTCAGAAAGACCCAGCCGTAATGTCTAAGGAATTAAATCTTCCCGAGAATAAGGCTTGTCAGATTGTCGCTTGTTTTGAATTAGGTCGTCGCCTATTTCAGAAAAAACCCGGGGGTTTAATCACTATCCGCAACGCAGCTCAAGCCTATACTTATTTAAAAGACATGGCCTCCCTTAAAAAGGAGCAGTTTAGAGGCTTGTACTTGAACAACCACTATCAACTCATTCACGACGAAGTAATTTCCATCGGCACAGTTGACGCTTCCCTCGTACAGGCACGAGAAGTCTTCCGCCCCGCCTTAGAATATGGTGCAAGTGCTATTATTATCGCTCATAACCATCCCTCTGGAGTGCTGAAAGCAAGCCGTGAGGACGCCGAAATAACCGACACTCTGCTCGCCGCTGGTAAAATTCTCGACGTTGAAATTCTGGACCACTTAATTATCGGCCCAACTAAATATATCAGCATCATCTAATGCCTAAAACACCGCCATACCAAATTAAGCCCAAAAAGCGCTATATCCGCGACGCCGAAAGTGTTAAGTTTCACGTCGATAATAATGATTACTTCGGAACCGCGGCGACTTTACTCGGACTTATTCGAGAAACGCTGTCATCGGAAATAAAAAAAGCGCCAGATAAGGACTGGGCGCCGGTTGAAATTGCCTTTATAAATCTAGAACAGGACTTATTAATCCTGCAGGGGCATTACCATATCAAAGCAAACAAGAAGAAGGTCCAGGCCGAACCAAGGGGCAAGCTTAAGACCCAGTGATCAAACAAAGTCAGCATAAACATTACTACAAATATTGAAACTAGTCGGCGTTGCCGGCTTTTTTGATAAGCAAAAGCCCACAAGGCACTTAAACCGAAAACAAAGAAGATGCCGCCCTCGGCGGCCGCGAGCAACCAATAGTTATGAGCTGGTTGAAAGTGCCAAGCCTCAAGTCCCGGCATGCGCCGACTGTCAGCGATAGTTGAAGCGCCAAGTCCCGTGCCCAGTATTGGGTAATCCAGAAAATTATCCAAGCCTCTCTGATTGAGTTCACCTCTATCCGCTATCGACATTTGCTCCAGGCGATTTGACATATCGGAACGAGCAGCAAACAGCGGGAAGTAAAGCGTTAAAACAGCTGTGGTCGTAATGATACCAAGACAAACTATTGTTACTGTCATCTTCCAGGACGAACGTAGAGCCTTACGATTTTCGTAAATGACAGCAGCTAGCCCAACAAGTAATGCCATAATTGCGGCACGAGAAAAGGAAACAAGCACCGCTGGTAAAAAAAGTACGTACAAAAAGGCAAAAAAAATGCGTGCATTTAATTGCTTAGAACGAATATAAAAAATTAAACTCGCTATCGCGCCCACAGCCATTAATCCCCCAAAGGCATTAGGATGACTGCTGGCACCATAGGCACGCAACCACCGCCAGTCCGCCGTTTCAATAACAGCGGTGCCTAAATCGGCCGCGCTATGACTGGCAATTCCTAAAATTGAACTTGCAAATGATAACTGCGTTGTAAACTGATAAAAACCAATAAGCGCCTGTAAAGACAGGCTTACTATAAACACTAAAGCCAGACCTCTTTTCCAAGAGCTAGGTAAGGCTTGTATAAATACAAAAAAGACCAAACTGAGCACGAGCAGGGACAGGACATAGAACGACAATAGCGGATAAGGAGAAAAAAAGGCTGAGGTAGCTCCAGCGATGAGAATAACTAAGACACTATACAACCAGAGACGCGGCATCTCTTTAAACTGACTAAGCCGAATAAGCCCGGAAGGAATAAGAGTTAAAATTGAAAGTATAATCAAAACGGTGCTGGCGTATATCGAAATCTCCCAGTAATCACTTACGGAGGAACACAGGATATGTTTTGTCTGCCAAGGGAGGACTAAGGCGGTAAGTAATAACAAACCGAGACTTAGGCGTACCCAATTTTTCTTATTCATTAAAAAAGCGGCGCAGACGCTCTTGATAGCGGCGCATTATTTCACAGCGACGATCGATAAGATAAAGCTTTAAAACACCAGGGCGGATAATCACACAAGAATCGACATTAGCCTTTTCCTTCAAGGCTTCAGGCATAATAATCATCTGTAGACGATGGGCTCCGCGTTCAAGCAAATCAATCCCCTTGCGCCAAAAAACGACGACAATATTTTCACCCAACCAATAACGTGGGGACTCTCGGTATGATTGATTATTAACTACAAAGGCACCGTTGGGTAAATACTGCTTCAACCATTCATTCTCGCCAATCAGTTGATGATGATAAGCGCCTCCATCATATAGTGGATGCAGGCCAGCCAGCCAATAATGAAAGTAACCATCATCGGGACCGTCTGCTAAATTACTAAGATTCAAGTGAGAAGCATCAATGTAAAAACTCAAACAAATTTTATCTCTTTTTTCGGTATCAGTCGGACGCTGACCAAGAACCTTCATTAAGCCCGCACAGAAAAGTCTGGTAATCCAAATGCGGTTTGGCTTGGCAACAATAAATAAATCGATATCACTGCCATCCCTTAAGTTATGTCTGCCAATTAAATTACTTAAGGCGACAAATTTTATAGTGGGCAATAATTTGAATAAGCGAACGGCTCGTCGCGCAATTTTGAGCTTGCGGTTGGTGTAATGGTATCGTTGCTTACGGACACCGAGCAAACGTTCTTGTCCCGGTAGATAATAAAAACCTTGTGTGGCAACGAGAAAGCCCATTTTAACGAGTTCGCGCACCTCCTTGTCTGACTCTGCGAATTCAGCGGCTAACCCCAGGTAACGCCACACTTCATAGGAGGTCAGCGGATAAGAAAACATATCAAAAAAGATGACAGTTTTTATAATCGCTGTTTGCAACTCGTTAAGTTTATGAACATCTCTTTCGACCATATTATTTTGGCGACTCAATTTTCATTGGCTCGATTTGACTGGTGCCGCCGGTGATTTTAATAACGTCTTTATCAATTTTTTTAAACTCATGATAAGCGTTATTATAATGATTTACCGATGTAGAAAGGCTGGTGCCAAGTTTTCGTAAAAACTCATCATAACTTAACATGTGCTTTCCTAGTTTTTCGATATTAGCCTTAATCTCAACCGCCTGTTCTTCTATTTGCATCGCCTTAAGACCTTGCAGTACGGTCTGCAAATAAGCGAGAAAAGAGGTAGGCGAAACAATAATAACTTTACGATCACGGAAAGCGTACTCAATTAAATCGCGAGTATTGACTTTAACTGACCCCACTGAATTAACGAGCAAGTCATAGTAAATTGCCTCCGACGGAATAAACATGAAGGCAAATTCAAGTGTGCCCTTCTCGGGCATGACGTACTTGGATGTTTCATCAATGCGATTTTTCAAATCTTGTTTAAACAATACTTCGATTTTTTTACGCGCCTCCGGATCAGTCGTATTCAACAGACGTTCATAATTTTCCAGAGAAAACTTCGCGTCTATCGGAATTATTTTATCCTTTACAAAAACAACAGCATCTACAATTAACTCCTTCCCGGTCTTTTCATTCTTACCGAGCGAGTACTGCAATGCATATGATTTCGGTGGTAAGACATTTTTGAGAGTTTCTTCGAGATAATATTCACCCAGCACACCGCGCTGCTTCGGATTCTTCAAAATATCTTGCAGGCTCTGTAATTGCGATGAAAAATTAACGACCTGCTTATTAGTTTCATCGAGCTTCGCCAGTTTTTCCGTGACTTCGGCGATTAACTTCGCCGACTGACCAGTGATATTTTGAATAATGCGAGTCGTCTGTTCAAACTGACCCTGAGATGCGCGGTGAGTTTCACTTAATTTCAAATCTAGCTCTTTTCGTAAATCAGTATTTTGCACGGCGAGCTGCGAAAGTTTCTCCGACTGCTGCGCCATACGTTCTAGCATTGCGAGCGACTGCGTGTCATCAGCCGGCGCTTTCTTTTTCATTAATAAGAAAATAATTACACCTAATCCGCCGAGCAGAAGGATAGCGAGGACAACAAATGAAGATTCAGACATATTTGATAGTTTATTTGAGTAATATATATAATTATTATAGCTTGTTTTGTGATTCTTTGGCAGTCTACGTGTTATTTGGGCTAAAAAACCGCCATTTGGCGGTTTTTATATAAATTAGCTGAATTTGTTCTTAAACCCAGGTGACGCTAGAAACATGGTCCTCGGCGTCTTTGAAACGCATAACGCGTACGCCTTGCGTGTCTCTACCTAAGACACTAACCTCCTTGAAGGGAGTTCTAATCACCTGTCCGTAGTCGGAAATAACGATTAAGTCGCGATCATCCATGGTATCAGCGTTAACTAAGAAGGCATTACTAATATCACCAGTCTTGTCAGTAACCTTAGCAGTTTTAATACCGCTGCCGCCACGTCCTTGTACTTTATATACAGATAAATCGGTACGCTTACCGTAACCCTTGGTCATGATAGTAAGAATCTGATAGTTGCGCTTCTTGTCTTTCTCAATTTTAGCGACGCCCATGCCTACCACCGCATCATCCTTATGTAAACGAATACCATGCACACCAGAGGCGTTACGCCCCATATCGCGCACGTCGGTTTCCTTAAAGCGAATAGCCTGACCCTTCGCGGTAATAAGTTGAATATGATCAGTACCAGATGTCGGCTTTGCCCAAATCAGACGGTCATCTTCTCTAATTTTAATGGCAATGAGACCGCTGCGTCGAACGTTACTGAAAGCGGATAGTTCGACTTTTTTAACAATACCCTTTTCGGTAGCAAAGAATAAATATTTACTACCAAATATCTTATCAAGTGGTAAAACAGATGTTACCTGCTCTCCGCCTGTTAGTTGTAAGAAGTTTACAATTGAATTGCCCTTCGCTGTACGTGAAGCTTGAGGAATTTCATGAACCTTCAGCTGGAAGGTGCGACCACGAGTAGTGAAGAATAGAATATCGCTGTGTGTGAAAGTCGTAAACATGAACTGCACAGTGTCTTCTTCCTTGGTGGTTAAACCAATAACACCTTTGCCGCCGCGAGCTTGCACTTTGAAAGTATCCGGCTCGAGACGCTTAATGTAGCCGTCACGCGTCATCATCACCATCGTCTCTTCATTCGGCACTAAGTCCTCAAGACTAAATTCTTTAATACCGTGAGCTACGACATCGGTACGACGAGGATTATCAAATTTTTCAGCAATGCCAGTAATTTCATCCTTAATAATTGCCCGAATTTTACTCGCAGATTTTAAGATTGCTTCCAATTCTTTAATTAATTTCTGTTTTTCTTCCCACTCTTGTTGTACTCTGAGGCTTTCAAGGTTGGCTAAGTTCTGCAATCTCATTTCTAAGATCGCGGTTGCTTGACGTTCAGAGAGTTTAAACTTTTTAATTAAATTCGCCTTCGCAACTTCCTTATCTTTAGAAGCTTTAATCGTCTTAATAACTTCATCAATATTCTTTAAGGCAATAAGCAGTCCTTCTAAAATATGTGAGCGGTCTTTCGCCTTATTTAATTCAAATTGTGTGCGACGACGCACAACCACTTCACGATGCTTAATGAATTCCTCAAGAATCATTTTTAAAGTCATCACCTTCGGCTGAATGCCGTTTTCAAGCGCCAACATGTTCACATGAAAAGTGGTTTGCAGTGAGGTGTGCTTATATAAAGCATTGAGAATTTTCTTTGGATAAGAGTCTTTCTTTAGCTCTGCAACGATGCGCACGCCATCCTTATCAGACTCATCGCGCAAGGCTTTAATACCATCAAGCTTTTTTTCCTTCACTAGATCGGCAATTTTTTCGACTAGATCAGCCTTATTTACTTGATATGGAATTTCACTAACGACAATCTGAAATGTTCCGCCTTTCTGTTCTTCAATTTCTGCTTTGCCGCGCAAAACGATACCGCCCTTGCCGGTTGCATAAGCAGTTAATATATCTTTTTGATTGTAAATAATACCGCCAGTTGGAAAATCGGGCCCTTTAACAAACTGCATTAAATCTTCAATGCTGGCTTCTGGATTTTCAAGTAAATGAGTAATGGCGAGTACTAATTCACCGAGATTATGAGGCGGAATATTTGTCGACATACCAACCGCAATACCCATCGTGCCATTTAATAACAAGTTTGGTAATTTTGCTGGTAAGACGCGCGGTTCTTGATGAGAGCCGTCATAGTTTGGAATAAAATCAACGGTGTCTTTCTCAATATCAAACAACATTTCTTCAGCAATGCCAGCAAGCTTTGCCTCGGTATAACGCATCGCTGCTGCACTGTCTCCATCCATTGAACCAAAGTTTCCCTGACCGCGAACAAGGGGGTAGCGCATGGAGAAATCCTGAGCCAAACGGACCATTGATTCATAAACAGCGCTATCACCATGCGGATGATACTTACCTAAAACTTCACCGACGACCGTCGCTGATTTACGGAATTTTGCATTAGCTCTTAAGCCAATACTCCACATCGCATACAAAATGCGGCGGTGCACCGGCTTCATGCCGTCACGCACATCAGGCAAGGCGCGCGAAACAATGACGCTCATCGCGTATTCTAAATACGAGCGGCTCATTTCTTCAACTAATGGTTGGTCCTGCACAATGCCGAAGGCCGTGTGCCGCTGATCACTAGTTAATGCTTCCTTGCTATTTGCCAGGTCTTTCGGTTCTTTGTCTTTTTTCATATCAATAAGCGATTTGTGTATAATTCTCACATCCCGGCGGAATTAAGCAGGGGCGAGCTTCACCAATAGTCGGCATACAATTTATATATTCAGGACAACTTGTTTTGGGAATAACAACTTCAGGGGCAATTACTGGGGTCGTGGAAGCATTCAAGCGCTTTTCTAGTTCATTTAGAATGTCTTCGGTTGATGTCGCCGCCGAAATATCTTCTGTATCAACTGCTGGCTTCATATTTTCAACACCATTCTTTAAATCCTCAATAAACTCTCGGCCCTTTTCAGTTACTTCTGTGGAGCTTGCAGTCTCATCAGTGGTAGCAGTTTCAAGGCTTTGCCGAATTGTGCTAATTGTTTCACTAAACTCCGCCTGCCAGGCATTTGCATCCGCGCTTGATGCCGGCGAAATATTTTTCCCAACAGAAAAACGAAGACTAACAAGCCAGATGACGAGTAAAATAATAGAAAATGACCAGACACCAATTTTAAGTATTTTCAGCTTTCTGGCCTCCTCTTGATTTTGCCCCTCCTGATTGGACATAATAATTTTTATTCTTTAATGCCGTCAAGATTGACGTCATATAAAATTTGCTCACTAACTAAGCGATACGACATAATTTCTTCAGCTGTTAACCATAAAGCTATTTCTCTTTCCGCTTCACTAACCTCATCAGAACAATGCACGAGATTACGAACAGCTCTTTCATCACGGTTTGATAATTCGTAGGAATCGAGAGTCAGATCACCACGAATAGTGCCGACGTCAGAAGTTGTCGGTTCAGTTCCGCCAACAATTTTTTTCACAACCGCCACGGCCTGATTACCTTCCCAGACCATCATGACTACCGGGCAGCAGCTCATAAATTTAACCAAGGCACGAACAATATCCTTTCCATATTCGATTGGCTCCCTATCAGCGCTCATGCCCATGTCGATTCGGTTTTTTACTGACAATTCACCTTTTTTCTGAAACCAAGCATCATCTTTATTGTAATGCTTCCAAAGCCTATCTTCGTCAGCGACCGTGAATTTCATTGCGGTCAATTTCAAACCAGCGGATTCAAAGCGCTTAATTGTCTCGCCAATTAAACCACGCTGTACTGCGTCCGGTTTTAAGATAACAAAAGTTCTTTCTTTCTTTGGGTGATTCATAAATAAATATATTCAAAATTTCAAAACTCAAGATTCAAACGAGGCCACGCAACGCTTTAATTTTGAATTTTTAGTTTTGATTGTTTAGTATTTCAAAATTACGAGCTCCATATCTTCGCTCGGCAAATCTTTCTTGCTAATTTTTAGCTTCTCTTCATAAGTCGGTGTGAGCCCCATCTCTTTAACAAATTTTTCCACACCATCAATATCGTCCATCTTCAAATCATCAGTCTTATAATGCATTGGAATAACGATGCGCGGTTCAATTTGCGCAATCGTCTCTACCGCCTTCTTCGCATCAAGGGTATATTTACCACCAACAGGAATGAGTAAAATATCAGTTCCAGCCAACTTCTCCAGCTGCGCACTATCAAGCACTTGACCTAGGTCCCCAAGATGAACAATTGAGATATCGTCGATGACAAAGCGGTAAATCGTATTATGTCCACGTTCGCTGCCGTTTGTTTCATCGTGATATGAATCAACCCCTTCAATCAAGACATTTTTCACGTCATACTCACCAGGACAGTCGATAACAAAAGGATTGCCACGCAGGGCATCAATATTATTGTGGTCCTCATGATCATGTGAAACAGTCACGATGTCTGCCTCAAAGCTAGGCACTTTTAAGCCATACTTCTTACCAAAGGGGTCAGCAACAACCGTAATACCATCAGGACCAATCTTATCCTGCATCTTAAAACAGGAATGTCCGAGCCAGGTTAGAATCATATCAGTTAAGCTCAATTTTTGAGCTGATATTAAATAAAAAAATTGAGTAATTTCGAGGCTATATTGCAATAAAAATAGGTCCTCCAACCTTTTTTTTATTATATCAAAGCGAAGGCAGACGGTCAATTTAAGTGGTTTAATACCCAAAAATAGTTGGTGAATTAATCGTTATACTTGAACCAATTATACCAGAGCAAGAAGGATTTTCTATGCTCTTTAGACAACCCTCGATGAACTCGGAGGTTGTTTTTTAAGTAAGAAAATCGACATTCTAGACCATTGGTTGATTTTGGTATTTTTGGATCATCTAGATAATGGAATAAGTGAGGTAAAGTATTATTAATTAATGTTCGCACCTGCCTAACTCCGTGGTGTTTATATAATCTTTTGTCTGAGAAAAAATCAGTTCTTTCTTTTAATAAATCATGATACTTAGCTTCCCAATTTCTATATCGATTAATCCATTCCACGCGTCCTCCCTGACTGGATACTTTGTGTAAATCTAAAACTATTGTTTTTAGCTCTTTTCCAACTGGTTGTTTAGGATTTCTTGTTAAATATGCCAGTCCCATTCTCTGAACATGAATTACGCAGCGTTGATGCACTATCCCCGGAAAAACCTCATTTATAGCCATAATGAGGCCTCTATCGCCATCTGAGGTGATGCTTACTATGTTTAATCCAGCTACCTTTAGCAGCTCCAGCCCAAGTTTATAATCTAAATAGTTTTCGCTCTTCACTATCTCAAAATACTGGAGATGTTTTAGATTGTTATCGAAATAATTAAGCAAACAGATATCGCCAAAATATGTCCCATCAATCATTAAATGACAATTGTCATTCGGCTGAATCTGCGGCGTTGGCGGATGATCTAAAAAGTTATCAAATAACCGATGAATTGTGTTAACTGAACATTTTTTTTGTTTAGCTATATCCTCGATTGTCATTCGTTTCATGACCCATTTTCTAAACCAGATTTTTTGTCTATCTAGTGACTTGCCTTTATTTTTCCAGACATATAATTGATGGCATCGTTGGCATCTATACCGTTGTCTTGCACATTGAAATCCCCATTTAATTATTCTTTTACTCCCGCACAAAATACAGCGTTTTTTTTACCATACTATTAACTGTTTTATATTTGTTTTGTATTCTGATTTAATATTACTACAAATACGGCATTTTCACCAACTATTTTTGGGTATTAAACCAT
>JAUYNJ010000007.1 GCA_030696105.1 bacterium
GATGATGCAATCTATGTCTGGTAAAGGCAGTTGTATTGATAATGCCCCAATTGAGTCATTCTTTGGTCATTTAAAAGATGAGGTTGATTACAAAAAGTGCCAAAGCTTTGCAGAGTCATATTCTAAGATTAGTGATTATATGTTATATTACAACCATCATAGGAAACAGTGGTCGAGAAATAGAATGGCCCCGATAGAGTATAGAAACCATCTTTTGGCTCAAAACAAAGGGGGTGGGTAGAGGGTTTAAAAGTGTCTACTACATAGGGTACAGTTCACAGTTAGCTAAAAATAAGGCCTAGCCTTATTTTTTGATATCTTTCCGATGTTAGGAATTAGATTGCTTAATCATGTAGACAGTGTATACTTAGCGCACATGCATAGTGGTCTAATCTATGGTGTAATGAATAAATTTAGAATTTTATGAAAAAGTTTAAATTGAGTGGTTTTCTTCAAATTACACCTATAGTCTTTCTTTTGCTTGCGATCGGTTTTTTTGGGCTAATGAGAGCAAATGCAGCCACAAAGGTAAGTCTTGGCACAGCTGACAATTTTGCAGTTTTAGCTGGCTCCGCGATTACAAATACCGGGTCTAGCGTAATCAATGGCGACCTGGGAATAACTCCAGGAACATCAATTACTGGCTTTCCTGAGGGTGTTATTAACGGGCTCACTCAAGTAGCTAATCCGGCCGCTGTACAAGCCCAGGTTGATTTAACTACAGCTTACCTCAATTTATCAGGGCAAACACCGGTTTCTACCATTCCTACTGAACTTGGTGGCACAACTCAAATGCCCGGCATCTATGATTCCGCTGATGGAACCTTCGCTATTACTGGAGCCCTAACGCTTGACGGACAAGGAGATCCAGATGCTGTATTTATCTTTAAAACTGCTACAACCTTGATTACCGATGGCGCTAGCACTATCAGCTTGATCAATGGCGTGCAGGCTTGTAATGTATTTTGGTACGTCGGCAGCTCAGCAACCCTGGGCGCTAATTCTGTTTTCAAAGGAAACATCATTACCTTTACATCAGCTACTCTGACTACTGGTGCTAACGTTGAAGGCAGAGTATTAGCACGCAACGGAGCTGTTACTTTAGATTCTAGTACTGTCACTAAAGCCGTTTGCGCCGCTCCCGTTGTCCCTGTTATTGTCGAGCCTACCCCAATCGTTACTTCTACCCCGGTTGTAATAATCGAATTACCAGTTGCAACCACAACGCCGATTGTAACTCCGGCGACCAGTTCAACCCCAACCCCAGTTGTCATTTCGGCTCCAGCTTTTCCAAATGCCGGGATTGCTCCGAGCGGGAAATAATATAATTTATTAGTTCATCTGAGAAAAGGCCGAGCTAACACTAGTTTGGCCTTTTGTTAAGAAATAACTTTATTAAAAAAAATCTTACAAAAATATTTCTAGCACTTGGGTTGATGGCAATCGCTGTTGTCTTAGTTTTCATTTACAATTTTAAGCAACAGTCGCCAAGCGTCTTTACTCCAGTAGCGGATTCCGTCACTTTGCCTCAGATTGTGAATGTAAGTTATGGTGTGCCCGTGAGACTAAGTATTCCAGCGATAGAGGTTGATGCCGCTTTTGAAAGTGTTGGTATTACTGCAGACGGAGCTATGGATATGCCCGACAATATAAATAGTATTGGATGGTATGATTTAGGGCAGAAACCAGGGGATATCGGCAGTGCCGTTATCGCGGGACATTCTGGGTTAAAAGCGGCGGACACAGAAGCGTTTAATAATATAGACAAACTAGTACTGGGCGATAAGGTGTATGTTACAGATGAAATGGGTAATATTATTACTTTTCTTGTTCGCGAAAGTAAAAGTTTTGATTCACTTGCGGATACAAGTAGTGTTTTCATTTCAGATGACGGACGGTCTCATCTCAACATTATTACTTGTGACGGTATCTGGAATAACGAGACTAAGAGTTATTCTGGCCGGTTAGTGGTGTTTACGGATAAGGAGTAATTTTTTTCAGAATTTGCTTAATTCTAATGATAACAAAAGACCCGCCTAGAGCGGGTCTTTTTTGATAAAAGGCCTTATAAATGTTTCTTTATTTCGGCATATACTTCTTCGATGCTCAGTTCGCCGTCGATTTCGACTAGTTTGCCGCGGGAGCCGTAATAATCCTTGAGTGAAGTTGATTGCGTATTAAATACGTCCATTCTATTTTTTACTGCAGAGGCGTCTTTGTCGTCTTCTCGTCCGCCATCCTGTGAGCGAGCTGCAATTCTGCGCAAGGCTTCTTCAGGGGAGATGTGAAGATAAAAGAAAGCATCGACATCCATGCCAATTTCAGTTGTGATTACCCGTAACATTTCCGCCTGTGACAAAATGCGAGGGAAGCCATCAAAAACAATTCCTTTATCTTTAATTTCCGCCCCGACGCTTTGTATCACCTGTGACATTAGCTCGTCAGGAATAAGTATACCTTCATCAACATACTTTTTTATCTCCTGGCCAAGGGCTGATCCAGATTCAATTTCTGCTCGTAAACGGTCGCCCATGCCAAATTGAATAAATCCGAATTCTTTGGCGAGTAATTCGGCTTGAGTTGTTTTGCCGGCAGCTGGTAGTCCGTAAATACTGATGATTTTGCTCATGATGGTTATAATAGTTTAGAAAAGTATATTGTATATAAAAATACTAATTTTGGCAAAGCCTAGTGACTTTCCGGGGGCTTTGTTGTGGGTGCATTCACGTTAATATTGACAATAAAATTAACATATGTTAATATAGATATATAAATTAACATATATTTATGGTAAATAATAAAGAAAAAATGTACTCAGTGAAGGAGGTTGCCGATATGATGGGGCTTAGCCGCGTCGCCATTTTTAATTATATAAAAAAGGGAAAACTTAAGGCGCAAAAGGTTGGGCGGAATTATGTTATTAATAGTAATGACTTATCAGATATAACTAACCGAGAATTATCAGCTGGTGACAAGAAGGCAATTGAGCGGGGGGTGAAAAGGGTATTGAGTGAATACGGCGAAACCATTAAATTGCTAGGTAAAGAATAAGTCTACATTGATATGATAAAGTCTTTAACGCTAAATGAAATACAATACTTAGCTCACCGCTTGGCAGCTGATACAATGGAATGGGATGAGCCGATTCCGCAATTTGAAACCAGATACGCTAATGTACTTGAAAGTTGCATCGCCACGCCTTTTATTCGATTTGAAAAAAAGAGTCTTTATGTGGGGATGAATTTAAAGGCGGCCGTGCTATTTTATTTATTAATTAAAAATCATCCATTTCAGAACGGCAACAAGCGAATAGCGGTTGCATCCTTATTAATATTTCTACTAAAAAATGGGAAGTGGCTTCGTGTGGATAGCAAGGAATTATATAATTTAGCAGTTTGGATTGCTGAGAGTCCTCCTTTAGCAAAAGACGACATGCTTTCTTATATTACTCGTTTCATCAAAAAGCATTTAGTTGATGGCGAGGTTTACAATTCTTCGAATCAAATATAAAATGATAGTGAGGACATTCTAAAAATTGTAGTAATGGAGACAAAAGTTGAAGCGAGAGAGAGGCCTGTTCTAAAAGAAGAGCAGGGAAAAGAAGTTACTAATGAGCAACTGGCGCGACCCAAAGAAAAAAAGAGGGAGCGCATGATTGCTTTGGATGTTGAGGAAGATGAGACCTACGACTTGGCGATCTAGAACTACGACGGCATCTGTTAAGCAGATGCCTTTTTTATACCTTTCAAAATGTCCTATTTTATGCTATAATATAATCTCATTTTACTTAATTAAGCACTAACAATATGAAAGGATTTAACAACAACATTGAAAAAGAAACAATTGAAAATGACGACTTTCGGCGTGTGCTATATACAGGCGCACACACGCAGCTGGTGCTGATGACGCTAAGGCCAAATGAAGAGATTGGCACCGAAATTCACGCAGAAAATGGTCAGTTTTTTCGGTTTGAGCAGGGACAGGGGCTAGTTATTATTGACGGCAATGAATATGAGGTTGAGGACGGTTCAGCAATAATTGTGCCAGCAGGGGCGGAACATAATATTATTAACACTTCTCCTCAAAAGAAACTGAAACTTTATACCCTATACTCTCCGCCGCATCACAAGGACGGCATTGTCCGTAAAACGAAGAAGTTGGCCGAAGAAAATGACGAGGAATTTGATGGTAATACAACTGAATAAGTAAGACAATGTATAAAACGGGCGTAATAAGCGCTCGTTTTTGTATTTACAATCATGACCGCGGCACAATACCGCCAGTATTCTTTATCAGATGTGTATAAATTTGGTATAATATAATTATGATTAAATTATTCAAACCTAAGCGTCGCTATAATAAGATTATTATCGCCGGACTTGTTTTAATCGCCAGCGTTGTTGTGTCTGGCTGGGCTCTAGGCTATGGTCAGAATAACAATCGTGACGGCTTAGTGATTGATATTGATTTTAGTGAAGGTAATTATAATTCTGGCACGCGTACCTTCACCGACCAGAGCGGTAATGGTAATCATGCCGTCTCCACTAATCCAGCTACCTTTGCGCCTGATAAAGACGGGAAGAGTACTGGGGCGATGAGGTTTATAACTACAAATGACGAGGTGGTCATACCGCACAGCTCAAGCTACAAAACCCCCTCTCTGACTGTGAGTTATTGGTATCGCCCAGAAGACATAGGCAAAAGACATGTCATCTTCACGAGTTGGACGGGTTTTACAACAGAGCTTTCAGGAACTACATTTAAGTGGGGGTTAAATGGTCTGAGTGGTCAGTATTACGGGTCTTCATCAATAAACTGGGATGAGTGGGTGCATCTTACAGGGACTTTTGACAACACCACTAAGCAGCAATGTATATATTTTAATGGTGTAAAAAAAGAATGTCAGACAGTATCTGGAAGCATCTCTTATGGCACCGGAGCTCTGTATCTATCTGGTCCATGGGAATGGATCAAAGGAGATTTTGGCAGTGTTAAAGTATATAATCGTGCTTTATCGGAGGCAGAAGTGAGAGGGTTGTACTCAGCTTCAAAGCCAAAGTTAACGATTTCCTCCTTAGAAAAAGGACTCATCGGCCATTGGCCACTTAATGAACAGAACTATAATTCTACGACTGGTCGAGCGACTGATGTAAGCGCATACTCAAGGCACGGCATAAATGGAGGGTCAGACCTAGTAGCCGACCGGTTAGGCAAGGCAAATGCAGCAATGCAGTTTGATGGTGGTTCAAACGATCTTATTGATATTGTAGACACTCCAAAATTGCCGAAGTTTTCCTTATCAGCTTGGGTGTATAACGAAAGTGGTGGTGACAGCCGTCATAGTTTAATGAGAGATTATTGGGAAATTGTCGGCACCCAAATCTGTTACTTTTCATATGATTTTATTAATGAGTATTGGCGCTGTAGCGCAAATGATGCTTTGCCAGTTAATACTTGGACACAAGTAGTGACGACTTGGGATGGTAGTGTGATTAGACATTATACGAACGGCAATTTAATATGGACAGACCCACTTACTTCAAGTGGAACAAGCCAGGTTTTTACCGCTATTGGCGGCTACGCCAGCAGAAAGCTGAAAGCCAGAGTCTCAGATGTCAAAATCTACGACCGCGCTCTCACGTCTGATGAAATCAAAAGAGCTTACGATCACAACAATCCAAAATTAAGCTCTTCATCATTAAGTAAGGGTTTAGTATTAGATATGCCGCTCACGTCTGCCTATGTTAAGGGAGGGGCAGCTGGTTCGGAGATTGTCACTGATTTAACCCCCTTTAGTCGCAATGGTCAGAATGTAAATGCTGTCATTACAAGTGACGGAGCTGTGTTTAATGGGGTAAATAGTGATATTCGGTTTGGAACCGGTAACACCTTTTTTCCTTTACCTAAATTTACTATATCTATGTGGTTTAAATCAACAGGCACAGTGCCAACCACTGGTATTACGCCCGGCTTATTTGGATTTACATATGGCCTCAGAGCAACTTTAGGAACCAACGGTGATCTTCAGTTTGGGGTTGATGACGGTACGTCATTTAGATATTTATACACATCCGGAAAAAATTATAAAGATGGACAGTGGCATCATTTTGTTGGCATGAATGACGGTTCAAATAGTTATTTGTATATCGATGGCGATTTTATTGCGCAGGCGCCATATATTTGGAGCGGCACAACAAGGTGGCCAACGGATACTTTTAGAATTGGGCGTGATAATAATGATAATCATTACCACTTTTTAGGTAACCTAAAAAATCTACGTATCTACAATCGCACCCTCACCGCCACTGAGGTTAAATCCCTTTTCGATCAAGGACGAGGAACCTCGGGGGTAATGATGAATCAATAAATTATAATAATTTTTATATACTTATGTCACACGAGATAGAGGCTGATTACAAAGAAGATTGGGAAACGGAGGCGACGCAGTGCGTGCGTTGTACGAGTTTTATGATTTTAGATAATGGAGCGGGGTATTGCAATGAAGCGAAGGCCGAAGTGCCGCATGATGCTCATTGTGATTTCTTTCAATCAATCGATTAACTTGTTTATTTAGCAAAGAATATATGAAGACAGCAATTATTTATGATTCTATTTACGGCAACACCGGCAAGGTTGCCGAGGAAGTTGCCCGAGTGCGTGGTGAAGACGCAAAGTTAATACATATTGCATCTGCGCGCAAAGAAGATGTGGCTGAGGCGGAGTTAATTATCATCGGCACGCCGACTCACGGCGGACGCGCGACGGCGGCGATGCAAACATTTATTAAATCACTACCGACTGATATTTGGTTAAACAAGAAGGTTGCTGTCTTCAGCACGGGGATGCCTGCAAGTAGTGTTAGCTTATTTTTTCGGATGGTGATAAAGATTTTAGGCTACGCGGCAGCTCCTACGCTGGCGGTTCTTTTGAAGATGGGCGGACTTCACGCCGGAGAACCGGCTGAATTTATGGTGAAAGATAAGCAGGGACCCTTAATTGAGGGTGAACTGCTAAGAGCGGGAAAATGGGCGGAAAGCCTAAAATAGTCTGATTCGTGCTATAATTGTATTAAGATAATTAATAATTATTTAAACAATATGAAAAAGATTTTTGCCTTAACTTTGCTTTTGGCGATGGTCTGCGCCGCCTTTATCTTCTTGCCTGCACAGGCGGAAGAAAATACGACAAATAGACCGCTGTTAATTAATACAAGCCAGACATTAACAACGACGAGCGCTGCCTCAGGGACAGCAAATATGCTCGAGCGTATACCTTCACCTGATCAGATTAAAGATTTTAAGGTTATGAAGAAAGAAGATGGCGCTCTTTGGGGAATTAGACTGAAGAATTTAAACACAAATCAAGCTCAAGCTCAATCTCAGACTCAAGCCGCAGGAACCTCAACGACAAACGTTCGCGGACAGCTTGAAAAGATTTTAGCCCCGCAGTTTATAAGTCTTTATAATCAGATTACAAAAATCGGCACCTCACTTTGGGGAATTCCGAAGAAGGTGAATGAAAATAAGCCGGTAACCCCGTCCCGCTTAGTTACAGCCGAGATGATCCCCTGTGTCACTGACGCTATTAATAAAAAAGACGAGGCAGTCAAAGGCATTACTAAGACCAGTTCTGACAAATTAATCCTAGCTATAACAGCTCGCGGTGAATGTCAGATTAAAGCGATTTCTTCTGTTGAAAATCAAGCAGAGAATTTAAAGGTTTGTGTGCAGACATTCTCTGAGACAAGTAAGGAGATAGCTTCTACCGCCCGCGCTTCTCAGCAGGAGGCCTGGAAGGTCTATCAGGCAGAAATGAAGGCCTGCGCTCTCAGTAGTAGTAATAATACCGAGGAAGCCCCTCTTCTCATCGAAGATGGCGGCTTAGCCACACTTGAAGCGGTCTTAAATTAATTCTAAAGTTAGCATCAAAAAAAGCTCGGTAATTCCGAGCTTTTTTAATTTACCGAAGGTGAGGGCAAAATAGGTCCTGAATCTAACTCTTTACAAAATTGTCATTATGTATTATAATCACGAGTAATGTTCATTCTCAATTACTAACCAAAAAAACAGCAACAATGAAGGAAGCATCGAAAAAAGGCGCCGCACAAACAGCCGCCGATCAATTAACTCAGTCACACGGCAATAGCCACATTGCTTGGACTAAACCGGTTCTAAAAAGTAAGGTGCCTGAACAGGCAAACCGTTTAGTGGTCTATTATCCCGAAACAATAACCTTGAACAAGGATGAAAATATCTGGACAATAGATGCGTTATTTATGGACGGTAACAGCGACAAGGTAACTGATCCGCAGGTCATCGCGCTAAATGATCTTGTACTTGCCAAATCCCAGCGCAAGGAATTAAAAAACTATGACAAGTATCAGGCAGCGATGGCTACTTATGACCGTGTGATTAATCTGGCTGGTAGTAGTAATTACGCTCTTACCACACAAAGCTCAATCGCTAATGATGATTTCGTCGCCTCCGTGTACGAGCCTAACCAATTGGTGAGGTTTCTGCTCGAGACGCTCACTCATGAAACGGATGAAGGCAGCATCGATTTTTACGAGATTAGCGTAATATATGTTGACCTCGGGAACAAGGTTCACGCCATATCACTTGATAAGCTCATCCTCAGTGACGAGCAAATCAAAAAAATTCGCAACATAAATTACCAGGCTTATCGTTGGTATAAGCATCAGCACAAATTGTGCACAAAGAATGTTTGTACCCGTGAGTACTAAACGGTTATTCCAAAACACAAAAGGGCCCCCAAAATACGGGGCCCTCTTTTTTATATCCAGAAGTTTTATTCAATGCAACAATCAATCGCTTTACGTACCAGTTCTCCAAACTTAGCGCCGAAACCTTTCTTTTCCTTATCATGCTTATTAATCGCTTCATCATCGATTTTCTTTACATCGCTTGTGCCGATGAGCTTCATATTTAAGCCCCAGAAGAGGGAATATAGTTCATAGGCTTTATTAAACATCTTGTAAGCCTCTTCTTTCTGTCCCCGACTGAGCTGCTTGGTGCCGACTTCCATTAGGCGGTAACTCGCGGCGAGCAGGTGCTTGGAGATACACCAGACTTCGCCTTCGTATTCTTTAATAATCTGTTTCAGTAAGTCTTTGCGCATTTCACGAACCTCATTAATGAGGTCGTAGTATTCATTCTTGCCGGTTTTCGCGCCAGTGAAGAAGAAATGCTCTTCAATACCGACAAGATTCATAATTGCAATCGAGAGGTCTTGATCAGAGGAGAGATCCATCTTTTCTTGCTTCTTCATGGAATCGGCTTTATCAATAAAATCCTGAAGATTTTTGATTGGGTTATTTTCATTTGACATAGGACGTGGGCGTTATGTTAAAAGATAAAAAACAAAACTAAGTAGGGCCAGAGAACCAAGGGGTAAGGCAACTTTCTCAAAGGGGAAGTGCGCTTTGCCATTTTTCTTCTTCATAGACTCATATAACCAAACGGCGAAGGCAAAGATAAGACTGCCGCCAATGATACCGAGGAGCAACTTATCAATACCCACCAAGGTATTACCATTCGCACCAATAAGCCCCTGATTGTATAAAGGCCAGATAACCATGGCGTAGTAAGCAACAAAGATGAGGACGTTACGCACAGCTTTAAAACGGTTCAACCAATTTCTTTTGTTGAAGAAATCAATTGTCCAAGTGCTAATAGCAACGAGCATGCCGCCAATCCAGGTGCCCGCAATGGTATCGTCGATACCAAGATACTGTGATAAGCCGAGCCCGGCGCCAACGGCGACGACACAGACTGGGCAAACCGCTTTAGCAGGAATCGCTTTTAATAAACCAAAACCGATAACAGTGAAGATGTATTTCATTTTCATAATAATTAGCTTTGAAAGTATTCAATAATATCGACGTCACCCATTAAACAATCGTCACCTGTCCAGAGGAAGGGGACTCCGAGTTTGTTTGGGCTTAGTCCACAAGTCTGAGCGCGATCAGCGAGTCTTTGACTATTGCGGGTACTCATTGAAACTTCTAAGCGCTGAAAGTCAAATTTTTCATCAATACTATTTTCGTCGATAAATTCTTCAACAGTTTCGCAGTGTGGGCAGGAATCGCTGTAGAATAGGGTCATCTTATCTTTATCATAACTTTCGCTGCTGTTGCGACCAAGCGCCATCATGGCGAGGGCAACGGCAACCACGACAATGGCCCCAGTAACCCAAGTAAGGCGCTGCTTCTTATCTTTATTCATAGTAATTTGATTAAATTAATAATATGCCTATCTTATCATAAAAACAGACGGGTGTGAATGCCGTCTGTTTTGATATGCGCAATATTCTATTGATGATTAGCAATCTTGTTTTTTACCTCAGATATGAATTCTTCGCGACTAATTTCGCGTGTTTCCATGGCGCCGCGATCGCGAATGCTGAGATTTGTTGCCTCTGCCTCTTTGTCGCCGATAACAAGCATATAGGACACCTTTTCGTTCACCGCCTTTCGGATTTTGTTCCCGACAGTTTCGTTATTTTCATCAATCTCGACGCGAATGCCTTCTTCTATTAATTCATCAGCTAGCCGTTTGCAGGCGGGGATGTGTGCTTCGGAGACGGACACAAGCTTTACCTGTACTGGCGAGAGCCAAACGGGGAAGGCACCGGCGTAGTGTTCAATAATAACACCAAAGAATCTCTCGATGGAGCCGAGAATGGCGCGGTGTATAACAATTGGGGTTTTGGCGGAGCCGTCAGCGTCAGTATATTTAAGTTCAAAGCGCTGAGGCATCTGGGAGTCGAGTTGAATTGTGGCAAGTTGCCACTGTCTGCCAATTGCGTCTTTTACCTTCACGTCAATTTTTGGTCCATAGAAGGCACCGTCACCCTCGTTAATCTGATACTTGAGGTGAGCATCTTCAAGTGCTTGCTTTAAGCTAGCTTCAGCTTTATTCCAGTCTTCAATTTCACCCAGGAATTGTTCGGGGCGGGTAGAGAGATGAATTTCATCAATTTCTAAGCCGAATATTTCATAGATGTTTTTTATTTTATGTAAGAGTTCAGTAACCTCACCGAGGATTTGGTCGGGGCGCACAAAAATATGGGAGTCGTCTTGAGAAAGGCTACGCACACGTGTGAGGCCGTGCAGAGTGCCAGACTTTTCGTTGCGGTAGAGGGTGCTTGTTTCGGCAAGGCGCAAGGGCAGCTCTTTGTATGACTTTAAGTCGCGCTTAAAGACAAGCATGTGTGCCGGGCAATTCATCGGCTTTATGCCCATATCAATGTCATCTTCGGCGTGATGCAGGCAGAACATATCTTCTTGATAATGACCCCAGTGGCCAGATGTTTTCCAGAGCTCAGCATTAAGTAAATGCGGCGTTCTTATTTCGCGATATCCAGGTCCGTAGGAATACTTACGTACAAATTGAATTAATTCTTGAAGAATAATCATGCCTTTTGGCAAAAAGAAGGGCATGCCCGGTGCGTACTCATGAGTCATGAATAAATCAAGTTCTTTACCAAGTTTGCGGTGGTCGCGCTTTTCCGCTTCTGCCATCATTTTTAAGTAGGCATCAAGCTCTTCTTTAGTGTCAAAAGCGAGACCGTAAATACGGGTGAGCATTTTATTTTTCTCATCACCGCGCCAGTAAGCGCCGGCGAGCTTATCGAGCTTAAAGCTGTTTGGTTTAATCTCCTTAGTATTTTCAACGTGAGGCCCGCGACAGAGATCGGTAAATTTACCAACGGTATAAAAACTAACTTGTGTTTCCCCCTCAGTTTTTAAACCGCCAATGAGCTCTTCTTTATATATTCCGCCTTCAGACTTCGCCCAAGTTAAGGCTTCGTCAATATTTTTGTCAGCACGCGTAAAGATAAGGTTTTGCTTGGCAAGATGCGCCATCTTTTTTTCGATGTCTTTTAGTTGGGTATCACTAATACTTTCGCCATTAAAATCAATGTCGTAGTAGAAGCCATTTTCGATATCTGGTCCAATAGCGAGCTTCGCCTCTGGCCACATTTCAGTAACGGCAGCGGCCAGCAAG
This sequence comes from bacterium, assembly GCA_030696105.1. Taxonomy (GTDB): domain Bacteria; phylum Patescibacteriota; class Patescibacteriia; order Patescibacteriales; family UBA12465. Next base: position 12,030 of record JAUYNJ010000007.1, read on the forward strand.
TGTGCAAGCGAGTGTCGTTTAGTTTCGATGTTTGTCATATGTTTAAATTCGTTTATAAATAAAAAAAGTCCCCTCCTCGCAAAAACAGCACAACTGTTTCTGCCGGGACGGGACTATTATGGTCTCGCGGTTCCACCCAGCTTCTCCGCCGAGCGGAGCGCTTAATTTTTTTTCCTTTAGGCCGTGTTAGCGGCGTTATACTTGAGCTTGGTAGACTCAACAATCAGGAAAGCTGAGATAAGTATATACTTTAATTTTGAATTTGTAAAGAAAATAGTGGTTTTAACCTGCCCTGGCAATAGTTGCTACCACAACGGTGCCAGCGCCTCCATTTTTAAGAGCCTGCGCGGCCGTTGAGGCTGTTTCTCCGGTGGTGATAATGTCATCAATCAAGATAACTGTTTGATTATTTATATTCTCGCCCTCGTAGACAAAGATTTTGTCCTGTTGTTGCCGGTGACGATATCCCAGGCTAGAGCTCGGGGCTTGATAGCGCGTTCGCTTTAGTGCGTCGCCTTGAAGCGGCCAGCCGGTGACAGCGGCGACGCCAGCAGCGATGAGTTGCGCCTGATTATAGCCGCGCTCCCTTTTTCGTCGCGGGTGTAGGGGCAGGGGAATGAGCAGTGGCCGCTCTGATTCTTCTCTTGGCCAAATAGAAAGAAGGCGCCGGCCGAGCATTTTGCCGAGCAAGAGCCCAATATCAACCGTTCCTTGGAATTTTAAGGCATGTAAGGCAGATTTTAACTTCGCGTCTTCATATGAGGCGTAGGCGATGAGACCGTCGAAGCTGAGATTATTACCGTCAGCACACTCTGAACATATTAACCCCCGCGCTGATGCTTGTCCGCACAAAGGGCAGCTAATAGGCAGACGATTAATGCTGGCGCGGCACGCTGGGCAAATTGCAGGGCCGGCGTGATGGCAGACTGAACAGCGTCCTGGAAAAATATTATTTTCAAGTTGTCTTAAAAAAGAGATAAAAAACTTATACATAAATAAAAATAAAAATCGGCGCGAGGGCGCCGACTTTTTTGTGATTGAATTGTTGTTTAGAATTTATCTGAGCTGTATTGAGTAGATACGGTCAGTAAACTTGTCGGTGTAATACAGTATTCTTTGATCATCTGAGACCATGATATTGCTGATGTTCGCGTCGGTTTGCGGTATGGCAATTAATTTCTTTACGCCCGTCGCTAAGTCAATTTTATATAATAGGTCAGAGGTTTGGTCGGCAAGCTCAGGGAAGAGACCGGCGCCCTCACGAAGGCTTTCAGGCACAGCGCAGTAGATGTCACTGTTCGTTGCAAAGGTGCATTTATCCGACCAAGTGTTCAGACCGAGCTCGGTGCGATTTTGTCCAATGTTTTCGCCCTGCGCATTTACAATCCAGAGGCTCGGCATCATGTCGCGGTCGCTGCTGTAGACGCTATATAAAAGTTTGTCGCCGCTATCTGACCAGAGGGGGCGGAAGTCGCGACCATTAATGATTGTTGATTTAAAATTTTCGTTGTTTAAGCCGACAAAAAATACTTCTTGTCGATTGAAATCGACGCCGCGGGTATACATCGCAGCGGCTTGGTTATTCGGTGACCAGACGGGATAAACATCATCGGCATTATTGCCGATGGCACTCAAAGATGTCGCTTTAGAGCCGTCAGCGTTTGCTACAATCAAGTATCTATTTTCGACATCATCGCCAATGCTTTTCGCTGTTAGGCGGTTGCCATCGGGAGAGAAAGAGAAATCTTCCCAGTGCTTAGGCAGAGTTACTTGCTTACCCGTATTAAAGTTGTAGCTAATTTTGGAACCGTCGGGATAAATAATGACCGCTTGAGCACCGTCAGTTGACCAGGTGACGTCTGATACTTGATGAAAAGTCTTATCGCTCAGTGTAATCGGCTGACCATCGGCGCCAAGACGATAAAATTTGCCGTCAGCTTGGTTGTAATAATTTAACTGACCCCCACTCGACATAAAAGGGCCGAGTACTGGGCTATTTACAGCAACCTGTACTTTTGTTACGCCTCCAACCGCTAAATCGCTTGCGTCGGTACTGCGAGGGGTGTCGCTAGGTAAGGAGGGGGTACCGCTTGAGGGCACGTTGATACTGCCACTTGATGAGAGTTGTCCGCTGCCGGTGGAGGTAGAAAAGTTTGGGCCACCATCGCCAGCGGGAGTGAGTCCGCCGATATTAGTGCCGGGAGCGAGTGGGTCAGCCGGGGTAAAAGTTGAGGCAAAGAAAAAGTTCCAAATCAGATACGCCAGCAAGGCGACGACGCCTAAGAAGGCGACAATCATCCAAATTTTTTTGTAGCGGCTGAAAAAATTCATAGTGTTATTTTTTATTTGCTCGTTTCGTGTTACAATATAAACGTATTTCCTTGTCGCCCGACAGTAAATATTATATACTAGAAAGACAGATATGACAATTTCGGTTGCGGGCGCAATGCGTTAATTTTTTATTATTCTATGGGCTTATTTTCTTCTAGCGATGACAATTTATATCTCGGCATCGATATCGGTGACTCCTCTTTAAAGATGGTTGAGTTGAGACAGAAGAATAAGAAGATTCATCTCTCCAATTACGCTTTCAGTGAAAATGTTAGTGGTGTTAATTTCACGAAAATCGAGGACATTAATTACTTAGCACAGGCAATCTTGAAGGTCCGAGCTGAAGCTGGTATTAAAGCGAGTCGCGTGACCGCCTCCTTGCCGACTTTCTCGGTTTTTTCTTCGATAATCACCGTGCCACCGACTGAAAGGAAGAATATGGATGCCGTGGTCTCGGAGGAAGCAAAAAAAGTCATTCCACTTCCGCTTGAAGAAATGATTCTTGACTGGAAACTAGTACCTGATTCTAGCGGTAGCGATAATCAGGACGGGGTGCGCGTATTTCTAACTGGTTCACCCAAGAAATTAGTTCGTCGCTATGTTGATATTTTTCGCTTAGCTAAACTTGAGTTGGCGAGTTTAGAAACTGAAACATTCTCATTAGTTAGAGCTTTGGTCGGAAATGACCTGTCAACCGTGATGATTGTTGAAATTGGTGCTAATAGCACTGATTTATCAGTTGTTCAGGAAAGTATCCCGGTTTTAAATCGTAGCCTGGAAGTTTGCGGAGCCTCAATCACGGCCGCTTTAGCGGAGAAGTTGGGATTAAGCTTTGAGCAAGCGGAACAGTTTAAGATTGATTTAAGCACTTCACTCTCCGATAAAGCACAGGAGGAACTGCCACAGCTTATTTTAAAAACAATGGCGCCGGTTATTCATGAAATTGAATACATGCGTGAATTTTTTCAAGGCACCGCTAAGGGCAAGAAGATTGAAAAGATCATTTTATCCGGTGGCGGCGCAATGATGATTAATTTGGCTGATTACATTTCTAAACGTCTTGATTTACAAGTAATTATTGGTGACCCCTTTAGTCGTTTAACCTACCCCGATGAAATGAAGCCGATAATTGCTGAAGTCGGTCCTAAACTGGCGGTCGCCGCTGGCTTAGCTCTGCGTGAAGTTTCCTAATTTTAAATTGTGTTTAATTTAAACGACAAAAAAAAGAAGATGATGCCGGGACTTGGTCGGGACATGTCAA
>JAUYNJ010000003.1 GCA_030696105.1 bacterium
CACCCAGGTATTATTCGTTGAAGCAAAAGCAGATAAAGAAGAATCTAAATACTCTTTGGTAATTGCCGCTTTTGGTGTGCCGGAAGTGATGGCCGCGTCGTTAATGAAGGCGTTCCCTCCGGAGATTGATAACTTTGCGGCAGGATTTGTTGTTCCAATCCCGACGTTGCCAGTATACTGGATCGTAAGAGCGCGGGTAGGTGTTATTAAGGTATTTGCGCCAGCGCCAGTGGCACCAGTATTCACTAAGAAATTAGTATCACCACCTTTAAATTCTATACCACTAAAACGTTCGTAGTAACCTTGATAAAAAGTAGGGGTAGTTCCAGTTGCGTATCCATTATATAACATATACTGATGAGATGATCCTAAATCCGTCCATCCCTGAAAATGTAAACCTCGGTTAGCGGCGCCCCAATCACCACCACCTAATTTGAGTAAATTATATACACCCGCTACAGAGGTTGTATTTTTTACTTCCAGACCAGGGGTGTTTATATCACTAACCACATGCAATTTAGCACTCGGACTATTCGTCCCGACTCCAATATAACCAGAATTATTAAAAGTTAATCCAGCAACAGGATCTGTTCCTCTTGAAATATGACCGGTATTAGCTGCTTCATTCAACCACATTCTGAAAGTTGTGGCCCCTGTTTCATTCCAAATAGTAAAGCCATTGTCAGCGCCATCACCTTTCAATTGTAAATTACCAACGGTGTTATTTGTAAAATCACCAATATTTATTTTACCAATAACCTCTAATTTAGCTTCTGGATTAGTCGTCCCAATTCCGACGTTACCAGCAAAATAATTCTTATTATCAGCCGTAGCTTGATAAATACCATAAGGAGTTGCCGCATCAACATCGTTGATATAAAGACCGTAGCCATTAGTCATGGTTCCTGATGGGTTATTTAAATCAATATGTAAACCATAGGCGTTAGTCATTGTTCCCGTGCTTCCGTTTTCGACTAATATTTTTTGACCATAAGCGGCTGTTATATTGGCAGCAGCGATATTATTATTTATATAAACCTCACTACCTCTAATATCAGAAAGTGTTGAAGCTTGATTATGTCGCAAATAATTATAGCTACCACGAATAATCCCTGTTGTATTTTGAGCTGTCCCAGTTTCTATATTATTATATAAACCACTTGTTACAGCGCTACTTAATCCAGCCGGACTAATGGTTGTAAGAAGATTTGTTCCATATTGAGTTCCTGAAGTAGGTGTAAAGGTATTCACAACATCCAATTTTGCCCCCGGCCCCGTCGTTCCAATTCCAATATTGCCAGTACTATCAATTATCATTCTGTTATTACCACCATTTGTTTGAAAGGCGATAGGACCATTGGCGTTATAAATGTTTAAAGCACCCGCTAAAGACCATGTGCTATAAGCCGTACCTACGGCAAACAACCAAGCATCACTAGTCTCATCTGATTTTAGATTAATTCCACTATAATTCGTATTAGCAGAACCACCGATTGTTATTGTATCCGTTATAGAAGAACTATTAATATGAAGCTGGGTTAATGGCGTCGTCGTTCCAATTCCCACATTCCCTGAATTCAAGCTCCAAATATTACCACCGGCTGTCCCTCCCCAGAGAGTAATGCTTGAGGTCGCAGTGGCAATGGTTGAATCAACATAACTTTTGGTCGCTGCGTGTGGACCTAGAATGGGGGTTGCAACAACAACAGGCTGAGTGAAAGTTGAAACATCGTTAAAGATAGAAGTGCCGTCTACATAAAGCTTCGCGGTAGGGGTGGTGGTGCCGATACCGACGTTGCCTGCGAAATAATTATTAACCGCCGGCTCAACATAAACTCCATAATTGTTACTTCCACCGCTTACATTTTTAACATATACACCGTAGTTACTATTACCTCCAGCCAGACTCGACACCGCGCTAAATACGCCGCCGTAACCATTAGCACTACTGGTTCCACCTCTAACATTACCAATACCGACCACTCCAATATTTGGCTGGTTAGTAGAAGTTGTATTTGATATAAACAGGCCGCCAATTCTAGGCGCTAAGCTTAAGTCAAGATATGAGGAAGTTAAATTGAAAGCTTCGCTCCCACTCACCCCTAAAACGGCTAACTGCTCGGGCGTAGTAGCAAAGGTCATCGCAGCGTTTGCTCTTAGAATTTCTAATTTCGCTCGCGGGTTAGTTGTTCCAACCCCCACATTCCAAGCAGTGGAAGAAGCGTAGAGATTTGAGCCGTTTAGATTCCAGAAAGCTGATTGAGCGGTACCAACCGCCGAATCAAGATACGATTTATTAACCGCATCAAGAGCAGAAACAGGAGTGGCAACGTTGCCAATACGATAATTACCAGCATCAATGCTGTAATTACCGGAACCGATAACGGTGAGGCGTGTAGCAGGAGTAGTAGTCCCAATGCCCACATTACCAGACGTATCTATTCTCATTCTTTCAGTATTGTTAACCACTAAAGCTGTTGCATAGTTATCAAGTGTCCCAAATTGACCCACCGAAGAAGATTGTGTTAAATATCTGCCCAGATTATTTACTATTCGATTATTCGGAACATCAATTCTAACAGCAGTGCTAGGCCCATTATTTAGACTTAAAGAACCACTATTCCAAGTTGTTCCAAATTGCAAGATTGCAGCTGAAGGCAACAAAACAGTGCCGGCTACCTCTAATTTTGCTCCGGGATTAGTTGTTCCAATCCCCACATTCCAAGCCGTAGAAGAAGCGTAAAGATTTGAGCCGTTTAGATTCCAGAAAGCTGATTGAGCAGTACTAACCGCTGAATCAAGATAAGATTTGTTTACTGCATCAAGAGCTGAGACTGGGGTGGCGACGTTGCCCACACGATAATTACCAGCATCAATAGTATAGTTAGTGGAGGAATTATCAATAACTAAACGCGCTGTTGTTGGGGTGGTCGTGGCGATGCCGATGTTGCCTTTCAATAGAGTTTTAGTGATGCCATCACTACCTAAAACCACGGTATTAGAGCCAGCTCCGAAAGCATTGTTTCCTATAACTATCTCATTAGAAATACCGACGTTAGAAAAGCGTGTGCCGCTTCCAATATATACAGAAGAGGAAACGTTTGCAGGACTCGGTTGAGTACCATCATTCATATATCTTGCTGCCCCAGCACCTATAAATAAGTTATTGTTTCCAGCCTTAAACCTCCCTGCCATTGTTCCAATTACTATGTTATCGGATCCGCTTCCACTTTGAAAAGCATAAGGACCTATTCTTTCATTTGTACTGCCAGATGATTGAGTGGTAAAGACTCCACTCAATTGATTGGTTACTGCCGCAAGCATAGCTGAATCACCGCCTGCTAGTATGCCTCCCTGAACCAGTAGCCCATTTACGGGGGCTGTATATGTTCCAGCAAATGTCCCGCCAATAACAGCAGCCCCATTTATATCCAGTTTATTTAAAGGATTAGTCGTTCCGATGCCCACATTCCCCGTATTATTATTCCACACATTGCCAGTCAAAGTGCCGCCCCAGAAGCTGCTGGTGGCGATTTGGGTGATGATGCTGGCGGTTGAGCTTGATAAAGCGGCATCTAAATAACCTTTATTAACCACGTCCTCATTGGCGGTAATTAAGGCGGTGCGCATTTTAATTAACCCATTTACATCAAGAGTAGACACAGGCGTACTCGTGCCAATGCCGACATTACCCGTGTTATAATAAACACTTGTTCCCTGCGTCAACCACTGACTGCCGATATAAGGCATGCCGTTTACATACAAAGCGGTCGCGTTAATAATACCCGCCACATCAAGGGTGTAGCCCGGTGTGCTGGTATTGATACCAACTCGGCGATTGGAAATTCCACCCAAGCCATCAGACTGCGAATAGACATTTAAAATATTATCACCATCAACTTTCATGGTGTAGCCCATCACTGAGCCGGCTGGTGAAGCACTCGTCACCGGCATATCAACAAAAGTATTGAAACCGCTATCAGCCGCAAATTGAAACTGCCCGATATTTAAAGCGCCGCCGATTTCAATCTCATCATTGGCATTTACCTTAAACATGTTGACGTAACCAGTGCCGGTTGAATTTAAAGCTGATATCCAACGGTTATTGGCCAGAGTAATAATTGAATTTGGCGTAGAGCTGCCGATACCAATGCCGATGTTTGCCGGGAAATTATAATTTCCACCACCAGTATTACTACCAAACAAACCGGTCGAGATGTTGGCAGCGTTTAAAGTACCAGATAAAGCGCCGGTGATACTAGTTGCCCGAAAGGCACCGTTTATATCTAAAGCATAGGTTGAAGAAGTCGCCGTATTGATACTAAAAAAACCGTCGAGACGGTCACCGCTCTTAGCGACAAAGTCGTTCACTAAATTATTCCATTCACTCGCCGCTAAAGTACCACTGACTGGTTTATTATAATCACCAGTTACGGCCTGCGCGGAGACAGTAGACAGGAAGAAGAAAAAGACGCTAATAACAAAAATTGGCAACCTGTATTTAGGCACCATGAAATAAGACTTTTTTTGTTTCCGTTGCATCTGCACAATGGGCATCTTTTATCTGACTTTTCTTACTTAAATTATACCACTATTTCAAATTCGTGGAAAGCTTTTTGTGTGTTAAAAATTAGCCATAAAGGCACAAAAAAACGCCCTAATAAAGGACGTCTGATTTACACATAAAAAAGGGTTAAAAATTGAGCTCAACACTACGTTTTGTATTCTGATAAGTGCCAATGCTCGTAAAGATAATCGGCGCAAAACTATCGTAGTTTACAATATACGAACTGCCATTCGAAAGAGTCGTAGTTCCAAAAACATTTTCTGTGCCGACAAGCACTGTCGTTTCAAACTGACTGGTCTTGCGAAAACCATAGAGTAAGCGCTCCGCCCCTGCCTCCGCCGCAAAATAGGCGCGGGTTGATTGAGACTGTATACCGCCCATTTTTAAACCAGAAATTACAACCGAAGCCCCGCCTAAGGCAATGAGCATAATGGCGCTGAGAATGAAGAGGGTCAGCAGAATTGCGCTACCCGGCAGATTGTAAGAAGAGAATTTTTTCATAATTAATCGGCACGATAATAACGAGAAGCAATTGTTGTTTGCACATTCATTAAGGAGTAATTCGCTTCCCGGCCGACAGCTTCGGCGATTAAGTTAATAGTGATGTAAGCTTGCTCGTTATCTGCCTCGCGTACAAAAAAGCGAAGTTCTTTAAGATTAATTTTGGCTGGTGTTAAAAAACCGCCATTCTGATTACCGCCCAATCCTCTCACTACCTTAAAACGGACAACACCGTTATCTTCATCCAGAGAATAAGAAACACATTCACCGTGATAATTCTTTAGATGCAAAACATCACCGTAAGTATTTGTACTCGTCGCAAAGCGAGCAGCCCCAGGGACTTCAGCACAAGCACCACTAGAGCGCTGTGCCATGCGAATTTCTTTCGAAATCACCTCGTAGAAATACTTCACGTTTTCCTGCACATTCTGGGTCGCAATGGACTGACGCTGACTATCTAAAATCATCTTAAAAATACCGGTCATTGATAAAATAATAACCACAAAAAGAGTTGTTGAAATTAAAACTTCAACTAAACTTAACCCGGCCACTAACTTTTTGATGCGTAGATGCCTCATATTTTAATCAATAACTTCAACTAGGCCTAAAAAATTAACTCTAACAGTTTTAGTCGTATTATTCACAAGCTCTTTCAGCTTAATCTCTAGCACAGTTCCAGTCGCATTATAGGCGTGAATACGCGTGATTGGATCAGGAGGTAAAAATGTGACTACCGCTTTAGCCTTATCGACGCCATCAAGAGTAAGACTTTCAATGTATATATTTTTTGGCAAAGTGATGACGCGCCCGCCCAAAGACTCAAGAGATTCGTTGTCATTATAATAACCATCATCATTTTGGTCTGCAAAAATAAAATAATTATGATACTGCGAAGGATCAGAAGTGACTAATATACCCCAGCCGCCAGCCGGCGACTCACCATCATACTTCACTAGACCAAGGGCGTTAGCTTGCGCGTAACGAAAATCTGCCACCATCGTTTGGGCCGTCATGACTAAATCGGTACGCTGATTCGAGTTGTGATAGTTAGCGAGAAATAGCCCAGTGAGTAGCGTAATAATACTCATACTGACAATCAGTTCGAGTAAAGTGTAGCCTTGTTTGTTAGAATTTATTATTTTCATATCTTAACGCCAGTCATATAACTCTGTTTCCGCTTCAAAGCGATGAGCGCGACTTCTGTCCATCCAGGTGACGACTGCTCTCACTGACATGCTTGAAGTCGCAGCTTCAATTGTCACTGATCTAAAGAAAGGAGTAGCAGCAGAGACTGTGCTCAGCACAAAGGGTGAGCGATACCACTTATCAGCATCGAGGCGTAGCTGACATTCACTCGGGCTCGCTACCACTCGTAAGTCGGGCTTAAAATAATCAACACAATAAGTACCGGTGCCAATACCGTCTTTCCAGTCAAGCGCTTGTAACCAATTAGTGTCGCGCTTTTGGCGCACAATTTCAATACCTTCTTGCGCTAACTGATAAGCAATAATATTTCCACGATTAATTGTCTGTGCCTGTATACTCTGCGTTGCCAAACTCGCTACACCGATGAGGCCAAGAGAAACAATTACTAAAACCGCCATCATTTCAATCAGGCTAAAACCGGGCGTCGGCCGTTTTAATTTTTGTATAAGCTTAAACAACATATTTTATTCTGCCTTCACTTCTTTCCAAATTGGCAGTTGATAATTAATCGTTAACACCTGCGAAGTCATTGAACAAGTATACAAGTCTGTGTCGGTAACACTCAACGTCACTGTTTGCGGTAGAATGTTTGCAAATATAATTGAGGTTGTCGCACTGGTGGAGGCCTGAATTTGAGCTGAAGGATCACTTGCCGTCCACTGATACTGGCAAGCTAAGCCGACGCATGGCTGCGCAGTGGTGGGTTGAGCGGTGGTGTAATAGGTTGAACTACTAACAAACTCGGTACTTGTGCCGACTAATATTTCAAAAGGGCTCCAGGTAAAATAGGGAGTGGGAAATTCATGGCGATAGGCGGTAAAAGTAAAATTCGCATTGGCCGGATTTGCGGCCGCGTTGCCGGCAATATTATCAGTTAAGACACCAAAAGTGTTGATGTTAAATTGAAAATACTCTGTCGGCTGATCATTTTCATTCCAAAGCTGCAGCCACCAATAATAGCTTGTATTATAGGCGGGGGTAAAGGCACATAAGGGACCAGGACAGACAAGCTGCGCAGCTGAACCGCTTAGTTTACCGGAATCAAAAACTGGGCTAGAAGTGCTATTTACCGTGTTCACCACCACCCGGTAAGACGTTTGCACGCCGCTACGTCGCAACCATTTAAAAACTGCTTTGCGAGCACCGCCGGTACAAGCTTCACCGAAGCTCCAGTTCGGGGCTGACATTTCTCGGAGCTCAAGCTTCCACAGCCAAACCTTATACTCCTCCGTAAAACAACTAGAATCATTACTGCAGTTAAAACTAATTGCCCCGAAACTACTTGAAGCGTAACCGGAGAATATACCAGGTTGCGGCGCCATATAATTCGTCATGGTTGTCTGCGGAACAATGCTGCTATTTAACTCAATCCAGCGACCATCGACGATAACACGCGCCCAGCCGTAAACCCGCTGATCAACTTCGTTATAGCAAGAGGTGCAGTCATTACCCGCATCGCACTGATTAAGACAATTTGTATTAAAGGCATAATTATCAGGAGGAGTCGCATTTGGCGCCATATCAATGAACCCCAACACCGGGTTCCAGGCTTCACCTGAAAAATTATTATCCATATCCAGGTGTACGCCGTGTTGTGAGAGTGAGCAAGGTGGCACATTGAAACGGAAGGTAAAAACAAAGGGGAAACGGCCGGCAAAATCATCATCTAAACAATTAAAACTAATTAAACCGTAGAGCGGGTTGTACGCACGACCGCGCACATTATGATCAATGGAAGCGTTGACACTATTAAAAAAAGCGGACAGAAGTAAGGCCGCCATCGGTAATGATATTAATAATAATTTACGCCAAGACATAGGCATCTAGGTTTGTGCCTTCATTATACCATTTTTCACGAGTTCTTTCATCATTTTTTCACCCACTTCAATCATTTTTACACGTTCAGCTTCTTTTTCATCATTTAAACCAGACAAGTGCAACAGACCATGGATTAATAAAAAAATGAGTAAATAATTGAAAGATTTTTTTTCAGTAAAAACGTCAACATATTTTTTTGACCGACGACAATCATCAAGATTAATAAAAATCTCGCCAAGCGCCCCGATAGAACCTTTGGGCGCCGGGAAAGTAAGAATGTCTGTTGCCTTGTCTTTACGTCGATAATCACGATTAAGAGAGTGAAGACGTTTGTCACCAGCCAAAACAAGTGATAATTCACCGTCTAGGCGTAATTTCTTGACCGTATATGCCGCCACTTCATGCATCAGCTTTTGCGGCACTCTTTGTTTGGTAAAATTAGTGATATCAATTGAAAACATAAGTTTAAAATAAGCGACGCAGTCGAGCGAGCAATGAATAAATACTAAAGCTCAGTTCATTAAGCACAATAATGAAAGTCCCAGGGTATTTCTTTTCATAGCCACCGAAACCACGTTTAAAACGCGTAACGCCTGGCCATTTTTTTTCATCAATGCCGTAGAAATCATAAATAAAACAATTCGCGGTCTTTGCTTTTTGAATCATTCGCCATTGCAATAAGTACGGCGCCATATGTTCCCTCCCCTTATCATCCGAGGCACCGTGCAAATATATCGCACGTCCTTCAAAACAAGAAAAAATGCCAGCCGCTAAAATCTCGCCGTCTTTCTGCGCGAGCCACAATTCAATTGCCCCTTCACTTTGGGTTAGTAAACTTCGGTAATGCGCCAGGCTGTGCCCACGGAAACGATCACGCGCCGTCGTCTTTTGCATTAAATTATAGAAGGCTTCTATTTCTGCTTCCCCGCCCCGCTCTATCACAACGCCTCTTTTTTCAGCCAGACGAATGTTATAGCGAGTTTTTTGATGCATCTCACTTAATAACTCATCTTCGCTCTTACGTAAATCTAAAAATAAGGTGTGCGGTGGCTGAATATGTATTTGCTCATCCCAGAATTTTATCTCTGCCCAGCCAGTCGGCTCAAAACGAAGCGCAATCGCCCCATGTTCTCGTGCTTTTAACTTCAAGTCAGCGATTAACTTATCCCAAACCTCTTTGCCCTTGTCGGCAGTGAGGCATATCGGCCCCCGGGGTACATACCAAAATTTAAAACCAGCCTTCTTACTTTCAATCACCTGCGCCAGTACAACAATTTCACCCTGTGTCTGCCAGGCATATCGATATACATGCAAGCCAGCGTCTTCACTAATACGCCGCCAAACCGAGGACTGCAAAATCTCCGCGCCCTCTGTAAGACCAGCTATAGCAAGCCCCCAAGCCTCATCACTAATATTGTCTGTCATCTTTAATTCCATTTCTCTTATTTTAACACCGATATATAGTTTTTCAACATGAAAATAGAGTCAGCCTTAAGATTACTTTTTATCCAAGATTTTTCTTTTTCGCTGCCCACAAGCTCGCCCAGGCCCTGTAATATTTGACTATCTTTTACCTTTTCGATAAAGGCGATACAATCGGTTAAATATTCTTTAATTGTTTTACCCGTTCTTTCTTTAACGACTTCAGCATTAATATCCCAATTATTTTTGCCAAAGAAGTGAATATCGTAGATATCACGCATGGCGGTTTCATTTCGCAAGGTTAAAGCCGAAAGCTTACTGGCAAACATGTAGTCTTTTTTAGCGACAAACATAGAAATACCAAGGTAGTCTCTCAGCTCATAGTGGTCCTGAATATTTTCGACTAACTTACGGACATTGATCTCCACTTTAATATTATGATCGTCATCACCGTAAGAAAGTAAAGCAAACACTGTATATCTTTTAAGATACTGGTCTTTAATCTGACCATATCTCCCTAAAATAGAGACAATTTTATCTAAAACCAATTTTTGGTTTTCTTCATTAACAACTAGTAAATCAAAATCCAAGTCTACTGAAAATCTTGGTAGATCATAAAAGAAATATGCACAGGTGCCCCCTTTAAATCCTAAAAGTGGACTAATCGTAACATCGGTATAAATATCACGCAATATCTGCCCCATTATTAATTGATGTTTTTCTTTATTTAGCATAATGTTCACGATACTTATTTAATCTTTTTACTAACTGCTTGTTGTTATATATTTTTACGAGTTCGTCACACTTATCCCAGTTAATTGATTTTAAATTATCGAAGTAATAATTTGGAAAGAGATAAATCATATCTAAGAATGCACGCTCTAAAGTCGCCACACTGTAGTTGTCTTTGATGACTACGCCAGCAGCGTTAAATAAAACAGCATCTTTTAATTTCCGAAAGGTAAAAGTATTATTGTCTATCGTCATTATCTTGGGCCATTTTGCAACTACGAAAATTGAATCATAATGTTGAAAGATTGCGCCGGCCTCTCTCAACACGGTTTCAAAACTAATATAGGACGGCACGTAAATGCTAGTTGCCAGCTCTTTTGAGCTATAATCCTTGTTCTTAGCAAACACCCCACGCGTTAATCTGATAAGAGCTTTCTGTTTTACATAATACGCAGTTTTAGCATTCAAACTCTCTTCATTATTCTCTTGCCAAATTAAAGCCAAATCCTTGTTTGACAGGATTGTTTTCGGTGATTGATATAATTTTGCGATCAGGCTTTGCATATTAATAATGTTTGACTGAATTGATAATTATTCACAGTTCCATTATACATTACTAGTATAATGGGGTCAAGCTCCTACAAACTAAAACAAAAAACCTCCCCCTAAAAGGGAGAGGTTTTGTCAAATATCTTTTATTTAATACCTGCAGGAGTCGCTGTGCCAACACCAGCGGCAACGCCACCTGTGGCTGCGCCCAGACAGTAAGTCAGGGTGTAGGAGCCAGAAGCAGCACCCGACGTACCAACATATGCATATGTATATGTATTCATTGTGCCGTCACAATTACCATCAACTGGGATAGGAGCTGTTGGGACAACCTTCATATAAATATTCAAAGGACTGCCTGTGGCAATTTGGCCGCCTGAGGCGACAGAAGCAGGATACTGACCAGCCTCATTATAATACATTTCGAGGGCGGTCTGAATCTGTTTCACATCAGAAATACGCTTAGCATCACGAGCACGTGCACGTGCGCTGTTTAATGCTAACACTGATAAAGTTGAAAGCAAACCGATGATGGCGATTACCACCAAGAGTTCGATTAAAGTAAAACCTTTTTTATTTTTATTCATAGATTCACCCCCTTTCAAAAATTTCCGTCAATACTCCTAGTACCGGTTACAGGAGTATAAACGCAAATAAATTTCTTATATTAAAATTATAGCAATATCTGAATATATGGGCAAGCAATAATTAAAACTGGCTCGCCATATTATACATTGGCATCAGCACGGCGGCGACCATGATGCCGACGCCGACGCCCATCACGACCATGATTAATGGCTCCATCAAGGCGGTCATATTTGCAAGCATCGCATTTGTTTCGCGGCCGTAGAACTCGGTGATTTTATCTAAAACCGTATCAATGCGCCCGGAGCGCTCACCGATATTTATCATCTGCGGTACCATCTTCGGCACATCATCACTCGCCTCCATCACCGTCGAAAAGGGGTTGCCGTCATTAATAGATTCCAGGGTCTGTAATATTAAATCACGATAAATAACATTACCCACCACCTTCGCGGTGATTTCTAAACTACGAGTAATCGTAACGCCACCTTTAAGAAGTGTCGATAAAGAACGGGTAAAGCGCATTAAATAAATATATTTAAATAGGCGACCAAACACGGGCAGGCGCAGCTTAAACAAATCTAACTGATAACGGCCCATTTCTGTTTTCAAGTAATAGCGCAGAGCCATAAATAAGCCCGCCAGGAAAAGCACAATTAGAATTAGATAGTTCTGCAAGAAGGAGGACATGCCTATGATAATACGCGTCGCGAGTGGCAATTTCATGCCGGTTTCGGTTAAAATCGCAGTTAAATTCGGAATAACGTAAACCATTAAGACGACACCGACACCGGTTAAGCCAACGAGGATGAAGCTTGGGTAAATCATCGCGCCCTTAATCTTCGCGTTCATGTCATAACTTTTTTCCATCTCGTCAGCGAGATAAGTCAGCACCTCGTCTAACTTACCCGAAGTTTCACCACTCTTAATGATATTAACGAAAAATTCGGAAAAAGTTTTGGGGTGCTTACCGAAAGCGTCTGATAACAGGGCGCCGCTGTCGACGTCAAAAGCAATTTCGGCGACGAGGTTTTTTAGGGAAAAATTATTTGTCTGATCAATTAAAATAAGAAGTGACTCCACAACCGGCATGTTCGCAGAAATCATGACGGCAAACTGACGCGAAAAGATAACAAGGTCTTTAACCTTAATCGGATTCAAAACCAAATGAATTTTAGCATCAAGGCTGTTTGATTCATCGGTTAAAGCTACGAGCGTAAAATCACGCCGACGCAGACGGTTCGCAACTTCTGATTCACTTACGCCGACCGTTAACTCTGATTTCGTCCGTCCGGTAGTATTATTTCTGGCTTTGTATTTATAAATTGGCATATATTCTAACTTTCAATAACGCGTAACACTTCTTCCATTGTTGTTACGCCTTTCACCACCTTTACAATACCGTCTTGTTTGATAGAAATGAAGTCCTGACTCTTCTTAACGGCATCAATATTTAAATCTTTATCGCCCTGATTAATCATTTCTTTAAGAGTTTCGTTAATATCAATAACTTCAGACACGGCGACACGTCCGGTGTAGCCGGTATTCTCGCAATGAGAACAGCCAACAGGTTCAAAAAATTTCACTCCAGACAAATCATCGAGATTGTTTAAATCCGGCAATTCAGCCTTTAAAATAGCCGGTGGCACTGCTTTTAATTCCGCGGAAATTTCACTTAACTCCACCGGCGGCAAAGCATGTTCTTTCTTACAGCGATCACAAAGACGTCGCGCCAAACGTTGAGCAACGACAGTCTTTAAAGTCGAAGCGAGCAAGAAGCGCTCAATTTTCATATCAATTAAACGGAGCACGGCGCCCAAGGCATCATTGGTATGTAAAGTTGAAACCACCAAGTGACCAGTTAAAGAGGCGTGAATTGATAATTCAGCTGTTTCTTCATCGCGGATTTCGCCGACCATGATGATGTTCGGATCTTGACGTAAAAGCGAGCGCAAACCGGTCGCAAAAGTAAAGCCAACCTTCGGGCGCACCTGCGACTGGTTAATTCCCTTCATCTCATATTCAATCGGATCTTCGAGCGTTGAAATATTTACACCTTCTTTATTTAAAATATCGAGCAGTGAATACAGAGTTGTCGTCTTACCGGAACCGGTCGGACCGGTCACGAGAATAATACCGCTAGTTTTTTTAGCCGCCTCATTCATCGCACGCAAAGAGTTAGTATTAAAACCTAAATCCTCTAGAGCTGGAGCGCCTTTCGCCGTATCAAGAATACGCATCACGACTTTTTCCTGGCTCGCGAGCGGTAACGTCGAAATACGAAAATCGACCGCGCGGCCGCCGACGAGCAAACGAATACGTCCATCTTGAGGGACGCGCGTTTCATCTAACTTCAATTTCGACATGACCTTAATACGAGCGATGATGGCGTTATGAATATTTTTTGGCAGCGTTAAAGAAGTATGTAAAATACCATCAATACGATAACGAACGCGACTTTCCTTATCAAAGGGTTCGATGTGAATATCAGAGGCGCGAGCTTCAACCGCGTGACGGATAATAACAGACACGATGCGAGAGACCGGAGCGCTGTTAATGTCGTCGCCCGCTAAAGATTCTTCGTCTGTTTTCAGAGCCACAACCTCGTCGCCCTCCTCCTGCGCCTTTACCTGCAAAGCGGACGAGATTTCCTCTTCAATTTTTTGATATTGCTTAAATATTTTCTGCCAGCTTGCCTGTGAAATAAGGTAATATTCAACCTTTAATTTCTCATCCAGTGCCAGAAAATTCACCGCCTCCATCGCCTTAAGGTTCGGTTCAAGTAAACCCATCTTAATCGTCTTGTTTTCACGTGCGAAACAAACGACATTATAATTTCGGGCAATTTCTTCAGGAATGAAGTTTAGAACCTCCTCTGGTATTTTTTCGTCTGAATAAGCAAAATACGGTAGGCCATAGGCCTCCGCCTTGGCCTGCACCAGCTGCTCCTCATTTAGAATCTTTTTGGTAGATAAAAAAATCGGCAGAGACATTTTTGCCTCCGCAGTTTGATTATTAAATTCAGCCACCTGCTCCGGACTCATTAATTTTTTTTCCACAAGCACGCGTAGCAACTGATCCTGTTTATCCATAGTTCATTATTGTTTTTTTTCGACGACTATAAAGGGGCTATTATTGCCAAGATAAACTGCCTGCCAGGCGGGAGGCTGAATACTAGCGCCTGTGCCCGGCATTGGCTTGCCGACACGATTGAAATCAAAGAATAAAACAGCATCAGACAGTCGAGTAAAGGATGGTTCTGATAAAATTTTAACATCAACTAGACTTGCGGCCGAAGGCTGTAATACCGTTTCTACGCTAGTGTTTTGCTCACCAAAAACCTCATTACTCATATAGGCGAGTAGCTTACCCTTAAACACAAAAATCATGATGCCAACAAGTAGCAACACGGCGGTAAGGATATAGATGCTGGAGTTTCGGGCTGATGACATTTTATTTAAAATAATAAGTCTCAATTGTTAAGTTCGCGGTCTTGCCTGAGGGATCGAAATCAACCACTTTAATATCCATAAGCTGTAAGTACTGTTCAAGCAAAGGTAAAAGATTCTTTAAAGCAGCATAATCGGTTGAGCCAAGCGACATCTCCGCCGTAATCACGCCCACGTGCTCTGAACCTGGCATATTCAAGAAACGCTCAGACTTAGGTGTCATCGGATTATTATTGCCGTCTCCTTCGCCCGCCTTTATTAAAGTTAAAGTAGAGATCGTTAACCCTCTTTGCATGACAATATCTTCAAGTTCTCCGAATAATTTTTCCTTAGCATATTCATCTGGCAAGATTGCGTTCACTCGAGCGACATCGTCGACACTAATTTTACGATAGAGCGCAGCGGCTGCTTGTAAATCAATGAGTTTCTGTCTTTGACTCTGATAAAATACTTCCTGTTGATCAATATTGTCACGGATTGCTCTCAGCGTCACGTCAAACTTAGGCTTAATAACAAGCGAATAACCAAGAATTAAGAAACCGATAACAACAATAACAATAAAAACATTAAAGTTTGCATTCAAAAAAACGTTGAAGAGACTAGTATTATTTTTTTTGGCTGCTATCTGAGGCATAAGCTTAATTATTCGCTGCTTTAAACAGTTGCGGGTCAATTTTTAAATCTAAAGTGAAATTAACTGTTTCTGCTTCCAACTTCTCTTTCCCCTCTCCTTCTCCCTTTGCTGAGCTTCCGCTATCTACTCTCACAGAAAGGACCGCTGGATTCTGCAACATGACACGCGTCTGCCAACTGATATCACGATAAGTTTTTGTTGAGGCTGCGAGCTGATAAACACCATCAGTGCCGCCAGAGAAACCGGCGAAGTTGACTGAGCTTAAAGTATTTTTCTCTAGCCAGTTAAAAAAGTTTGTCCAATATATATGATTATTGAGAAGTTGATGAGCAATATCTGAGCGTTGCTTAAAAGCTAAAATCTCATCAGACTCAGTGCGCATGTCTTTAATTTCCTTTGAGATAGCGCTAAATTTAGCCTCAGTAGCGAGAGCTCTCTCTTCCTCGTAGTTTGCCCACCAGTTCAAACCAACATAAATTTCAACTAGAAACAAAGCGGCGACAAACAGCGAAAACAGTAAGGTACTGAAATTATGCTGCCAATCAAAACTAACCTGTCTCTCATCTTTAATCAGGTTTACCTCCAAGACCTTAGGGTTCATTGACATGT
>JAUYNJ010000004.1 GCA_030696105.1 bacterium
ACCACGTAAGACAGTGAGAACTATTTTAGTTTTTTCTTCTTTTGATACTTTGTTGTGTTGGCTCATATAAGCTTATTATACCACCTCAGAACCAACTTTTTAATGGGTCAAAATGTGTACAGGATTATGGGACCATTATAAGAATACAAAATTCCGACAACCTTATCCTGGTCCTTATCAAATACGGGATAACGAGAATACCCTTGTTTTATTAAGCGATTAATCTTAGTATTATTTATCTTATCATCCGGATCGACAGTGGCAACAAATGAACGTGGAGTCATCACCTCTCTTATCTTCTTGTCGCCAAAAGTAAGCGCGCCAAGAGCTATTCTCTCCTCATCCTGTCTTATTTCAGGCGAATCATCGTCTGCATGTTCTGAAATTATTTGCATTAGTTCTTTTTTGGAATAGATTGTTCTTAGCTCATTGCCAAAAATCTTATTAAGTAGCCAGGCAATGGGACCGGCTAAAGGATAGAATAAGAAGAGAAAAACTTTTACAACCCAGACCACCCTCGCCCCAAGGGATAGAGCAAAACGAGAGAATAAAGCTTGCGGAGCGATTTCGCCGAACAAAGTGATGAGCATAGTAGTGATAACACCAGCAACAATGCCCGTCATGATGGAATTGAAACAAATAGCAATAGCAGCATTTACAGCCACGTTACCGAGTAACAGTGTAACCAGTAATAAATTACCATTCTTACGCACTTCATACACTTTCTTTGCATTTTTATCGCCTAACTCAGCTTTGCGCTTCAACTCAAATGAGCTAAGACTCATCAAGCCTAAATTTAGACCGGAAAATAGGGCTGATAATAAAATGAGAATGGTAGTGAAAAAATAAATCATAAATTAGTTTTAAAATAGAATCCAACGTAATAGATTCGGCGCGAAACACCAGAAATACTAAGTTGTGCTACTATGACATATTATAAACGACTATTTAATTATAATTATAGTATAATAAAATTAAGCCACTTAATCAATCTCTTAATACTTTAATGCGGGGACACTATTTTAGTAAACATATTTTCTATTAGGCAATTCCCTCAATAAAAAATCAGGGTACAAGCACATACCAGGAAGGTTCTAACCACAGTCAAAAATATAACATAAAATAGGCTTTAATTAGCCTATTTTATATTTTGCTCGGAGTCGTGGACGAAGTTCGAAATAGTGTGGCTAAGATTAAAAAAGAATTAAAGGGTTGATCCAAAAATTAATTATGCTTATTTTCTCTGATCGACTAAACCACCAATATATTTAGCTTTATACACTTCTTTTCCTTTATTAATAATTGATTCCTCGCCAGAAAAATTATCAACTTCTCCAATAAAATTATTGATGTATTTATACTCTCCTTCACTATATTCCTTTGGACCACGGTATGGACTATCTTCTGGTATTAATGATAAGGCTTTTTGGAGTATTTTATAGATTCCGTGGAAATCAGTAAAATCTTCGTTAACCAAACCATAATAAACCATCATATAAACTGGTTCTCCTTTAAAAAATACTACTTCTCTGCCTCCATATGGTTCGCCGCCAAAATAATTATCGTGATACTTAAAGTCGCCATCTTCAAATATTAAAGTGGTCGATTTATCAGATTCAACAACTTTTTTAGACACATCTCCACTAGCGTAAGTTGATTTTTTGGCTTTAACTAAAAATTCTTTTAGGCTTTTGGGGTTAGTCATATCATTCTAAAATATAATCCCAGCCCGGTTGCCATGATTTAGTCTTTCGCCAATCATCTAAAAAGGCTTGTTCCCAGGTTTTATTTTTTAATAAAACATCTAAAACTAATTGGGGCGCTTTATGCGCTATTATGGCGACTGATTTCCCGTCATAATTTTGTTTTAAAAAATCAAGGAAATTATTGATTCTCATTTTTACATCTTCATAAGATTCCCCGCCGGGGAATTTATCTGTAATCATTTTTTCTTGCATTGGTTCAACAATTTCAGATGGCTTAGCATTAAATTCTCCATAATTACATTCTCTTAAACGCTCATCTTGAATAATTTCAACCTTATTTTTAAAAGTTAACTCAGCTGATTTAACTGCTCTTTTTAAATCAGAGCAAAAAACTACATCGAAAGATGTATCTTTAGTTTGGTCCCATAAATCAATAGATTGTTTGATTCCTAATTCTGAAAGCTCGACATCAGACCAACCGGAGGAAATTTCCTTCTCATTATCCGTTGTTGTTCCATGAACAAAATAAGTTATTTTTATAGACATATTTTTATAGTTTAATTTCTTCTCCACCTAAAAACATAATCTCATCGTCTTTTACTAAAATAGCCTGTTCATCTGTCAAAATTCTAGTTAAGTAGCCCGAATTAGAAGTTTTTTCTTTTAATAAATCATGAAATTCTGGAATATAATGAACACTCATAAGAAATGGCACTAAATTCATGCCAGCTAGATCAGTTAATCCACAATGATCATATTTATCTTGATGCTTCCATAAAGCCATTTCAATGCTAGGACAGGCGACATAAGAGCCAGCACTAGCTCCCATATATATAAATCCTTTTGGTAATAACTCTGTTATTACTTTATCAAACCCACTTTCTCTGATAGATTTTAATAAATAAAAAGTACTTCCACCATTAACAAAAACTCCATCAAATTGTTTAAGAATACCTCTTAATTCATCTTCTTTTTTCCCGTCTAAATCCAAATCTTCAAAATAACAATTATTTTGTCTAAATACTTCTCTTACTCGATCCAAGTGCGACAGGTTACTAACCCCCTTGCCTTTTGAGGCATTAATGACATGGGCTATCTTTAAATCCTTTAAAGATTTTCCAATATATTCAGATAGATCGTTATTTAAAAATCTTCCGCTGGATAGTAATAATAATGTTTTCATATATTATTAGTATATAACATATTTTTTATATTTTAAAGGAAAGAACTAGGGCGTGGATTCGAACTAATATAGACCAATAAAATCAATGGTTTTATTAAAATCGCGATGATAAATACTAAATGCTCCAAAAATGTTCGAACCGCCTTGGAAATAAAATATATCTAATATTAAAACAAAAACAGGCTTATAAAACCTGTTTTCGTGTTTTGCTCGGGGACAGGGATTCGAACCCCGATAAACAGGACCAGAACCTGTTGTCCTACCGTTAGACGATCCCCGAATTTAGGCTAAATTTACACTTAGCCTTAGTTGACTGCTGATATTATAACAATTAGCGATTTTTTTTCAAGGGCAATACTTTATCTTCTGCGTTTATATCCTCAATTGCCTCTCTTTTTGGCTTCATTAGCGGAAATAGTGTCACTTCGCGTACCGGCTTATCAACCATGAAGGCAAATAATCTTTCACCGAATCCGAATCCGCAAGTCGGGGGCATACCGTGTTCAAGCATTTCTACAAATTCCCAGTCGGGCATCATCGCCTCCTTATCACCCCTATCAATTAAACCTTGCTGCAACTCAAAGCGTTCACGCTGATCAACTGGGTCATTTAATTCCGAGAAGCCATTTCCGACCTCACTGCCAGCAATAATAACTTGAAAACGTTCGGTGAGCTCAGGATTGTCAGTTTTAGCTTTCGACAATGGTGAAACTAATTTAGGATGATTCACTAAGAAAGCTGGCCCAGCAATGGTGCGGCGACAATATTTCCAGAGAGTATCCATCATTCTTTCGCGATTATCACCTTCATACTTAACAGCAAGTTCATCTAATTTCGCCTTCATCTCATCTTCACTGGCTTTAAGCACATCAATACCAGTACGTTTCAATACTTCCTCACGATAATCAATCTTTGGCCACTCGCCAGCCAGGTCATATTCCATGCCTTTAGTGCTGAACTTTGTCTTACCAAATACTTTAAGAGCAATTTCTTGATACATTTCCTGCACCATCTTCATTCCCTGTTCATAGTTTGCGTAGGCCCAGTAGAATTCCATGTTGGTAAATTCTTGCAGGTGATCAGGACTAGAACCTTCATTACGATAGACGCGTCCAATTTCAAATACTTTTTCAAAACCAGCTGCCATTAATCTTTTTTGCCAGAGCTCACCAACGGAAATACGTAAAAAAACATCAAGGTCGTAGTCATTGTGATGAGTCTGAAAAGGGTTCGCCTCGGCACCGCCGGTGGTAGTTTCGATGCTTGGGGTTTCAACTTCAAAAAAACCTTGGCGCTTCATAAAGTCGCGCGTTACTTCCCAGAACAAGGCTTTCTTATAAAACATTTCCCGAGTTTCCGGATTTAATAGTATATCTAAATAGCGACGGCGATAGCGTTCATCTTCATCCTTTAAGCCGTACCAGGCATCGGGAATTGGGGCAATCGCTTTTGTTAATACATTCCAGGAAGAAATCATTAAACTCTTTTCACCCTTGTGCGTCAAGAAAACTGCTCCCTCGGCTTCAATGAAGTCACCGCTATCAATTAATTTAACAAAGCGCTTGTAGCTTTCATCGCCCAACTCTTTCTTAGAAAGTGCGAGCTGTATACTACCGGACGCATCTTCAAGGCTAGCAAAAGTGAGATTGCCGTGACTTCTAAGACTACGCAAGCGACCAGCGACAACTACTTTCTTTTGACTTTCAGTGAGAGTCTCAAAGTCAGCCAGAACCTGCGCGATAGCGTGATCACGTTTACAGGCAGCCGGATACGGATTAATACCAGACTCTTTGAGGGCGGCAAGCTTTTTCAAGCGCTCTTCCCTTTCACTGCCTGGCGCCAGGTTCGTGTTTTCGGACATATATTTAATCAATTTTTATAATCTTATACTCAATGACACCTCTTGGTGTCTCTACGCTCACAACCGCCCCTTTCTTTTTACCAAGAAAAGAAACACCGAGTGGTGACTCGTTGGAGATTAATCCGTTTAAAGGATCGGCTTCGTTGAAGCTGACGATGGTGTAGGTTTTTTCTTTACCATCAGTCTTAACTGTTACTGTCGAACCCATTGCCACCTCAGCCTGACCATTCATTTTTTCCACCACTGTAACATTTTTGAGAGTGTTAGTGAGCTCAAGAATACGGCCCTCATTTAGCGCTTGAGCATCCTTTGCCTCACTGTATTCGGCATTTTCGCTCAAGTCCCCCAACTCCTTAGCGCGCTCAATGCGATCCGCAATTTCACGGCGTTTGATGGTGGACAGGTTGTTTAACTCGTCCTGCAACTTGTCGTAACCTTCTTGGGTGATGATTTGTTCAGACATAATAAATGATTAAGTATAAAGCGCCTGGATGAGTACTCAGTCCAGACGCGGTAATTAGTTTGTATTATAATGCTTTTGCTGAAAAAAACAAGAGCTAAATAAAAGGAACGCTAGTCCTAATGGATGGTTTAAGTAGGGGGTAAATATGTTGACTGTCATTAAAAATATAAGACCTGCCGCTAAGCTTAGGTATAGCGGACGATGCTCACCACTACTTCTTAGCCAATAACTGAGTTGTAGTATCAACCAAATAAGAAGTGGCGTCAGACCGATTATGCCGAGCTTTAGCCAGGTATCAAGATATGCCCACTCAAAAGCATAGGTCGTATACCAGCCATCCGGATTCTCTGCCAACACGCGGGGGTCCTGTGAATAATAACTGACACTTGAACCAAAGCCAAGACCAACAAGGGGTGAACGTTTAATTTCGCTCCACAAGTTTGGTAATTGTGACCAACGTGAGGCAAGAGCCGCTTCATCTCCTGAGAAATCTAAACGTGCCGCTAAGGCGTCGGCGGAAAGGCCGGCATTAGGATTAGGAAAAGGAAATTTAACTGTTATAAATATTATTATCGCCGCGCCTAGTAATGATAATAACAGGTATAAAAATGCCCTGAAGTACTTTTTGTAATCAAGCCTGAAAGAATATAAAGCCATGAGTGCTCCTGCGGCCCCAAACGCGAGCCAGAAGCTACGCGACATACTAATGATGATAACAGCCATGAGCACAGACAAGGCACCTATAATCAAAGCCTGACGGCTTTTAGCGATCTTTGAATATACTAGAGACATCAGTAAAGCAAAATAAGCAATCGGCGCATAAATCTGTGACTGAATAAACACACGCTGCCAACCGCCGCCCATCGCTGTTATCTCGCCAATACCGCTACGCCTGACCCAGAGATAAATGTCTGGCATAATTAGCAGGTTATGAGAGAAGATAAAAACGAGAGCGAGTGTTTTGAAACTCAACCATACGAGCGCCAAGAAAAAATATTGTTGCAAACGCTTTAGTTTTTCTGCATCCGCCTGAGCGTATACAATTAAAATGGGAATTATCAGACCTAGAAATAACCAAGCATTGGCATCTGATAGGATGGTGACAAAATCGTATCCGCGTAGCAAACCTTGCGCTATGCCAATGATAATCAGAGCAACAAAAGCGATAAGGTATGGCCAGAACTTAAATGAGCGCAAATAGTCTTGCCAGCTACGACGCACGCCGTGGCGAATAATAAATATGAGAGCTGCCAACATTAAAGCTGCCCAGATGGCCAGACGCAATGACACAGGGAAACCGAAAATAACTTGCGAAAACAAATGTCCTTTTGAACCAATCACGAGTTCAACGGCAGCAATTAACAAGCCAAGCTCTAAGTTCTTTAATGATAATAAAAAGACCGCCAAGAATGAGGCGGCAAGAAGATAAGCTTGAAGTGACGGTTGAAAGTAAGCAGTGAAAGAAAACAACTCCACCATGATTATCAAGGAAAGCGCGAATAGAAATGGAAATCGAGGTTTAAATTTCATATATTACCATTTGACTTGAGAACCAACGCCGATACCGCAAGCGCGACTGCTGCCGGCTGGCACCTCTAGTACAGCGTTAACGGGCGCACCGCTATGATAGCTCATTTTTGTTACTGTGTCTTCAGGGGGGAGGTCCTGATATAAATTAACAACGCGATTATCAGAAATAAAAATTATATCAAGCGGAAAGTTCATGTCACGCATTACAAAAGTATGGTCGGCCTTATTATCAAATAAAAATAACATGCCCTTGTCAACGTCAAGACTCTTGCGGCCAGATAAACCCAGATAATGAGCTTTTGCGGTCGTAACAACTTCAGCCTCAAAGTCACAAGAACCAACACTAACCTGATAGAATTCTTTTTTCAATACCAAAGCTAAAACGACAACAAGCGCCATTAATGCTAGGAGGCTATAGAGCAGATAGAGACGGTATATTTTAATTGTTTGCCTAAGCGAGACCATGTTTTTTCTTTATTACTGCCATCGCAGTATTATATTTTTTAACACTTTCTAAAAATGGAAATAGCTTGTAGGCAAAAGACGGGAGCCAAGAACTAATAGTGCCACCAGGAGCAATGGTAAATAAAACCTTATCTACCCAGACGCCGCTCTTTCCATTTTCACTCATCGTTAACCACAAATCCCAGTCCTGAAATTTCTTGATACTCTCGTCCCAACCGCCCACCGGAAAATCTTCACGACGAATTAGCGCCATAGTATGAATGTATGGTCCGGTTTTTAATTTTTCAGCATTGTAGGGACCGACTTTAAATAACTTACTCCCCCAGCGAAATGAAGGATAGGCGTAACTGGCCTGAACATTATCCTTAAGAGCCCTTAACAGTTCAATTAAAGCTTCCGGACGCAAGTCAGCGTCAGCGTCAGAAAAAAATAAGTACTCACCCTGCGCGTCCTGAAAACCGCGATTACGAGCAGCGGGCGCACCCTTATTTTCCTGATTAATAAAAACAAAGCGCTTATCTAAGTTTATACTACTAGTAAAATTTGAAAAAACAGCTTCAGGGTCATCAGTGGAGCCATCATTTACAACAATCACTTCCCAGTCTTCATATTCTTGTCGCGCAATACTGTTTAAGGTAATTTCTAATTTCTTGGCTTGATTGTATACGGGAATTATAATGGAAATCATTTGTTTGTTTCTGTTAATTTCATTTTTAACTTTGCTGCTTGTCCGCTCCAACTGAAATCTTGTAAGGCACGCCTGCGCCCATTTTCACCAAGTCGACTTGCTTCTTGTGGATTTTGTAACAACTTTTCAATCGCCTGAGCAATCTCATCGGTATTTTCAGGATTAATTAATAGGCCTGTCTCATTGTGTATCACGGCATCAGCAACACCGCCACTTCTACCAGCAATCACCGGTTTACCGGCAATATTCGCTTCAAGATAAACAATACCAAAACCTTCAAAGTCACCGTCAATATCGCGCGAAGTCATTATAAATATATCACAGATATCTAAACACGACCACTTTTCACTTTCGTTTAATTGACCAATAAACTTAATGTTTGCTGAGATATTACTTGCCGCCACCTGACTCATTAATTTTTCCTTTTCTGGACCTTCACCGGCAATTAAATATACCCAGTTGTCCTCTTTAATACTCGATAAAGCATCTATCACCCTATCAAAACCCTTGCGCTCCACCAGTCGCCCAATAGAAAGCAGCACTCTCTTCCCTGTCAAATTATATCGCGCGATTAAATCACTATTCACGGTTTGAGTGGCAGCACCGACGACCACGCCAGGATTAAGCACAATAATTTTATCAGATACAGTTGGAAATTCATCATTTAATATTTTTTGTACATATGAATTAGCACAAATAATATGTTTTGCTCGGCCTAGAATAAATTTTGAAATAAAACGCTTACGCTTACCACGTAAAGCAAAACTCAGGTCCATGCCGTGTAACACGACGGCGTAGGGCAGGCGCACAAATAGACTAGCAATGAGTGCAGCGGTACCTAGCGGTAGTATCTGGCCAATCAAAACAAGGTCGTATTTATTTTTTTGTTGAGTCTTAATGAGAGTGAGGACTGAACGTAACCAGCCGAAGCGGCCAGGACCAATGAGTTCATTTTTACTATTATCTATCACCTTCCACTCATCCTCTTTTTGCCAAGCCGAAATTAGGTTGGCGTAATACACGGCAACACCGCCAACTTGTGGTGGATACTCAAGAGTTGTAAGTAAGTATTTCATATTAAGTGCGTTTAAATGATGATGCAATACTTAAAACATCTGCTTTTTTGATGCCACCAACCGCCATCAGCACCGTGGCGTAAGTGATCGCTCCTAAAACAACAGCCGCGAATACGTGCATATACTGCCCGCCGAAGTAGACAACGAGACCCATCAAGGCGGCCGCGACTAATGCTTTTAGTAAAACCTGCAAGTTCTTCCTTGCCTTATACCTCACAATTCCCTTCGCGCCAATAATGCCAAGAGTGAACATCAGAGCATTACTCACTAACACGGTGATACTTGCACCAACTGCTTGAAATAGTGGTATTAAAAAGAAATTCAAAGCGACGCTCACTAATAATACTATCCCCATGTTGGCCGTATTGCGTCTTTGCCGATCGCAGGCGTTGAGCAAAGAACCAACGGGAAAATTTAAGAAGATGAAAAAGAGCGCAATAATAGAAATGCGTAAAGGCCAGACCGCTTCTTCACCTGCCTTAAAGAGTGGCGCAATCTTATCAGCCAGAAAAAATACACCAAAGATGATTGGTAAGGAAATAATTATCAAGTAATTAAGAGCGCGCTCCAGGGTCACTTGCAGTTGTTCGCGATTACTCTGCCAATAGGCGCTCATCGCCGGATAAAGTGAGGCGGTAAAAGCCATTGGCAAAAACTGCAGAGCGAAAATCAACTTGAAAGCAATTTGATAAATACCAACCGCCCCAAAGCCAGCGATAAATCCAAGTATTAAAGAATCAAGATAAGTATAAAGACGCTGAAAGATATTATATAAGGCAAAGGGCCAGCTAATCATCACAACTTGTCGAATACGCTCCTTGTTCCAGCGCGGCCTAATTGACAGCTTTAATCGCTGCTTGACGATATATCCGGAGAAGAAAAAATTGAAGGCACTCGCCACTACCACAGCCGCGAGTAAGGCTGGCAATGGCCAACCAGCTTTCAGTGCAATATATCCACCGCTAATAACAATTAACTGAAAAATTACCGAAGCGACACTCTCGTATTTAAGATTGTGAAAACCGCGGGCGACTGCAAAAAAAGTGCTCGTAAAAGAATCGAGCACCATTGATATAGAAGATACGATAATAAGAATGACTAAATTATAATCATAAACAAAGTAAGCAACTACTAAAGCTATAATATAAGTAGTTGCTGCCAAGCTCAGCTTCACCGCTAAGACGCTGGCTAGCCACTCTGAGGCCTTCTCTTGCGCCTTAGCAACCTCACGCGTTAAAGCATTCGAGAAACCTAAATCAATGAATATAGAGAAGATTGTCGTGAAGGCAATGGCGGTATAATACTGGCCTAAAGCCTCAAGTCCCAAAAAGCGCGCTAAAATGACAAAATATGAAAAAGAGATTACCTTTTGGATAATCAAAGCAAGAGTTAAATAGGATGTATTTTTCGCAATATTAGAGACTTTCATCATAGAAACGGGGTGTTCCTCCGAACAATATGATACTAGTATAACAGGTCTTGCTTAATTTTTAAAGTTATGATATTATCGTAATACCAAAGAAAAAAACATATTTCTTTTTTTTGTGCCTTTACGGGAAAGAGAGGTTTTTTCCTAATTTTTATTTTTTATATGAAACAAGACATCCATCCAAAATATCACACTGCCTGCCAGGTAACTTGCGTCTGTGGCAACGCTTTTTTAACCGGTTCTACTGTGCCGGAAATTAAAGTTGAACTTTGTTCCGCCTGCCACCCTTTTTATACTGGTAAGCAGAAATTAGTTGACACCGCTGGCCGCGTTGAGAAGTTTGGCGCCAAAGTTGCTCTTAAAGACACAGTTTATGCTGGTGTTAAAGGCAAGAAAGTGAAAAAGGCTGCTCGCGCTATTACTAAGGCCTCGAAAGATGTGGTCGTAAAAACAAAAGACATCAAAAAGATTGCTCAGGTCACCCTCGGCAAAAAGTAAATACGCAAAATTCAAAATAATTAGCTCTTAATTATCAAGCTTAATATTAAGCGAAAATAATTTCACGGGGCTAATTATTTTTTATCCTTCATATGCACGAAGATATCAAAACAAAATTTGCGGAAATCGAAGCTCGATTATCTGACCCCGAACTCCAAAAGGATTCCAAGGAGTTGATTAAGGTATCCCAAGCCCACGCGGCGATGAAGAACCTCGTGCAGTTAATAGCGACTGAAGAGCGCCTAAGTTCTGAAATCGAAGGTAGTCGCTCGCTCGCTGACAAAGAGACTGACCCTGACATGAAGGTAATGATTGAGGAGGAATTGTCATCACTAGAAGCACAGCTTGAGGCTGTCAAAGAGCAAATTGAAGAAGAAAAACACCCTCAAGGTCCAAATGATCATAAGAATGCCATTATTGAAATCCGAGCCGGTACTGGTGGCGATGAAGCAGCTATTTTCGCCGGCGACCTCTTCCGTATGTATGTGCGCTACTGTGAAAGACGTGGCTGGAAAACTGAAATGATTGATTCAAGTGCAGTCAGCACTGGAGGCCTGAAGGAAGTAATATTCACTGTCAAAGGACCGGGCGCTTTCGGCCAGTTAAAATACGAAGCGGGTACTCACCGCGTGCAACGCGTCCCGGAAACTGAAAAACAAGGACGTATTCATACTTCAACTGCTACGGCCGTTGTCTTACCAGAAGCGGAAGAAGTTGACGTTGAAATAAAAGCCGCCGATATCCGTGTCGACACCTTCTGTTCCAGTGGACCAGGCGGGCAAAGTGTTAATACAACTTATTCCGCCATCCGTATTCTCCACTTACCGACCGGGCTCATCGTTAGCTGTCAGGATCAAAAATCACAACATCAGAATCGTGAAAAAGCGATGCAGGTACTTCGTTCCCGTTTGTTAGCCAAACAGGAAGAAGAACGTTTAGCAATGGAATCTAGCACGCGTAAAGATCAGGTCGGTGGGGGTGATAGAAGTGATAAGGTAAAAACATATAACTTTCCACAAGACCGAATGACCGATCATCGCGCTGGACAGTCTTGGCATAATCTCAGCACTATTATGGATGGCGATATTGAAGAGGTTATTAAAGCTGTTAAGAAAGCATTCCGTTCATAATATGAATACTGTCGCATCATACTTAAAAGTTAATGGCGACCTTCCCCGTGAAACGCTGAGCCTGTTATCATTTGTCTGTAAACGTGATGTCAGCTGGATTATATCTCGCCCTGAATACAAACTTAACCGTTTAGAAATAAAACTACTTGATTCCCTACTCAAACGCCTAGGTGCCGGTGAGCCCTTGGCTTATCTTCGCGGCTATCAAGATTTTCATAAATATCGTTTTAAGGTTTCACCTGCGGTATTAATACCTCGTCCCGAGAGTGAAATCATTATTGAAGCAGGACTTAACTTTGCTAACACGCAAGAGCCTGCTTTTTTTATTGACCTTGGCACTGGTTCTGGTGCGCTTATTTTAACTCTCGCGACAGAAATGAAACGCGAGCAGAAGAGAGTGTTTAAGAATAGTGAGTATTTGGCTGGCGATATTTCCGCTCCTGCCTTAAAAGTGGCAAAAGAGAATGCCAAAAAATACGGACTAGTGAATAAAATTGGTTTTAAGCGTGGCGACTTAATCCTGCCTTTCATTAAGACTGTAAGTAAGGACTCACGCGCGCTCTTTATTGCCGCTAACCTGCCCTACCTAACACCACAAGAGGCCAGGAACGAAGCGAGTATTGCCTTTGAACCTAAAACTGCCCTAGTCGGTGGTCGCGATGGCTTAAGCCTATATCGTAGACTATTAAAGCAAGTGCGGACTCTTAAAGCGCGCCCTTTCTACTTGATAATGGAAATTAATCCGCAACAAGCGACTACTCTTATACGCATCTCTAAAGCGGCATTTAAAAATTCAGTAATACAAAAAGTGCCCGACCTCTCAGGCCGGACACGTTTTATCTCTATTCGTAATAATTAAATCTATTAGTTAACACTTGTATTACCATCAGCCACTTCAATCCAGGTTACACCTGGATTTAATTTTATCTCCTCACCATTTTCAAAATAGAAGCGTGTACGCTGCTTACCACTCTTGCGCCAAGTTCCCTCCTGACAAGTGCCATCTAAGCAAACAAGAGCCTTACCATTACCGACAACATCGAGACGTAAACGGCCCGCCGCATCGAGCACACGACTATTCACATATTGCACAATTATATTCTTCGCCCTGACATCGTCTTCACCGTCTTTGACTTCGGCACCATTAAAAAAACGTTGGTAATCGTTTTGTTCAGCATCATAACGCCACATCGGACGAAAGCTTAAACTAAATCGTAAATTTATATCTGGTGATGAAGTAGCGTGCTCACCTTCCTCCTTAAATAACCAGGGCTCAGCACTAGCTTCAATCAAACCGCGTTTATCTAAATACGTGCGCCAACTATCTGCTCCAATCATAATGTGATGCGGCGCTGGGCGACTGGCATTACGCTCAAAGTAACCGCCATTAAAGAATTCATTTAAATCAAAGAGTTTAGCAGTACGTACCTGATCAAGCGCTTCGGGGCTGCCACCAACATGAGTAAATAGGGCGCCAATTTCTTCAGCCCAAGTTACAAAGTATGGCCTTGCACTTCTAACCGGACCGACCTCAGAGACATCAACATCAGCCGCAAAGACTGCGAGATATCTCGTCATTCCGCCTTCGACTGGCGCCTCATAGACTAAAGAAGCCTTGGAAATGCCCGCCTGGGGACGTGCCAAAATGTCATTATCTAACACCACTGCCACCGGAAAGACTAAAGCCGTACTTGACGCCACAATCACACCGTCTAGCCATCTAGCCTGACAGTCGACACATTCACTGACTACCACTGGCTCCTCTGCGGGTGGTGTATCAATGATTAAAGTCGGCTCTTTATTTAACCAAGATAAATTAGGCGCAAAGACATAGATATACAAACCAAGCGCCGAAATAAGTAATACAAAAAGGGAGGCGCCAATAAGCACCTTCCCTTTTTTATCCAAATCTAATGATTCCAAGAATTTTTGAATTTTGCCTTTATCCTCCATAGAAGCAATTCTTTGTTTGTTATTTGGTTTCCGGGGTCTCTTCTTTAGTCTCGCCAGCCGGTGCTGCTTCTACTGGAGCCGCTACCACTGGTTCATCTTCAACCTTCTTTGGTTCTTCAACTACACAAACAACATCGCTATCATCATGCTCAAGAGTAATACCCTTTGGTAATTTTAGATCGCTAATACGAATCATATCACCAAATTCGTTCAAGTTGCTGATATCAACATCGATGTGGTCAACTAAGTCGGCTGGTAAACATTCAGCTGCGACTTCGTCCATACTTGATAGGAAGACACCGCCGAGCTCAGAAACAGCCTTTGAGGCACCAATAAATTCTAACGGGATTTCAGCCTTAACCTTTTCTTTCATATTAACCTGATAGAAGTCAACGTGGATGAGGGTGTTTTTTAAAACATCTCTCTGTACGGTTTTAACAAGAACCGGAAACTCCTTATCCTCAAGGTGTAAAGTGATTAAATTTGATTCACCAGCCTGTTCGAAAAGCTTTGCGAAGTTATTAAGCTTCACTTTGACAGAGCGGCTTTCGAGTCCGCGACCATATAAGATGCCGGCCAGGTCATCCTTACTTAACTTCTCATTTTTTGTGCGACTTTCCGCAGTTAATTTTAGTTCCATACTTACATCTGGCTCGCCATAACTGAGACATGATCAGTCTAGCGGCGGCTAATAATTAATTTTTGATTTGATAATGATGTTTTCAATAATGCCCACGAGAATGAATAAGGAGAAGATCGAGCTACCTCCATAACTAATAAAGGGCAACGACAAACCTACTACCGGGACAATACCGATATTCATACCAATATTAATAAACATTTGAATAAAAATCAAGCCCGCCGCCCCCAAAACAAAGTAAATGCTAAAGTCGTTCGGTGCTCTCTTTGCTGCCAACAAACAACGAGAGAATAAAACAGCAAAGAAAAAGAGCACGAGCGATACCCCTAAAAAGCCTAATTCTTCAGCAATAACAGCAAAAATGAAATCATTCTGCGCTTCCGGTAGAAACTTTAACTGTGACTGTGAGCCAAAACCAACACCCTTGCCGTGCCATGAACCTGACCCAACAGCGATGATTGCTTGTGATACATTGTAACCTTCAACTAAGGCATTGTCTCCTGGGTTGACAAAAGTTAAAATTCGTTGCTTTTGATAGTCTTTAAAGAGGAAAGACCAAGCAACAACTGCCAAAACCAGGCCCACCCCGATGATGGTAATAAAGTATTTTTTAGGAAATCCGGCGAGCGCCACCAGCACGAGCCAAATTACGCCAAGCATAATTGCTGACCCAAAATCAGGCTGCATCATGACTAAAAACATCAAAAGTCCAGCCCCCAGGAATGAGGCAACAAAGTGTCGCATTGTTTTCACCTTCGTCGCCAAATCAGCAAAATACCCCGCTAAAAAAATTAGCAGAATTACTTTTACAAGCTCAACCGGCTGAATGCCAAAGCCTCCGACGTAAAACCAGCCGCGCGTTCCGCGAATGTTGGAGCCAAAGAGAAGTACGGCGGTAAGAAGTCCGGCTCCAAACAAATAAATATAGCGACGCAGACTTTTAAGAAAACGATAGTCAATCATCGCGAAAACAAACAGTAACAGAATACCAATGAAAATGAATAAAAGTTGCTTGTAAAAATTGAGTAAATCAAGATCCCCTTGTCCCAGGGCAACGCTATATATCTCCATCAAACCAAAAGCAGACAGTAGAATTACTGCTGCTAATAATAACCAATCAAAATTCTTGAGATACAACTTAATCCGTGACCACATAAATTACTGCACGCTTCCGCCGCGGTAAGGAAGAAATACGTTGTTATTTAGGATATTGATGTCAGCGATAACTTCAGTACGAGTGACCCGTTCACCAGCCGCTCGCCAAAATAAGCTCACTTCCCTTTCGTCTCCAGAGTAAAAGCTGTCGATATTATAAACATTTATACCTGAAGGCGTCTGCCCGTTATACATAATTATACTAAATGGCACCGATAAAAAACTATAAGCCGACTTATTCTTTACCTTAAAAGTGAGACCGTGAAAGCCAGACGTTGAATTATTATACTTTAAATCCGTCACTTCAATATTTAAGCGCTCATTCTTATACTCAGGCCAATTCGGGATAGCATGCGCGTTCAGCCTCTGCCAGAATAAATCGGTAATCACCAGTCTCACGTTGCTCGGACGGACTTC
Organism: bacterium; assembly: GCA_030696105.1. Taxonomy (GTDB): domain Bacteria; phylum Patescibacteriota; class Patescibacteriia; order Patescibacteriales; family UBA12465. Next base: position 16,195 of record JAUYNJ010000004.1, read on the forward strand.
ACTACTGACGCTCGGTATTAATAAATTTTTCTGAGAACTAGGCAGAATAAATGAGCCCCCACAAACCAATTCCTCTTCGCCCGCAAAGAGGCAGTACTGAAAATTACTATGATGCCTCTCATTAGAATTATTTAAGGTGACAAGAAAATCATATTTATCGGCGACCGCAAATGTCATTACTGGGCCAACATCAAGATCTTTAGGGGCATTAGCCTCGCGATAAGCTTGAGTGTCAATCAGGCTTGCCGACAAATCAATAGCTAATTGATTATCTGCTTCCCGTCCATGCAGAAAATAAAAGACATAATTATAGCTGGAATAAATAAACATGCCCGCAGATACAACAATTAAAAAAATTATTAAGCCTCTGGTGAATCGACGGCGGTTCTCTGACAGCCACAAACCGAAATGCATACGACTAATCGTTAATCCCTCCCTGTCGTTATATTTATTTAAATTTATGGTTGATTTACCACTATGCTTTGTCGCCATATTTATGTTATAATTAAGATTATTCTGATTATAACATAATAATATAAGTAAATAAACTTGTTTTTATGATAGATTTTATTACTCCTCTAAGCGTACCAAAAAATAAACGCTCAACTTACCGACAAAATTTCAAGATTGCCACTAAGGGCACAGGAAAACTCCTGCTCTTCGCCGCCGATCAGAAGGTTGAACACTTAAACGACGATTTTTTCGGTGCTGGCATAACACCAGAAGACGCTTCACCAGAGCATTTGTTTCAGGTCGCTGCTGGTATCCCAGGTGCTGTCATGGCGGCTCACATTGGTTTACTTGCTCGTTACGGCGGAGACTATCGTCACCTGCCCTTCATTTTGAAAATTAACGGCAAAAGTCCACTAGACAAAAGAGCTGATGATTTATTCAGTGGCGCTTGGTTATCAAGTGAGCAAATTGAACAGTTTACCGAAACTAGCGGCTTAAATATCGTCGGTCTTGGCCACACTATTATTCTCGGCAGCACTCAAGAAGCTAAGATGCTCAAGCAAGCTTCAAAGGTAATACAAACCGCTCATGAACTTGGCCTTCTCGCTATTATTTGGATGTATCCACGTAATGCGAGCATCAAAAATGAAGAGGATGTACATTTAGTTGCCGGTGGTGCCGGTGTCGCTGCCTGCCTCGGCGCTGATTTCGTGAAAGTAAAATATCCTTACAAAAAATTCACTGACGATAAGAAGACTGCCGCCTTTTCTGAAGTAACAAAGGCAGCCGGACGCACTAGTGTCATTTGTGTTGGTGGTAGCAAACTGCCAGCCGAAGAATTATTAAAACATCTTGGCCGACAATTAAAGAATGGCACAAAGGGGCTGGCCATCGGACGCAACCTACATCAACGCTCTTTAAGCGAGGCGACAGCGCTTGGTAATGCTTTATCTGCTATGATTCATAAAGATGTAAGCGCAAGCGAAGCTATTAAATTATTTAAGGGTAATAAGACAAATGCTAAGAAAGCGAACTCACACTCACCGCGACGTGTACTAGGACTATTCTAAAACGTAATTCTAATCTAGTATAACAAAAGACGCCAGCTCGGCGTCTTTTTGTATATAGAATTTTATTTATAAATTACTGAACAACTTCTACTTTAATGCGGTCAGCTAAACTCGGCGCACGCTTAATAAACTTCGGGAAGAATTCTAGCTCATAGTTCTGAATTTCAGGGAAAGCCTGTAAGTATTCCGAGATTTGCTCCTCGTTAAGATTCACGAGTTGTTTGCGATCAATAATACCAGCGTCAGTGCGCAAAGACATATTGCCCTTGAAACTAGCGGCCACGGTCGCAGTGCTTGACGCGGCGTCATAGGTGTCTAAACGATAGGCAATGTCTTTACCATCGAAGGCGGATAACTTCTTATCGTCAGGTAATAGGAAAGCAATCTTCGCTTTAACTAGAGCCTCTGCCTGCTCCTTTGAAAACATCGCAATGGCTAAAGTATTTTCTGCGGAGACAATAAATTCACCAATTTCGTCACCGAGCTTTGCGTCGATTTTTACAGCCGCCGCACTATCATCAAGATTGTAGGCTACAGCGAAAGTGCCACCCTGAACTTCGGCTAGGGCCATTTCAGCCTTATCAGACAAAGCTTTCTTAATACCAACTATCGCCTGGTCGAGATCGCGCTGCTTTATAAAACGCTTAACCTGATGCTGATATTCAAAAGCGGTATCACTTGTCGCGTAAATTTTATCTTGCAAACCAAGCCAAAGGCCAGGAATCGTGAATTTGGTTGGACCAACGGCCATGTCTAAAGATGCTTTGTCAGCATAAACTTCTGCCGTGACTGTACCGCCAGCGGGAATATTCACCGCCTCTTTCAAACGGAATAACTTGTTATCAACACTGAGTAAACGGGTTTTTGCAACCAGAGGTTGAGCTTTAGTATATTCATTATGCAAAGTAACTTCACCAACAACTTCTTCGCCTAAAATTTCTTCTCCGCTAGACTCAAATACTTTTTCAGCACTGAGAGTGATGGTGCGGACTTCACCGGCGACTAAACGGCTACCAGCACTTTCAGCCAGTGCATCCTCACTATCAGCTGAGGCAATACGTAATGATAAGCTATCAGCAATTGCCTCCGCGCTCGGGTGCATTGTTATCTTTAAACTAGGTAAGAAAAAATAGCCAACAACAAGCAGGAGTAAAAGAGTGAGGCCAATAAATTGATAAGCAATGCGACGATAAAGACTTAGAGATTTTCTTTGAACAGGGCGACGTCTTTCGCCTCCTGCAAGTGAGCTTGCCTTCACGGCCGGACCGTCTTTTTTTTGCTTCATGTCCGTTACCAAATCGGAAAAATATTTTTTCTGGACATCCAGCTGTTCGCGCTCAGAGGGATTATCTTCCGGCAATGACGAGAGCGGCTCACGAAATAACACCTCTTCATCATCAGCAATAATGTCAATGGTGATGGCCTTTGACTTGGCCTTAGGAATTGGTTTATCTTTCTGAACAACCCGCTTCGCGCTTGGTTTTTTTGGTGCCGGTTTCTTGGCGGCTTCTTTTTTTAATCTTGGCATAAGCTTGTTTCCTCCGGACAAGCCGGTAAATATAAAAGAGAATAGATGACGCGAGCGATGGCGCCAGTGTAATCTTTTTTATTATAACAGATTTTTACTGAGCTAACAATTATTTTATGATAACTTTATTTAATTTCAGCTGTTTGTTCGAGTGGCTCGACCACTTGCACTGATTTACCCATCGCTGTTTGTAATTTTAGACGTAACTCTGAGGTATTATTAACAAGATATGAGGTTTTAATAATATGGTCGTCCCTCCCCGCTAGTACGCGCAAGAATACAGCGTTTTCGCCCGGCATAGACAAAAGAATCGTCTTTAACATTTCTTGCTCTTCGGTAGAGGGCGCTTTTTTGAAGGCAAGCCGTAGTGCCGGCTCCTGCTCGGCAGTAAGCGCTGATTTCAGTTCCGGTTTGGGCGCATCACTTTGTGTAGTGACTGGTGTCGTCACGACTGTTTTTACAGCAGTCTGCGCAGGAGTATTGGAATAAGCCGGCTTTGGCTTTGACCAGCCCCCACCCTCACCATTATTGCCGCGCCAGCGATTAACACTTTTATTCGCCATTAGTACGCGTTTAAAGTTATCAACTGATTCACTTGGGTTGTCGGTATCAATTGGCCCGACCTGGTCAACTAAAACTTTAATATCAGTATCTTTTTCAGACAACTTTCCGCGTACAATCACAATTGCTCCGTCTTTCCATAGCTCAAGAGTAGTTTTAAGAAGACTCGGGAACACAAGCAACTCAACGCTACCACCCTGATCTTCAAACTTCACAAATATCATCGTCTCACCCTTGCGCGTGACGATTTTCTTAATGGATGTAATAACGCCAGCTGCTACGATAGTGTCGTCTGAACGATGATTCTTCAACTTCATCAAGGGGATGGCGTAGCCATTGAGATATTCACCCAGCATTGATAGAGGATTATCACTAATATACAAGCCCAGCAGTTCCCTTTCCCAGGAAAGTTTTTCAATCTTTGTTGGTTCAGGCGCGTCTAAAATTTGTGGACGCGACAAAACATTGAGTTCAGGTGCGGAGGCGAATAAGCTTGCCTGCCGACTATCGACTTCCTTGGATATCTCTTTATTAAACGACAGAAATCTCTCTGTATTTGCAAGCAGACTGCCTCTTTCCCCAAAAGTATCCATCGCTCCGCTCTTAATTAAACTTTCGAGCGACTTCTTATTTAAATCTTTATCGTTTATTCGTTCAAGTAATTCAAAAATGTTCTCATAGGGACCACTCTTTTTGCGGTCATCAATAATAACACTGACAATGTGCTCGCCGACATTCTTTATCGCGTTCAGTCCAAAACGTATCGTGTCAACTTTTTCACCTTCAAGGGCTGTACGGTTTGATTTTGTACCAGCCGTAACCACAGTGAAGGAATCAAAAGACTCGTTGATGTCAGGAGGCATGACTTTTAAGCCCATACTGCGACACTCCTCGATTTCAATCGCAACCCGGTCACTATCGTGCTGATCAGAGGTAAGTAAGGCTGCCATGAATTCAACTGGCCAGTGTGCTTTCAAATATGCCGTCTGATAACCAATCATCGCGTAACAAGCGGCATGCGAGCGATTAAAACCATAACCAGCAAAAGGCTCGATGAATGAGAAAACCTTCTCCGCCAGTTCTTTATGTACGCCATTTTTAACACAACCGTCAACAAACTTTTCTTTCTGTTCGGCGAGTAAAGCGGCAATCTTCTTACCCATGGCCTTTCGCAGCACGTCAGCTTCACCGGGAGTAAAGCCAGCAAGTGCCCGCGATATTTTCATGACTTGTTCCTGATAAATCGCGACGCCATAGGTACGCGCCAAAATCGGTTCGAGTTTTGGGTGCAAGTAGACAACTTCTTTTTGTCTGTGCTTACCGGCAATATAATCAGGAATCCACTCCATCGGACCGGGACGATATAAAGCAACCATCGCAATAATATCTTCAAATTCACTCGGCTTAAGGTCGCGCAAATAACGCTTCATGCCCGAAGACTCAAACTGAAAAACGCCAGTCGTCTCGCCGAGTTGAAAGAGGCGATAGGTTGCTTCGTCATCAAGTGGTAAGTTGTCGATATCAATTTCAAGCCCTCTTGTCTTTTTGATAATACGTAAAGCCGACTCAATAATCGTCAGATTTTTTAAACCTAAGAAATCCATCTTAAGTAAGCCAAGATCTTCCACTGGGTGTAAAGAGTACTGCGAGATAACTGTCTTATCAGAAGATGAGGCGTATTGTATTGGCACGTATTCAGTTAATGGTCTCGGCGTAATTAATACACCGCAAGCATGTGTTGAGGTGTGCCGAGCGACACCCTCTAAGCGCTTCGCGTAATCAAGAATGCGCTTACCCTCAGCTTCATTATTATAAATATCTTTCACTTCCGGAACCTCCGCAATCGCTTTGGTCAGCGAGGTAAACATCGGAATACTTTTGGAAATCTTGTCACAATACTCATAAGGCGCGCCTAATACGCGACCAACATCACGCACCGCAGCGCGAGCTGCCATCGTTCCGAAAGTAATAATCTGAGCGACGTGGTCTTGTCCATATTTCGTTTCGACGTAATTTAAAACATCAGCCCGGCGGATATCAGCAAAGTCCATGTCGATATCAGGCATGGAAATACGGTCAGGATTTAAGAAACGCTCAAAGAGTAAGTCGTAGACGAGTGGATCAAGGTTAGTGATACCAGTAAGATAACAAACCAGCGAACCAGCAGCACTACCGCGTCCAGGTCCAACCACAATCTTATTATCTTTCGCCCAGTTAACGAAGTCACTAACAATTAAGAAGTAGGCGGGCCAACCCATTTTTATGACAACCCCCAACTCATATTCAAGCCGCTCGACAATCTTTTCCAAACTTAAATTGATAGGCAGACGATTATCATCAGGATTAATAACATAACTGTCGCCCTCTTTAACGATGCCGTATTTCTTCTTCAGGCCAAGCTCACAAATATATCTTAAATATGAGTTCTCATCATAACCGGCCGGCACCTCAAAAATCGGCAACTGAATTTCACCAAGTGGCAACTCGAGGTCGCACATGTCGGCAATTTTTACAGTATTAGCAATTGCTTCGGGTACGTGCGCAAAAGCTTTCTCCATTTCCGCAGCTGGGCGCATTGAATAATCACCATGACCAATCATCCGCATGCGGTCAGTGTCATCAATTTTTTTCTTATTCTGCAAACACAATAAGATGTCCTGCGCCTCCGCGTCTTCGGGCTTAAAATAATGAACGTCGTTAGTGGCAACAAGTGGCACACCAAGTTCTTTGGAAAATTTGATTAACTGCTCATTAACCTTCTCCTGACCTTCAAGCTCAGGATGATCCATTATTTCTAAATAATAGTTGCCTTGACCGAAGAGCTCATTGTATTCGCGTATTCTCTTCTCTGCTTTTTCTAAATCACCATTCAATATATGCTGCGGAATCTCACCGCCAAGACAAGCACTACAAGCAATAACGCCCTCGTGATGTGCTGTTAACAGTTCCCAGTCAATGCGGGGTTTGTAATAGAAGCCTTCAATGTGAGCCGCTGAGACAAGTTTAATTAAATTATCATAGCCCGTCTTGTTCTTCGCGAGCAGCAAGAGATGATAACTGCGACCATCAGCACGAGTGTGTTTATCGTGACGAGAATTAGGGGCGAGATAGGCCTCAAAGCCAATAATTGGTTTAATGCCCGCCTTCTTCGCTTTTTGATAGAATTCGATGGCACCATAGAGCGCACCGTGATCGGTAATAGCTACGGCCGGTGCACCTTCTTCTTTAGCGCGACCAACTAACTCGTCAATCTTAGTAAGACCGTCGAGCAAGGAATAATGACTATGGTTGTGGAGATGGACGAACATTAAAAATTAGCTATTTTTTATGATTAAAGCATAACAATTTTATACTCATCTTTCAATCTTGCCAAAAGATGCTATATCTGCCTTTTCATATCAAAAAAAGGGGGGAATTTCCCCCCTTTTTATATATTTCGTAAATAATTACTCCTCAATTTTGTCTATGATATTTCCAAGCTCTTCTTCACTGTAAAAATCGAGTATCACCCGGCCGCCACGACCAGAGCGAATAATGCGCGCCTTAGTCCCAAAATGAGTACGCAACTTCTCTTCCTTATCCTTATCGGCGTAATTAATCACCACACGGGCTGACTTGGTGCCACCCATACGCTTAGTTTCATCGTGAGTCTGGGCAACGGATAAGTTCTGATTAATTATTTTTTTAAAAAGCACTGCCTGCTTACCCGGATTCTCAATTCCAAGCAAATATTTGGCATGAGCTTCCGTGATGCGACCAGAACTCAAAGCTTCTTGGATCTCTAAGGGCAACTCTAGCAAACGCAAAGTATTCGCGAGCGTTGAGCGCGCTTTACCGATGCGCTTGGCGGTTTCCTCTTGGGTGAGATTAAACTCGTCCATCAGGCGCTTATAGGCTCGCGCCGTTTCGACTGGGTCAAGATCTTGTCTCTGTAAATTCTCAATCAAGGCCAGTTCCAATTTTTTTTGCTCACTGGCTTCACGCACTAAGGCTGGCACTGTTTTAAGACCCAGTGCAGTTGCGCTGCGCCAGCGACGTTCACCCGCAATTAGTTCATACTTCCCGTCTTTGCGTGTTAAAACGAGCGGTTGGATAATTCCGTGTTCTTTAATAGAATCCATTAGCTCCCGCAAAGATACTTCACTGAAATTATGGCGCGGCTGATAGGGATTCATGCTAATCTCTTTCGGATCAATATAGAAAACCCGATCGGCGTCAGCCATTACCGGCTGTGACGCCGCCTCAGTATTTAATGGTGTGTCGATGTTTTTTTTGGGGATAAGGGAGCCGAGGCCCCGGCCTAGTGCTTGCGACATATTTTAAATTAAATTATTTCTAAGGCGATGATTTCTTCGGCCAAGGCAAAATAAGCTTTGGCGCCGCTTGATTTGGGATCGTAGTCTAAAATGCTTTTACCAAAACTTGGCGCTTCCGCTAGCTTAACGCTGCGCGGAATAAGGGTTTCAAAAACTTTTCCAGGAAAAAACTGCTTCAACTCTTCTAAAACGGCACCTGACAATTTATTGCGGCGATCGAACATAGTGACGACTGTCCCCATAATCTCTAAACTTGGTTTAAGATTATCACGTACAAGATTGATAGTTTCCAGCAATTGACCAAGACCTTCAAGCGCGTAGTATTCACTCTGAATCGGAATTAAAACTGAGTCAGCGGCCACTAAACTGTTAATCGTTAACAGACCTAAGGATGGTGGGCCATCTATAATAATATAGTCATATTCAGATCTAACTTCTTCAAGCATTAAAGCGAGCCGAAACTCGCGATTCTCAATTGTCACCAGCTCAATCCCCGCACCAGCCAAAGAAACGGTTGCCGGGGCGACATTGTACCCTGGTTTTGAAGTATTCTGAATAACCGAAGTCAGAGACTGTTGTCCCAATAAGGCCTCATAGATACCAGCCTCAAGTTTTTGATGCTCGACACCTAAACCTGAGGTTGCATTAGCCTGAGGATCTAAATCAACCAGCAAAACCGTTTTACCAGCCTCGACCAAGTATGCGCCCAAATTTACGGTAGTTGTGGTTTTACCCACGCCCCCTTTTTGATTGACGATGGCAATTATATGTCCCATATAGAAAAACGGGCAATCTTACTTAAAAACATTATCATTCGCGCCCGGATAAAATTATTATATCTTATAAGCATTTCTTTGACAATTGATTTGTAATTTATTATACTAAACTTCGTAATAAACAAGGCCCGGATGTCGGAACTGGTAGACGAACACGACTCAAAATCGTGCGGCCGCGAGGCCATGAGGGTTCGAATCCCTCTCTGGGCACATAATAAAGAGACCTGAAGGGTCTCTTTATTATGTGACAAGGGAGCAAACCAGACTTGACATATATTCATAACCGTGATAGCCTGTTTTGATGGTCAAGGATGCCATTGCCACTTCGGCAGCCTTCAATAAATGAAGGTGTTATACAAATCCTAAACTAACAACAGTTATTTAACAACCAAAATCTTACAAAAATGAGAAAGAAACTGATTTCTTTGGTCGTTGCGCTCACATCGTCGGTAATCGCAATGTTTATTATGGTTATTTATTTGGTGGGAGTATACCTATTCCCCGGAACACTGAATGAGCTTTCGCTCATATTCGGCATAACCGTAATGATTAGTATCGCGTGGATGAAATTTAGCCATCTTCTCGATCAATTGCAGCTCGAAAAATTGCATTATAAAGTCCGCCATGTAAACGGCTTATTCATCTTAATGGCAATATACTCTATGATTCTAATCTTCATAGCAAGGCATGCGGAGATGAAGACAGTACCGGTTTATATGTGGATAATTATTCTTACCACTTTAGTGCTGTATGATACGGCTATACTAACAAAAAAGAACCTATGGGCGGGACGTATTTCGCATGGTGTAACCATAATGTTTATGGTTTCCATAGCAATGTATTATCAGACGCAATACGTTTGGCTGATCAGCATAGCTTACTCAACAGTAGTTATTTTTATATCAGCCATGGGAGTGTTCAGGTGGAAAAACATGGACCTCTATCTCGGAGGTTACAGTCTCGTGATTGCGCTTGTATTAACAATTGTTCAATTCTGGCCGCATCTCAGACCTATATATTTATGGCTTAGCGACAATTACGTCTTAGTCATTATCATTTTATGTATTGCGCTTATATTCTTCTACATCAGAAGAGTCCATATAAAAGCAAAACAAAAAAAGATAGAGCATCAGCAGATTGCGCAAAGACAGAAGTTAATGCGAGAAAAAGAAGCCCGCATCGCCACCGAGAAGGTTCGAGAAGAACAGGCAAATATTGTAAAAAAAATATTAGCAAAAGAACAAATAACTTTTGCTGAGTTTAATAAGCTTACCAAAGACTCCCTAAACCAGACGAAAGGTGAATGGCTAAGTCTGATTACTCAATTAAATCTAACTGAAATAGTTGAAATATCAGAGCTTAAAAAGAAGCTAGTCTGGGATCAGTCTGTGCTTACCAAAGCCCTGCAACAGCTCGACTTAATTTTTGCGTCAACTCAGAATGACTTGCTCTTACAGCTCCTCATAGATGATGTAAATGCCCTGAAAAAGTGTGCAGAGCGTGAATATACTGGTAGCGGCACCCTGCTAAACCACGTAAGGCGCGATTGCCACTTCGCGAACTGTTATTTCTAAATACAACAAACCCCGCCAAGCAAAGCGGGGTTTTATATTTTATGAATTACTTCTCTTCTTTATTTCATCTTTTGAAATCTTACAGTGAACAAAGGTTCGTATTCAACTTGATTTTCATCAACCACTTTCACTGGCTCACCCTTGGTGAGTTGAGTGAGAGCAATGTCACTTAACATTTGCTTGTCACCGGCGATATTTAATTTTAATCCCTCAAGTTTATCGAACTCTGCCTTTAAGTCTGCTTGCACACTCGCTTCAATTTGCTTCTTCTTTATCTTTAAAGCGTCGAGCTCAGTAACAGCTTCATGATAGTTACCATTAACCGCCAGCGCTTCACGATACATCTTTTTTAATTCACGTTGCGCCTTCTGCTGTTCTTGCAGGCGCATAAAAACTTCGTTCAATTGGGACATAGATTATGAAATTTAGTGTTAAGAATATGAAAATTATAGCACAGATGAGTGAAAACAAAAAAGAGCCGAAAAGGCTCATTTTTATTGATTTTTCGAAGATGAAATTGTTAAGCAATCACGCCGCCGCCAAGGATGCGACGTCCTTTATAGAAGACGGCGCTCTGTCCGACAGTAACGGCTCTTGTCGACTTTACCAGCGTCACTAAGACCTCATTAGCCCTCTTCCCTTTCCTGACAATACAGGCGACTGGAGCATGGCCGTAGCGAATAACAACTTGGCACTTAAGGGGCAAGCTCGGCTTTTTCTTATCCGTCCAGTTAACTGAATGCACCGCAAAATCACTACGATATAATAACTGATCATCCCAGGTGCGAACAACGAAAAGAGTATTATTTTTGAAATCCATTTCCGCAACGTAATAAGGACCGGTGCCACCAATTTCAATACCCCGTCTTTGCCCGACGGTATACAAAGACAAGCCTTCGTGCTGACCGAGAGTGACACCATCTTCCCGGCGTACAATCGGGCCTGGCTTCAGCTTTAAGTGTCTTTTTAAAAAATTATTGTGAGGCCCTGACAAAAAACAAATATCTTGACTTTCAGACTTTGAGGCAGTTGGTAAGCCATGACGCGCGGCAATCGCGCGCACCTGCAGCTTAGTGTAATTAGCCAGCGGAAAATATAAATGCTTTAACTCCGCTTGAGTGAAGGTATATAGAAAATATGACTGATCCTTCGCGTCATCTTTCGCCTTAAATATTCTCGTCTCGCCGTCAACATCAAGCCTCTTCAAATAATGCCCGCTCGCTAAGCCATCATAGCCTAAGGCCCGAGCGTGTTTAAGCAACAAGCCGAGCTTAATTTTCTTATTACAAACCACACAAGGGTTTGGTGTGCGACCCGCTTCATATTCAGACAAGAAATAATCAACGACTGCGGTTTTAAATTCAGCGGCGAAATTAAAGGAAAACATTGGTATTCCAATTTTCGAAGCGACAGTCTTGGAATCATTAAATGATTCAAGTGAACAACACTTATTTTCCGATTTATCAGGGGCAGTTTCATCCTTCCAAAAATGTAAAAAAACACCGGCGACATCGTGTCCCTGGTTTTTTAGTAGTTGCGCGGCGACCGAAGAATCAACTCCCCCCGACATCGCCACCAGTATTTTCAGTTTTTTATTCTTTGCGCTGCTCATGTTTCAATAATAATTGTAGTTGGACCATCATTAATTAACGCCACTTCCATATGTTCACCAAAGGAACCAGTCTGCACGGCGAGTCCGTGCGCGCGTAGTTCGTCGGCGAGCATTTCGATAAGAGGTCTTGCCTCGTCACTTGCAACAGAGCCAATAAAGCTGGGGCGATTACCCTTAGTGCAGTCACCGTAAAGTGTAAATTGAGATACAAGCAATACTTCTTGCTTTAAGTCGAGCAAGGAGAGGTTCATCTTCCCGGCCTCATCAGCAATTATACGCAAACGAGCAAGCTTCTCGCCCATTTTCTTTGCCTTCTCCGGTCCGTCCCCTGCGCGCACCGCAATCAACACGAGAAAACCATAGCCAATACGACTAATTTCCTGCGCATTAACTGCAACGCTCGCCTCCTTTACCCTTTGCACAATAGCACGCATATATTAAAGGCTCTTAAATAATTCAATATATTTTCTTGCAGTCTCATCCCAAGAAAATAACTTAGTTTGCTGCTTTCCTTTCTCAATTAAACCTTTTTTAAGCTCCGGATCAGTGATAACGAGTTCAAGGGCTTTCGCTATTTCGTTAATATCATAAGGGTTAATGGTAAGCGCAGCGGAGCCAACAACTTCCGGTAAACTAGAGACGTTGCTGGTAATCACTGGTAAACCGCGGTCCATGGCTTCTAGTGGTGGCAGACCAAAACCTTCGTAATATGAAGGATAGATAAATACTTCCGCGCGATTATAGAGCAACTCTTTCTCGCGAGCAGAAACATAACCGAGGAATTTAATATCACGGCGATAGGGCGAATCTTCCCAGGCACGGAAAATCGCTCGGTGACGCCAACCGCGTGCGCCAGCGAGCACTAACTGCACATCAACCAAATTTACATTCTCATCGCGCAAGCGATTGTAGGCGTAAATCAGACCGGTAATATTCTTTCTTGGCTCAATTGTGCCAAGATATAGTATAAACCTTTTCTTTAACTCATGACGACGGAAGAAGGTGCGCTCTTCTTCGGGCCCTGGCATTGGGACTGGCGGGTTAATACCGGAATATATTGTCGTTACCTTACTTTCCGGCACAGCGAGCAGCTCAATAATATCTTGTCGCGTATTTTCAGAAACGGCAATAATGTGTTGGCAATTTTCAGTCAACTTCTTCAAGGTTAAGGCGCGATGCCAAATATTTTTTCGACGACTAAAGAATTCAGGATAATGCAAAAAAGAAATATCATGCACCGTTAAAACATGTTTTACTTCTTTAGAAAAGCAACTGAAATTGATGTGCGGTGACCAGAAAACATCCGCTCCACCAATAATGGAATCAATTTTGGGCCAGGACAATGACTTCTGCAGGCCGTAGTTAAATATTTTATTTGGGAAACCAGTGCGCTTGATAGTGACATTGGGGTGATCAAAGCGCCCGATACGACCGGCGACATTTTGAAAAGAATTATAGAAGAGATGAAATTTATCATCTTGATCTTGGCGCAAAATCGCCCTTAACACAGCGGAGGTGTATTCTGATACCCCGCTGTAGTGTTTGTCCATTAAAACCCTGATGTCTACACCAATTTTCATTATATTGATTGAGATTTTTTTTCAGCGATGAAGTCAGCAATTTGTTGTCGAAATTTCTCAACTGAATATTTTAAGGCTCCCTCTCTGATTCGCTCACCATTCCACACTTTCGCCCCCGTGTCGACGTCGCTCATGAATCGTCGCACAGTTGTCATAATCGCTTGTGGTGTTTGCTCATCAAAGAAAACACCGCTCTCATTCTCAAGCACCGTCTCAGTCGCGCCACCAGCGCGGTAGGCAATAACGGGACGACCGGACGCAAGCGCCTCAACCACTGTGATACCAAAATCTTCCTCCTGCGGATTAATGAAGGCGAGACAATGCGAATACAATTCCGCTTTCTGAGTATTACTCACTCGTCCTAGGAATTCAATGTTAACCGCATCACCAGCTAACTTTTTCAGTCTTGCTAAGTCAACGCCGTCACCAAATATTTTCAAATTATAACCAACGCCCAATGCTTTAAAGGCAGAAACAACAATATCAACCCGCTTATAAGGCGCTAAGCGGCACCCAATTAAGAAATATCGCTCCGCAGTGCTTTGCCCGCTGATATCAGCAAGCTTAAACCTGTCAGTTTCAACCGGCGGATATATAACCTGTGATTCCCTTCGATAATATTTTGTAATTCTTCTCTGTACAGTTTTCGAGTTGGCAATAAAGTGATCAACGCGTGCGGCGGCAGCGAAGTCCCACAAACGCAAACGCCCAAGTGTCAGTGAAATTATCTTCTTAAAAAACTTATTATATTTTAACTCGTTCAAATACTGATGAGCATCACTCCAAAGATAGCGCGTGGGGGTGTGGCAATAGCAAATATGCAGCGTGTCAGGCGAAGTTATGACGCCTTTAGCAAAAGCGCTGGCGTCAGAGATGACTAAGTCGTAGCCGCGTAGGTCAAAAAACTCAACCGCCATCGGCATAAAAAACAAATACCACTTATAATGCTTAACGCCCCCAGGCAATTTCTGAATAATTGAAGTCTCAATGTGCCTATCGTGAAAATTCTTATGGACGTTTTCTTTCTCAAACAGCAGTGTATAAATCGGCGCCTCCGGATACATGTCAGCGAAGACTCTTAGTACTTTTTCGGCCCCGCCATCTTGAGCGAGGTGGTCATGAATCAAGGCAACTCTCATAATTTTTCGATGTTATTCGGCTTCTCGATGCTTTAAGACGGCAAAAGGCGTCTTCAGTAATATCGAGATATCTAAAAGTAAGGACCAATTTTCTAAGTAATAAACATCTAGCTTCACTTCTTCTTCAAACAATAAATCGCTACGTCCTGATACCTGCGCGAGGCCAGTGATACCAGGTTTAACCGTTAAGGTTTTGCGATGATGATGTTCATATTTTGCAACCTCCTCCGGCAAATGTGGACGTGGTCCGACGAGACTCATCTTGCCCATGAAAACAAGGAAGAGCTCAGGCAATTCATCGAGTGACCAGCGGCGAATAATACCGCCAACCCGAGTCACGCGGGGATCATCTTTGATTTTCACAAGCGGCCCATCAGTGCGTATATTCCTATCAGCGAGCTCAGAATAACGCATGCTATCAGAGTTTGCAATCATCGAACGGAATTTGAAATATTTAAAGGGAGCACCGCCTTCACCAACGCGAGTGACAGGCAAGCCGTCATCACGACGTGAAAAGAAGACGGGTCCACGTGAGTCAATTTTAATCGCAATCGTGACGGCGAGTAATACGGGTGAGAAAATAATAATTAAAAAAGCGGAACCAATTATATCGACGACGCGCTTTATGATACGTCCCCAGCCATCTAGCGTTGTCTTCTTTACCTCCACAATCGGGATACCGGCAAAATCAGTCACTTCGGTGCGTAAAACTTTTACCTCAAGCAAATCGGCGACATATTTATATACTAAATGATGTTCAGCGGCAAAGTCATACAAGCGCAAAGCTTCGGCCTTACTTAAATTCGGATCGCTTTGCATGATTTCATCAATTGGACTCGTGCGCATCATTTCTGATAACTCCTGCGCACTCTCTAAGGAAAAATCGCGCAATCTTTTCACGACAACATAACCAAGACCGGGACTAGTCGCATACTCCTCAAGCAACTTATCAGTTGTTTTGCTGTTACCAACAAGCACTAAGCGTCTCGTGCCAATTCCAAATCTAAATAAACGGCGGCGAATCCAGTGCATCATTAAACGACCAAAACTGACATAAAGCATTGACAGCACCCAAGCAACAACAACAATGAAACGAGAATCAAATAATTCACGCTGGAAAAAAATCAGAATCGCGACTAAGGCGAGGCCGGTTGTACAAGCTAAAACAACGCGAGCTAAGGCACGCGCCATATTCGAGGGCCGGCGGATGCGATACATGCCCGCAAAAGCAAAAATTAATACCCAAGCCGCAGCAATGATAAATACTGACTCGAAGTAACGATCAAAAGGCAGATTAAAAATAATCGGCCGAATGTCCGTCGTGTAACTTGAGAAACGAATTGAGTAAGCCGAGAGTCCGGCAAGTACCAACATCGCGTAATCAAGCGGCACGAGTAAGAGCGTAAAAAATAATTCAGGTTTTTTCATATTTAAATTATATGTGTTAACTAGGGCAAGCGATAAGCCGGATTCTGTCGTGAACGGCCATTTATCTAGCTCGACTGTCACCAGCCAAGTCTTGCGAGCTACTTTTTATCACGTATAGGCCTGACGGCCACGTGACTTTGCTCTTGCTCCAGGCAGGGTTTACCACGGACACGCCGTTACCGGCGGCCGAAACTTGTAGCCCCGAAGGACACCAAGTCACTTTTCACCTTTCTCCGTCTATGAAGACAGATAGTATTGTCTCTGTGGCACTTTCCCTAAGATTACTCTCGGCGGACGTTATCCGCTGCCCTTTTTATGAAGTCCGGACTTTCCTCTTCTTTGCGACTAATAGCGCAAAAAAGCGGCCGCTTACTTGCCCCGATTAACACTTCCATCGTACAAGAAAAGCCCCAAAAATGCAATAAATGACACATTTTGGGTAAAAGTGGCAATACCTTGACAAATTGTATAAAGTATGCTAATATATCCCCATGAGCAGCGGAAGTTTCCGGCAAACTGGTCATTAACAATAAAAACAAACAAACAATGAAGAAAGCAGCAGCAATGTTGATGCTGGTCATTTTGATGATCGGCAACGGCTTCACGGCCAATGTTAAACCAGGCGACACCGCAACCCTGCAAAACGGGGGTCAAATTCTCAATGCCAGTGAATACGTTCTCGAAATCGGTGATTACACTGATTTCGGAGAAGTCATTGTCACACACGGTGACAGCCTTATGATGAACGGGGTGTGGATGAAAAACTATTCAGGTACACCAGTGGCAATGAGGGTTGAATTGTATTCACTGGGACACATTTTCCAGGAAACAGTGAAGCTTAACAAATCTCGTTTCGACGATGTTAATCTCATCCAGCCCGGTGACAGCGTTTTTCTATCGCCAAGATACGTTGGCGGACCAAACGAAGTCTGGATTGCAGATAGTTTCCAGAATCTCGGAAAAAATGATTGTATCTGGCGCATCTGCGAGAGATACCGCGCGGGCAAATTAGATACTTCGCCATTTGTTATCGAATTAATCTCAGCGCCTATTGATAAAGAAATCAACGAGGCTACACTTGCATTCAATTGGTGGGGATGGATTCTTCTCCTACTCGCATTCATCTTATTAGCCGGCTTTATTTATTGGCTGGTTAGAAGAGTGTTAGATGAAGCTAGTCGCAATCCGGACAACCACCCTGCGGTGATTGAAGGGGGATTGAGTAGCGATCCAGTTACTGCAACAGCTCAAATCCAACAACATCTTCCTGATGGAAGCAGAGTTGTTCGGCTCGAGCGCGGAAAATTAAAAAGATGGTATGGACCAAAAAGGCTCCTCACCAACATGAATTTTTCCGACAGGCAACGTCCGGCCTACATTCGTCCCGGTGAAAAGGTGGTTAGGGTCACTGTCGAAGACCAAAATGGCCTGCTTGCAGTACAATACTGGCGAAGCCATTGTGGAAATCGATTCAGCGTGTTTGCCAGAGATCAATTCAATCTCCACGCTGGCTGGGAGTTTATTGTTGAAGTAGAATACATCACTCAGGCAACTGAAAGCACCAGCACCGCCCCAGAAAACACTGAAACTGCTAACGCTGAAGCTGCCGCTCCAGTCCTTGCAGCTCCCGCCGCAACAGACAATACAGCACCGGTACAAAACGGCCACCCTGTGGACCCAAAAAAGGAACTGTCAAATTTTGACAAGTTCTTAAACCTGGTTCCAAAGGACAATATCCAAGAACTAAAGTTCGAGGATAACGCCGAATTCGGCATGTCAGTTAGAGTTCGATTCAAGAACTAAAAGTTAACTCACATGCCCCGAGCCAGTAACATACAGCAATGTATGAGACTGGCTCTTTTTTTATTCTCCCACTATTTTTCTGTGTTGTATTCTGATAGCACCTTCGTAGCATCCAATGCCCCGCGCCAGATTTTCAAATTATCAATCTTATAATCCCAAACCGTACTACTAAACTTGAAAGTATCAATCTCACTTCCCTGCGGTAGTGGTAAGCGTAGCTCTTCAATTTTCAACTGCCCGTCAACAAAGAACTGCCAGCGGTAACGATAGTCGTCGTAAACGAGCGCAAAGTGATGCCATTCATTATCAACCGGCACGCTCCCATTTTCGACCCAGATATTATCATTGTTTGGAGTTGCAATTATTTGCCGGTAGTGATCAAGCGAGAGACTTGATAACAAATTTTCACCTTGATAGGCATCGAGATGTAGTCTGCCACCATAGGGCAAAGTAGCATCATTTTTCAACCACCAAGACAGCGAATAATTATTTGTCTTTATCTTTGGGACGTTCAGTAAATAAGGGGCGTCTCCTTTGGGATAATTTAAACCGCGACCGGTGAGCCCGTTATAGACAATGGAGCCTGACGGCAAAGTCCAATTTATACCGCCGACCTCATCGTGAGCAATACTGCCACTTATCTCATCAAACTTCCAGGAATGCAACAAACTAAGCGCGGGAATTGCTTCACGTGTTACCTGCGGATTAAAGGGCTTGTTGGCTTCGGCATAAGCGTGTATTTCCGCCGTCGTTAAAGCGCGATTCCACAGCGCAACATCATCGAGTGCGTTCGTGCCTGAAATTGCTCCGGCCGTAAAACGATTAAAGTCTGGCGACAGCCCGCTAAAGGCTTGATAGAATAATTCTTGCCCATCAACAAATAGACTCCAATAGCCTGCCGCCGCGTTCCAGACAAGCACCGCCTGATGCCACGTATTATTCATATAGGCCGGGCAATCGTAACGGCCCTGCAAACCCGGAAAGCCGTGAAACTCCATCATCCAACCAAAGATATCAAGTTGCAGGGCAATATTTTCTGTCGTGTTTTCCAAACGAACGTAAGGGTGGCTATAATCATCATTGCCCTTAAATCGAAAAGCTAAACTAAAATTTGAACCGCTAAGGGCTGGCGACAAGTTCGCGCTGATGATATTGGGGGGATAGAGTAATTGATAGCCGCAGCCCCACTGACCGAGCTGCCACTTGCCGGCGAGAGTGAGCGAGTTGAGCGTGCTCTTGCTGACCATATCCATCGCTGAACTACCTGTGCATTCGGAAAATGACCAGAGGCGGAGCAACCCGGGACTATCAATTCCGGGGACAAGGGTGAAGGTGTCGTCATCTCCTGGAGTATTTCCGCCAGGCTGCTCATCCTCGTCTTCGTTGTCTCCCGGCTCTTCATCGTCACCGGGAGGGTCGTCATTGTTTGGGTTATCGTCGTCATCGTCGTTTGGAGCGGTTGGCAAGATGCCGCCAAGCGGCCATAATAACCAATCGCCCGCGTTATTATCATTATCATACTTCGGTGCCCAATTTTCTTTGCTCCCATTTTTCAGTATTTCAGAAAGAACTGTTCCCGCATCGGCCTTGCGTCGTAATAAGTAGCCTTCAAGTAACTTTGGAGCCGGTCCGCTACCTTCATAGTATTTTGCTTCACCGTAGCCGACATAATCAAGAATATCTTCATCTTCCGGACTGCTCACTGCCCCCTTAGCAAGATAGACGGTGTAGCCGCTGTCGGTCAAAGTAAAATCTGAACGGATGGCAATCGCATGCGCCGCATTGCGCAGTTCAAGCGCGGCATCATCACGCACAATGCGATAGCCTTCCCCTGCCCTAATAATTGTCCCGCCAGGGAAAGTCGCATCCGTCGCCGCATCGAAGCGAAGCATAATGCCGGGATCTGCCGCCGTCTTCGCCTTCTCCAAACGAATCTTATTGGCAGCTAAATCAATATCCTCTTCCCCGTAGTTCCAAATTTCGAGCCAATCATCATCACCCTGTGTATGTAAGCGACTTATTACTAAACTAAGCACGGGCGTATCATCTTCATCGTCATTAAGTACTGGGCTCGTCGTAGCGGCTGTTGTCGTCGGCGTGGAAGATGTGAGCTTGCTCGCAATCGGCGTCCAAAGAGCGACATTATTATTGTCAGATTTTGTAGTCGTTTTTGTGGTGGCCGCGGCGGTCTTAGTGGTGCTTGTCGATGTCGCTGCCGGACTGGATACGGTCGGGCGGGCGGCAGCAAATATATCAGCACTCGCCACTGGACTGGCAATCGGATGTGACTCTTCCTCTGCTCTGTTCGGTGTGCCAATAACTGTAGTTACCTGAGCACTAGAAACTGCTGCTGACGGAGCCGGGGTTGTTAAGGCCGGATTAATATCGGCTACGAGCGGCGCCGTTATCTTCTTATCAGCCAAAGTCGTTTGTCCGGCGAGTAATGTTGGTGAATCATCGCCCTCGTCCCAAACTAAGCGATTGGCCATATCTTTCTCTGGAAAAATTGTATTCCAGGCCTCGGCAATGCTATCAGACAAATCACGCAGGCCTGATAAAGGATTATTGATTAAGCTCCATTTCAAAATGACGCCAACATTATTCACTTTTCCGCGCACCGCCTTGTCCGGAAAAGGTGTACTTAAATCAATATCAACCGGCTCGTCACGCAAAGTCGATTGCAGGGCTTGAGTATAGGGGATGAATAGATATCTTTGTCCTTCCACTTCCTTGCCGGCATTATAGCCAAGGATTTCAGGCGCTGGAAATATCGTCGTTAGTCTTCGTGAAATTTTAGAATATTCATAAGCGCGTGAAAAAACGTCACCATCCTCGTTATAGATACTGCTTTTATCATAACCGTCAGGCGTAATGTTAACGGCGTAATATCTTTGATCATATTCAAGCGAGCCCAGCCGTTGTGGATTATCAGCGTTTGCACTTTCATAAACTTTTTCGGTTAAACCGACGCAAGTCCAATCTCCACTCCAGGGTCCTTTTTGCGCTGAGAAATCAAAGTCATAGGCTAAGTCGGCTAAGGCAAGATACTTCGCAATCGCCACCGCCTTTGCGCGTTGCCAAGGGCTGGCATATTTTGGTAAGCGAGCGGCGACGAGTTGCTCCCCTTCCGCTTCGTTTACAAAATACTTAGCCGGCATTTTTACAATCCCAGAGCCCAAAGCCTCAACAACATAATCGACCCCATCCTCTTTGCCGATATAAATACCGGCGTGACCGGAATAGATATTGGTAATCACCCCGGCCTTTTGCCGAATTAATTCTTTGCTACTAAAACCATACATCTTGCCTTCACCTGAGGTGCGATACAAAATTGTACCTGGCTCCATCGCTTGCCCCGGAAACGCTAAGGTTAGGCCCGCATAGACAAGTAAACAAATTATTTTATATTTTTTCATAATATTCTTGCCAATCCGCACTCGTCGGTTCCGGCGTCATAATTTCTATCTCAAACTTCACTCGCAAAGTGTCAGCGGCTAAGCCACGCGTAATGACATCGAGCTGTGCATTTTTCGCGATATTGGATAATAATCCGCGCAATATTTCATCTTTTCCATTGGCCGCTTCAACGAGATACCACAAACGTTGCCAGCGTATTGCTTTGTCATTCTCTGCGTAAATCAAGTGCTCAAGGGTAATTAAATCATCAGTCGCAAAGCGTATAGTGTTTTCAGGCCAGGAGGAGGCAACTTGCAAAGCGACTGACGTGAGTGAGCCCATATTGTCTCGCATTAATATCTCCTTCACTAAACCACTGCTAGCGGCGTCGGGATAAGCGAAGAGGAGTTTGAGGGCATATACGCGCTCTTCAGACGCTGCCCTTTCATCCGTTACGACAAGACGTAAGTTACGCAGCCAATCTTCATCAGCAAAGGCCTCCGGAAATGATATGACAATCTGCCTCTTTATCTCCCCCGATGCATCAGGCTGAGCAATGAACTCCGCTAAGACCGGTGGCAAGGAAGCACGACCGTAATCAGCCGCCATAATTTTAATTAAAGCTGATTGCAAGTCTTCCTTTCCATCTCTGAAGGCAAGTTCATACTGCACTGCCGCCACCTCCGCCCTACGCTTAAAATACGGACGCCAAATGTCTGCGTATGTTTGCCTTGAGGCGAGACAACTTTCACGACACGACGAATTGAAAGTTGCTTGAAACTGTCGCCAGGCGATATCAGCTTTCAACTCGTCTGGATATTTTGTCCAAGGACGAAATACATAGGGTGCGAGCAGGATGAAAATGAGCAAGACAAATATACCAAGCGACAACCAGGGCCAATGACGCTGGAGCAGCGCGACATATTTCTTCTTTTCTTTCTTTTTAAAATTTAAGGGCATTAACATATTTATTTCGGGCCATCCGTCCCCGTTTGTAAAGCGGCGCGTGCAAAACAAACGGGGGCGGGATTGGCGTAGGTGGGTACCGAAAATATCATAACAAATAGTCGATGAAGGCTCGTGAAAAAGATTGTGAAAGTACACTTAATATTGCACAACAAAAAACGCCCGTAAACACGGGCGTTTCTAAGATATTGCCAAGATACTTTTTTTCTCGTCTATTCCGGTGCAAAGCCACTTTCAATTTGTTCAATAAAACCTTCAACCGCGGGACGAAGAGACGGATCAACTTCCGCCGCCTTTACTGCCGCTGTTAATGCCTCTTCAAGATTGCCTGCCTTCAGCTCCGCCTGAGCGAGGTTAGCGAGCAGCAAAGCCTCTTCAACTTGGGTTGATAGGGCTCGATAGGTGAGCAGAAGGCGCTCGTCATCTTTCGCCTCATAATATCGTGTCGAGAATTCTTTTAAGACGGCTGTCATTAGAGTTCTTCCCCCGCCCTGTAAACAAGTTTCAACGTAAGGCGCAGCTTCTTCAACTCTTTCAACCACAAAATAAAAGTTCGCGAGCTGACAGTGACCTTCAATGTATTCTGGATTTAAAGATTGAGCATACAGAAAGGTTTCTTCAGCGCCATCAATGTCGCCGCGGCTAGCGAGTATTTGTCCCTTTACGAAATACACTGGTGAACGGCGCGGACTGGCGGCAATCGACTTATCAATCGCCTCAACCGCCTTATCTGAATATTGCGCGAAGAGTGAAGGCTGATTAGTGTAATAGCGAGAAATGATGTCGTAAATTTGTGCGGCCTGCATTTGGGCCAAGCTGTCGTTTGGATTATAGGCAAGGTTCTTTTCTAATTCGGCTTCAACAAAATCGATACCTTCTTTGTAATTATCAGGCGAGAAGTACTGAAATATTGTAGGGTTGCTGATCACAATATTTATTACGGTTGTGCGGGCATCACGCACCAGCGGTGAATTAATCGCTAGGGCATCACGATAGGCGTTAAAGCCCTTAACATACAGAGAAGAGGCGACATAGGAATACGCGTCAATGACGCGACTGAGCATTCTCATCGAACGGACATTGTAGGTAAAGACAACAAAAAGCATTAACAGTCCGACAAGAATTAGACCTATATATTCTTTAGTGTCGGAGATAGCAGGCACATTCGAGACCGGTTCTGTTTCTATTTCAGGGCGAGTGATAAATATAAGATACGCGAGCGAAATCATCAGCCCCATGTAAGTCGGCAAAGAATCAAACACCGCTAGGTTTTGAATGAAATAAGCAGTAAGTAAGGCAGCCATCACGAGTAACTCGCGCATCGCTGTTCCTTCAGACCCCGGCAAAACTCTATAAGCATGCCTCTTCACCGCTTTCAGCCAGGCCATTAAAGCAGCAATAAAAATACTTAAGTAAGCAAATAAGCCAACGAGACCAGTGGTGGAAACAATATCAATTAAATTATTATGAGCACGATCAAAATATGTTTCGGTTGTTGAATAATTAAAGAATTCTGGATTAAACTGACGATCAAAGATAATCGCGTAATTACCAAAGCCCGTTCCTAATATCGGATGAGCCGGAAAATCACGCATTGCTCCTTCCCAAGAAAGCCAACGCGTCTGGAAGGTTGCCTTATTTACACTCAAATCTTTCAAGAATGAATTCTCCTGAAACCAAGCTTGATTATATTGTGAAAACAATGCCACAACGGCAATAACGGCAATGGAAAAAGTAATGAGGGCAATTTGACGCAAACGACGACGGTGAGCAAACAAACCGAGCAAGAAAATTAGTAAGAGCACGCTCACACCTAAACCAATAATCGCGCCCGAAGTGTCAGCTCTAAAAAAGGCGACGAGCATCAGAATAATACTGATATAGAAGGGCCACTGTTTCATGATTGTCGTGCGCAAGCATAGAAGCACCGCAAAATAGATATTGAAGAGCATGTAACCACTGACGTAGGCAGTGTTACCAATTGTGCCGATGCGCTCTCCGGTGAGAATAATAAAGGCCTGAATAGTTGCCACTAAGACTGAAGCAGACAAAAGCAAATACCAGTCATCACGCGTACGAAAAACAGTGATGATATATAAATAGAATAGGAAAAAATGAAATATATGAAAAAATCCAAGCAGACGCTCGACATCACCCCAAAAACTGAGATTAAAATCAATGCCTGTAAAACTGGTGATTAAAATTGCCGCCAGGAAGGCAGTGAGACCCCAGGTAATATATGATTTTGCTGGACGGAAGGCAGGAAACTTCCAGATAAGCACTAACCAAAAAGGTAGCAGTAGCTCCATTAAAATATTGAAGCTTAATTGCTTCGAAGATATATAGGGGAAAAGGAGATTGCTAAAAAGCAAAAATATTACCCCTAAAGAGGCAAAAATACCAATTTGCAAGATGCGTTGATAAGTACTCGCGGACATAGAGTTTTGAGTATATTAATTGAAATCGCTAAGGTTATTATATATTATAACAAAAAAGATAACAATCTTCTTGATAACAAAAATAAATCTGCTATAATATACTCACAATACCTAGAGATCTCACGATCTCCTAGGCCCCGAGGACTCCCGCAAGGGGGTCCGTTTTTATTCTCAAATATCATAGCAAATACCCCATGAAGACACCTTAAATTGTAAATAAAAAAACTGCAGCTATAAGGCTGCGGATTTATATACGCTATTTATTTAATCGCAGCGGCAATGGCCGGGGCGATACGCACGTCAAATGGGTCTGGCAATATTTTATCCACGCTTAAATCTAAAACTAAGGCGGCTAAGCTCTCCGCCGCCTGCACCAACATCGCGTCGCTAATGTGCTTAACCTTGTTATCTAAAGCGCCACGAAAAACGCCGGGGAAAATTAAGACGTTATTAATCTGATTCCTAAAATCACTGCGACCACTCGCGACCACGAAGGCCCCGGCCGCTTCAGCTTCAGCTGGCATGATTTCAGGTAAAGGATTAGCAAGCGCAAAAACAATCGCTTTTGGCGCCATAGCTTGAACCATTTCAGCGCTGACTAAACCAGCCGAAGAAACACCAATAAACACATCGGCGCCAACTAAGACCTCCGCCAAAGAGCCTTGGCGCTTTGCGGGGTTAGTAATCGCAGCTAAAGCTTCTTTTTCAGTATCTAAGCCCTCGCGACCAGCATAAATTGCTCCCTGACGATCACAGGCGATAATATGCGTGACACCATACCCTAACAAGAGGCGAGCAATCGCATTACCAGCTGCACCCGCGCCACTTAACACTACTTTAACATCCGCCTTATCACTTCCCCTCAACTTCAAGGCATTAATTAAAGCTGCTAAGACGACAGTCGCTGTTCCATGCTGATCATCATGCATCACGGGAATATCTAATTCGGCTTGCAAACGGCGTTCAATTTCAAAACAACGAGGAGCAGCAATGTCCTCTAAATTTATTCCCCCAAACACAGGAGCAATTAACTTTACCGCTTTAATGATTTCTTCCGTATCCTGAGTATCTAAACAAATTGGAAAAGCATCAACGTCTGCAAATTTCTTAAAGAGCGCACACTTCCCTTCCATCACCGGCAAAGCGGCCTCAGGGCCAATGTTGCCTAAACCTAAAACAGCGCTACCGTCAGTTACGACTGCAATCATGTTACCCTTAATCGTGTGCGTATTGGCTAAACTTTTATCAGCGGCAATGGCATTGCAAACAGCCGCAACGCCAGGAGTATAAGCTAATGAGAGATCATGTTTATCGTCTAAAGGTACTTTTAAGGAGGTGCCAATCTTGCCCTCAGCAAAAAGGTGTAAAGCTAAAGACTCTTCGTATAAATCAGACATAAGAAGCGGACGGAAGCGTTTAATATATAAGCGGGACCGATGAATAAATTAGTTTAAGTTAATACACCATAGCAAAGTTAAGTTTAAAATAAAAGGGCCGACAATATAAAAAACCTGCAGTTTTTGAAGCTGCAGGTGGGGGGAAATGAACAAAAAACTAATTTACTGAGACAGTGTCGTGCCAACGGTGTAAAACGAGAATAACGAGAATGGCGAGCACACTGATCGATATACCAAACCAGGAAAGTATTGCTGCCTGGAAGGTTAGGAAGGAGCCGATGACAGTAATTGTTGTCACGGCCGAGCGAAATGCGAAGCGCGTCGAAGTAATCGCGACTGAAGCCAGGGCCGCCATCAATATGATAAGCGGGGCTACCTGTACGCCTTTTAAAGCGGAAACTCCAATAGCGCAGGCGGTGATTGCACTCAATATCGCCACTCTTGTTTCTGCGTCTTCATCAATAGCAAAGCATAGGGCGCCGAAAATGAACAGATAGATAAATGGTTCCATTTTTTAGAATATTAAATAGTGTAGCCACAAAGTGACCGGAAGAAATAGAATAGAAATAGTAACCATTAGTTTGGTTAAGATGTTAAGAGACGGAGCAACCGTGTCTTTGTAAGGATCACCAACACAGTCACCGGTCACGGAGGCTTTGTGAGGCAGTGAGCCTTTGCCGCCGTGTAATCCAGATTCGATTAGCTTTTTTGCATTATCCCAGGCACCACCTGCATTTGCCATATAAACACCTTTACTAAAAGCAGATGCAACGGCACCGAGTAAAAAGGCCGTAAGCATGGCAGGGCCACCAATAACTGCAACCGATAGCGGGATAATTGATACAAGTATTGCCGGCACTAGGCTATATTTTTGTGCAGCCGCAACGGCGATACTTACGCACTTTTGGTAATCAGGCAAAGACTTGCCTTCTAGAATGCCAAGTTCAACAATCTGTCTTTCAACTTCTTCCATTATTACGTACGCGGTATTACCAACAGCCCGCAATAATTTAGCTGAGAAAATCCAAGGAATTGATACACCGAGAATAATCCCAGTAATGACGAAGGAGTTGGTAATTTCGAGATTAATTTGTGAGGCGTCAACTCCCAATTTGCCAGTTACAATAGCCGTCAGATGCCACAGTGCAGCTAACAAAGCGATAGCAGCAAAAGCAGCTGAACCAATTGCATAACCCTTACCAGTAGCGGCGGTAGTATTGCCAAGAGCATCTAAATCGTTACCGATTTTTGCTCTCTCACCATGAATTCCCGTCATCTCTAGTAATCCCTGGGCATTGTCTGCAATTGCCCCAAAGGCATCGATACTTAAGGTAATAGGCAAGGTTGATAACATGGCAACGGCAGCAATACTGATACCGTACACGTCTCCAAAATAATAGGCCAACATCATATATAACACCAAGGCTACTCCAGTATAGGTGGCGCTCTCGCTACCAATAGCGAGGCCCTCCACTATAACATTTGCATCCCCGCCTCTAGCTTTATCGGCGAGTTTTTTTACTGGATTGAAGCAAGTGCTTGTATAGTACTCAGCAATATAGGCAATGGTGTTGCCAGCGGCTAAACCGATTAACACACAATACCATAAGTTGAGATCACCCATGATGCGATAAATGAGAAAACCACTACCGACAGCGACAATGGCCGAAGTAATGTAGACAGCTCGACGGAAGCTCTTCAGGAGCTGCCTAAAACCATGTCCATCAACTTTTATCGACCAGATACCAACAATAGAAGCTAAGACGCCAATTGCCGAAATGGCAAGCGGAATCATAAGCATTTGTGAGGCTAAAATTCCAAGACCGTAATACATAGCACTAGTCTCGTAGGAATGCACTCCTGCTTCCATAGCGGCAGCGTTTCCAGCAACATAAGACTCATATAAATCCTGTCCCATGCCACCACAATCACTTGCAATGTCACCGGCATTATCACCTATAGTTGCCGGATTACGTTTGTCGTCTTCCGCCATACTATAACGACCTTTACCCACTAAATCAGCTGCAAAGTCCGCAGCTTTAGTAAAAATACCACCAGCAACTCTGGCCATAAAAGCCATAAAGCTACCACCAAAGGAAAAGGTAATGATGGTGGTGGTTAAAATTGTGCTGATTTCAGTATCACTTAAATGTGCATTGTTGGTGTAAATAATCAAATACCAGATAAAGAGGTCAAGCAGCACAAAACCGCAGACACTAAATCCCATAATTGCTCCTCCACTTAAAGAGGTGTACACCGCCTGTCTCAGCCCATCCTTTGTGCTCACAGCAGTAGCCGCGTTCGCAAAGGTTGCGTAATACATGCCCACGAAGGCTGAGAGCGCTGAAAATGCAGCACCCGACAATACAGCAAAAGGTACATACCACGTCACAAACTCTTTACTAGCCAGATATAATAGGAGCACGAATATTGCACCTATAATTTTGAAAGACGTTCCGTACTGCTTCATGATGAAGCTCATGACCGCCTTTCGAATATATCCGGCAATTTCTTGCGTGTCCGGATCAATCAGGATGCGCATAATAAACAGTCGTCGATTCAAGACGACGGCAAAGGCCATAATAAATCCAACCGCAATAATCAGAAGGTTTTCCATTTTCGCATTCTTTTAAGGTTAGTACTGTGTAGAATTATTTTTCAATTGTGAAAGTGCGATGCACCTCATAAATTAGCACTAGGGGTGCAAATGTCAAGACTGGCATTTTTAAAAAAAGACTTGCAGTCAAACAAAAAGCCCCGACAAATTATCGGGACTTTACAATTTTCCAATATTATTCTTTTTCCGCCTCAATCACCGATTGAATCACAGCCGGACTGGCAGTGTCAGCCTTATTAGTCGAGGGCGTCAATTCAGTTTCATCCTGAGACTGTGGGCGAGGTTCTAAGAGGTTCTTAGGACCGGACGTGGCATCGCCTAGCGAGCAGGCACTAAGTACGAGCGGGAGCAAAAACAAAAGCGTTAAGAGCTTTTTCATATTGTTAGTATATATTTTATTATCTGTTCTCAAGTATCCCATTATCTTCTAATTTTGTAAAGAGGTATTAAAAAGCCCAACTCTGAGTGAGAAGGGCTATGTTTTGAATGTTTTACAGTTTAGTCAGCTCGTTATCCTGCTGAAATATCGCTATGCCAGCCAAGAAAGCAATGACGCTAAAATTGATAACGAAATATTCTATAATTTCAATTGCATCTTTGCTCAAGGAGCTATCATATTGAAAGTATGACATCATTCCGTGCCAAATTATTAAGCCAAGACCGATAACTGTAATTACTATCACTGACGAGGCCACATATTTATTGAGGCCGTTCTTTTTCCCAGTTTTAATGGCTTTTATCAGAAGTTGCCTGTGTGTCAGTAAGAAGAAATAACTAGCTACCGTCGCCAATGACAAGCTGTAAAGAACAGTCCCTGGCGATTCCGGTGGCAACTTCTCTCTCATCACTAAGTATACAATCACCGCCATAATGGTGCCGCCCGCAACGGTGGCAACCTTTATTACAACCCACATTAATCTCAGCTATATTCCCTGGTGCTGTAGCGCCAGTTGCGAATCCCTAGCACTATGAAATACATTAGAGCGATTGCCGTAATCACAGCAATGCCAATTACAAAGTTTGTTTCCATGACTACTTGGTTTACTATGTGAATGTTTCCTCATCATACGGCTCATCAAGATTCTCGTGTAGCTGAGAATCGTCTAACTCAATTGGCATCAATAGGCCAGAAATACATATGAATGCGTAGGCACCGATAAAATGCTAGACTATCAGCTGCAAATATATTACCAAGCACAAAGCGAGGCAAAACAGAGCGGACAAAAATACATAGGGCTGAAATAGGCCCGGAAATTCAACTTTTTCGCCGATAACAGGCGCATCAAGTAAGCCGATAAGGGCAGCGAAGTAGGCGATGGTTACGGTCAGCAGCATACTATCTGCGGAGTCGGAAATAGTTATGTAAACAAGTAATATAGCCGCTGGGATGGTGCACCAAATAATTTTCAACATGGCAGGGCTAATACTAATACGCCAAGTTCTTTTTTCAATCCATTTTCCGATGTAGAAAGCAACGAATGAAAACAATGCGCCAGCAATAACGGCACCAAAGGTGAAGTAGAATTTTTCTATGATTTATGAGTTTTGAGGATGAAATTGTAAAATGAACTATCCCGCAACATTAGAACATTTTGAACTATTTGTCAAATTTATTTAAAAAGCCCGACTCTGAATGAGAAGGGCTATGTGTGAGAACTTATTCTGCTTGTTTGCGGATGTCTTCCGCGATTTTTTTCATCATTTCTATGAATTCTCTTCTTGCAGCAGCCAATGTGTTAATGGCGATAAAAAACAAAACAAAGCACATAGCAATTGTAGCTACATATTGGCTATATGCATACTCAAACATGTCCATATCCATCACCTGCCACGTCAATAAACATAGGCCGAGAAAGCTGAAGACCATTGCCACGGCCAGTACATATACACCAGGCAGAAATTTTTTAATGGTCCTTAGGGATCTCATATACAACTGCCGACGCATTAATATAAAACAAGCGCTGGCAAGCACTGCAAACAAATAGGAATGTAGAGCGATGACTGTAAATTCATTCATCAACAGATTGCCTTGGGTGTAAAATATCAGTGCCCCCTGTACAATCAGACCAACAATTATTGTCGCTCTATAGAAATCGTCAAATAGGCCGAACATGTCAGACCGATTACTGTAGTTGTTGATGCGCGCCTTTAGAAGGATTACGTAAAGAAGAGCAATTGCCGTAATTACAGCGATGCCAATTAAGAAAATTGTTTCCATGATATGGGGGGATTTTGGTTTAATTGTTAAAGAAGGTTCCTAGAACATTAGTACATTATTGACATTTTGTCAATAAATAACCCTCGCCGAAACAAGGGGGTATTTTTTGCTCTTTTTTTAGCTATTCTTCGCCACGGCTAAGGTGGCGGTCGAAGTCTTCTAGTCTTCCCTGCAGTCGAACCGTTGTGACTGTAATGGAAGCGAGTAGTAGTGTTATCACGACACCAGCGCCTTTGACATTAATATCAGGACTAGCACCAGCAAAACCCATCGAGGCTGCGAACACAAGCGCGGTGAGTCCGTGCATGAGAGCCATCAATATGACATTAATTGAGCGTCTTGGTGCGTAGGGGTCCCGATTGTTGTATATAACGAAATATACAAGCAGAAATAGGTTCAGCACTATAAAGAAGAATGAGAAACCAGTGCTGTCAATTAGCACGTCCGCTCCCCTCCTTTCAGCATTGATTATTACCCGAAAGATCAAGCTAGCGATAATCATCAGCCACATTAGGAAGCCGAGATGCGGCGGCGTTGGTGCGGGTGACACTTCTTTAAAATACATCATCACGCATAGCAGAGCGATTGCAGCGCCAAGAATGAGCCAGGAATATTCACTGGGTAAGGTGCCGAAAATTTCAGTTAAAGTTTCCATTGGTTGCTGTTTTTTTTGGGGAGTTAGAAAATTTGACAATGAACAATATGTCTATATTAATAATTTTTTCTATTTTTGTCAAATCCTCCGCTATAGTTCAATAGCTTGAAAACACTTGTAATAGCTACGTCCCTACAAACCAAAAAAGATGCCTGAAAGCATCTTTTTGTGAGTATTACAGAGTATTATTTAGTTTGAACCGGGTTTGATAATGCTTCTAATTAAGCTGCGAAGACCGCGCTCTTTTTTTCTATCAGGCATTGTTTTAAGATTTTCATGCCCTTGAGTCTTATAATCTTTTATCTCCGCGTGTTGATCTTCTATTGCCACACCCTCAAGGTGAGCGTATTCCTCCACTAATACTTTGCGGTCTAAGCTCTCAACAACATCAACCTCGCTCATTTCCTTTGATTCCCCTTCCTCCCGATTAACATATATTTTTCCCTCCTCCGCTGAAACGGAAGCTGCCCCGATGATGCCCTTATTCTCAGGATTCAGTTCTTTAACGTCAAATTCATCGACTGAAGTTAATAGGAGCTCCTCATTGGACATCGTTGAGGCTTCGAAATTAGCTTCTTCATCCTCGCCTTCTTTCTTATTCTCCTCCCCGCCTTCACCGTATGACAGGTAATCAGCGTTTGGATCAGCGACGTCTCTGATATCGACATAAGTATTGTTAGGATCGTTCTCTGTCACGCGCTTATCGTCTTCATCTCTTACCTCATCCTTAATGAAGTCCTGGTCTTGTGGCTTCAGATTATGCCGATCTAAAGCTTCGTTGTTTACAGCGCCCATCTCTTGCGCATCTTTAATGCCAAAATTTTCTCTCATACTTTTATTGATTAAAAATAGTTATTGAAAATAATAGATAATTAATCCACAACCCTAATATTATATCATATATTCTGAAACTGGCAGTGATAAATGTCAATATATACATAGTGGTAATAAAAAACCCCTGTCGAAACAAGGGTGTAGATTCTTTGTACTTTTTTAAAATACGACTGCTACGAAGTTCGTATTTTTTGTGTCTTTTTTTTCCGGCAATTTATTCCACCAATCAAGGGCTTTGGCGGGGGCGGCTGCGTGTGACCAATATGTGTCTCTTCCCTGCATCGGAATTGCCGGCACGTACCAACCAATGGACAATCCCCGGCCCAGGAAATACGAACTGCACCAACCTTCGCTGTGACAGTTCTTTTGGTCATGCTCAGCACACGCAGTACACAAAAGCTTTGTTTGTGATACTGCAGTCTGATATTGTCGCCACAGCCTGACTGGAATAGCGCCGCAGTCATCACATTTGTAGTCCCGCGGGACAACCATGTTGGCGTAATTCACTGTGCCAACTTTTTTTACTGTTTTCATCGTGTTGCTTTTTTGGGTTATTATTTAGGTTTTAATGTTCAAATCAAATTTCAGTGTTCAAAAAAGTATGTCACGGGCGTGAAGATTTGTCAATTTATTTGGGGGGGGTGCGCACACACATATGGCGGTTTTCTGAGAACTCACATAAAACATGGAAAATAGCTTAGCAGCCTAATATTGAACTATAAAGTTTGCAATGCAATTCGGATAGGCTCTGTTGATACACTAAACTGCTCTGCTAACGGATCGATTATATATTCAGTTAAATCAATGTCTTCAATTCCGTGAACAGCCAACTGCTTTCTTAATTTTATTAATAATTTTTCCTTATACTCTTTTAATACTGGTTTAGGAACCAAGAAGCAGCCCGCAAAATTATTGGCCTGAGTTTCAAGAAATCCGTACTGCCGAGCAGGCGCCTTCTCACAAAAATTATAATAATCCTCTAATGACTTAATACCCAGAGATTCGTATAGCTTTTTATGTAAAAGAAAATGCCCTAGTTCATGAGCCATAGAAAACCTAACCCTCTTATACTTGTGGTCTTCGAGATATGCCTCATTATCAACATAGACGCTTTTCCAGTCTGACGTGATAAATGAATCAATACCTGCAAGTCTTTTCAAATCGGGTGTCGGGATAACCTTGATTTTCAGTTTCATTAAGACTTTCTCAATATCAATTGGAATATCCGAACCCCAATACTTATCCCTTGATTGGTCTGCTAGTTCCCTTATTTGACCAATTCCAATATAGGGAGCCTTGAAGTGAGAATAGTCCATACAAATATTTAAGCATTTTTAATCAATTTCATTAAACTATCAAGCTCTTCTTTCGAGGGCTTCTTGTTTCGCACCGTTCGGAAAAAGGCGGGCATTAACTGTAGTAATTCTTGATTATCCATTAAATCAGAAGGAATAATACCCTGCGCGATTTTAGCTTTATCAGAGAAGTCTTGAAGTTTTTCTTTTTCTACTGATAGTGCTTTCGCCCATAATTTCAAAGTCTTTTCATCGGAAGGAGGAGAAATTAAACCCCTTTCAATTTTACTCCAATTACTTGGATCATAGCTCACCATCTTACACACCTCTCGAATGCTTAAATTGGCTTCAGCCCTCAACTCAAAAAGCAAAGAACCGAATTTTCTTAAGTTTTTCGACATACGATTATTTGTTGGTTAGTTATTGTGGTAATATTTTACCACACATATTTAAACTGTCAAGAATAACAAAAGGCCCTCCCAAAAGGAGGGCCTAATATCTCATAATAATACTCTAATCCAACCACTCCCTCACCCCACCGTGCCCTGAACAAGTTCCCCGTCTATTTTTACTAAAGCTATAGGTACCGTCTCGACAAATGGCAGAGGCGCCCGCTGGTTGACTTGGAGCATAGGCCGGTGAATGCACAGTGTCGCCATCAACGTTTACATAAGTATTGTTATTTGAAAGTGGAACATCAAACTCTTCCCTCTCAACTGTTGGGGATGTCACAACAGTCGGTGTGTAGACCGGAGGAGTCACAACTGCCGGAGTAACAACAACTGGCTTCACTTCTGGAGGTGTAACTACAGTCGGAGTGACAACGGCTGGTACAACCTCTAAAACTGGGGCTAAAGTCTCAATAACTTTTTCCTCTAAGTTATTAACCGCCTCGGTCTGATATGTCTCTAGACCAGCGCTTTCTACTTCTGCTGCCCTCTGCTCTTCAACCACACCATAGGCCGGCTCCCCGCCATCGACTACAGGCGCTACATAATTAGTCGTGCAAGCCCCTAGTAATATGGGAAGGGCTAGGAGTAATAATACATACTTTTTCATAAAGTGTTATTAAATGTGATATTTAAATGTTATCGCGTGTGGCAGGTGGAGCAAAAATACGTTGCCACAGGACTATTTGAGATTTCTGGCAGGCTCCTGATACAATCGTTATTCTAAATAAGAATAAGAAAATTATGACGTTATGTAGGGAGTTAAAGCACTTGATATAAATGCTTCGATTAAATATACCTTTGGAACCTTTCTCCCTCCAAATAATGAGTTTGTATTGTTTATCTCGGCCTCTAATTGATTTTTTAATTCGATTAAAAAGTTGTTTTCTTTTTCTATATCAATAATATCCCCTTTTCTTTCATCGTACCGTTGTATGAATATCGATTTATAACGACTAAGAGAGGCAACGCCCTCTTGAATTAAAATATCCTTCATCTCACTTGCCTGCAAATATTGAAAATATGCCTCACCCTTACCCGAAGAGTCGTGTAAAAAATTGTAATTGATTAATAGACCCAAGTCGTTACGGGATCCAACACCTTTTCTCAAAACTGGAAGTAATTCTTTTTGTATTTTCTCTTTAATATACTGTGGTCTTAATTCTTTAGTTTTACTATCCACAAAAATCATAAATTCTTTCCACTCGGAAGCTCTAGTGCCATGATAACTCAGGCCGTATGCACTATCATTCCAACCCATAATATCTGTTGACCGCTCATTTAAGTTTAAAGGAAAATTATCATCTTCTATCAACTTATTTATATATGTCTTGGCCTGCTCAGTCAGCTCAATTTTAGTTTCTTCTATAAATCCTTCTTCTGATAAAGAGAGAAGGACACCAAATACGTGAGAAATAATGAAGAAATCAGTATATTCTTGTTTGTTCCATTTAGTCATTACATCATAAAGCAAGCTTAAGAAAGCTTCACCATCTAACTCTCTAAAATGCCACAATTTCTGCCACGATGCTTCACGATCAGTGAAAAGACTTCGGATTCTTTCATTAATTTTAATCTTCTCATTGGGATTTAAACTACTGCCTTGCATTATATTCCCAAGAACCTCGACATCATAGCACATTAACCAATGACTGCTCATATTTTCATATTTATCCAAAAAATGGACTTCCTTCTCATGCGAGATATCTTTAAAAAAGGAGTTTTTCTTTGTAAAATCTACGCCTTTTATCACCCCTTTCTTAAACTCAATGTAAATTACGATAAATTCGTAGATTACTTTGTCGAATATATGAGAGAGTTCATCAATTTCATTATCAATAATTGAATAAAAATGCTCAAAACTTGATATGGCTTGCTTCATTAATCGTAGATTATTATAGTTTGATTCAAAGAATATTTTAATAAGTACTTGCGTTATTACATCCTTCTTCTTAATTAATGAATCATTCTTAATATTCTCGATAAACTGCTGAATTGCTTCCTCGGGATTCGAATTTACAATAAATTCTTTTCCGATCAACTTTTCCTTTATGCTTAAATACTTGTTGCAGGAAGGAAGCTTTAATAATTCCTCTTCATTAGCAATTATAATCACTTTATGACCACGAAACTCTACAAGATGGTTAATGAATCCTAGTAGTTTACTAATTTCAATATCGGATCTTTCGAGGTCATCAAATATAAATACTAACCCAGTATTTTTTCTATCTAAATAAAAATCAAGAAAGATTTTATTGACATTATTAGGCAACACCTCCCTCACGTGAGGAATTAGTTTTATAGCGCTACCTATGACACTTACAGTTTTACTGAGAAATCTTTTTATTTTTGAGGAAGTTGGTAATAATTCAATCAAAATTTTTTCATTAATTTCCGTGAAGGTGCTTAGTCCGTATAGGCTGATATGAATATAATTCTTCTTACCATTAATATATTTTCTTATTAGATGAGTTTTACCACAGCCCCATTCACCTTTTAACAGTACTGCGAACGACAGGTCATTAGTGGCTGCACAATAATAATCCAAATAATCGTTTATGTGCTCGTTGAGTTGCATAATTATTTAATTATTTATCAAAATTTATTTTATTAATAGCAAAATATGATATATCCTCTCGCGGAAATCTAATTTAATGCTGCTATTTTGGCATCCTCAGTGTAATCTTTAAATATTTTAGCAATCTGAGGATACTTTGAGTTTGTATTCATTCTTACTTTATACTCATGCCCAACACGAAGCGCCTTATGATAATAAACTTGATCTACACATCCAAAGAACAAACTTCCAGGAGACATTACCTCGTATCGATAGATGTATTCATTTTGCTGTAAATAAGTAACCTCAATAAGGTGTATCCTTATAATCTGACCACTCATGTCGATACTGCCTAGTTTAGTTTTTTTATTACTATATTTTCTTCTAACTCTAGTTACTTTTAAGGGATCATTTAATGCGCCGAGCTTAGACTTTTCGGCGAGAGCGTCTGCTTTTTCATTAAACTCATCCCCTGAATGCGCACGAACTTTGACTATATCAACTTGTTTTCTTGTCTTATTAGCATTGTGCAATAGTTCTTTCCAAATCTTAACATTCAAAACAGGCTTTCCATCATTATTCCTCCATCCTTGTCGGCTCCACTGAAATAGTGCTCTTTTATAATTATCAACCATGTATTGAGAATCCGAGTGAACCACTATCCTCGACCAACCTGTTCCTAGGTCAATACTTTTTTCAAGCGCCAGGCAACAAGCTTTTAATTCCATCTCATTGTTTGTGCTTTTTTTGTAACCTAACGGAGAATATTCTAAAGGCTGTCTTTCCAGGTATTCAGGATATACAAAGACAATCCCAACGCCTCCCCTTTTGGTCTTGTGACACAGTGCGCCGTCAGTAAAAATATTTAGAGCGTTCGTATCTGTATTCATATACAAGAGACCCTCGATATAATTGCCATTATTAAAAAGAGCCCCAATGGGCTGATATTTCAATATTAAGGTCTAAGTTAGTGCCCTTAAAATGACTGGTCGACTGAGCACGACTTTGAATAAATATGTCTTTAAAAATTTCACGCCTCCTCGTTAACATATAATTAAACCTACGATAACGTATTATTAACCCTGACATTATAATTATTCCACTTTACATGCATTTCGTCAAAACAAAAGACCCCCGATGAAGGGGGTCTTTTTGTTCGATTAATTAAAGGAAATCGGTAAACTTTCTGCAAACTAAATTAATTAGTTCTTAGATAAGGTCCAAGTAGGTGTATCCAAACCAGCTACATTGTGGCCGTTTGCCCAAGTGTAAGCCTCGATGGAAGCGCCATCAGACCAAGCGAAAGCACCAGTAATATCACCGAGAGTATCGTCAGCTTCGTAAGCAGCATCCTCAACAATCTTAGCAGTGATAGACTCAGAACCGGTTCCGGAAACGCCAACGGTAGCAATGACCTCAAAGGTCTTGGTTGTACCAGCGGCGACGATTTCTGGGGTGCCGAGTAATACTGTCATTAAAGAGTCACCTGTACCAGAAAGTGTTTGAGTAGCAGCCTTATTAGAGCCGTTAATCTTCAAACCATTAGTAGAGGTGGCCAAAGTTGCACTTGCTGTCTTAGAAGTCAGCAAAGTGAAACGTCCGACAGTCACGTCAGCATTGGAATCTGCAGTCACAGTGAACTTAGCGATAACCTTTTCACCAGCATTTAAGAGAGTATCCGGTAATACCTGTGCGGTAATAGTCGGAACAGTCTTGCGGATGCGGAAGGTATTTGCAGTCACGTTAGTGTTTGCACTAGTTGCTTCAACACCAGCAGTTGACTTGAACTTAGTTGAAGTCAATCTTACCTGGATGTCCTTATTTGTAGCTGTAGCATCGTTCTCAATGTTGTTAAGAACAACGCGAACAGACAAAGTCTTGGAACCGTTTGCAGGAACGACTACAGTGTTATTAGCAATGGTGAATTTACCAGCGCCATTAACAGGTACGAACTGATCAACTAAATTTGCACCATCATAAAGTTTGATAGCAGCAATTCTAGCATCAGCTGAAGATGTAGCGGCTGTTCCGTCCCAGTTTATAACGTTGATTTCAGTTAAGTTAGCGCTATCATCGATAGCGGTGAACTTAAATTGACCAACTTCCTGCTCAACGTTCTTGGAAGCCAAGATGCCGTCAACAGGTGTGTCGCCACCAACTTCTACTCTTAAAGTAGCGTTAGCAGTGATCTGGAACTGAGTTGTTTCTGCGGTATGACCAGAAACGATCACAGTACCGCGAGAATCTTGAGCATTAACGGTCATTAAAGTCTTGAAGTAGCTGTCATCAGCAGCGGCTGAATCAAAGGAACCCAAGATTTCAACAGCCTTAGTAGAATCCTTAGCAATGTTAATATTCAATGAAGTGAAAGTAGATCCACTTGTACCGAAATTAACAGTGTTGCCAACCTGAACGCCGTCAACGAAGAGCTTCATATCGTTGATAGAAGAAGCTAAAGTTGAAGTAGCAGCGCCGATGTTTTGGCCTAAAGAAATCGATGTAACTGTAACAACATCATTAGTTGCCTTTAAGACAAATTTACCCAAGGAAACATCGGTGCTTCCCTGAACAATGCTCTTATTGAGGCCGTAACCGTCATTACGAACAGTTTCTAATCCAGCGCCTTGAACTGTAAATTCAGCACCTGTTGCATTTCCAGAGATGGAAGTTACAGAGTTGCCAGAGATTACATATTCAGCATTCATGCCAGTGAAGGCATCGTTGCCTAATTTAGCATAGAAAGCAGAAGCTGGAGTTGCATTGCTTTTTGCCTTAACCATCACCCTAACTTCGTTATCACCCTTGTTTAAAGTCAAACTGCTATCGATAACAGTTGATAA
This sequence comes from bacterium, assembly GCA_030696105.1. Lineage (GTDB taxonomy): Bacteria > Patescibacteriota > Patescibacteriia > Patescibacteriales > UBA12465. Next base: position 55,697 of record JAUYNJ010000004.1, read on the forward strand.
ATCAGTGGTGGTGCTGAAGCTTGGATCGAAAGAGTCAAGAAGCACACCATTAAGGAATACTCTGACGTTTTCGAATTGGTTGGTTGTTGAAGCAAAAGTTGATGCGGTTGAGCCATAAGTAAGTCTCATGCCGTCTGCATTAACCTGTTCATCAGCACGGATATTTGCGAGTAACACAACGTGATCTGTGCCCTTGATGATAGTAGTTGCTGAAGGAGAGGTGGATTTCTTAGAGATAGAAACTGCACCTGCTTCAATTTTTCTGGTAGAGATCTCGAGAGCGTTAGCAAGAGTTGTGCCACTGCTATTGGTGTAAGTATTTACACCAAAGCCAGTGCTCTTTTCGTAAGCTACTAAATCAGTAGACTTATTTAACTCAAAGACGAAACTGTTATCACCAGAATTTTCTTTAGAGATAACATCACCCTTTAAGTAAATTAATTTGCTGCCGTCATCCTTCAAAAGGTCGAAACCAGAAATGAAGTTGAAAGTAACAAAGCGACCGTCTACAGTATAGCTAGAAGATACCTTGTTTCCAGCATATTCCAAGTAAAGATTCATGGATGCCTTGGATAAATCCTCGACACCATTATTCTTTAACATGACTGATGAAATTGTGACATCTTTAGCAGCTGTACTGTCACTTGTATTGAAGCCAATGTTGAAACGACCTAAATCAGCCTTTTCATCACCAACCTTAACGTTGCTGGAAGTAGTAACAGTTCCGTCAACAGAAAGCTTAGCAACATTGTAAGCAATCAAAGACATCAAATTGCCGTTAATTGGGAAAGAACCAGTAACTGAAGCGGCAGTTGCACTAACCGCAGAAGCGGAGACGACAGCTAAACCGATGTTACCAGAACCAGAACCAGTCAAAGAAGCAAGTAAGTCAACAGTCACGGTCTGACCAGCTGGAACAACTAAAGCTGGAGAGAAGACTAAGATTGACTCATCATTTGAATTCATTGATTTCTTTGAAGCAACGATCATGCCGTTAACTTCAGCCCAAACCTTATCTACATCACCGTAAGATGATAAGCCGATTCTTTTAACAGTAATAGAGTTAACAGAAACGTTACCATCAGAAGCAGCGGTCAAGTTCATTTTTGTGAAAGGAACACGAACGCCGTTCTTTGGGATGGAAGTTGACATTGGGGTCTGTGAGCTTAAAGAAAGGCTCAAACCAGAACCAGTGATTGGAGAACCAACACCCCCTGAAGGAGCGGAGAAAGTCTCAGCGCCAGTGATGGAAGCGCCAGAAGCAGTCAAAGTCATTGTGGTGGTAACAACATTACTCCAATTGAAGCGATTTGCATTGAATGCAGATTCGCTAGCAATCATGCGATAGTTGGTGCCATCAAAATAATAGATGCTGGCATTGTTTGCGTTCTTCAATAAAGTTCCTGCAGGATAAGTGCCGGAAGGCATTGGAGCGCCAACAGTGTAGTTGGTGAAGAATGAGTCAGCGACGTCAACGATGATCTTGTTCCAATTGGAACCGTACAAAGCGATAGCGTCAGCTTCACTCTGGATCTTTCTTAAAACGCCATTAGGAGTAACAGCGTAAACAGAAGGATCGGTTGTGATTTTCACGAGCTTAGTGCCCGGTCTCATTGTAACGTTTGAACCTAAAGGATAGGTTTGTAATTCAGAAGCAGGGATTGTGACCACGCCGCTGAAATCAGCATACCAAGAGAAATAAACGGATTCGCTTGGGAAGACATATCTTTTGCCATCGTTGCCAAGGTAATAAACGGAGGACAAGCCATCCATTTTAATCAAATCACCAGCCTGTGCAGCAGCCTTAGCTGTATTCACAGTCAAACCGCTCATAGCGATGATTGATAATACCATTACGCCGATGGTTAAGAATTTGCGTAATTTTTTCATAAGTAATAGATAAATCACTAGCAGTTGTCCGCACAATAGTAGCGGGAACAAACTGTTAATGATGAAAGAATTCGTTTTTCTATCATCGGACTTCTCTACTTTTCTTTGCTTTCGCTTCTTAGAATTCTATCTTTGTCACTCACAGTCGATGTTATTGCCACCCGAAGTTCAAGATTATAGATTGATCGGAATCCCGCTCCACCAACCAAGTCGGCAAGCAAGCTTTAAGACTGACATTACAATTAAGCGCTGCCAGCCCCTTAGGCTTCTTAGCCGAGGCTGGAGAAAAGCTTAACCAATCTACGGGGAACTTCGTGCGGCCTTCCTATCGACACGTAAGCAATTTGAGACATTGTCCTAATTTGCTCCGGCATTGAAGGCGGAAAAATCTTTTTGAAAAACGTTTCTAGTTAATAAGGAGCGATTACCTCCCACATAATTGGGAATCGACCTTGACTAGGCTCGCTTTAACCCTGGGCCACCGGCTGCTTTAGAGGTTTAATTCCGGAGCAGTCGGACTCGCCAGGATTTATTAGTTTATCTCCGGAGCGCAATCTAGATCGGAAGAGTTCAGTAATCTGATCTTCTAAAAAAGCATCGACTTCAGAGGCAAACTAATAAACACCGGCGAATACCAGTATTTAAATTTGTAATTTATTATTTAATGAGCTCGCGCACTTCCTTAATCTTCTCCATTGCGCCAGTATATTCTTTATTGTCGAATAATGTTTTCGCTTCATCGAGAATCTCACTCGCCGCCTTTACATCTTTAACAGGTTCAACTTTTACTTCCTCAGTGCCAGTGGCCGTGACGCTAGTGCTTGCAGTGGCGGTGGCATTAACAGTGCCGTTACTAATTGAGAGCTGCAAACCGGTATCATCTTTTTCGGTACCGGCAGAGATGACGATGTCATCAGGGTTTACGGTATCAGTATTAATGAGGTTAGGAGTAACATTTTTTTCAATTGAAGCGATGCGAGCACGGACGGTGTTAAGTTCACGATCGAAATTCTTATTTAATTCTGCAACTCTTACTTCATTCTGAGCATTATCTTCGGTGCGGGATAAAACTTCAGTAATTGCTTCGGCGTGATCAGTCGCAAATTTCACTTCAAGCTTTGCCTTCTCTTCGTTGTTAAATACTGTTGAAAGCTTTGCCTTCTCCGAAATGATACGCGCGATATATAATGATTCATCCGGCTTCGCTCTGTTGAAGGCGAGATGACCATAGGCGCTAGCGCCAGTCGCGAAGAGTAATAAGGCACCAAGCACCATGGCCGGTTGAGAGACGGTCATAGTAAAGCTGCGGGCATCAATTAAGATGCGCTTCCAGACGGATAATTCCTTGGCCCCAGAGTTAGAGATTTGGGATAGCAAAATCTCCCGGTTGCTTTTCAACCAGGCTGAATCAGGAGTTATCTTCTTGAGGTCCTTCAGTTGTGCGATGAAGTTATTCTCAGTCATACGCAATAGTATACGGATGGGGAGTCATTTTGTTACAGTCCCCCGCCCCATTTCTGCCCGTCTTTATTGATGATTTCTCGCTCATTGTGACTTAAGTCTAGGGATATGTGGACTTAAAGGTGGAGAGTGATAAAGTTGTAATTTATAGTTTTGTTAAATCGATGTTACCACTCATTTGCTAGAATGATTCCAGTGGGCCCGGCGAGGATGCAAGCGTGGTCTTAACATTCACGTCTTCGGGGTTCGAGTCCCCGCGGGTCCACCCAGGTCTGGTTGCTTGACTACTAATATTCTCGTGTTATAATGTAGTTGTTAAGATCACGCTTGAGCCCTGAATTGAATATCAAATAAGCACCCGCTCGGGTGCTTATTTTTATATCCAAATATCAATTTGTTTACCTATTTTTTACCCTTCTCGAGTTCGTCTTCAACCATCTCTTTTAAAGCGGCGATGGCGCGGTGCAAGATAACGCGGATATTGCCCCTCGACTTACCAGTGACAGCGGCAATCTCTTCGAGGCTTAAATCATTCACAAAGCGCAGGACGATGACTTCACGATACTCTTCTTTGAGCAAAGGTAACTGCTTACGTATGAGCTCCATGTCGCTTGCCTGATCCATATTCGCCGCCAGGTCCTGTTTGTCATCAACCACGTCAATTGGGTTGTTCTCATCATCAAGGGACACCTCAAGCTTATTACCGCTCTCACGATAATAGTCAATAATGGAGGTGCGGGCAACTTTATACACTAAGGCGCGTAAGGTGCGGCTATCGCTTAGGCTATTTGCCTGAATATAATTCCAAGCTTTAAGGAAAATCATCGAGGTTAAATCACGAGCTTCTTCCTCGCGCCCTACCTTAAAATAGACGAAACGATAAACGTCCTCCACGTAGTCGTCGTAGACTTTAATAAATGCCTCCTTATCTCCACTCTTTAGCTGTTGCAACAATTGCTTCTCTTTGAATTTTTTTATTAGATTAGGGGCCATGATTATAATCAAAAATAAAGGGAGTATTCCCTTTCGCGTGTGTCTCAATTTTAACTTCTTTATTCTAGCACAAAAAGGCAAAAAAGCAAGGAAAAATTATTCACTTTTGACTCTATAGCTACAACGCAAATCAATACACTTTAGTCACTATCGCCGGCCCCAAGCTTTTCTTTACCCTATTGACTAAATTATAGATTAGTGCTATGCTTGGACTAAGTATCAATTTTAAGTCTACATTATCTTAGACTTAAATAATATATATCACATACATGCTCGAACTATTCAAAAACAAAGTCCTCAAAAATCCACTCTGGCTATCCGTTTCTGAAGCAGCGAAAATCGGAGGCATTAAAGATAAAACCGTTCGTCGCGCCTTAAAGGCCGAGAGCGGTCTTAAGTTTAAAATTATCAACAACCGCTATCAGATTGAACTCGCCTCCCTTGTCGTCTATTTGCACCGCAGCACGAAACTCAAAAACAAGTTTTTTGAGCATGGACTTGGTCAGTACTGGCCGAAGGAGAATGATCACAAAAAATAATTAGATATAAAAAAGCACCTGATTCCGTAGGTGCTTTTTTAGTATATGAGGAAGTCTATTTATTCTTATAGAACTGCATCCTTCACAGCCTTTGCAAGGCGGAACTTCACAACTGTCTTAGCTGGGATTTTGATAGTTTCACCAGTTGCAGGATTGCGGCCTTCACGTGCCTTTCTTTTTGCCTTCACTAATTTACCAAAACCAGGAACGAGGCATTCGCCGCTCTTCTTCACTTCTTTGTAAACGAAAGTGGACATAGTTTCAAAAAAACCGCTGACATCTTTCTTGCTTAAGCCGGTGGCTTCAGCCATTGAGGCGACAAACTGCGCCTTAGTCACTTTTGACATACCTTTGCATGGGGCCTTTATTACGAAGCGACAAGCGTATTCGCGAGTCGGCGTAACAAGTAGCCGATTAAAGAATATTTTTATTAAAAAATACAATATTATAAATAAAGAATAAATCAATTTCTAGCCTATGTTTATTGAGTATAAATTAAGCTCAAATTATTTATCCCCTGTTTATAAGGTTATTATAACACAATTAAAAAACAATGCCAATAAATACAAGGCTTTCGCCGAATTAATTATTTGACAAATTTTTAAAAATGCTTATTAACAAAAAAGCAATCTGCAAAAGATTGCTATTTTTGTTTAAATATAATTCTTTGGTGAGGTGTATTTTGTATTTTATCTCATCTTTAAATAGCGCAGGCGGTCTTTCTCTGGCAACCTTTCAATTGCATAGCGCAACGCCGTGCGGGGCAGGCGTGTCGCATAATCATCAAGAAACTGACGCAGCACTGCTTCATCCTTCTTCCCCATTTCACGCAACATCCACCCTACCGCCTTATGCATTAAATCTTCTTTATCATTTAACAACATCTTCGCAAGCTCAATGATTTCTGTATATTCTCCATTCTTTATCAGGGCCATCGTTGCTACCACGGCCAGGCGTCTATCCCAGAGATTTTTAGAACGCGCATATTTATTTAAGGCCGGTCTTTTTTCCGGATGACGTAATAAATAATCACCCCATATTTTATAGACGGATAAATCAACTAAATCCCAATTATTTATTCCCTGTCGGTTGGTATGATAGAAAGTAACGAAGGCCTTGCGCTCACTATCAGCTTTCGCTTTTTCGTATTTAGAAACTAAAATTAAAAGGCCAAGCAAGCGGATTTCGTGATAGGGATTCTTTAGTAAAATTGTGATGTCTTCTAAACTTGCGTCAACATATTGTTTCGCTAAGGCGCGAGTAACAGGGACGGTAATACCTAAGAATTTATCACCCTCACCATACTGACCCTTGCCGGTTTTAAAGAAGTAACCGAGGAATTTACCCTTATCCACATCGGCTTCCCTTATCATCACGGCGATGATTTCTTTATGTTTATTTGTAGGTTTATTTGGCATATTTGATTTAATAGTATCTAAACTGTAACAAAAGGACTGCTCATCCGTATTATTAATGTCATAGAACATTAATATATCGGATGCACGCTCAAAGCTCTCGTTCCCTGCCGGTAATGTTTATCGTCAGCGAACGGGGGTCGAACAGTCAAAAAGAACTGATTCGACAGGCCAAGAGCCGGTCACTCTAGGTTCCCGCCTTATAAATTAACTCATAATTGTATGAGAGAGCTAAGCGGTTTCCTTGGGTTTCTGGTTTTAATCCTTGCCCTGCGTTGGGTAATGCCTCCGGAAGCTGCCGATCTTGCTGGACAAATCCTTGTATCGATCCTAACGATCATCAGAGATTTACTCACGCAAGCTCGCACCTAAGATACAAAAGCCTTTCAATATTTTTGAAAGGCTTTTCTATTACTCCGATATCTTTAAAGGTATCTCGCCTCGCCAGAGCTCACCATCTTTGCTGGCAAAGAAAACAAGGTAGTCTTTCTCGGGAGTTAATTGTAAATCATAGATGCGCTGATAAGTCTGACTCTCCTTGCCATTGATTACAATCATATCACCACGACTATCACGCGCCTTGTAAATAAAGGCCTGACTGTCACTGGTAAATATGCGCGGGTTAAAAATCCAGTCATACTCACGCCCGAGCTCTCCGTTTACAATCGCGAGTTCTTTCTCTGAGCGCTTGGCGGTATAGGCAAAGTGTTTACCGTCAGGCGAAAAGCCCATGAAGGTGATGCCGTCAAATAGAGGACCGCTCTCGCCATTATAAACCACTCGCTTAGCTGCATCTTCAGAAACAATATAAGCATAGCTCAGACCATCAGGTGAGCTGAGCAATGACAGCTCATCATACTCGCCTTTGTCAGGCAAAGATGCAACGAGACGTTCACTCAGCTTATCCTCAAGGGATAGGTCTGGTAATAACGCTGGACTTGCCGGAGATAAGACTGGCCAAGTGCGTAGCTGCCAGGCGAAGAAGAATAATAAGCAGGCGGCAATAACAAAAAGAATCAACATCGTCCAAGTGAGACGTCGTTGATTCGAATTTAAACTAAAACTTTTTTTGAGAGCCATATAATTATTATATGTGCTCATTATATCAAATATGTTTAATAATGATAATCTTTGCCGGCATTAATTAAGAGTCCACGATATACTTGCTCAAGCAAGACGACGCGTGCGAGCTCATGCGGAATTGTGAGAGATGATAATGAAATGCAATTATAGCGTTTCATAAACTCTTTTTCCCAACCTAAAGCGCCCCCAATAACTAAAACTAAATCACGGCCATCATACTCGTTTAAAAACTCCGCAAAAGCGGGTGAGTCAAAAACACGGCCCTTTTCCGCCAAAAGAAATATATCCGCTTTTGGCAGCTTGTGCACAACTTTTTCAATTGCATCATTTTCCTGCTTTTTTGCGCGATTCTTGTCACTCTTACCAAAGGAAGTCGCACCCGTTTCAATCACTTTAAAACGGGCGTAGGGAGAGATGCGTTTTTCATAATCAGCGGCCAAAGTATGTAAAGCCTTATTTTTTAAGGCGCCGACCGCGATGAGGGTAATGTTGTTCATAAAGTTATTATAGCAGAAGCGCAAAAAAATATTTAGGTCAAGACCTCGGCCTCGTTTGACAAATTAATAAATTTGTATTTAAATAGATATATTGTTCACCAAAAAAGCGCAGCAAATGAAAGGTAGAAAAAGAATAAGCGAATTGGACGAGATGTTCAAGCGCTATGAAGAGATCATTGCCAAACCGGCCGATGAAAACGAGTGTCAGGTAATACTGCTTGAGCTCGTAACCACCGCGACCACTATCACAGACGTCGGACTCGCCAGTAAATTCGAATCGCGATGGATGGACTTTAAAGATAAAGTTCAGTTACTCGCCGATGAGCGTATCTTCCGCGACGCACAAAACGAAATTGATATGCACCTTATCGGCATCCTTGATCCCGAAAGTGCAACATAAAAAATCTCCCAGCTTGCCTCCGGCCCCTCTAAACAAGGGGCTTTTTTTAATAATATTGTAACAATTTGCGCTTTGTTTCGTATACTATAGTAGAGATAAATATATGCAATCACATTACATGTTGCAACTGAAGAACACAAAATGCCAGATCTTAGTCGATCGCGGCTCTTTTGCTGTTTACCCCCTTCCTGGGTCAGTTGGCATGTTTAGTATTATGATTGCGCCTTAAAAGGGCTCTCTCTAATAAACGGACACTAGTCAATCTCGACCCTACGGAATCAGGGTCGAGATTTTTTTTCGTGTCAGTATTTATTGTTCATTACAAATTCACACAAACATCACTCACAATTAAAACTCACAGCCGTATGAAAACCAAGATTGTTCGCCAATTCACCGTGATGGCCTTCCTGCTCAGAGCTGCGCCGGCCTTCTTCTTTGCTACCTACCAGCTCTTTCTTACAGAGCACGGTTTAAACATTTTAGAAATAAGCTTAATTAACAGCGCTTACATGATTAGCGTTTTTGTACTAGAAGTACCAACCGGCGCTTTCGCTGATAGTTATGGTCGCCGGCAATCAATTATTTGGGGCTGTCTCATCTTGAGCCTTTCTTTCATCGGCTATTTCTTTGCCAATAACTTCCTCGGTTTTATCTTGGCGGAAATTGTCGGTGCGCTTGGCTCCTGCCTAATCTCAGGAGCGCTGGAGGCTTGGGTGGTCGATGCTTTAGAGGAAGAAAAAATTGATGAGCCCTTAGAGACCTTATTCAAACGCGAAGAGGTCTACAAACAATATGGTGTTATAAGCGGCAGCATCGCTGGCGCTCTAATCGGCTCCATTAATCTCGGTATTCCCTGGCTACTCAGTGGCTTAGCGATGTTGCTCGCCGCTCTCTATGCTCGTCGCCTTAAATGTGACGCCAAGCATAAGCATAAAAACTTTAAGTTTGACCTAACTCCTCTGCGTAACACTATTACTGAGAGCTGGCATTCCGGTCGCACTAACCCTGCCTTCCTCCGTCTCGCCGCTACCGGCACTGTTCTGGCGATGAGCGTGCAATCACTCAATATGCAGTGGCCCATCTTATTTAATCAACGCTTTGATTTGCCTATTTGGTCGCTTGGACTCATCTTTGCCGGCATTGCCGCTTTCACCGCCTTAGGAGCCCGTTTTGCGCCTCTCGCGGCTCGTAAATCAAGACATGAGGGACACAGTTTAGCGATTGCTCTGCTCATCACCGGTGTCATGATGATTCTTAGTGGACAGGCAAGTTTTGTTGCCCCCGCCCTGCTCTTCTTTCTCTTGCACGAACTCGGCCGAGGATTATTTTCTCCCTTAAAAAAGGCGATGATTAACCGTCGTATTGACGGACAAAACCGCGCCACGATGCTCTCACTCGATTCCATGGCTTTGTCGGCAGGTGCCTTCATTGGACTTGTCGGTGGCGGTTGGCTCGGCACACAATCAATCGCGCTCGCCTGGACAGTTTCCGGATTGCTCCTAGTATCACTGTTCCCCCTGCTCTACAAAAAGGGCATTTAACGAAAAACAAAAAGGAAGTCTTCTGACTTCCTTTTAAAGTATACAAAATGTTATTAGCCTCTCAGCTTCGAAACGGCGAGCGCGCCAACGAAGAGAAAGAAGCCAGACAAAACAATACTTGCGCCAGCCGGTAGGCTGAAAACAAGAGCGGCCGCTAAGCCAACCCAGACGGCGAGCATGGCAAATACCCCGGAACCAAACAAGGCTTCTTTAAAATTGCGGGCATTCTGCAGTGAAGCTGCAGCCGGCAGAATTAATAGAGCGGAAACAAGCATGACGCCAACCGCTTTCACGGCGACAGCAACAGTGAGCGCGGTGAGAATTAATAAGACGTTATTTAAAGCCTCAACTTTCACTCCCATAGCCTTCGCTGATACTTCGTCAAAGGCAAGGGCGAAAAGAGGGCGATAGTAGACGATGATGAAAGTCAAGGCCAGCAGAGTTAAAGCAGCGAGAAAATATAACTCACCCCAGCTCACCGCCAGCAAGCTCCCAAAAAGGTAACTAAAGAGATCAACGTTGAAACCTTGAGCAAGGCTGGCGATAACAACGCCGCCGGCGACGCCGACGGCGGACACGATGCCAATGGCCGCGTCACCGTATAGCTTTGAACGTGTGCCTAATTTAAAAATGAAAAAGGCAGCAATGACTGTTAACGGGACAGAGATGTAGAAAGGATATAGTCCAAATAAAAGGCCAAGGGCAACGCCCCCAAAACTGACGTGCGCCAAACCATCGCCAATTAATGATAGTTTACGCAACACTAAAAATACACCCAAAACACCCGCCAAAACCGCCACTAAAGACCCAGCGATGAGTGCCCGAATCAAGAAATCATATTGGAAAAAATTGAGGAGCTCCATATATTAGTGATGATGCTGATGACAAATTAAATGCTGCGCAAAATCACCAAAATAATTTTGCATTTCGGCTGAATGACAGAAGTCAGCGAAGGGTCCAAAAAATATCAATTTCTCATCAAGATATAATAAAGAGCGGGCATAGCGTCCAATGTCAGCCGTGTCATGTGTCACCATCAGTATCGCCATATTCTTTTCCTTGTTCGCTTTTGCTAACATCGCAAAGAACTTTTCACGTACAACTGGGTCGAGTGCGGTCGTCGGCTCATCGAGAATAAGTAAGCGCGGCTCACGAATTAAAGCGCGGGCCAGTAGCACCCGTTGCTGTTGTCCGCCCGACAAACGCGTAAATAAGCGATTCTCTTTCCCGTCAATGTCGAGCTCATGCAAAATTGCTCTCGCCCTGACTTTCGCCTCAGCAATATTTACGCTCGTAAGACCGCTAGCCACGACTTCTAAAACACTCGCCGGAAATAAAGGGTTGTGTTGTCTTTCCTGTGGTAAATAGGCAATCTTATCCCACTGCGAGAAGCTTGAAAGATCTTCACCGAATAACTCAATCTTACCAGCACTGACTGGCGCGAGACTAAGGAGGGCTTTCACTAAACTTGTCTTCCCGGCCCCGTTTGGTCCGGCCAAGCCAATATAATCGCCTTCATTAATCACAAAAGACACGTCCGCCACGGCTGGGCGTTCGCTATAGGCAACGGAGAGATTGTCGACTTTAATAATTACTGACATTTTAAACCTAATCTTAATTTCTCTAGATTCTCCCTCATAATGTGCTCATATGTCAAGCCAGCGCGTATATCTTCGCGACTGAGATTATGGGCCGAGTTTAAAGTGAGAATTGAAACCTTGGCCTCGGCAGCGAGCGCGTTCGCTAAATTACGACTATCCGTTTCCTCGGTGAACACGTATTCGGCTTTTTTATCTCGCAGTAAATTCGTGAGCTCAATTAAACGTGCCGGACTGCTTTCAGCATCTGGTGAAAAGCCTTGCGCCGCTTCGTGTTGCAGATTATAGCGCTTGGCTAAATAGCCGAAGGCAAAGTGCCCTGCATAAACTAAGTCCTTATGCTCACAATTGCTCAGTCCTGTCTGATAATCATTATCAAGTGCTCCCAGGCGCGCCTTGTAGTCTTCGTTGCGGGCATTATAGTATTCAGCATTCTCGGCATCAATTTCAGAAAGTTTCGCCGTTAAACGATCAGCCGCGCTCGCCATAACGGTAAAATCAAGCCAGACATGCGGATCAAGGCCAGTGTGTTCTTCCTCATTACCCTCCAAAGCATCTTCATCTTCGTGTTCATCTGTTAAGGTCGCGTAACCTTCACCTAAAGCTGATGAGGCAGGCGCACCCTTACCGAGACTGGTAATAATATCTTTCGCCCAAGGCTCAAGATAATCACCAGTATAGAGAAACAAACCAGCCCCGCCAATATTAATCATGTCACTCGGTGTGGGCTCAAAAGCGTGGGCCTCAACTCCTGGTGGCAATAGCAAACTAACCGCGACCTGTTCACCACCGATTTCGCGCGCTAAGTCATACCAAGGAAAAAGACTCGCAACGACAAATATTTTATCCTCATCGGCTGGCTTCTCTTTTTGCCAAGAAGATGAAACCCCCCAAGCGATGGCTGCGAGCATTATTAATAAAACCCCCAAATAAACAAAACGATTGCGCATATTATTTAATTGCATTATTTATTCAAAACGAAAGACAATTATCTCGCCAAAGCCATTCGTACGCAATGGTGGGCCCCAGGTCCCGGTGCCAGCGCTCGTGTAAGTTAGCATCTCGTTATATGTTTCGAGGCCATAGGAAAAGCGACCGTATAGCAACCAAGTCATCGCGGAGATGGGAAAAATTTGCCCCCTGTGAGTGTGTCCTGACAGCATCAACTTTGCTTCGAGCGCCTCCGCCTCAGCCTGATCAACTGGTACGTGGTTAATAACTAAACGTGGCAAATCATTTTCAGGGCGTAAATTTGCAATTTCACGACGCACATCACTATGTTCACGCGCGAGATAATTAAAACCGATGACTTCGATATTTTCAAATACAGCCGCCGCATCTGAGAGTAAAATAACATCACCCTCTTCAATTAAACGCTCCATCTCACCCTCATAAATATAGTAATCGTGATTACCAGGGGTAAAGATGAGTGGCGCTTCAAAACTTTGCATCGCTGGCACAAATTTATCCAGCTTCCCATCACTGCCATCAATTAAGTCGCCGCTGATGATGGTGAAGTTTGGCTCCAGATTATTTACCATTCCCGCAATGCGAGCGACCCAAGCTGGTCGATAAACAGAGCCAATATGTAAGTCTGATAAATGCACGAAACTTTTACCCGACAACTCCTGCGGCCAACCGCTTAATACAATTGTTTTTACCCTCGGGTTATAGGCATTATAGGTGCCGAGTACAAATAAAATAGTCGCGATGCTTAAAGTAATGCAAGCAACGAGGCGCTTTCTATTAAGCCATGCCTGCTGATAAGGGCTTTTTATCATACTAAATACCGTAAAAAAAGCCCAATACATCGCCCCAAAAAGCATCATTTGTGTCAAAAAGCCAAACATTACCGCGCTAATGGCGTAAAGGTTGTGGATAAAATCGCCCCCTTCTCCTCGCATAATGACAAAAATTGAGAGAAAAAAGGTGGTAATTACGATAAAAAAGCCAAGAATCCAGCGCCTATACGGAAAACTGCGCGGGTAGGCCTCTAATACGAGTCGCCAGGCGAAATAATGCCCTAATATTACCAGTGACAAAAATACTAAGAAAGATATAATCATCATATATTATTAGTTAAGATATATAGATATTAGCAGAAAATGAGCATTTTGTGAAATAAAAACAGCTTCTGGAATAGAAGCTGTTGGGTAGTGTTTTGTAAACTATAATACATTGGCCGCCAATTCAGCCAGCGGACTCCGGACGTGCTGATCAAACATAACCACACGTACCAGCGGGTGGTTTCGCATTTTAGCAATAATATGTGCCAGGCCAGACGATTCACGCGTAATTCTGGGGTTATCAATTTGCGATAAGTCGCCGGTAATAATTAATTTAGTACCGACGCCAACCCTCGTGACAATCGTTTTGATTTTGTCACGACTGAGATTCGACCCTTCCTCAATGATTATTACCGCTCTCTGATATGATGCTCCCCGGATGTGTTGCAGTGGCTGAAAAGAGATTTTCTTTTCTTCAAGCATTTTCATGCCTTCATTACCAGTTGCTACGATTCTATTCGCGTCAATCAGTTTTTCCCTATTTTTCTGCTGTTTCTTCTCTTTAACACTTGAGCTCCGTGTCGTGATTAAGCTGAGGTTCTGAAAAATAGGCAATAACCAATGAGACGCTTTATTATTTACATCCCCAGGCGCAAAACCCATATCTTCATCGGGCGGACCGACGACAGAACGGGTAAGAATGATTTGGTCATACATGCCTTGAGCAACACACTCAAGTGCACCGGCTAAAGCTAACAGCGTTTTTCCGGTACCAGCTCCTCCTTGTAAAATCACACAGTGGATACTCGGGTCGAGCAAATAATGCATGGCGATAATCTGCTGCCAGTTTGTCATTCCTTTTTTTGACAAAGGCTTAATACCGGAAACGGAAAAAGTGTTCTTAAGAAAAACGAGCTTGCCCTCCTCACGCACCGCTACGAATTGCGGCTCCTGGTAAGAGTCGGTTTCCGTTAAGATAAGGACCGCGTCATTTTTTGGTAGCTTGTCCTTACTCTTAATATCATAGTACTGACGCCCATCGCCATCCATCTTGATTTCACCGCTCTTCATTTTAAAAGTTCTCAAGTTCAGCCGAGTTTTGGGAATTTTGACCTGATCTTTTTTGTATTTTTCAACAATCAGACTTGGGTCCAAACCGACTACTTTAGCAAATATAATCTCGCAGTCGTCATTTGTAATCAGCTTAACTTTGCTGTAGCCGATATATGGGCTATTTGGACTTTTGCGACTTTGAAGGACAAAGTTTACTGTTGCGAGTATGCGGTGGTCGGGTTTAGTCATGTCAAGGAACTTCATTTTTCTTTGTTCCTTTTCAATGATCAGGTTACCCTTATTTGCTGTCTGTAACGCTTGAATAGCTTTAATGGCTCTTTGCGCTTCTTCGGCGACATCAAACCTTTTCTTCAAACCATCCAGTTCCATTAGCACTTGATAAGGGATTACCAAAAGATTGCCTCCTTTTAGTAAATCGGGTATCGCCCTATCGACTGATTCAATCAAGACATTAGTGTCGACGATAATAATGTTTTTTCCACGCCGTGACTCCACTTCCTTAAATGAAAGAGAATGCCCCGGTTTAAGAGACAAATGCCCCTTTGAATTATTTTTTTCTAAGCTCGACTGCGGCCTTGATTCATTCGTTCGACTTTCTGGTCCGGGTTTTGCCTGCTTCGTTTTAGTGGCATTTCCTGACTGCGTGAACTGTGTTCTGCGTGGTCTCTGATTGACGTTGTTCATTGCGGGTTAGTATTAGTGAGACATGTTGTTAATGATCGTACTATAATCTTAGACACTCAGTCCTCTTGTGTCAAGAATAATATCTTATCCACACACAATTCGAAAATTGGCAATATTTACAGGAAGGGGAACGCATACTATAATAGATTGCAATGTAAAAAGTACCTTAATTAAATGCTAAAAGTCATGAAAAAGCCAACAAAATTTAGGCTACTCATGGCAATTGCCGGTAGCCTAATCTTAATGATGATCGCGCTGCTCTCGCTTGAGCACTTTGGTCTGATTCGCATACCAGATATTGACAGCGTACGCCTCTACCGGCATGATCGTTTTTCTTTCGGGGCGCCTGAATATTTTCATCTGCCTCATTCTTACTCCAGGATATGGGATTTAACCTTGCTGCCGATTTTTATCGGTTTGCTCTTGTGGTCCTGGCGTTATGCAAAACATGAGTCAAACCTCAAGCATTTATTGCTTGTGACGCTCGTATTTATGGGGGCAGCATACTTACTCACGAGCAATATCGTGAGTCTAGTTGCCGCTCTGGTCTTCGCTGTTGTCAGTGGCTTTTCTTTTGGTCACTGGACGGCCCTATTCATTTCGACGACACTAGGTCTAATAATCGGCCTGGTCTCCTTCGGACTGTTAATAGGATTAATTTCTAGTTTCGGCGCCTTCGCCCTATTTTCAGGCGTAAAGCGCATCCTCTAAAAAAAGCCTGCTATATTATTAGCAGGCTTAATTTTTTATATACTCTTTATTTATTTTGACGATATCTTCCCTAAATCAAGTTCTTCGTCCATTCTAATTTGACTGACAAATTCTGGCATATGACTCACCATAATAATCGCGCCTTCAAACTCATTTATTGCCTTAGCAATAACCGGGATATGACGGAAGTTGATGTGATTTGTCGGTTCATCCAGAATGAGTAGACCAGGCTTCATTAAGGCTAAGCGAGCAAAAGCAAGCAAACCCTTCTGCCCTTCTGATAGGGCCGCGACTGGTAGAGCGAGTACTTCACCGGTTAATAAGAAGCCGGCCGCCGTAGAGCGTAGTTCCTGCTCGCCTAAACCGTCCATCAAATCAGCTTCCAAAACTTTATAAGCAGTTTTATCAAATGGTAAGTTAGCAAAGTCTTGGCTGTAATAGCCGACTTTCACTTTCGGATTAATCATTAACCCTTCCTGAGTACCGGCGACTAGTGCGCGTAGCAAGGTGCTTTTACCGATACCATTTGGACCAGTCACCAACATGCGTGTGCGTCGAGTCATCACCTTATTTGCGTCACACAAAACCGGCTCGTATTTTTTAATCACCCGTATTTTATCAAGTCGTACAATTTCACCAACCAAATCTTCTTGTTCTTTTATCTCAAAATCTCTAATCGTTTTGTCTTCGCGGCGCACATCAACCATATTTTCTTCCAGTTCCTCCGTCTCCTCTTTCATCTTCTGCGCAAGCTTACGCATCTTTCCGCCCTTATGAGCAAAGAAGTTAACTTTCTCTTTACGGTCAATGATTTTCTTTTCCAGCTGTGCATTCTTTTTAATTTCACGTTCAACCCGTTTACTAATCTCCTCCACTACTGAATAATAGTCACCGACATACATTTCGGTTTGATGGGTAAAGACATCGAGGTAAATAACGCCTTCGGTGAAGCAATTTAAGAAATCGGCATCGTGAGAGATAACAATCACAGTTTTCTCATACATGATTAAAAAACTCAACAAGTGATCAATACCCTCTTTATCTAAATTATTCGTCGGCTCGTCAAGCAGTAAAATATCCGGATCCTGAATAAGTGCATAGGCCAAAAGTATGCGAGCCTGTTGTCCACCGGAAAGCTCACCGATAATTCGCTCAAAAGGAGCCTCAAGATTAACCGCCTCCATCACCTTGCTAATACGGCTGCGTAAATTCGCTGGCTTTTCTTTGAAAGCAGACGCAAAATACTCTTCTAGGGTAAGAGTGAGGTGCTCGCGCGCCATTGTCTGATTTGCCGCGCCAATGCTTGGGTTGTTTGTTGTCGAGATTTTGCCGCTCTTAGGGCTAACCTCGCCCTTCATCAGCGCAAATATGGTGCTTTTGCCGGCGCCATTCTGACCCATTAGGGTAATTTTGGACCCGCGACGCACGCTAAAACTAGCCTCTTTGAGGACCGGTTTTTTCACGAGATACTCGAAAGTTACCTCATCAAATCTTAAAATCACTTCTTCTGCCATATCTTATTTAATAATACTTATAATTTCTCCCCTAGGATAACAAAGTTCTATAAAAAAAGCTAGTCTGAAATCAAAAGAAGCGGCCAACAATAACCGCCTCTCTCTTCAAATCGCCCCTTTTGTTTTATCTTACGTACGTATTGATTTAGGCGCATCAGCAGCCACTAAGATGGCGCTAAGACCGACCAATACGTAAACAATGCGGGAGGCAATGCTCATGTCACCGAAAATAGCGGCCACAAGGTCAAAGCCGAACAAACCGACGAGCCCCCAGTTTAGGCCGCCGATTACGAGTAGCACTAAGGCGATACTGTTTAGTGTTTTCATAAATTTGTTTGCCTGCTTTATAGAAAGCGTGGCTGTTAATTATATAAAATTGAATAATTTATCGGGGACCGCCATCCGGACTAGGACGCGATCCAGTTGAAGGATACGCGTTTAGCGTTCCGCCGTAATATCAACCATTAGCTGCATCTCGTCTTTAATAATAGAATCACCTAAATCTTGAAAGAATTTACCAGAACCATATTTTACACCCCAAATCGTTCTATCAATACTTAAATCTGCCTGTACCCTCACAAGGCCTTCAGCCTCACTAAGTCTGGCAATGAATGATATTGGTGCTGTAATATCTTTAATAGTGAGATTAGCATTAGCGGTGAATACACCTAAGCCCTCTTCTTTTGTCACATTGGTAATGCTTAGCTTCGCCTCTGGGTAAGTTTCAACTTGGAAAAAATCTTCACTCTTTAAGTGAGTTTCAAGTCTATCGTTATTTTCGTCACTTTTTAAGCTCGTCATCGTGATTATAAACTCACCGCCGCTTAGTTCACCTTCAGTCACTGTAAAATTTCCGCTCTGGAGATTTGTAGTACCTTCATGTGAATTACCGATGACGCGTTCGCCGCGCCAACGAATAACTGAGACTTCAGTATCAACCAAATAAATACCGTCAGATGGAGCTGTGCTCGTTTCATTCTCATTTTCTATGACTGGCGGAGTGACAACATTCTGATTTAAATTGATTTCTCTGCCTTCAATCGTACAAGCTGACAAGGCAATTAATCCAATGCCTAGGATGCCAATAAGGTATAGTGATCTCATAAATGATGTAAATTAAATAATTAATAAGTGCGTATATTATAGCACTATACTGGTATTGACGCAAGTATCATCTATAATGTATAATACAGTAACTAAAGTAACTGTAAATATATGATAAACAATAACAAATTTAAGTGTCACGGCGCTGTGCAGGCAACTCTTGGAGCCATCGGCGGTAAGTGGAAGATCCTTATCCTTTGGCAATTACTTGAAAAAAAAATGCGTTTCAATGAACTGCAGAAAAGTTTAAAGACAATCTCACAGAAGATGCTCGCCAATGAACTACGTTCACTTGAGACCAATGGTCTAGTGCACCGGGAAGTTTATCGGCAAGTGCCACCAAAAGTTGAGTACTGGGCGACGCCATACGGCGAGACCTTAAAACCACTATTAATGGCGATGGCCGACTGGGGTTATAAACATCAGACCAAGCAACCGAAAGTTCGAAAGATTAACAAATAAGAATTCTGACATCCCTTATGTCAAAGTATTTAATTATTTACGCTAACCCGCGTCATGACGGTCACGGCGGGTATCTACTGGAACAAGTGGAGAAAGGTTTTGAAAACTATGGCGCTGACTTTGAAACTATCGATTTATACCGCATCGGCTATGATCCGGTTTTAAAAGAAACAGAATTATACAGCACTGGAAATCGTCACATCGATGCCCAAAATTTGCTGTTCCAGGAAAAGATAAAAACCGCTTCCTCCCTGCTCTTTATTTATCCAACCTGGTGGCAGGCGCCGCCTGCAATGCTTAAGGGCTTCATCGACCGTGTGTTCACGAGTGGCTTCTCCTTTACCTATGCCTACGGCCTTCCTGTTGGCTTACTGAAGAATAAAAAAGCCGCGGCCTTCACTAGTAGCGGCAGCCCTTCCTTTTATCAATTTTTCACCGGCAACCCCGCTCTAAAAGTATTATTGAAATACACTCTCGCCTTCTCTGGTATGCGTACTCGTGGCTACGCTCTCGGTCGCGCTTCAAGCTTAGAAACTAACAAGAAAGAGCTTGAAGATATTGCTAAGCGCATTGTGAAGTATTTATTATAGAACCTATAATTTAAACAGGCCCACTGCTGGGCCTGTTTTTTGTTTTTCTTATCATTACTTCGAACCGAGTAGTGGTTGTAATAAAACATCAGAATTTTTCTTTTTGCTTGAGCGATAATATATTAATTTAAAGGCTTCAGTGCTAGCGAGATACAAGGCGCAAATACCGAGTATCCATACGATGTATATTGGCTTAGGCGCTTCGAAGTGAAAGTACTTGGCCCCAAAGGCGGTAAACGGAATAAGAATCGCCATCGCTGCAGCGGGCAGGGTCAACCATAGTAAAGACTTGCCGGGGCGACGAGCGAAGAGGAAGAAGCGGCGACTACGAATTGAGAAGATAAATACAAGTTCAGTTAAGACACTCGCGATAAACCAATTTGTCTGTAAGGCTGCCGGCGAAATACGACTAAAAATCGCAAATGACATAAAGTCAAAAATAGTACTAATAACGCCCAAAGCCAGCGCGGCAATAATAATTTCTCTCGTATCATAGCGCTTCGGCGTCTTTAACTCCTCATCATCTACCGTGTCGCCAGCGATGGCAATCATCGGAAAGTCGGAGAGTAGATTGAGTAAAAGGATCTGCAAAGGCAGCATCGGCAAGTAATTAATCAGTAACGAGGCGATGGCCACGGCGTAAAAATTACCGAAGTTAGAGGCGAGCGTCGCTTTAATATACTTAATGCTATTTGCAAATATTGCCCTGCCCTCACGGATGCCGTCAATAATAATATTTAAATCATTTTCGAGCAGGATAATATCAGCCGCTTCGCGGGCAATATCAGAGGCATTATCAACTGCGAGTGACACGCCCGCTGCTTTCAGTGCCGGCGCATCATTAATGCCGTCACCAAGATACCCGACGCTATATTTCGCCTGCAAGCGAGAAATTATCTCATGTTTTTCATCAGGAGCGACACGGGCGAATATATTATAATCCTCAAGGGCTTTAAGCTTCTCTTCCTCACTTAGAGTTGAAAAAACGGAAGCGAGCATAACTTCGCTCGGGCGCACACAGAGTCCAACCTCAACGCCCACCGCCCCCGCCACCTCAGCGCTATCACCGGTAATAATCTTTATTTTAATCCCTAGTTCGGCCGCTCGCGCAACCGCCGAAATTGTACTTTCCTTTACCGGATCGGAAAAAGAAATAAGCCCAACAAATGTCATCTTTTTTTCTTGATCCCGGAAACGACTCGAAAAATCGTCAAAGTGTAATTTACTAATTTTTTTTGAGGCAAGGGCCAAAACGCGGCGACCCAAGGTGCCCTGCTTGCGTGCCCAAGCTTCTATTTTTTTAGCATCAGCTGCCGGACACATTGGCAATATTACCTCCAGCGCGCCACGCACCACAAATACCGCCTTCTTATCTTTCTCTGCTAATACATTATTGCGTAGAAATTTAGGATCAAACGGTGACTCAAATAATACTTTATAGTCGCCTAACCAATTCTGCCCACTACTCCCTGCCGCTAAGCGAATCGCCTGGTCGAAGGGATCATCATTTTCGACGTCCGGACCAGAGGCAAGAAGGCCGAGTAACAGCGCTTCTTCTTTGCCCTGCGGCGTTAGTGCGTAGCGGTCGGCAACTCTTAACTTATTCTCGGTCAGGGTGCCGGTTTTATCAGAACAAAGAATTTCAATATTACCGAGGTCTTCAACGGCTGATAAGCGCTTCACGACCACTTTACGCTTCGCTAAGTTCGCCGCTCCTTTGGAAAAAGAAAAAGTCATCACGAGCGGTAAAGCTTCTGGAATCACACCGATAGCCAGCGCAATGCCAAACAATAAGAGCTCAGGCCAGTTGAGGTTGCCGCCCTTAATGACAAAGTTGAGGAGCAGTATAAAAGCCAGCGTCACTAAGACCAGCTTCATGATGAAGGAAGAAAACTTACTAATACCAACCTGAAAGCTACTGACACGCTTTGTGGAAGCCGCCAGACTCGCGATACGCCCAAACTCCGTGTGCTTCCCGGTCACCGTTACCATAGCCAGCGCCCTTCCAGAGACAACTGCCGTACCAGCAAATACCATATTACTAGCTGTCGAAATATTTTTAGCTGCTTTAGACAATCTCTCTGCTTGCTTATAAATAGCCTCAGACTCTCCGGTTAACGCTGACTCATCAACGCTGAAATTATGAACTGAAAGAATACGCGCATCGGCTCCAATTTTATCACCGGTTTCCAGAATCACTACATCGCCCGAGACAAGCTCGTCCATCGGGATGTTCGCCTCTTGCCCATCACGCATCACTTTTGAGCGCCAGGAGATTAATTTTGAAAGCATGCCCGCAGTTTTTTCCGAACGATACTCCTGAAAAAAACCGAGCGCTGTATTGATAGCGATAAACAGAAAAATCATCACGCCTTCTGAATAATTCGTTAAGACCGCCGACAAAATCGCCGCGACGAGCAACATGTAAATGAAGGGCGACTTAAGTTGCCTTAAAAAAATACGCCAAGCGCTGGTATGAATAACGCTAATAATATTGCGGCCGTCTTGTTCTAGTCTTTTTTGAGCCTCTTCCGTGCTAAGCCCATTCTCACTATTACTACCTTTTTGTTTGCATAAATCTAAAACATCTAAGGTTGCGTAATCTTGCCAAGCCATAAGTTATATCTTAATATATATACCCTTATTTTATCGTGTTTTCAGTTTCTTGGCAAAACAAAAACACCCCGCCGAAATGGCGGAGTGTTGTACACTGAAATATATTATTTAACTTCGTAAACTAGTGTCACCTCAACCCTAATTTCGTTCTGTCCGGTTTGAATGCTTGGGGCTTCGAGTTTCATAGCTTGATCAGCTGCCATCTCCAAACGGGCATTTGCATACATTGGTTGCGGCATGGGTGCGTCATAACTTTCGTAAACGCTTTTTACCTTGCCCAACTCGAGTCCCGCCTGTGCAGCGATGAGCTCTGCTTTTTCTTTAGCTTTTTCAATAGCTAATTCTCTAGCCTGATTCTTTAATGCAAATTCATCATCGATAGTGAAATTTACGTTATCGATTTGATTCGCGCCCTGTTCAGTGGTTTTCGCAATTACATCGCCAATTTTGGCTAAATCACGTACCTTAATACTAACGTTCTGGGAAATTTCATAACCCATCAAGACTTGTCCGCGACCTTCGAACCAGTTATACACTGGGCGCAAGGAATAGTCGGCGGTTTTGATGTCTTTTTCCTCAATACCGAGATCAGTCAGACTCTTAATGATGTTATTCATCTTAGTCGTGCTGTCAGCGGTCGCCTCCGCGGCGGTCTTTTTAGCTTCAGTCTTTAAGCCAACGGTGATGTTAGCAATGTCAGCCTTAGCATAAACAACACCACTACCGCTCACTGAGAAACGGTCTTCATTATTACTTTTCTTTTCTAAGGCCATTGAAACAATGGCGACGCCAGCCACGGCGAGAATGCCGAGAGCTGCTAAGAAGATTTGTCCTTTTTTCATATAGTTATATTAAAATTATTTGTTTCACCTACTATAATAACGGCTTAAATACGATAAAGTAACAAGCCTAGAAGAGCTGTGCCTTAACCACAATCGCACTAAAGACCGCAAAGAAAGCAATAATGACGTAAATGATAGCGCTACGCCAGGCTTTTGGTTGAAACTCCTTGGCTAAAGCCTTCCGGTTGAGGATGTTTACAAGGATAATGTGAATTAACATCGCGAAGGCATTAATGACCGCGCCTAAAACAATTAAAGTCTTTGGTTCATAGAAATTGAATAAGAACAGGGTAATACCAAAGGCGATTTGTGACCAGATAAAGATGTAGTAAAGACGCGAGAGTTTAATGCGATTATTCTTTGTCTTACGCATTTTGATAATCGCGGCGTTCTCCGACATAATGCGGCTGGTTGAGTCCATAATTCCGAGCTGAGTCTGAAATAGCATAATGCCAACAACGAAGAGGAAGAGGGAGCCGACAAAGGGAGTAATTAACTTAGAAATCTGTAAGCCTTCACTGATAACAAAATTAATTCCCTGCGCGTTCCCCGCTAAACCATAGACAGTATTATAGGCGAGGAACATAAGCATTATCATCGAAATGCTCCCAATCAACCAAAACACAAGCAGATGCTCCCAGTTAATGAGACGCCACCACTTTTTAAAGGTATTAATATTCTCGGCTGTCACCGCAAAATTCTCACCCTCCAACTTAATTGCCGGCACCTCGCCCTTATGAGCGAAGAGTCCAGTAATTTTTTGTGAATAAAAACCCATGCCGTAGCCTTTTTCTTTGATGTAAATTGACTGCGTTAAATTTAAATTGCCACCCGCCCCGGAATAGGCAAAGGCGCCAAGGAAAGTCGCAATCGCAATGCCAGGGGCAAGAAACCAAAAGCCCTCACCGCGGCCAATTAAACCTGAGGCGAGCACCGGCCAACTTTCAGGAGTACTAAGATACACAGCGAGAATAAATATAAAGGGTACACCAATAAATATAACAATCTTAGTAATTTTCTCCATCAACTTGTAAATGACTCGTCCAAAGGTAAGAATAAAACCGATAAGCAGTAATAAACCAATCGCCAGCCACTTAAAGCTCGCTAGCCCAAAGACGTGGGCGAATACTTGAGCTGAAGCCGCAACAATGCCTGGCAATCCGAAGCCGATAAAAGTAGAAAGGATAAACCAATAAGCAGCAGAGGGCAAAAAGCGAGCAATGCCGACAAATACGCTTTCCCCCTTAACTAAAGCGTAGCGCTCGATTTCCATATTAATAAAAAACTGGAAAGTAATGCCAAGCAAAGCTCCCCAGGCGACACCGAGACCGTAGTTTGAAACGAGGTAAGGCCAAAGAATAATTTCACCAGACCCGAGACCAAGTGCAAGAATAACGAAACTGGGTCCCAACATTTGTCTTAAGCGAAGGGGTAAGGGAAATTTTTTCAAAGCCATAAGTTTTAGTTTATAAATTATAAGGTAATTATACCAAGACTGAACAGAAATACAAAATAAAAAAGCCGTTTCGATAATCGAAACGGCCATAAGTGTCTCACAATAAGAACGCGTGCATCGGACTTAATTCCGGCGAATATTTTGTGTGCCGCTTGATGGCGGCCAGCACCGCTTTGTTTGCGTAATTGCGGAAATGCGCAATCAGAGCGTTATTACTCGCAATTGAGGGAAAAACAGTAATCACACCAAGAGCCGGTGGAGACTCTTTGGGCATATTACTTTTATCCTCAAGCAGAAGGCGGACTAATTCAGTTCCGGCGCTCGATAACACCGTGCTCTTGAACAAAATGGGAACTGAAAAATTCTGTTTCATGAGCAGCCCTGTCTTCAGTAAGAATTTTTTAAATCCAAAATCATCAATGGCATCATAAAGCAGTTCTTTGTCCTCGCTTTTTAAAGCCTCGAGTACAACTCGCTCGTAAGGGCGAAGATCGTTATCGTCTACGTCCGCAAGTTTGACTGCAAAGGAGTTCGAGTTCGCGCCGGTGAGAACAATTAAGTTCCGTTCGTACAATTCAATCAACACGGCGGTAATGGCGTTGGCTGTATTCCATTTCTCATGTTTGGCAAAACAGAGCAAGAAGTACAGTTCGACCGGGCGGAGCGTCATTTTTTTCATCGTGCAGGATTTAGGATGTGAAACAATATTTTTAAAGGGCAACAGATAAAAATAACAAAATATGTAAATCTTGTCAAGTCTTTATTAACACACGATTCTCTTCTCTAAATACTATTATTATGTTACCTTAAAGATAAATAGATATCTACAATATGAAATTACTTAAAGAATTTAAAGAGTTTGCCGTTAAGGGCAATGTCGTTGATTTAGCCACTGCCGTCATTATTGGTGGTGCTTTTGGTAAAATTGTCTCCTCGCTCGTGGCTGATATTATTATGCCACTTGTCGGCATTTTCACGGGTGGAAACAACTTTAGTGGCTGGAAGATTGTCTTGCGCCCGGAAGATACCAACGCAGCCGGCGAAATAACAAAAGCCGCTCTTAGTCTTAACGCTGGCACCTTCGTCCAAAACATCGTCGACTTCCTCATTATTGCTGCGTCCGTGTTTTTGATGGTCAAAGTTCTTCTGAAGGTTAAGAGTCGCTTCCAGCGTGAAGAAGAAAAGAAGGAGGAAGTGAAAGCCGTAGAACCAAGCGCCGAAGAAAAGCTACTTACAGAGATTAGAGATATACTTAAAGAAGGACTCTAGTTAAAACATTATAGAATAATAAAAGAGACTCTCAAGTGAGAGCCTCTTTTTGTTTATTCACTACTTAGCCTCCCAAATATAATTCAGATTATTCTGATACGCATAAGCGTTACTAAGCACATGATTATTAACAAATTTACTTTTCTCTCCTGTCCGGATCTATCCTTCAAGCAAGACTGCTCAAGACTTTGCTGAAATAAGCCTGCTCTATTGGTAGAGTGTCCGTGCCTTTTATCAACTAACACCGCCTTAAAGCCATTTTCTTCCGCAAAATGTGATATTCGCGCAGTTATTGCTTGATATATTTTTTTGGCTGAAACCTCAGAAACAAGACTCACGGCTGGATTAGGACAATATAAAAGATATTTACCATCTGGCTCATCCATCTGTAAGAGCATGGTTGTGCCCACATTTTTCTTTTTCTCCTGATCAAAGAGCACAAATTCAAAATAATTTGTATTCTCAAGCATTTTAGGATCCTTCCCAATACAAATATCTCCCACCATGCGAGCGTGAGCATTTTCTTTATTTTTGGAAAAGAATCCTGTGATAACTCGATTTTTCTTTAACTTAGTTTCGTTTTTAGTCGAGTCAACTTCTTTTATATCCTCATATTTACCTACTTCCTCTTGCAAACGATTATAGATTGTCGCCTGCATCGCTTGGACTTTTTGAGTATCAATACAATTCTCCTTATCAATTGCAAAAAGCTCATCAATTTGTTGCTTCCAAACGTCACTGAAGTCAACCCAATCATTACCTTCAAATAGTGAGGCAAAGTCTTGCGCTCTTTTAATAATACTTTCGTGACCCTGAAAAATATTCTTAATTGTTTTTTCAACTTTTTTTCTAATTAGCGCCGTATCAATCTTATCTTTCGGTACCTTATTTAAGTCCTCAATAATTACACTCAAAGCTGCTTCGTATTTTTTTTCATATTTATCAATAAATGAAGTGGAAAACAATTCCCTATCCTCGCTATTTGCAACTTTACCTTGAATACTGCGAATCGTTTCTTTCATGTTATCTCCATACTGATTCGCGAGCTCATCTAACATAATATAGTTTTTCGAGACCTGATCCTCCTCACTCGAAACCCGGTCCGCTGAAGCATTATAAAAGTCATCGAACGACCCTAGCAGTTGATAGGCTAATAATACATTCATTGTATCAACTGAATATCCATTCGTCTTAAAGTAGTCGAGAATTTTACCCTCCAAAGTCCTCGCTTTTGAGTTATTAATATTGGCGTCAAGAAAACCGTGAAGCTTCCCCGCTTCAGCTAAATCTTTAACTTCTTCAATTCGTTTCGAAAATTCTGCCAGCAGGGCTTCGTTGGCCTGAGTTCCTGTTTTTAACTTATAACCCAAGACTCCAGATAAACGAATTTCATAACCTTTTTTTTCAAAAGTATACCTATCTAAATCCGTACTGCGGTCAATATATTTGTCTAAACTCTCATATGAATTATGGTTACGTGATGGATAAACCTGTTCTAATATATAGCGATAATATTCTTGTCTGTCGTTAAAATTAGCCGGTATATTTTGCGCTACTGTTGTAATATCTTGCTTTATTACCTCAATAAACTCCTCCTTTTCTTCGCTTGTGCCACCATTAAGAAACTTATCAGTATAGGCTAAAACAATATTTTTATCCAAGGCTATGTCTGTACGTTTTATGGCTTCGTTTGAGACTGAAACCAATCGTTCTAATAACTCCGCCGCATTTTCTGATTTAGCAACCTTAACTACGAACTCCTTACGTAGATTAATCGTTTCTGTCGGTAATGCTGCCGCTTTTTCAACTGCCGTTCTATCCAACAAATATGCTGGCACTTCAATACGTTGAGCAATTTTATTTATTCTGTCATAAACTTGCATGAGTGCTATATAATAATCATCATTATGTGCAGCCGAATTGAGTTCTGCTTTACTTATTTTGATAATTGCGTCTTTGACTTCCTTTGTGTTCAGAAAACTATCGCTCAAAGGAAATGCTTCAATAATGTCTGCAATAACAAATAAATAATCTCCTTGAACTGCTTTTAAGAAACCCTCCCTGGCTGTCTCAAGGTGCTTTTCCGCTAGCTGTTGCTTTAAGTGTGGAAAAGTCATCAGAAAATTACAAGCCCAATCAAGGCGATCGTGATCGAACATCTTTTTAGTAACCGCATCCATTAAAATATTATCAATGACTGCCGGCGCAATCGGTATCGTTTTTAAAATAGATGCCGCATACTTTCCATCCTGGTAACCAGTAATTCCGTCTTTTATTTCCTCAATAGCTGCTGCCTGTACCTCTGGCTTGCGAACAAACTCTGCCGATAAACTAAACTGCTTTGCGTTTTTAAAAATGAATGAATAATCCCCTCTATTAATTAGATTTGCAGCGATATCATCGTCCAAACCCGAAAAAGCTTCGACTTTTTTCTCAAGATAAGGCAAGTTATCTCTGTTTAAAATATTTTTAAACTCAGGGGCCTTAAGAGAATTTGAGGGGAATTTATCTAAATAAGCTGAGACCAAGTAGCCGTCTCCCTTAGCAATTAATTTTTGGGCATATTCCCGCGCATCTGGTTCTTTCATTAAGTCAATAATCAGATGTTCCTGGCTATTGTTTTTTGCTTGCGTAATAAAGAAATCATAATCCTCTGCGGCAATCTTAGCCAGCTCTTCTCGTGCGCCGTATATACCAAGAACTAAGGCTGTTCGTCCCGAAGAATAGAGCTCTCTAACATAATTACTGTATTCGTCCTGCTTGTAGGTCAGTTCTACGAGTTTGTGTATAGCTGCCTCATCTTCCGGGTAGGATACTACGTTTTGTTTATCATCATAAAATTTTGCCAAACCCTCTGCGAAGCCGTACGTTTTGTGACTATTCTTCCGGATGACGTCAATATATATATCCTTAACTCCTTGGCTGAGGTCACTATTAATAACAAGCCTAAGCGCAGCAAGGGCATCACAGCGTCCTGATTTCAAAATAAGTTCCAATCCGCCGTCAAATTTGTCATAGTGTTTTAGGCAGAGATCTGAGCGATCACAGGCTATTAGATGTTTCAAAGTCTCAACACTATACTTGCCGGCTGGTCCTTTCTCTAGGGCGTCAGCGATGGCATAATAATCTCCTTTGCCAGTTAAGGCGATTAATAAGGAGTCAGGCACGCCTTCAATTGATTGCTTTGAGATACGTAATCGACCAAAATCATCGTTTAAAAATTGTGACCGCAGATTAGTACTTAAAATAACATCAATCTCTTCTTCTGAGAATCCCTCGCCATTCCGGAAAAGATAGCGATGTAAATCACCGAAATTAAGACTACCAATATTACTTGAGGACCACTTTTTAAAGTCAAAATCATCCCCAGCATGAAGCAAGGCAATCTGGGCTCTTCTCACCTGCTCTCGGTCTATGTTCTTAGGCGCTTTGTCCATTCTCGCCTCTGTCGTTAACTGATATAAACGTGAGAATAGAACTTTTTTCATCTCTTCAAGGACCTCAAGGGGCTCTTTTATCTTTGGCGCTTCTTGCGCGTGCGCGCTTCTCACCGCTTCATATAATTCGGTAAACGCTTCAACCTGATCACCTGTATCCCCTAAATTTATAATTTCCAGCATCTCGACTATTAAGGCTTCAGTTTTATTAAGCTTCTCTTCCGCGCCTACAAATAGCTCAGCGGCCTCTTCATTCACGTTTTCTAGCTCATTTTCAAAATCAATATCATCCTTTATCTCTGCAATTTCTTCCTGACTAAGGTGAGTTGCTTGTTTCTCAATAACTTCTGCTTCCTTGTCGAGACTATGAAAAAAAGAAAATAACTGATTAATTTTATCTTTGAATTTAGTCGTTTCATTTTTAACAGCGCTATCTTCTTTAACGCCTTCCTGAACAAGGCTTTTTTCAAATTTGTTCATAAAAAAAATAAATATTCTTTGTCTGTTAAAATATCGCTGTGTACTTTCTTTATTTCCGCCTCCACGACTCTACGTCTGAATAATGCAAATAAACTAATCTTGCGACGAGTTAAGTATTCTAGCTGCTTAATTACAAAAAATAATGACTTCATGTTAATAATATGCTATACGGTGATTATATCATAACAATACATAAAAGGCGCTATAAAAGCGCCTCCTGAGGTATAATTGACTTGAAATCTTCTTACTTAGACCCATCAGCGACTCTATCGAAAACGAAATTAATCAGAGCGAGCAGAAGACTGAACAGGAAAGCATTTAAAAAGCCCCCAACCTGAAAACCCGGGGTAATGCCTGAGGCGAGCATGATGATTAAGGCGTTAATAACGAGCGTAAACAGGCCGAGGGTAAGGATGTTAATCGGTAGAGTTAAAAGAATTAACAGGGGCTTGATGAGTAAATTAAGCACACCGAGAACAACAGCCAGAACTAAGGCCGCCCAAAATCCAGACAGACCAACACCAGGCAAAATATAGGCAGCAATGAGAATTGCGACCGCCGAAACGAGCCACTGAATAAATAAATTCATATGATTAGTAATTATAAAATTATACTATATTGTAGCGTAAATTTAAGGAAAATGATGTAATTGTCAACTTTTTATGCCTTCCTTTTCATTGCCGTTTTTTTCTTTGCAACCACTGACTTCTTCTTTGCTGTTACCGGCTTCTTAGTAACTGCTGGCTTCTTAGCCGCGGTCTCCTTGATAGAGTTAGTACTTGAAGCGCGGAAAGTCTCCCAGTGACTTTTCAGCTCCTTTGCCAGACTCTTAATCTCAGCTGGACTAGACTTCATCTGTCGCGCATACTTTGCGGCAACCATATCAATAAGCGCATCATAGGCTGGCTGAGAAACAATGCGGGCTTTCTCTAAGCCCTCAATCACGTCCGCTTTCATCTTAATCGCCCACGACTTTGTCTGCTGACGATTTTGCTTGCCACGAGGACCTAATAAGAAATAGGCCGCCGCCGCCAAACCGACGAGGCTTGTTCCAATCAAACCGTACTGCATCGCCTTGTTATTGTCTGCTACTTTTTTGACCGCCATACATTTATTTAAAATTAATTTCGAAATGATTTAATCGCAAATAAGATTATAGCATTTTTTTGCGCAAACTGCAACGGTTTTTTCCTCTAATTTAATTATTTATCAAGCTCTTCTCGCCAAGTTTGGGTCTCTGTTAAAAATTTTTCTTTCATCTCTGCACTGAGTGCCTTGCCTGGTGGCATTACCTCAGCGAGCGAATTTACTTTCACGCCATTTTTCACCATTTCATAATGAAGATGCGGGCCGGTAGAAAATCCGGTAGAACCAACGTAGCCAATAATATCACCCTGCTTCACTTTATTCCCCTTCTTCACAGCCATCCGCGACATGTGCGCGTAATTGGTTGTATAGGTGCCGTTATGACGCACACTCACCATATACCCATATGAACCGTTCCAACCAGCAGACAAAATTGTACCGTCACCAACAGAGCGTATTGGCGTTCCCGCGGAAGCCGCGTAATCAATCGCGCGATGCCCTGTCGAAACGTTGAAGGCCTCGACGTAACGCATGCCAGTGGTGAAGCCGGAAGAAATATATTTAAAGGCAATTGGCGCTTTTAAAAACATCTTCTGCGCCGAGTTGCCGTCTTCATCAAAGTATTCCGTATTATCATCATCGCCGTCGAAATAATATGAAGTATAGCGCTTCCCTTCATTTACATACTTGCCAGCCAGTACCCGACCAGGGCGAACATATTCGCCATCGAGATATCTTTCTTCGTAAATAAAGCGAAAAGTATCACCAACCCGAGGGTCCATCGCGAAATCAATTGTCCACTGAAAAATATCAGCTAAGCCAATAATCGCCCGCTCATCGATATTTTGTCGCATCGCATCCTCATATAGTGAAGATGTAAT
The DNA here is from genome assembly GCA_030696105.1 of bacterium. Taxonomy (GTDB): domain Bacteria; phylum Patescibacteriota; class Patescibacteriia; order Patescibacteriales; family UBA12465. The sequence goes on from JAUYNJ010000004.1 coordinate 87,326, forward strand.
TTCCCCTTCCTTAGTGACAATTTTTACCTCATACGGAATCGGGCGTAGCTCGGCTTGAAAAGTATCGTTGGTGCGTACAACCGATAGCTCCTCTTCGGTGTCTATTTTGTATACTAATTCACGAAACTCGCCATCGCTATATCCGTATATTAATTCGAGCTCATATCCAGCCCGTATCTGAGCCAGGTCATAATGCTTTTTAGCGGCCTCATATATCTTAGTACTGTGCTGACTGATGTTCGTTCGCGCCATCACGACGCCATAGGTATCACCTGCTTCAATGGCAACCACCTCTTTCTTTATTTCCGGAATCACCGGTGAGGCAGAAGCTTCTAAGGTAAGCTCTTCAGAACCACCGCGAGAGTCATGGTTAAAAAGTACAAAAATACCGGCAAGCAATAATAAGCCGCCGATAATTATATAAATTATAGGTTTTTTTATAGTCATGGGGTTGATTATTCAACAATCATTATTTCTGCTGAGGCATCACCATCAGTGACGACTTGAGTCTGCATATCACCTGCCTCATCTGAGACCTGATCGACTGGAATTATATTGAAATAATCAACTTGCACAATATCATTGTCCGCACCGCCCATTGAAAAGCCGACACGAGCATTTAAAGCAATATGACCGTCTTCATAACCGACATAAGCTTCACGATCGGTCTCCCAGTCAAGAGCTGTTAGGTAAAAAGTTCCGCCTAACACTTCTTTTTCTGGAGAGAGCTCGCTTAAGTTTTCGCGTAAGTAGGCCTCAAAGGCTACTCGATCAGCGGAAGAATATACATCAGCGAGATCATTGCCCTGGGCGGGTAAATCGGCGTCACCACTGTTTCTTGTGGGCGATTGCGTCACATAAAGAGCCACAGCGGCCACAACGATTAAAGTGATGATGACGATTAATAATGTTTTGTTTTGGTTTTCCATATTGATAGATTAATTATTTTTTATGAATGCAACCTTGAATCGTGAGTTGAAAATATTCCACATACCAAACAAGAAGAAACTGGCTCCAATTTTTTCCATCGCCTCCTCAAGCACAATTGTAGCCTGATAAACATCATGGTGCGAACGAATAATCATTCCACCAATATATTCAAACGCAATAACTAAAGCAAAACAAATAATACCGACTAAAATATATGGAAACGACTTCGTCTTACGTTGTGAATAAAGGAGATATATTAGCAACACCAATACTCCGATAATAATTGGACTTAAATAAACAACCCACATGAAACTTGCTTGTTCAAAAAAGTTATAGTTATCGAATAAACCTAAGAAATAAATACCGAGGTTCTCGTGTAGCTCAGAAATCTCATCAAAAGCCAAAATTACAAAAAACATACTAACGAGCAACCAGAGCCACTTTTCTTTTGCTTTTGAAAGCAGCGCAAAAATTGTAAATGACAAGCCGGCAATAAAGACGAGCTTTAAGCCGCTATAATAAGCTGGGATAGTCCGCTCATTATCGAGATTTAAGATGTAGTATTGATCGCCCCACAGTAGATGCGCCCCGACTAGAATCAAATCCAAAATGAGCAAGCGATATAACCATTTCCTATTCATAATATCTAGTTAATACCATTAAAATAATCCATGCTTGTCACGGCCTGTGCGCTGATATCTGGCACGCATCCGCCAAAGACGCTCTCATATGCGCAAGTGTTGCTTGTGATGCGACCATAAACAAATACTTCCTTGCCCATTTCTTCGACATACAAACCATCAGCGCTAACATAGAAAAGCTCTCCTGTTTCTTGTGATCTAATGCCAATATCTTCACCGCCCGCGAAGGAAGCGATAACTTCGCCGCGGACTGATGTTGGAATAGGTACCGGTAATTCCCTTTCACGCTCGTCATTGAGCATCAACTCTTGATAGGTGCTCGATACTACGGTCGCCTGAGCGCCTTCAATCACAATGAGGTCATAGCTAATTCTAATTAAGAAAAAGGCGGACAATACTAGAGCAGATAGAGAGAGGTAAAAATACATCGGTGAAACCTTCTTCCTAAACAAAGGCTTTGCTTTATATTTTTTCATATTGAGTATAAATTTTTATTACTCTAGTATAGCATTTTTATCGTCAAATATTAATATTAAGTAATTATGAGCTAATAATTAATTAATTTTTGTATGTTGCTATGCTAAATCGGCTCTACAAATAAAAAAGCCATTGAGACTTTAGTAAAATGTTTGGCGCTAAGCTGCTTCCAAGCCTGCTCATTTTACGGTCTCAATGGCTATAACTGATTCTTTAGTTGAACCGATCAAGCTTGTCTAAAGAATCAGCTTCTATAAAGCACACAGCAATATCTAGAGTTATCTTTACATGGACCTTTCGTCCACCCTAAATTTTGTCTCCTCGTTCGTCACTACTAAGACTACTGTATTCTTTATAGGGCCACCTCCTTTTTGCGATGGGTTCGGCCAACTAACCACCACGGATACTTTTATATTAGTTAATGTGATGTAAAAAGTCAATAAATATTAGTTTTTAGACTTCTCACTCCTCTAGATATTCCTCCCTAAAATGACATATTTCTCCCCTGCCCACTCAGTAAAAATCAGAGTGTGCTGCCCGCCCTCCTTGAGTTTTAGGGTTTTCCGCAAATCTTCAGGATTTATGCCGAAATGACGGGCGACAATGTGAGCTCTATCGAGCGCCTTCCTTTTTATCAGCTCCTTCGTTTTACTCATTGAAAAAGCGCTATACTCAAGAACCTCAAAGGTACGAAATACTTTCGGCGGATAATTAATCAACTCATGGGCAGTCATCAGCTCATTTTGATGCGATATCCGATGAAGTTTAAAACGTGACGCCACCTCATCGCTAAGTTCAGCCTTGATAATTGCTTTATTGGGGATATAGATATACTTATTTAGGGCCGCTGCTGTTTCCGCTCTATTCTTTCCTCTGTCTCCCGTATAAGTTACCTCGGTATCACCATCAATTATGGTAGCGCGACGAGCCACGCCCCTAAACTGTCCAAACCATAAGAAAGCGCCCTTATTAACATTATCTTCTGAAATTATTTCTATTTCCGGATTGCCTGGCAATTTGAGAATCTCCTCGTAATCAAAAGCTGGTGATATTTTGAGACAGATATTTTCAGTAACTTTTAACATCTGCGGCAGCAGCTCAACAATGTTTGGCTGGCTATTATAAATTGATCGGGTTTTTGTCTGCCCATCCCGAATTCGTTGCGGGTCGATGATAAAGGCTTCAGTGTTATTCAAATTATCTTCCGCAAGTCCGTGAATAAATTCAATGCTTGCCGAAACACCGTAGCGTTCGGCGTTATGTCGCGCACAGCTTAAATGAACTTCGTCTATATCAACTGCTCGCACTTTTAAATACTTCGCGAGAAAAATTGCACTCCCTCCCACGCCACAGGTCAAATCAGTTACGGTTCCATCTTTAATTAGCTCTTTAATGCGACGGGCAACATAGCTTGAAATACGCTCGCCGCTTGCCTGCTCTAAGCCATCATCGGTAAAAAACATTTCCTGACTTTTCACAAACTTCCCTTGCGCCTGACTTCTTAATTTAAGCAGAGTAACAATTTCCGAAAAAAACGGCACTTTCTTTTTAGATAACTTAAAAGCCAGGGAGGGCAAGTCCTTGATACCAACATTCTTATATTCTTCGAGTATCTTTCTTCCCTCCTCAGAGGTCAGAAATTCTAGTGCTTTTATTGTCATACCGCACTTTAACCCGCAAAATATGCATAAACTGCATAAATGATAGCGAGGAAGGAAAAGAAGAAAATGGCAATATAATTCCACTTTGCTAAACTCGTCGTCAGGCTTTTGAGGATGTATATTAAGGCCTCACGCTCCTCGGAGTTAAGTGGCTGTTGATTAGCAATTTTGTTGGTTAAGTTTAAATCTTCAATTAATTTGTCACGGCGACGCTCAACTTGCCAGCGATGAGCAAAGTACCAAATAAAGCCGAGTGTACCGATGTACCACAAAACCTCAACCCAGAAGGCGCTGTAATGATTTACGACGATCACCAGGCGATAGGAGATGGTGGCAATAACCCCGACTGAGAAAATAAGGATGCGATACCAATGTTTACTTAAATGAGTCATAGAAATTATTAATATAAAAAGCTTGCTACCATATGTATATACTAATTATAGCTTAAATTAAACAATACATGAATATGAGGCTCACTATATTAAAAGTTCAGAATTTGCTTAAGCCCAAAATAACGTCTCTTATGCTATTTGGAGTTCTGTGACTGTTTAGAGAAAAGCTACAAATCCCACTTAAACCCGTTACCAAAACTTCCCCAGGCTGCAACTTGCTCGTATTGCGGTTTTTTGAGATCAAGGAAACGGGCAATGCCTGTCGGTGTTAAATCATAACCGACAACATCTAGCTCTTCTTTGGAGCCATTGATATGTGTTATTTCAGCGGTCACCATCAGGGGCTCGGAAATACCAATTGCATAAGCCAGCTTAACTATAACTTCCTTTGCTTGATATTTTTTCAACAAATCAACAGCAATTTTTCTTGCCATATAAGCACCAGAGCGATCAACCTTACTTGCGTCCTTGCCGGAAAAGGCTCCGCCCCCAATAGGAATTTGAGGGCCATAGTTATCACAAGCTAGTTTGCGCCCGGTAAGGCCCGTATCGGCCGCGAATCCACCCTGGTTCCAGTCTCCAGCTGGATTTGCATAAATTTTCATGTCGTCACTTATTTTCATTTGATCCCGCCAGTCGCTTATCAGTCCAAGCAACTTGTCACGCGATAATCCACAAAAACTGGCGACCAAGGCCGTGACCTGTTCTCCTTTAGTCGTTATTTGAACTTTACCATCGCTTGCATGCGCAGCGTAGATAAAACGACACAAACTACGCGCCAAGTATAATTCTCTTGGTATTAAATCTATATTTTCATTACAAGCATAGCCCACCATAATACCTTGATCGCCAGCGCCACCGCCGTCCACGCCCCGCGCTATTTCTGTGCTCTGTCTGCTTATATTTGCTTGAACACCATAACTATCACCAATTACGGCTCTCACGATGCTTTGAATATCAATTTCAGCATTACTGCTAAGTTCGCCTGTAACTGTGATGAGATTATGACCGCCCATGGTTTCCATGGCCACGCGACTGTTTTCATCTTGTTTTAAGCAAGCATCTAAAATAGCATCGCTAATGCGGTCACAAATTTTATCCGGATGCATAGGTGTAATCGATTCGGCTGTTTTGTACATATAATTATAATTATTAATAAAAAAGCTCTTCCCCGAGAAAGGAAAGAGTTTTTATTATGGAAAATAAAAAATCGACCTTCATCTTTCCCTTAATCGGGCTAGACTTAGCACCTTCCGGATGGATTATTCCGGGGTTGCTGGCAGGTCACAGGGCTAGTTCCCTCGCTGCGCTCTTTATAAAATGATTCTTTAATTGTGAACTTATTATAGCATGAATTAAAAATAATAAAAGTTATGCAATCACTACATTTGGTAAATAAAAAACCCTACACCTCTTGGTAATAGGGCTTACATATCTTTTTCTTGAGCTACTTTTCAAGAAATAGATATATGGACTTTTCTTCCTGTGGGAGCTTCCCTGGCTCAATTTCCCCAACAGGGAAAAACTGATGATCTAGAATGGGGGCTCTTTCATAAGAAAGAGTGAGCCTCTTCGTGCAAATCGGAGACCCAACGAGGGCTGGCCCAATGATGAAGCGCCACTCCCCGTTCCGCTCAAATTCATGTTTTGGAACAAAGGCTTGAGTGCTTTGTTCACAAGAAACAGTGACCGTACAAGGTATTGTTGCCGGCCGTTGCACCTCCTTTACTTTCCACTTGCCTGACATGTTTCCTCCTTTTTTTGTGTTAATGTGTATTTAGATAATAATCTAAAATACCATATTTTCGACAATTAATCAATGTTTAGGGGAGCGGATATATAAAACCCTTGAATTTATTGATTCAAGGGTTGTGGGTCTTTCAGGGAGCTTTTTAATTTAAAGCTTTTTGCGTGATATCCTTCAAGTATTTATCTGGATGAAGGAAAAAATCAATTAGCGCATTCTTTATCGGCTTCATCCCGCAATCAGTGCGATTTAGGGGAGCCAGCACTCCATAGTGAGTGGTGGCGAATTTCAGCTTACCGTTAACCTCAGCAATCTCTAGAGTTGGGTTAACGTCGCCCCCGCACCATCTTTGTAAATTAAACATTTTGATGCCACCGTCGTAGTCATTAGCCTGACAATTTTTGAAATGACCTAGGATGGCTTGTTTAATTTCAGGCCTGGAATCGAGGAATTGGCTTAAAAAATCATTTAGCCAGGTGACCTGTTGGTCCAGGTTTTTTTCTTCAAACTTTTCCTTTGTTTTCATTGTTAAGCCTCCATTTTTGTTGTTGTTTAAGATAATGAAAAAATATAACACTGGGGATTGTTTTTGTCAATTGTGGACACCTAATGTTCAGTTAGTAAGCGCAACATGCACAATTTTCTCAATATAAAAAGGCCCGAAATAGGCCTTAATGCTTATCCTATTTAACCCTATTCCCTATTTTCAAACAGTAAAATAGTTTCTTTGAGCTTTGCTTCAGTCGCACATTTGCTCGCTAATACATTATTAAGGGCCACTTCGGGAATATGCATTAAAGATTTGCCGAGAGCATTTTCTGTAAAGTACATTTTTATGAAATTGCTTTCTTCAAGTAACATCGACTGGCTTTGAACCGTTTTCACCTCGGCGCAATTCTTCCCCGCTTCGATAGATAAATTATTATAGAAATCAAAATAGTAGCTCTGGGTAAGATTTTGTTTATAATAAAATTTATTCTTTAACAAGATTTTCGATACGAGTCCAAATTGATTGTATCTATCGTTATGAACATTAGCTAAAGCTTCTTTAGTGACAAGATATTCAGTTATATAGGGGGCTGAATTCCCTGTTGCTTGTAGGCTCTCCAATTTTAATTTATACTCTGCCAAAAGCCTTGAGTCAGATGGAATTTTCGAAATGACTTTTTGTAATACATCTAGGCCGGTATTCTTTATCGCGATGCCGACTAAGTGCGTAATTACTAAGCCTTGTGAATTTTCAATCGCATTACCAACAATAATTGATTTAAAAGCCTCATCTAGCGCTTCTTCGCTTCTACCACTACTTGCGAGCCAGATTGCCTTAACACCGCTAAGGCGACTTGTTTCCCGCCAACTATTGAGAGGAGTGACCGGCATGTCTAAAGATATCTTCGATTGATCATCCGCATCAGGCAACTGAAAAAGACCCTTAGCGGCAGCGTCGGTAAAATGTTGCAGGGCGACTTCATTATCAGCCAATAGTTGCTCTACAGCCTCTTCGTCCCACTCAGCGCTTGTTAAGTAATCAGATACGAGTTGCTTGCCCTTCGGTACACTATTTGTATTAATTATGTCACGTGTTTTCTCTAAATCATAAAACGAGTTATCTTCTACCGGAATGTTAATTGTTTGCAGTTGGAGCTTAGAATCGTCGACTGGAGCAATGTCCCTCCCTTTAATAATGCTTAAAGTGAAAGGGATGACGAGAACAACAATTACTAACAATACGAAAGCCAAGCCCAAAAACTTAAACGCGCCGCTAGTTATTTGAGCGGCGACTGTCTTATTAATTTTTTTCATAATATTAATATTTGATAATATATTAAATATTATATCAAACATTTTGTAGGCTTAATAGAAATGACGCCATAAGCGAAAAACAAAAGCGACTATTATTCATAGCCGGCTTTATCAAATATTCAAATTAAAAACTATATATAATGCGATTAATTGCTGTTAAAAAATTTCTGCAATCTTTGTTTCAGGCTTGAGGACTTCGTTTCTTGGCGAGGTTTACTTACTTTGCCAAGGGATGCAAAGATATCCTCAGCGGACCCATTGCTCTTCTCATAATCCGCCTTAATACTAGCAAGAATTGCATCGCTTTCTTCCTTTGATTTTTTCTTATCGGCTGCGATGCTTGCAAGAACATTGTCGCTCTCTATTTTTGACTGCCGTTGCGCTGCCTCAACATCTGATGAAATACTTTCAAAAACTCCGGCGCTGTCATTATTTGATTCTATCTGATCAGCTTTAATGTCTGCAAATAATTCCTTGCTATCATTATTAATTGAAGGATTCTCCTTGTTCATAAAAGTATTAAACTTATTTATTAAACCAACAAGATTATTATAACACAAAATTGGATATTTAGCAAGTAGAGCTAACGTTGATTAATGTTTTGACTAACCATGACAGCCTAGTATTAAAGCAAAGCTGTTGGTAGAATATTGTTTAAGCATTTCTTTAAAATCTTTTGTCCACTTAATATAGTCTTTATAATTGGGACTGGACACATCTACATGCATGAAGCCTGTTGGCGGCTGAATTAATTTTAACTCAGGCGTCACAATAGCGTGCGGAAATCTATCATATCCGTCAACAGCATTTACTAAATCATCGGTCAGCATTAAATCAAAGATATCATAATCATCGAAGAAATTAAGTTGCTTTAAGGGTTTATCAATTTTTCTCTGGCATTGCTCCACTAAAGCTTCTTTATAAACGTATGAAAGTTGATAAATTCCCTTCTCATCAACCCCGGTCTCAGTTTGATTTATTTCGGCAAGTTTTTCGGCAAGCGCTTTATCATCGTGCGGGTCCATATCAAACAATAAAGAAAAATTATTCTTCATTTCGGCTGATAAATATTCCTTTCCTTTGTCATTGATTTTCTTTCTGATATTATCAAGCACTGCTGTATCTGATTTCATAATGACAATAGCGGTAAATTTCATATAGGTATTATATACAACAAAATTATCACTTATGGAGGTTTTGTGTCAAATGTTATATAGGTACATTCAAAACTCGAAGTGCTACAAATAAAAAAATGACGCAACTGCAAGGCTGCGCCATTATTCTTGTCTTATACTCCTCAGTTTTGACGTTCAACCCTTAAACTATAAAGCGGAATTGAACCACGCCTTCAAAACCCTCAGGCATAAACAAGCGAGCATTTTTTTGTGAATTACTCACAAGGAAATTGCTGGTCCTGGGTCTTGTTGACCCAACTATCGCCTGAAGACCGACGATAAGAGCCCTACTTTGAGTTTGCCCATACCTCATTTCGCTGATTGTCTAGTGTTATTATTTTATTTATTCAGGGCAAAGATACCGCTGTATCCTTTTTTGTCTTACCTTTCTTAGGCAAGTGAGGGTAATAACACTCCGTTGGTTTTGTTTCAATCTTAAAACCAAATAAACAGATTAGTTTGACTCAAAATTGGAAAAATACGCCTTTCCACAAAAAAACCTTTCAAATATACCATATTCGTAGGATTTTTTGCAGTTTGTAATGAGCCACCAGTAGCAGCTCGCTATTTTTCCGCAACAGAGCAGCTCGCCAATACTATTGGTTCTAGACCAATGTTTCGAGCACCTGATAACATACTTGCCGTTTTTATCCTCTCCATACCAGTATTCGGAGCTGATCTCTTGGTCTCGATTATAACTAGTATAATCGGCCTTTCTTTTGGGCTTTTTGCAGCCCTTAAAGCGGCATTTTGTTCCAAGATAGAAATTATCCTGGTTAATTTCTATCCATTTCATTGTTAGTTTTTTAGGGTGAACACAAAAGACTTATATACAATCTTCTCTGCTCACCCGATAAAACCAGATATCAAAGAACTAAACATTCCTTATAATATAACATATATATACTTCTTTGTCAATGCTTTATCGTTGTCCTCAAGCGCAAAGTGTGCCGGATAATATATTAATATTATTTTATCAACTAGTTCACAAACCCGACAAATTCATCATATTTAATCGGTCCTTTTACTGCTATTTTCCATGCTATAATATAAGCTATGTTTCTGCATATTATTACTCAATCTGATTGGTGGATTCATCTCCTAGCAAGTCTATTACTCTGGGGGGTTTTGTATATTGTTGAAGGAAAAATTTTAGGACGGTCTTTTGGGACTTGGGCGGTTTTAGGGCAATTGCTCGCTGCTAACTTAATTGATCTTGATCATTTATTTTCCTGGCCGATTTATCAAGCTGGGCGCTGTAGTCTGAATAATCACTTTCTTCACTCTACTTATTTATTACCAGTTTATGCCATGGGTCTACTGACTCGTTTTCGTTATTTTTTCTTGGGAATTATAGTTCACTTTTTAATTGATTATTTGGGTTGTCTTAATTTTTGGTGGTTATAATTATTTTCCTCCGAAGTATTCTTGTATATTTGTATTTTATTATTTGCTCGTGGCCACGGACGATGTTAGAACTAATTTACAAAAATTTAGCCCATTGATTTAAAACTTGATAAATTTCATAAAAGTGTTCTTCTACTCTGAAAGTATGAGGAGCATTTTTAATAACATGCATTTCCTTTTTACCTGGCAACAGATCGAATAATATTTGTTGATGTTTAGGAGGCGTTGACGTATCTAATTCTCCAACAATTAAGATTGTGGGCATTATTAATTTATCAACCTTTTTTAACAAATCATATTTTAACCTATCTTCCATTTCTTGCCATTTGATAGTTTTTTTAATACCACTACTATAACCCATAGTAGTTCGCCAACCAGTTTTTTTCCAGTCTTCTAGCTCTTCTTTAGTATATGTAGTTCACCGAAATACCAATTAAAAAGCCCTTACAATGGCAAGGGCTAGAGAGAGGCTTACGATTCTATATTTGCGCAAGGTTTTCTGAAAGTTGTTTAATCTTGAGATTGTCTGCAATCTCTTCATTTAACTTCTTTCTTTTGTACTTAACATACTCTTGCACATATTTCTCGCTCCAGGTCTCTTTGTCTACTGAAATTGGGGCATAGAAATTTAGCTTAATATAAGTATGTTCTTCATTCTTACCTTCAGGATACACCTCCGGGAATACAATGGTAGCGTCGATGGTCTTTGTAACCAAAGAATAAGCTCCTGTAGTCGAAGTGAGTATTTCTAGCACAATGTGAAGTAACGACCAGAAAATCGTTATCAGCACTAAAGTGTGGTTGAAGAGAACCCCGGAGAATGTTTCCCACATTCCTAGTATCCAAACCAGGCAGATAACAAGACCTCTAAATAGTGATAAATCTGTGCCATTATCTTCTTTTTCGGTCTCAGGATCTGCGGACTCAATGTCCATGTTGATATCTGCCCCGTACTTGGTCGGGTAGTAAACGGCACCAAAATAGAAATGAGCCGCGTAAACACAGGCGGTCATTAGGAACGCGAAGCCTGGTGAGGGCCACAACTCCCTATTAATTAATGCCACCAGAGATCGGCCATTGCTGGCATACTCATTTGGATGAAGCAGCCAGAAGTAAACCCAGACGAAAATGAATGCTAAGGATATAACCAGGTATATCACTGAATAATTTTGCCTGCGATTAAGCTTGGCTGAATGTTCTTTGTCCATCTTTGTTTTTTTTGTTTGCTGTTTTTTTGAAAAATTGGATTGATTGCTAAACCTACCTATTAGTAGACTTGGCAATCAATCCAAGAAACAGTACTTGTAAATGAACAACAACCATCATTTGTATCATAGTATAAGCATTTTGTCAAGCTATTTGAGGGTCCATTCAAACTCGAAGTGCAACGCCCGGTGAAGGATCTAAACCTTAACGACGGTATACAAAAAGACCCAATATATATGGGCCTTTTATCTTGGCTCTGCGGATTATGTTTACCGAACATTATAATATACCCCATTATTAGAATTAGCTTAATTAAATCAAAAGGATTGCTGCTTTGAGCAATCCGGTCTTTTTTACTTCTTAAGGAGTTGATTTTTTTGTTTAAGCACCCCAGCTATTACACCATCCGGATCGTCTCCTTTAAGGCCAGCTAACCTTCTTCTGTATCTTAATGCTCTAACGATGGCAACGTGGTTTTGGGGAATATTAGAGTTATTATGCGCTAAATTTATTACTTCAGAATAGTTTATCACCAATCTCATTCGCTATTGTTTTTGAAAAAAGGGAAATCTTTGTGACTTCCCTATAATATTGTCATTTCTAAATTTCATCTTTGCAAGGATTCTCGTATTTTTCCTTTGCCATTTCTTTCTGTGTACGCAAGTGATTGATAACACTAACAGCCCGGGACAGTCCCAGCTCTTTTCTTTTTTTGTTAATTGCTCTAATAATAGCATCGTGATTTTTTGGTATTATCGTAATCCCAACTAAGGCAAACAATGTCGGGAAATCACACTCAGATGAACCGTTAATTGCCTCCACTATTGTTTCGTGAAATGGCCGAATTTCTGTTACATTTTTTTTCATCTCTATTTAATTTTAAAAGTTCAACAATACAATTTTAACTATCAAAAAAGCATACCATACAGCATACTTTTTGTCAAGCTCCCCGAACTGAAGCTTATTAGAACCTGTTTGGTGAATAATTAATATATCTAACCTACCAACCAACTCGCTATTTATTTAATAATAAAAAGCCCCAACAATAACATTTAAAGTTACCGCTGGGGTTAAAACAAATTTTATTACAACTTCTGAATAAAAAAACACCAATGAAATTTGGTGCTGACTGGCATTAAAGCCTCTTTCTATTCAAAAAGTTCTTTTAAATCATCCGGATAGAAGGAAACGGAAAGTTTTCTCTGAACACCTACAAGCTTCCATAGACAATATATTTTTGTAATATCATCCATTGTTTGATTGTGAATCCTCTTTCTCTCCTTAACAAAGAAATCAGCAATACCTCTACCACCCTCTCCGAATGTTTTTACTTCAATTTCCGGATCTATAATTTTCTGTTCAAATATTTCTTCGAAATATTTTTTAAAAATTACCTCACCTGCATTTAAATATATGCTATAGGCAAGACAAATTTCGTTATAGATTTGGAAAAAGTCTTTTTCGGATGCTTTATTTAGAATTTGCTCGATACTCCCCTCCCATCTCCAGGGATTATTCACAGTTAAATAACCCAATTTCCTTATGTCTTCTAATTTTTCCATTGTTTTCTTTTTTCAATGTTCAACAATAATTTAACTAATCAAAAAAATATATCATAAGATATACTTTTTGTCAATCTCCACGAGGGCACATTCAACCTAGAAGTGCAACACCATCATGAGGCTCTAACCCTCATCGAGGGTATACAAAAAGACCCAATAAATGGGCCTTATGTCTTGGCTCCCAGGGTGGGATTCGAACCCACGACCAATTGGTTAACAGCCAACTGCGCTACCGCTGCGCTACCTGGGAATATTAAATTTTACTAACTGCGCTACCTCCCCTCCGCCTACTGGCGGACGGCGGAGAATATTCAATTGTAATTTTGAAAAGGCGTGTCCTTTCCAAAAAAATAAAATATTTCATTGAAATATTTACTAATATCATATCAGATTAGTGCGTTATGTCAACCCTGAGAAAAAGTGGTCAAAACAGGAAAAAAGAGCCTATTACAGCTCTTTTTTTGCTAATAGATAATAAAGTAATTGTACCCTATACGCCATTCCTCCGAGCATTCTTTCGAGCAGACAGACTTAGATATAGGCCAGGAATTTGCTGTGGAGCCAGGAATTCAGTATAGCCGACATTACCTAGAGCCATCAACTCAGTAAACTCCGGAATAGCCCATAGGACCTCTTCCGGCTCTGCGACCAAGAGAACAATGACTTTTCTTGGATCCTCCGCGAAATCACGGGCAATTTTTAAGCCAATTCTGTCGGTAAATAGTTGTCCATCGTTTTCAATGGTATTTACATCAACAATGACTAGGTTTTCATAATTCAATGACGCGGACCCCACACGGTTTTCAAGAAACATCGAAATGTTTTTGCCGTATTTACCACCGATAATTTTTGCTTTCATATTTTTTCCCCTTTTTTAAAATGAACGGATGAGAAATTATAGCATTTTTTTTGCCGCGGGTCAATGCTGAATATAAAAAAACGGAGCCATTTGGCCCCGTTTTCGCTTATTTTAGTAATCTCGCAACTTCTCCAAGCCTTTTAGTTTTCTGATTTTCTCTAAAGCCTTGGACTCAATTTGGCGGATACGTTCACGGGTAACTTCAAACTCCTGACCGACCTCCTCTAAAGTATGAGCAACGCCGTCAGTGAGACCGAAACGCATTTCTAAAATCTTCTGTTCTCTTGGTGAAAGCTGAGCCACAATATTTTTGACGTAGTCACGCAGTAATTGCAAAGCGGCCGCGCGATCCGGAGTGACGTTCTTTACATCTTCAATGAAATCTTCGAGAGTTGAGTCCTCCTCGTCATCACCAATACTAGTTTCAAGGGAAATCGTATCTTGTGAAATCTTAATAATATATCTGACCTTCTCAATATCTTCTCCCATTTCGGAAGCAATTTCTTCAGCCAGTGGTTCGCGTCCTAACTCCTGAATCAGTGTGCGTTGAACCTGCTGAAACTTGTTAATTGTTTCCACCATGTGGACGGGAATACGAATGGTGCGGCTCTGATCGGCTAAGGCGCGGGTAATTGCCTGTCTAATCCACCAGGTCGCATAGGTCGAGAATTTGAAACCCTTGCGGAACTCAAACTTCTCCACCGCACGGAACAAACCAATGTTGCCCTCTTGAATAAGATCTAAGAGGCTCAAACCCTTGGCTCCTGCAAACTTCTTAGCAATAGAAACAACTAAACGTAAGTTGGCTTCAATGATTTTTTTCTCTGCTTCCTTGTCACCCTTCTCTTTGCGTTTTGCTAGTTCAACTTCCTCTTCCCCGCTCAGTAATGGCACTTTTCCAATTTCTTTTAAATACATCTGAATTGAATCAGCGCTGAGTTTCGATAAATCAAAAGTCACGGCCGCGGCGGCTTTGGCCGAGGTCATGTGCTGATTTTTTTCTTGAACATCTAAAATGCGACCGGAGTCTTCGGCGATACGAATGCCGTTTTTTGATAAATCACCAAGAAAGACGTCATACTCATAGACATATTCTTCGACTTCCGGAAATAAATATAATAATTCTGTTTCGGTGACAAAACTACGGGTGCGACCCTTGGCGAGTAGCTTCTGCAGCTGCTCCTCCGTTGGTTGCACGACAACTCGCTGTGGCTTCTCAGGGGCCTTTACCTTTGGGGCCTGCTTTTTAAGCGCCTCTTTAGGCGCGGTCTTTTTAGGCTCAGGCTTCTTAGCAACGGGCTTTTTAGCCACTGTTTTGGAATGAGAAACAGAGCTCTTGGCTTGAGCTTTGGCGGCTGGCTTCTTGGCGTCCTGCTTCTTCAGCGGCGCTTTCTTGGAAACCGGCTTCTTTGAGTTGTTTTTTTTGCTGTTAGCCATAGTTATATTTAAAGACTCTGCAGCGCATTGAGCTGCTCGGTCAAGTTTTTCATTTCTGTCATCAGGATATCCATCCCCTCGTCGCCACTCGCCTCTGAAGATGCAATCTTATCCTGTAAAAGTTTAATACGCCGCTTCAGAGAGAATTTTTTCATTTCAACGAGAATTTTAGTAACTTCGGACTTTATCTGATTATCATCGTAATTATAGTAGTCTTTCTCTCCCAATAAGGCTAGCCTGTCAATCATTGAGACGGTCCCATCGGCCTGTTCTTGCAAATATAAACGAAAAGCATCATAGTCAAGATGGGCAAACTTATTATAATAGATAATCAGGTTTCTGTAAAACTTCTGCCTGCTCTCTTCTTCAAGGTCTTCGGGCTCTAGATGCGAGGATGCGTAGTGAATAAAGTCAGGAGACTTGAGTAAAAGGGCGAGTAAAATCTCAACCAATCTATCCTCACGACTCAAACTTTCAACCGGCAACTCCTTTGGCTCGGCTTTCACTGCCTGTCTGATGGGCGCCTTATCCGTCTTCGTCGGGATGACACTCTCACGCAAAGCCTGCTCATTTATACCGACACTTTCCGCTAAACGCTGAAACCAATAGTCCTGATCAATTTTATTTGCGAGCTTGGAAATCATGGCAAGCATTAACTTTGACACTTCTTTCTTGTCACTTAACTTGCGCAAATCTTTATCCGCCTTTACTTTGGCAAAATAATACTCCATCATCGGCTGCGAATTCATTAAGGCTTGTTTGAAATCCTCCGGGTTCGCACGCAAGCAATCATCGGGGTCCTTATACTGTTTTGGTAAGACGATTATTTTAATATTTATATCTAACGCCATCGCTTCGTGTATACCTCTGTCCGCGGCTAGTTGTCCAGCCTGATCCATATCAAACGAAAGAGCAATATTATTACTAAAGCGCTTAATTAGTCGCAACTGTTCGGCGGTGAGAGCGGTTCCTGATGAAGCAACGGTATTAGTGAAGCCGTGTTGATGGCAAGCAATAGCGTCCATTTGTCCTTCAACGACAATAGCGAAGTCTCTTTCCTTAATTGCCTTCTTCGAGCGATCAAGAGCAAACAAAACCCGACTTTTGTCATAGGCTTCGGTTTGTGGACTGTTAATGTATTTTCCGCCCGGCGTGGTCTCGGCCTTATCAGGATTAATACGGGCAGTGAAAGCAATTACAGCACCGTTTGCATCGCGAATAGGAAAGACGATGCGATCACGAAAACGATCATAGACGCTTCCCCTCTCTCCGCGACCAGCGAGGCCAGCGGCAAATATTTCATCTTCTTTAAAACCCTTGGCTTTCAAGGCGGTGGTTAAGGCGCCCCAACTTTCGGGGCCATAGCCAACCTGCCAGTCTTTAATTGTCTTTTCACTTAAGCCGCGCTTAAGCAAATACGCCTTCATTTTCTTGCCGTTTTCTTCGCTCTCTAACCAAGACTGATATTGTTCACTCGCCGCTTGCAGGCAATCAAGTATACGCGCGCGACGGGAATACTCTTCCTTATTTTCTTGTTTTAAAACCACACCCGCTTTCGGGGCGAGCAGGCGCAAGGTGTCTGGAAAACTAAGGCCTTCCATCTCTTGCACAAAAGAAAGCACGTCGCCCCCTTTGCCACAACCAAAACAGTGCCAAATCTGCTTATCCGGAGATATCACAAAAGACGGGGACTTTTCCCGATGAAAAGGACAGAGTGCTTGAAAATTAGCACCAGCGGCCTTGACCTGAATATATTCGCGGAGCACTTCCACGATATCCAGTTTTGATTTTATCTCTTCGGCAGAAGACATAATTTATGAAAATAATTTTTGCCACCAAGATTTTTCCTGATGTGGCGCTCGCTCCCCTAACTTGTGTGGTTGCAAAGTATGCAGTACATCTTGCTCGGTGTTCACGCTCGCTGGTGCAGGCGCGGATGTGCGCCCTGTTGACGCCCCAGTGCTCACTGTTGATGCTGGCTGTAAATATGATTGCAGGCGTGCCACTTCGCCTTCAACCAGCTCGCCTTCATACTCACCACTGTGACGAGATTGTCCTTCGTAGCTCGCTTTTTTTTGATCAAGGTGAAGATTGAAAAATAATTCATCAGTTCCCGATATTTCCTGCACGTAGAGATGAAAGCGCGGATAAAAATCACCACCGAGGCGACGAACAAAACTATCCTGTCCACTACTGCGGTCGGTGATAAAAGTATAGCCGACCCGTCGCAGCCATTGCGCTGCCGGTGCTCCTCCCATTTGATTTTTGTGCAATTTAAGTTTCATTTGCAGTTTTACGAAATATAATAAAGCGATAGTTGAAATAATTAACGAACCCTAGGAACAAGTTAACAATTATTTGCGAGAGTAGATACCAGATGCCTAAATTATTGACGAGCATGTGCATGGCCCAACCGTTAACATACATCGCAATAAAAGCGGAACCAAAATACATAAATAATTGTCGAGGCAAACGAGCCTGGGAATAGTTACGGAAAGTCCAGAGCTTTTGTAGGCCGAAGCTAACGGCAAAGCAACAAAGGAAAGCGGCAGAAGTCGCGACAACGATGTCCCATTTAAAAATACCGTGAAAGATATAAAGGGCAAACAAATCAACTGCCCCCGCCAAGCCACCAGAAAGGAAAAACTTAATAACTGATTTTCTGGCCTCGCAAAAATTAAACAAGCCCGGATGACACGTTAACAAAAAACGGCGAAAACGAATATATAATCTGTTTATAACTGGCATAGGTTACCACTGACAATAATTAAAGGCCCAAGAGGCAAGGGTTCGAGCTTGCTGGAAGCGTTCATTCTTCCCGCCGCTATCAAGCACGACCACGATGACGCTGCGTCCACTAACATCACGGAAGCGACCGACAAAGCAATAGCCGGCGCTTTCAGTATAACCGGTCTTGCCGCCCACCGCCTGCATACCACTCACAGCATCAGTTTCAAGCAACCAATCGGTTGACTCGAGTTTCTTCGCCCTGCCCTCTTGCGTCACAAATTCATATGAGGGTTTGCCAACGGCAGCTGCGATATCAGGAGTATCAAGCGCCGCCTTGGCGAGACGAGCAACGTCTTTTGCGTTCGATAGATTATCGTTATTTAAACCGACCGGATCAGAGAAAGAGCTGTGCATTAAACCGAGAGCTTTCGCTTTAATATTCATCGCAACGACGAACTCGGCATCACTTAAACCAGTAGAACGAGCGAGCGCAAGCGTAGCACCGTTATCGGAAGCAACCAAACTAGAGTTAAATAAATCTTTAATGGTAACGGTATCGCCCGTAAAAAGATTTACCTTCCCGCCCTCAACTAAATCGTCGCGACTGATGGTATAGGTTTTCTCCCAACCAGGGTTCTTATCTAAAAATACTAAAGCGGTCATTAATTTTGTGATACTGGCGATTGGTTGTTGCCGGTCAGCGGACTTTTCCTCTAGCCAAACGTGCCCATCATCGGTTAACACGGCCACGCTTTTCGCATTAACGGTCGGCGCATCTTCAACTTGCAACTTATCCCCATTTTCAGGCAGACGTTCCGTCACACAAGCTTCAGTGCCGCGCCAAGGACCACTGGCATAGAATACCGCACTTTCAGCGGGCGTCCATATAGAAAGCAGAACGGCGATGATGTTAGCTAACACACTTAACATGATTTTTCCTCCTCCGCCAGCAGGACATCCAAAGTTTCCGGCTGATGCAGGCGCTCGTAATCTGGCAATTCATTGACGCTGCCAAGCCCTAAGAAACGAACAAAATCTAAAGTCACTTGATAATAGTTTTCATTCTTTTGCTTATCAAAAATTTCTTCAATTAAACCACGCAAAAGTAGATTGCGAATAATGAGGCTGCAGTTAACACCGCGAATACGTTCAAGCTCAACTTTTGCAACTGGGCCGCGATAGGCAATGATGGTGAGAGCCTCAAGACTTGGCTGTGATAGTTCCCCGCTCGCCTCACTCTTTAAAAAATCTTTCACGAGACCGGAATGTTCACCAGCACTAACTAGCTGATAGTTATTTGCAGCAGCAACCAAACGGAAACCGCGCTCAGAACTTTCGTAATCAGCAGCCAGCTCCTTTAAAGCCGACTCGGCCTCGGCCGTTTTTACGCCAGCAGCTACACTCAACTCTTTCAAACTCACCGGCTTATTGGCGACGAGCAAGAGGGCTTCAAGTTGGGATGTTAATTGGGACATAGGTATGTAACTAAATTTTCAACACTTTTATTTCACTGAATAATTCTTCTTGTTCAAAAACGAGCTCACGCTGCTTCGCCAACTCGAGTACAGCCAGGATATTTACAATCACTTCAACCTTGCTTTGTGCCTTTTCGAGGAAGCGCTGGAAGCTTAACGACAGCTGCTCGGCAAGCAGTGAACGAATGTGAATAATACGCTCGTCAATACTCACTTTAGCCTCTAAAACGACCTCAGGGAGCTTTTTCTCGCGTTTGGTCACTCGTAGCAGGATTTGGCGCCAAAGTGCCTCCATATCCCCTTTTTTGAGCTTAGCGGGAGGATTAAAGACCGGTTCAGACGATACACCCCGTCGTCCACCTTTGACGAAGGCCGGAGCAAACATCATCTTGTCTCGGGCGATTAAAGCTGAGACTTTAAGGCTCGCTTCAATAAACTGCTTATACATTCTCAGCTGCTTTTCTAGGTCACCTAAATCCTCTTCTTCAGCCTCAATACTTAAATATGGTAACAGGGCTTTTGATTTGATGTAGAGCAAACGAGCAGCGATAACGAGAAAATCAGCAATCTCTTCCGGATCGATATTATCGGCACTTTCGACATAAGCCACGTATTGATCTGCGATCGTGGCTAAGGCAATTTCAGTTATATCCATTTCTTCGCTCTCGATAAGCTGTAATAATAAGCCGAGCGGTCCTTGGAATTTGTCGGTGCTAAAATCTATCATAATTTATTCAACAGTTTCGATGGTGGCAGTAGGCATCGCTTTCGTAGCGGCGCCGCCTTTGATATCGTCACGACCCCAGAAAGCACCCTGCACACAATCATAGCCAGCATCGTGATCCTTGTTGTCACCATAAGGGCGTCTCTCCATCCCCTGACTCGTACTAGAAGCGCGGAAAGTTGCACAGAAAGAAAAGCGGTCTTCCCCATCAAGGCGATAGACAATTCTCTCCCCAGTTTCTGGATCAGTTTCGACGCGGGAATCATAATAAACATCACTGCTATTTTTAATTTCATCGAGTGACACTGGCAAACGACCGTATTGTGAGTAATAGGTGTTAACGGAATTCTCAAGTTGATAAATATTATTCATGAGAATTGAATCAAGCCGTTTCGCCCGGGCGGTCGCTGGTGATTCCACAAAGAACCAAGCAGACACAAAGACAGCGAGAACTAGTGCTGCTGAAATCCAGCCAAACAAAGTAATCACCTTATCTTTATTATCAACTGTCTTGCGCTTCATGTCATAGAAGTAATATGAGAAGACGGCTGCGGCCATCACCAGCATGCTCGTGGCCTTCAGAATGAAGCGTGAAGTCATTTCACCAGACAGGAAATTATTAATCACACTCACGAATACTCCAAGGATTATAACAGCCGCTACTAAAATAATAAGATAAGTGAGCCAACGGCGCAGCGGTGATTCCATCTCCAACTCTTTCTTACGTAAGCCCTTGATAATTAAGCGTGAGAGGAAGTAGTAAATCGGAGCAGCGATAAATAATGCAGAAATTGCAAAGCGCAGCTGACTGTCAACGCTATCATAGGAATTAAAAGCAATCGCATCAGTCACGGTGCGGTCGATAATACCAAAGACTATCATCTGCACGGAGACGGCCGTGAAAATTAAAGCGGCTAAGGACAGCAAGTAGTAAAAAGCGTACTTAGCGTTAATATTGTTTTGCATATTATTTTTTTCCTCTCGTATTGAAATAATCAAGGCAGCGGCGAGCAATACGAGAAAAGGAATTATTAAAAATCCGATGAAAGTCATGATAAATATTATTGATTAGAATTTTGCATTCTTAGGAGTACGCGGAAACGGAATGACGTCGCGGATGTTAGCCATGCCGCTTAAATACATAATCGCCCGTTCAAAACCGAGCCCGAAACCAGCATGTGGAATTGAACCATACTGACGCAGATCGAGATACCAGCGATAATCCTCAGGATTCATGCCCATCTCACCAATGCGATTTTCAAGACGTTCATAACGCTCTTCGCGCTGTGAGCCTCCGATAATTTCACCAATTCCGGGAACAAGCAAATCCATCGCTGCCACAGTTTTGCCGTCATCATTCTGACGCATATAGAAAGCCTTAATTTCTTTTGGATAATCAGTGAGGAACATCGGCTTGTTGAATATTTTTTCAGCTAAATAACGTTCGTGTTCAGTCTGTAAATCAATTCCCCAGCTAACCGGCACAGCAAACTTCTCGCCGCTCTTTTGTAGCAGTTCAATCGCTTCCGTGTAAGTAATACGTCCGAAGTCAGCCGATACAATTGTCTTTAACCTTTCGATCAAACCGGTATCAATAAACTGGTTGAAAAATTCCATCTCTTCCGGTAGCTCGGTTAAAACATAATTAATTAAATATTTTAACATCCGCTCCGCTAAATCCATGTTATCTTTTAATTCAGCGAAAGCAACTTCCGGTTCAATCATCCAGAACTCAGAGGCGTGACGGGTCGTATTCGAATTTTCGGCCCGGAAAGTTGGCCCGAAAGTATAGACCTTATTAAGACCCATAATTAAAGCCTCAGCATTTAGCTGTCCACTAACCGTAAGACCAGCTTTCTGCCCAAAGAAATCTTTAGCAAAATCAACTTCACCTTCTTTATTCTGAGGCACTTTTTTTAAATTGAGGGTCGTGACGTGAAACATTTCACCGGCGCCTTCAGCATCGCTCGTCGAAATTACCGGTGTATGAACATAAGCAAAACCTTCTTCTTGGAAGAATTTATGAATGGCGAAACTTAGAGCGGAGCGTAAACGGAAGACAGCTGTAAAAGTATTGCTGCGTGGGCGTAAATGTGCAATCTCGCGTAAGAATTCAAAGCTGTGTCTTTTTTTCTGTAAAGGATAATCTTCATTTGCTTCATTAATAATTACAACCGCCGAAGCCTTCATTTCAAAAGGCTGACCAGCAGCTGGTGAAGCAATGAGCTTGCCTTTTACTTCTAAGGATGAACCAATATTTACCTTCTCTAGAATTCCAAAATTCTCTAGGCTCTTATCAACTACCACCTGCAAGCCTTTAAAAAAGCTGCCGTCATTTAGTTCAATGAAAGCGACGTCGCCCGAAGAGCGAACCGTGCGCACCCAGCCAGCGACCACCAGCTCCTTATCAAGAAACTCGGCCGTTTCGCGATGAAATTGTTTTATCAATGTGTACATATTTAGAATAATTATGGTCTTAGGCGCTTAACATCACGGGGCAAGAAACAAACTTCCTTGACGTTATCGGCATTCACAATTTTCATCACTAAACGAGCTGGGCCGATGCCGACGCCGCCATGAGGCGGACAACCGAAGCGGAAAAAATTAAAGTAGTCTTCGAGCTCTTCCAATTTCATCTCCTTCTCCACGGCCTGCGCCTTCAAGATATCAAGGCGATGTTCACGCTGTGCCCCAGTTGTTACTTCCACGCCGCGATAGAGTAAGTCGAAGCTTTTTGTTAAGCCTGGATTATTTTCGTGGCGCATGTGATAAAAAGGACGAGCAGCAATTGGATAATCAGTGATAAAGACAAAGTCGTGATTCTGCTCTTCTTTTACCAGGCGGCAAATTTCTCTTTCTTCTTCAGGCGATAAATCGTGATCTTTTTCACTTTTAATACCAGCACCTTTCAATTTCTCCTTCGCTTCCGCTAAGGTCATTTTAGGGAAAGGCAAGATTGGAGTTTCAACATCAAGTCCCATGCCCTCTAACTTCGCAAATCCGGATGCTAAGGCGCGTTCTTCTTGCGCCATAATATCGTGGTGCGAGTCGATGTAGGCAAATTCAAAATCCCAGCCGGTAAATTCAGTTACGTGACGACTAGTGTAGGAGGCTTCCGCACGGAAGACAGGACCGCTGATAAATACTTTTTCAAAACCCGCCGCTATTGCCATCTGCTTGAAGAATTGTGGTGATTGTGAGAGATAGGCTTTGCGATTAAAATATTTTACCTCAAAAACTTCCGATCCAGTTTCACTAGCGGTATTCATTAAAGACGGTGTATATATCTGTGTAAATTCTTCTTTGAGTAATTGTTCTCTAAAACCTTCCTCTAACTTTGTCCAAACCTGGAAGATGACGCGATGTTCCGGACGACGTAAGTCGAGCCAACGCCAATCAAGGCGATTTTCTAAATTCGCCTCATTATCAATTTTATTCATGACCGGTATCGGCAGCGCCGCATCGGCTAAACTAAGTATTTCAAGTGATGATAATAGTAACTCGTAATCAGCAACCGGATTGGGATCGTTTTTCTTGGCTGGCTTTTCTTTAAGTTCGCCGGTAACGCGAATGACGCTTTCAAGGGTCAAAGTTTCAGCGGCCTTAAAAGAGTCGCCAATTTTCTCTTCGACCACTAGCTGCATATTGCCTGAAATATCTCTTAAATCAATAAAAGCTAATCCCTTCATCAAACGCAGATTCTGAACAAATCCGGCAACGACAACGGAACCGCTTTTTTGGGCTTTGGCGGCGGCAATGCTAACTCTTGACATATTTTAAAAAATTAATTACAAAACCTCGCTTACTTAAGCTATTTTACCTCTAAATCTTATCGCAATTCCCTGTTTTTAGCAAGTTGAAAAGCTGGGCGAGAGATGTAATTATTTCTAGAAAATATGATGAAAATGACTAAGATTCGTTCCAGTTGAGCAGGCGCAAATTGAGGTTTTCCCACTCTTTCAATAATCGTGGCGAAAACTTCATATTTTTCACCCCATTACCGTCAACTAAGCGCAGTAATTTAATCATGTTATCTGATACGGGAATTAATGATCCATTTACCACCTCTTGTCTCGGCTTGTCAGCACAGGCATCACAAATTAGTCCACCAAGAGAAACATCGAAACGGTTCCGCCCGGCACTGAGTATGCCCTCACAAGACACGCATTTATCCAAACGTGGCCCAAAACCAAGCAGTGCCAGTAAGCGCCAACTAAAAAGCGCTAAGCGAAAGCGTCCGTCCTGCTTATCGAGCTTTTCGCCTGCTGCATCAAGATTACTCAGCCACTTCTCTAGCCAGGCAAATAATTCCGGATCAGGCTGAGCCTCTCTTACCAAACGATTAAAAAGCATGAAGGCTTGCCCGGCAAAATATAATTTATTTAAATCCTGCTTAATGCCAAGATATGGTTCTTCAATGACGGCGGCGCCTACATAATCGTAGCCCTTCCCTTTCACCACTAAAAAGTTACTCAAGGTAATGGGCTCGAGGTGGGCTGCTAGCTTAGAGCCCATTTTACGAGCCCCTCTTGCTAACAAGTTCAAACGACCGTGATCGGGTGTATAAACAGAAACGAGGCGGTCAGCCTCGCGCCAGTCACGTCTATTTAGAATTATTCCCCGCGTTGGGAAAGTTGACTCCATATAAATAAATTAATCAACCAAATCAAGATAATCTTGTAAAAATAAGGCTGCAGCCACCTCATCACGTCCGGCCTTGTCTCGTTTTTCGCCCGACAAAGCATCAACCGCCTTACTCGACAATCTTTCATCAACCTCTATTACCGGCACCGCTGACTTTGCTTTTAATTCTTTTAAAAAGTTTAAATACAAAGGATTGGACGCGACCGCGCCGCCCATCTTCCGCGGTGAACCGATAATAACTAAACCAATATCCTCAGAAATAATAATACTTAGCAGTGATTTCAAATCAGGGACCGTTTTAAAGGGCAAAGCCATACGCGTTTCCGCGTCCGCCAAAGCCAGTCCAATGCGTTTTTCGCCCCAGTCCACACCAAGATATTGTTGTCCTTCTTCGATTTCCATTTATTCAAGCGTTAAAATGCTATAACCATCTTCAGTAACAGCAATAGTATGTTCATAATGAGCGCTTAGTGATTTATCAGCACTGAGAATTGTAAAACCGTTGTCTGCGACTGTAATCTCATGAGTGCCAATATTAATCATCGGTTCAATACAAATAACCATACCCGCCTTTAACTCTAAATTCGCGCGCGAGCGGGGATTAATGCGGTAGTGATAAACATCGGGTAACTCGTGGGCGAAGTAACCGACACCGTGACCGACAAGGTCACGCACGACCCCATAGCCGGCGTTTTCAGCTATTGTGTGCACTGTATCACCAATATCATTTAAAGTTGCGCCTGGGCGAACTTTCTTAATTGCGGCTTCAAGACATTCTTTCGTTACTTTCATTAACCGCTTCGCCTCTTTACTAATTTCACCAACCGCCACTGTTGTACAGGTGTCAGTGTAATAGCCGCCGCCTAGAGAATGAGGATTAGTCGGCAGTCCATGCTGCTCACGCAGCTCGGGCTTTACCGGCCACTCCATGCCGATATCAAGATCAATAATATCACCTTCCTTCAAAATGCGGCCAGGAATAGCCGCGCCGTGAACAACCTCATCGTTAATTGAGGCACAAATAGCCGATGGAAAATATATTTCACCGCCCATCGGGTAATCTTTAAAAGCCGGACGACCGCCTGCATCTTTTATCATTTTTAAGAGACTAGCTTCAAGTTCAGCCGTATCTACGCCAGGCTTCACCGCCTCCTTGAGGCGTCTTAAAAAGCCAGCCAAAAGACGTCCGCCTAAACGGATGGCTTCAATCTCTTCTTTTGTCTTTATATAAATCATAATTAACCCTTAAAACCGTCAGTGAACTTTTTAATGGCCTTCAAATCTAGTAACGTTAAGTCTAGTTTCAACCGGTCACGATGAAGTCTGTACAAATCCTGCCTAATACTATAATCGGAAATGCCAATACCCTTTCGAATCTTCTCTTTATATTCTAAAACTAGGTCGAGTACAACCTTCTTATTCTTTTCGCTCAGATTTCGATACTGATAATTTTTACGAACTAAGTCATTCAAACGTCTTTCAATTACGTAATGAGGTTGGCCCTGAATGTCCTTAAAAAAGTCTTTTAAATCCATAATATTTGCTTTATATCACAATTATTACTTGATTATAGCACAAAAATGTAGCGTTCGCTACATTTTTGTAAAGTATAATCGAATTGATTTTAAAGTTTAGAGGCCATCGTATTCACGCATAGTGAGCTGTGACTCAATTTGTTTAACCGTTTCAATAACAACAGAAACCACGATGAGTAAACTGGTGCCGCCAATAGCGAGTGACTGCAAGCCGGTGAAATATTGCATTATCAGTGGCAAGACCGCAATGAGCGCTAAGAATAATGCGCCAACGAAGATAATGCGGTGAGCAGTGAAAGACAGATAATCAGCTGTCGGCTTACCCGGGCGAATGCCAGGAATGAAGCCGCCTTGCTTCTGTAAGTTCTCAGAAATACGATCTGGGTGGAAGACAACTTCGGTATAGAAGAAAGTGAAAGCAAATACTAGTAAGAAATAGATGATGCCGTAAAATAGCTGATTATTGAAGAGCGTGATTACCTGTGTCGCCAAGTTTGCAATCCAAGCCGAGCGAGCCTGCACAAAGAACTGTGCAATCATCGGTGGGAATAAGACAACGGAGATGGCAAAGATAATTGGGATAACCCCGGCCATATTCACGCGCAAAGGCAAGTGCGTACTAGAGCCACCAAAAGTGCGGTTACCGCGGATTTGACGAGCATACTGAACCGGAATATTACGCTGACCTTCATTGATGATAACAACACCAACAACGGTTAAGATAGCAATAACGATGAAACCGATGAAAGTAAAGAGTTGAGTCTGATCGTAACTGACAATTGCCTGTTGAATTTGCTGCGGGAAAGCGGCAACGATGCCGGCGAAGATAAGTAAGGAGATACCGTTACCAACTTTCTTTTCAGAAATAAGTTCACCAATCCACATCAAGAAGATAGTACCGGCTGATATGGTGATGATAATGGAAATAAAATTAAAAGGGCTAATAGCTCCTAAGATGCCCTGACTTGAGCCCTGTAGCAGGGTGATCATGCCGTAAGCCTGCATCGCAGCGAGTGGTACAGTGGCCCAGCGAGTCCACATATTAATCTTCTGTCTACCACTTTCTTCCTTCTGCATCTCTTCAATCTTGGGAGAAATCATGCCGAGTAGCTGGAAGATAATGGAGGCGGTGATGTAGGGACCAATACCCATCAAGACGATGGAAAAGTTTTCCATGCCACCACCAGAGAAGATATTCATTAAACCTAACACCTGATTGGAAGCAAATAAGTTCTTTAAAGCGACTGCATCGACTCCTGGAACCGGGATGTGAGCGGCCAAACGGAAGATGACAAGCATGGCAAGCACAAAGAGTACGCTGTTGCGTAAATCTTTCACCTTCCAAATTTGTTGCAATTTATGAAACATAAATCTAAATTATTATGTTAATCTGGCAAAAAGCCAAATATCTTAAGCAGATATCTGGCCCTTGACTGTCTCGCTCATAGCTACGCCTTCAAACTTAGCCTTGACTGTCAATTTCTGTTTACCAAGAATTTTTACTGGCTTACTTGCGCTTTTAATCAAATCTTTTTGATATAAAGCCTCAGGATTTACTGTTTCGCCGTCTTTGAAATTGGAGTTTACAGCACTGATAGAAACAACTTGATTTTTAGGCTGTAGTGAACGGAAACCACGGGACTTTGGAGTCTGTAAAAGCTGCTGGCGCATACCGAGGCGTTTTAAGCCGCTGACGCCGGAGCGAGATTTCTGTCCTTTCAACCCGCGGGTACTGTAAGTACCATGGCCGGAGGAATTACCGCGACCAACGCGCTTTCTCTTTGTAGTAGCGCCGACAGAGCGCTTAATATTATTCAGTGACAGCATATAATTTATAATTATCTTAAATTCGCTTATTTTTTGGCAGCAACTTTTTTATCTGCAGCCTTAGGCTTGTCGCTTTCGGCAGTAGGGGCATCCTTAACAGCTTCGACTTCCTTCACTTTCGCTTTCTTGTCGCTAACACGGAGACTGGATAAAGCGGCAATAGTACAACGAGCGTTATTAATTTTATTGTTAGTGCCTAATACTTTACTGGTAACATTCTTAATGCCAGCGAGTTCTAAGATCACGCGAGCCACGCCACCGGCGATAACACCACGACCCTGCTTAGCTGGTTTAAATACAATGGAAGCGGCACCGAGTTTCTGGCGAACAACATGAGGAATAGTTTCGTTTACAACTGGAACTTTAATCATCACTTTTTTCGCGCGGTTAACAGCTTTGTTTACAGCCATAGTAACATCGGCGCCTTTGCCGAGACCAATCCCGACACTGCCCTTCTTGTCACCAATAGCAACACAAGCGCGGAAACTCATACGCTTACCGCCACCCATGACACGAGTCACACGAGCGATTTCCAAAATGCGCTGCTCAAATTCATCGCGCTGGTCATCACGACCGCGACGATTATCACGACGAGGAGCTCGGCCACCGCGCTGCTGGCGCTTGTCACCGTAAATGTCCTTCGCGACGACTGCAGCTACTTCAGTGCTGGTGTCTTCAGTTTTTGTTGTTTTGTTATCATCTGCCATATATAGAATCTTATTGCTAATTAGTTTAGAAAACTAAGCCCTGTTCACGAGCGCCGTCAGCGACTGCTTTCACGCGACCATGGTAACGATAGGCGCCGCGATCAAACACAATGGCAGTTACACCCGCTTTCATCGCCTTCTCCGCAATTAACTTACCTAAGGAATTTGCAGTTTCAGTCTTGCTCAAGCCTTTGCCTTTAAGTTCACGTGCGTGGGCACTAACTAAAGTGCGACCAGCGACGTCATCTACGAGCTGTAAGTACATGCCACGATTCGAGCGAAACACGTTCAAACGCGGTCTCTCTGCGGAACCGTTGATTTTGGCACGGACGCGTCCAGCGCGGCGGGCGACACGAGCTTTTTTCTTTTTGATAACATTCATCATATAGTTAAATCACAATTGCCTTATTTTTTAGCGGCAGTCTTACCGGCCTTGCGGCGCAAGGTCTCATCAGAGTATTTCACACCCTTACCCTTATAAGGTTCTGGAGCACGAAGTTTTCTGATTTTATATGCGGTATTGCCTAAAAGTTCATTATCGATACAAGTAAGGGTGATTGAATTACCTTCAACGACTGCGCTAACGCCAGTTGGCAGTGGGAAAATAATCGGGTGAGAATAGCCGAGATTCAGATTTAAATTTGTGCCGCTTAAAGCCGCACGATAACCAACACCGTTAATTTCTAATTTTTTTGTAAAGCCGGTTTTAACACCAGTCACCATGTTACTCGCAAGAGTACGGAACAAGCCCCAGTAAGCGCTAGCATCCTTTGCTTCGCGATCAACAGTTACAGTCAAAACGCCGTCAGCAATAGTCACTGAAGCAGGAGCTTTGATTTCCCTTTTGAGCTCACCTTTTGGACCTTTAACAGTCAGAAGGGTGCCTTCAAAAGTGGCGGTTACGCCTTCAGGCAAGTTAATTGGCATTTTTCCTAATCGAGACATATGTTCTTAGCGCGGCGCCGGATATAAACTGTTTACATGGGCTACCTGCTGCATTAGTTAGTACACTTCACCGACAAGCTCTCCGCCAACCTTCTGCCGACGAGCTTCTCTATTAGTCATCATACCGGAGGAGGTTGATAAGATAGCAATACCGAAATTATTTAAAATTGTTGGAATTTCATCCTTGCCAACGTAAACCCTAGCGCCTGACTTACTGATGCGTTTAATACCATTGATATGTGATTTGCCATTCTTCTGGTATTTCAAAACAAGCTTCAGTTGGTCAAACTGGGTGCGACGGCCACTGAGACCGCCGGCAACGATTTCGGCACGGCTAATCCAGCCTTCCTTTTCCAAAATCTTGGCGATTTCATATTTCATTTTACTCATCGGCATCGACACCTCGCCCTTGCGGACCGCGGCGGCGTTGCGGATTCTTGTAAACATGTCTGCGATGGGATCTGTCATATTTTTATTCTATGTTTAGATAATATTGGCGGCCGAATTACCAGCTGGATTTCTTGATGCCCGGCAAGTCGCCGTTATCGGCTAATTCGCGGAAGCAGATACGACATAAACCAAAATCACGCATAAAGCCGTGGATGCGGCCGCAGCGCCAGCAACGGTTAATCTTGCGGGTGGAAAATTTTGGTTTGCGCTTCGCTTTAACGATGAGAGCTGTTCTTGCCATATATATATTTAAATTATTTTTCGTCCTTTTTGAAAGGGAAACCGAAGGCGGTAAATAAGGCTAAGCCCTCTGCCCTGGTCTTGGCACTAGTATTGATACTAATCTCTAAACCATAGACCTGATCGATATCTTCAGCACGTAATTCTGGGAAAGCGGAGTAATCTTTGAAGCCAACAGTCATATTACCAGTGCGGTCGATGCCTTTATCGCTAATACCGCGGAAATCGCGTACGCGCGGGAAAGTCACCTGCACCAATTTTTCAACGAAGTCATACATGCGATCACCTCTTAAGGTAGCGACAGCACCGATAACCTGTCCTTGGCGTAATTTGAAAGCGGAAATTGATTTCTTCGCCTTGGTCATGATTGGCTTTTGTCCACTAATTTTAGTGAGGCTCTTTTCAATTGTTGCAATCGCTTCCTTTTCCTTAGCATGCTTGCCGAAACCAATGTTGATTACGACTTTTTGCAAACGAGGAACTAAGAGGCTGTTCTTATAAGAGAACTGCTCCTTAAGTTGTGGTACGATTTCTTTTTGGTATTTTGCTTTTAAGCTCATAGAATTGAGGTTACTCGATTACGGTCTGACATTTCTTACAGACACGATATTTTTTTGTGCCCTTCTCTCCTTCGACAACCTTGGCGCCGACACGTGTCTGACGACCACAGGAAGGACAGATTAATGCAACGTTCGAGGCATTAATGAAAGCCGGAAATTCAATGCGCTGACCCTTTTCGCCTTCGCGATTAGGACGCATGTGTTTGACGAGGAGGTTAAGGCCTTCGATGCTGACCTTCCCTTCCTTCGGTAAAACCTGCAAAACCTTACCGGTCTTGCCGCTATCTTTACCGGCCAATATTTTTACATTGTCATTTTTCTTGATATGCATATGTTCGATTCGTTAGGCTCTAAATTATAAGACTTCGGGAGCCAAAGAAGCGATCTTCACGAAACCGGCCTGGCGCACTTCTCTTGCCACCGGTCCGAAGATTCTCGTACCTTTCGGATCTTTTTTTTCTTTATCGACGAGGACGACGCAAGCATTGTCATCGAAGCGCACATAGGTGCCGTCAGCGCGACGAATCTCTTTGCTAGTGCGAACGATAACCGCCTTGATTACATCGCTCTTTTTCACAGCGGCATGAGGTGAGGCGCTTTTAACAGTGGCGACGATGATATCGCCGACATGTCCATAGCGTTTGCGATATCCACCTAAAACGCGGATACACATCACTTCCTTGGCGCCGGAATTATCGGCTACTTTTAATCTTGTCTGTACTTGGATCATACAATAATGTTTAGTTCTCAATTAAACGCCAGCGCTTGTTCTTGCTGAGTGGGCGGCACTCGATGAAAGTGACTTTATCGCCTTCCTTACTGATATTCTTTTCATCGTGAACGTGATATTTCTGACTAACGGTATAGCGCTTTTTATATTTCTGATTGACTTTAGTGGAATCAATTCTAACCACGGCGGTTTTGTCGCCTTTAGCACTAACAACGACTCCGTTGAAGCGCTTGATGGTTTTTGTTACCGCTGGTGTGGCGGCCGCTGTTGTTTTAGTTGCGGGCATAATAGTATAGATTAAGCTTTCGCGTTAAGGACCGTCATGATCCGGGCGATGGTTTCTCTTGTCTCCCTAATCTCACGGATATTTTTCAACTGACGGTTGGAATCTTTGAAGCGCAATTCGCGCAACTTTTCCCGGTATTCTGCTAATAGCTTCTGGAGATCAGCCGGACTTTTAGTTGTAAGCTCTTTCATTTCCATATTGTTTTATAAAATATTTTTTGTGGTAACCGGCTTATTTACTGATAACTCTGCACTTTACCGGTAACTTGTGGCCGGCGAGTGTCATCGCTTGACGAGCAGTGGCCTCATCGACACCTTCCATTTCAAACATAACTGTTCCGGGTTTGACGATGGCGACGTAGTAGTCGACAGCACCTTTACCCTTACCCATGGGGATTTCGCCACCATGAGCTGTAATAGGTTTGTCTGGGAAGATTCTAATCCAGAGCTTACCGGTCTTCTTGATATAACGAGTCATGACACGGCGGGCAGATTCAATCTGACGTGAATTGACCCAGTGCTCTGTGGTCGCCTTCAAGCCATAGCTGCCGAAGCTGACCTCCACCATACGGGTGGCCACGCCACCGCGGCGGCGCTTATGGTCTTTCCGGTATTTTGTTTTCTTTGGCATTAACATATCGGTATTGAAAATCGTTAAATATTATCTTAGGCAGCGATGAGTTCGCCTTTGCCATCCTTCTCTTTCTCGAAGACTTCACCTTTATAGATCCAGACCTTGATGCCGATGGCGCCATAAGCAGTGTTAGCAACACCACGAGCATAGTCGATATCAGCACGGAGAGTCTGTAATGGCACTTTGCCCCAGACGAGTTTTTCGGTACGAGCGATCTCAGCTCCATTTAAACGACCAGCGATAACGACTTTGACGCCGAGGGCGCCACCACGTTCGACGCGGCCGAGAAGCTGCTTCATCACCTTACGGAAAGGCATGCGTTTCTCAATTTCTAAAATTGTAGTCTGAACAGCGATTTGGGCGCTGGTTTGAGGGCGAGCGACTTCCTTGATATTCAAAGTGATTTCACCCATGCGGAAATTGCGCAGGAATTGATCGTGGATTTTCTTTTTAAGATCTTCCACGCCATTACCGCCGCGACCGATGAGAAGACCCGGCTTAGCTGTCCAAAGATCGATCATGATCTTATTCAAACTGCGGGTGATTTCCACCTTATCAACGCCAGCTTCACGCAAAGTTTTGATGAGGTGCTTTCTAATCGCAATATCCTGTTGAATATTTTTGATATAGGTTGCGCCACTCTCAAACCAGATGGAAGGCCAGGTCTTGGTGATGCCTAAACGCATCACTTTTGGATTTACTTTTTTGCCCATACTATTTATGTTGCGAATTAATTGCTAGAGAGAAATATTCTTAACTGCCAACCTTACGATTGAAAACTTTACTTGTGAAGCCCTTGCCGGATTTAACATCGGCATTAACTTTGCCTCCGTCCTTTGATGTCTTATCATCCTTCTTTGCGCCCTTAGAGCGCTTCTCCGCTTCAGCGACAACGGTTTCGAGTTTGACTGGCGCTTCAACCTTATCTTTACGAGCTTCTTTTTTGCCGCCTTCAACGATTTCGGCCAGGGTAACGTGTACGTGTGAACCGCGTT
Organism: bacterium; assembly: GCA_030696105.1. GTDB lineage: Bacteria > Patescibacteriota > Patescibacteriia > Patescibacteriales > UBA12465. Next base: position 121,104 of record JAUYNJ010000004.1, read on the forward strand.
TGCGGATAACAGTAGCGCGACCGTGAGCCTTAGGCATCCAGCGCTTTAAGGTAACGCCCCCATCAACTTTGATTTCTTTGATGAAGAGGTTATCCTTAGCCAAGCTGAAATTATGCTCGGCATTAGCAACAGCCGAAAGGATAAGTTTTTTAACGGGGTCAGATGCAAGTTTATTTAAAAACTGCAATTGATCTAATGCTTTATCGATGGTCATGCCACGTACAACATCAACAACCAAGCGCACCTTGCGTGGTCCCATTCTTAAATGATTTAAACTAGCTTTAATTTCCATAGGATTCGCTGTTATTTTTATTTCTTGGCCGCACCCTGGGCTTTCGCCATCTTGCCACCATGGGCAACGAACTTGCGGGTTGGTGAAAATTCGCCTAAGCGATGACCGACCATGTTTTCAACCACATATACCGGAGTGTGAACTCTGCCGTTATGGACGCCAAAGGTATGGCCAACCATTTCCGGAACGATCACGCAGGCACGATCCCACACCTTGAGGACAGTTTTGTCGCCAGGTTTAAGATCGAGCACCCTCTTTACGAGGCGCTGATTGATATAGGGTCCTTTTTTCAAACTTCTTGACATATGCTTTTTATGATTTGTGGATAAAGCTTAAGGTTATTTTCTCTTCGCGCGGCGCTTGATAATTAACTTAGAGGAAGAGCGCTTGCGGCGAGTTTTGACACCAAGAGCCGGTTTGCCCCAAGGAGTCTTCGGATGGCGGAGACCAATGGACTGGTTGCCTTCACCACCACCATGGGGGTGATCAACCGGGTTCATTGCGCTACCACGGACGGTTGGACGGATGCCCAAGTGACGGCTGCGGCCAGCCTTGCCTAAGGTGATGTGACGTTTATCAGCATTACTTGCCTGGCCAACGGTGCACATGCACTCTTTTTTTACTAAACGGATTTCTCCGCTCGGCATTTTGACCTGAGCATACTTCCCTTCAACACCCATGACGAATACAGCGTTACCGGCTCCACGGGCGACCTTCGCACCACGGCCTGGTTCTAATTCGAGACTATTAATCGCAACACCGGCTGGAATGAATTGTACTTGCATGGCGTTACCGATTTTGATCTCAATCAGATTCTTTGAGCTCATGATTTTCTCACCGACTGGCAAGTTTGCAGGAGCAGTGATATATCTTTTTTCGCCATCAGCATAATTTAACAAAGCGATGCGAGTTCCGCGATTCGGATCATATTCGATAGCGGCAACTGTTGCTGGAATTTCAAACTTATCACGCTTGAAATCAACGATGCGGATAAATCTCTTTTCGCCGCCACCGCGATGACGCACAGTAATTTTACCCTGACTATTGCGTCCGCTGGTTTTTTTCTTAATGACAATCAAGCTCTTTTCCGGAGTGTGCTTGGTGATATCAGCAAAATCATCAAAAGTTGCATGACGGCGACCGGGAGTATTTGCTTGTACTTTTTTGATACCCATATGTGTCTGTACTTGATTAGATAAAAATTATACGCCTTCGTAAATCTTGATGGTCTCGCCCTTTTTCAAGGTGACGATAACCTTCTTCCAGTCTTTTCTCTGACCGCGGATACGGCCACGAGTAACGACTTTGCCCTTCATGGCGATAATGTTGACTCTCACCGGAGTAACACCGTAGATAGCTTGAACCGCTTTCGCGACCTCAATCTTATTGGCATTAGGCGTAATGACAAAAGCATACTTATTTAACGCCCCGAGCTCAGTCGCTTTTTCAGTGATGAGTGGTTTTGCTAATACGCGATATGCTCCTTCATAACGGGTTGTAGGTGCGGATTTCTTCTTGCTCGAAGTTTTCTTAACTGAGTCAGAAGCATACAATTCCTGCATGCTCTGTTCGCCCGCTACTTCCGGGGCCTTCTTCACTTCTTTGGTTTCCGCGACCTTACCCTCAGCCTTCTTGGCTGCTGGTTTTTTCGCGCTAGGTTGTTTTGCTCCAAATAAAGCCATATATTTATTTCAAGATTCAAGATTCAAAATTTAGATGATTGATTATTTCTTACTGTATTGCTTTTCGAGTGAAGTGATTCCCTCTTCAGTCATCAGAACTTGGCGGGAGGTAATTAAGTCAACGATGTTGATATTTTCAGGGTTAATGATTGTAACACCCTTCAAGTTACGACCGGAATATCTTGCCTTCTCATCTTTTTCGCCATTGATGACGAGCAGTGAGCGACGATCGGCTGGTAACACATCTTTTTCAAAGGCTGCTAACATCGCATTAAACTGTTTTGTTTTAAATTCTTCCATCTTCAGAGTATCGATGATGACGAGGCTTGACTGTGCGATCTTATCAGATAAACACATCATAATTGCCTTCTGGCGCATCTTCTTATTCATCTTCATGCTGAAGTTGCGATCCTTTGTAGGACCGAAGGTGACACCACCGCCAACCCATAAAGGTGAACGGCTTGAGCCCACACGAGCACGACCAGTTCCCTTTTGTTTCCAAGGCTTCTTGCCGCCGCCACGAACTTCGCTACGATCCTTAGTGTGAGCTAAGACCTGGCGTTCATTGGCCTGCTGAGTGATAACTGCCTGATGCAAAAGATCAGCATTAGCTTTCATGCCAAAAATTTTAGCGGATAGCTCAAGATCCTTGATAGGAGCAGCGCTCTGATTATAAACTTTTACTTTGATAGACATATGATTAAACCGGACTTATCTTAATTGATTAAGCGGCCTGAGCCTCTTCTTTTTTTTCTTCAACAACAACTTCTTCTTTAACCTCAACAACTTCTTCTTTAACTTCAGGGGTTTCTTCCTTAACTTCTTCCGTGGCAACAGCATCTTCCTTAACTTCTTCTACTACAACTTCTTCGGCTACAACTTCCTCTACTACTGGAGCGACGTTAAACGCTAATTCGCCCTGTCCTTTGATAAGAAGTAGACCTTCAGCAGCTCCCGGAAGAGCGCCCTTAATATATATAATGTTCTTTTCTAAATCGACAGAAGCAATTTCGAGATTAGTAACGGTCACGCGTTCATTACCCATGCGTCCACCCATGCGCATACCCTTGAAGATATGAGCTGGACCTTTAGCACCAACGGAACCAGGCATACGAAGCTGATCCTTATTACCGTGACTCTTACGTCCACCGGCGAAGTGATAGCGCTTAACGACACCCTGGAAACCGCGACCCTTGGAAGTGCCAGTCACAGCGACAATGTCGCCAGCGGCAAAAGTACCAGCAGTGATTTTGTCACCAACCTTGGCAGCAACATCACCTTCAGTGCGGAACTCACGAACGTGCATCGGAGCAACACCAGCCTTTTTAAAGTGGCCGAGTTGTGGTTTTTTGATATTTTTTTCTTTGCGGATACCGTATGCAAGCTGCAGAGCGGAATATTTATCAGTAGCAGCCGTCTTAACCTGAGTAACAACACAAGGACCAGCCGCCACCGGAGTAACAGCCCAAACCTTGTCATTTGCCCAAACCTGGGTCATCGGCATTTTTTTTCCTAAAATGAATTTCATATGTGTTTAAAACAAAAAACTGGTAAATATACCAGCTTAAAAACAAAATCTAAAAATTGCGCAATCCTCCTGCCTTCAATTTTTTTGCTTGTTTTCTTGCTGTATTTCTCCTTGTAGCTACTTATTCATCGTCTAGCACTTTCTACGGTAACATTACCGCAGAGTTACTAGCCAACTCTTAAGTCGCCCTTAATCAATATTTGATTGTATCTTACTGCATTTTAATCTCTACGTCAACCCCTGCTGGAAGATTCAAATTTGTTAAATCTTCAATGGTTTTGCCGCTTGGATCAATGATGTCAATAATACGCTTATGTATGCGCATTTCGTACTGGTCACGAGCATCTTTGTGGACGAAAGTCGACCGGTTAACGGTATACTTGCGCTTCTCAGTCGGTAATGGAATCGGACCGAAAAAACTAGCATCACTGCGCTCAATCGTATCAACGATAGTCTTAGTGGACTGATCAATAATCTTGTGATCAAAAGCTTTGATCTTAATACGGATTCTCTGCTTGTAATCCTTTTCCTCTTTCTTGGGTTCTGACATAGAAGAATGTACGTTTATTTTCTTAAATAAATTGATAAATTAACACTATCAGTCTACCCTGAAAACAGAGCAGACCTAAGTATCGACTTATTATTTCGTAATCTTAACAACTGCACCAGCACCAACGGTGCGGCCACCTTCGCGGATAGCGAAGCGTTGTTTTTCTTCCAAAGCAACTGGAGCGATTAACTTAACAGTGATAGTAACGGTATCACCAGGCATAACCATTTCGGTGCCTGCTGGTAATTCGACTTCACCGGTAACGTCAGTAGTTCTGATATAGAACTGAGGCTTGTAACCCTTGAAGAAAGGTTTGTGGCGTCCGCCTTCTTCCTTCGATAAGACGTAAATCTGTGCTTCGAATTCAGTGTGAGGAGTAACGCTGCCTGGCTTACATAAAACCTGTCCGCGTTCTAACTCATTCTTCTTTGTACCGCGGAGTAATAAACCGGCATTGTCACCAGCTTCACCACGATCTAAAGACTTGTTAAACATTTCGACGCCAGTGATGGTAGTCTTCTTAGTGTCCATTAAACCAACGATTTCAACTTCTTCACCAACCTTGATGACACCGCGATCGATGCGGCCAGTGGCCACAGTACCGCGACCTTCGATGGAGAAAATATCTTCAATCGGCATCAAGAAAGGTAAATCGATGTTGCGTTCTGGCTGCGGGATGTATTCATCGAGCTGTTTCATGAGTTCCATGATTGGCTCAGCATCAGGTCCACTTGGATTTTCCAAAGCCTTCAGAGCGCTACCGCGAATAATTGGAGTTGTGTCACCCGGGAATTCATACTTCTTGAGTAAGTCGCGGATTTCCTCTTCAACGAGGTCGATTAACTCCTTATCCTCAACCATATCGCACTTGTTTAAGAAAACAACGATATAAGGCACACCCACCTGTCTTGCTAACACGATGTGTTCGCGAGTCTGGGGCATAGGGCCGTCAGTTGCGGAAACTACTAACACTGCACCGTCCATTTGAGCGGCACCGGTGATCATGTTCTTCACATAATCAGCGTGGCCAGGACAATCGACGTGAGCGTAGTGACGTTTATCAGATTCATACTCAACGTGAGCAGTAGCGATAGTAATACCGCGTTCGCGTTCCTCAGGAGCAGCGTCAATTTCATTAACACCCTTCTTAGAAGCGCTCATACCGCGCGCGCCAAACACAGCCAACATCGCAGCTGTTAAAGTGGTCTTCCCGTGATCAACGTGTCCGATGGTACCAACGTTGACATGGGGCTTTGTTCTTTCAAATTTTTCAGCCATGGTTTTATACTTACGGCCCCCAAAGGGGTTTCTTTCCTATAGAGGAAACCAGCCGTGAAAATTAGTTAATATTTTAAATTAGTTACTGATATTTTGCGCCTTGCCCTTTACTTGCGGCGGGATGTTCCAATTCTTGCGAGAGGTGCTTTCTTCCGCTAAGAACTGAGAATTTTCATCGTTTTTCCAGTCTGAGATTTCGCGATTAATTTTATCACCTAAATCTCCATCTGTCAAACCGGGCTTATACACTGCCTCTTTTTTATCCAGCATTTCGGGAGAAATCATTTCTTCGTAGCGGTCCAGGTCAACGATGGCGAAGGAGTCCTCAGGTGTCTCGGCATCGAAAAAGATGATAGGATTCTTAGATTTTCTTGCTAATTTTAAAGCCTTTTTTAGTTGATCACGCATAGGATTAAGTGATAAACCTCCTTATTTCTAGTTTTTTGATTCAGTCGCAAGAATAGATAGTAAATCTCTATTAATCTCCTCTATTCCTGGTATCAACTTTTGTTTTTCTTTGTCACTCAAATTTGCATATGACTGCAAATTATCAGGGATAACTTGATGTACTTTCTCACTTAGCGCACTTAACTTATCTAATGTTTCAGGAGTAAAATTGTGACTGTAATCAGGATCGTTTAAGATGTAGACAATATTAGAGGCTTGACTAAGGACATTTAATCCCAAGCGGTTACTCTCATAATACGCGGCCACATCCTCTTCCATTTCATACTTATTTGTTCTTTCCCACTCGCGTCTTAAGCCGTGGTTCTCATGGAATGTATCAGTGAAGGTCGGACTGCTCAAAAATTGATTGACCGCGACTAATGCATTTTGGATTACTCCTTTAATTGCAAGGTCCGGCACGTCTTCAAATTCTGGTTTCAAACTCGTCACGACCATTTCTTTCCCTGACTCAACAATACTAATCGGATTGCCTCGCTCCGCACAAAAGGCTGTCATGACACTTTCCTTTTCTGCAATACTGCGCTCCTTCTGCTCAGCCTCCAGACTTTCTTCACTTGGTCGCACTCGATTAGCGAGAACGCTTGATTCACTTCTCATATATTTTTACTTAGCAGTTTTTTCCTTGATGGTTTCTAACACATTTCTCGGCACTTCACTGTAATGTGAGAATTCCATTGTGTAGTTTGCTCTACCCTGTGACATGGAGCGTAAAGAAGTCGCATAGCCAAACATTTCTGCTAACGGCACTTTCGCCTTAATCGCCTTAATCTTTAATGGGCGATCAATCATCTCTTCAATTTGTCCTCTCTTTGAGTTCAAATCACCGATGATGTTACCCATATAATCTTCAGGAGTAGTTACTTCAACTTTCATTATCGGCTCGAGTAGTATCGGCTTTGCTTTCTGACAGGCATCTTTGAAGGCGAAGATAGCAGCCATTTTAAAGGCGATTTCGGAAGAGTCGACTTCATGATAACTACCGTAGTAAACGGCGACTTTGACATCAACCATTGGGAAGCCCGCAACAACACCAGAGAGTAAACCTTCTTTAACACCTTTTTCAATCGCCGGAATATATTCTTTCGGAATGACGCCACCTTTAACTTCATCGAGGAACTGATAACCCTGACCTTCACCGGCTGGTTCAACACGGAGCATACAATGTCCATATTGTCCGCGTCCACCGGACTGCTTTGCATATTTATGTTCAGCTTCAGCGGTCTGAGTAATTGTTTCGCGATAAGAAACCTGAGGCTTACCAACGTTCGCTTCGACACCGAATTCACGGCGCATACGATCAACGATGATATCAAGGTGAAGTTCGCCCATACCGGAGATGAGAACTTGATTTGTTTCCTCATCAGTCTCAACACGGAAGGTTGGATCTTCTTCGGCTAAGCGCGCTAAAGCGACGCCCATCTTTTCTTGATCAACCTTAGTCTTAGGTTCAACGGCAATTTTGATAACTGGCTCTGGGAAGATGATAGATTCGAGTAGCAGTGGGGAGTCTTCATCGCTGAGGGTATTTCCAGTTGTCGTATTCTTTAAACCAATAACAGCCGCAATATCACCAGCGTAAATTTCTTTAATTTCTTCACGGTGATTCGCGTGCATACGCACAAGGCGTCCAACACGCTCCTTATTACCAGTAGAAGCATTAATAATGTATGAACCCGACTTCAACACACCCTGATAGACACGGACGAAGCAGAGCTTACCAACAAAGGGGTCGGTTGCAATTTTAAAGGCGAGCCCGACGAAAGGTGAATCATCGTTAGCTCTAATCGGAGTCTTTTTTTCGGGGTCAGAGACATCAGTCGCATCAACCTGAGCGACGTCAAGTGGCGATGGTAAAAATTCATTAACGTAATCGAGGGCAAACTGAACACCAATGTTTTGCAAAGCAGTACCGCATAAAACCGGATAAATCGCGTTTTCAATCACGCCCTTGCGAATCGCTTTCTTAAGTTCTTCAACGCTAATCTCTTCGCCACCGAGATATTTTTCCATTGTCGTTTCATCACACTCAACTGCTTTTTCAACTAACTCCGCACGGAATTTTTCAACCTTTTCAACCATGTCCTCTGGCATTGGTACTTCCGTAATGTTTTCACCAAAATTACCAACGAAGGTATAGGCCTTACGATCAAGTAAATCAATAACGCCAGTCAAATAATCTTCAGCGCCAATAGGCAATTGAATGGCGGTGGCCTTAGGATTTAAACGAGTTTGAATTGAATTAAGACTCATGTAGAAGTCAGCGCCCATCTTGTCCATCTTATTAACGAAACAAAGGCGAGGAACTTGATACTTGTCAGCCTGACGCCAAACGGTTTCAGATTGTGGCTCTACACCCGCCTGTCCATCAAATACTGCGATAGCGCCATCTAATACGCGTAGTGAGCGTTCAACTTCAACCGTGAAGTCAACGTGTCCAGGAGTATCAATGACGTTAATTTTATTTCCCTTCCAGAAACAAGTGGTGGCGGCGGATGTAATCGTGATACCACGTTCTTTTTCCTGTTCCATCCAATCCATTTCGGCGGCACCTTCGTGCACTTCACCAATTTTGTGCTTCTTACCTGTATAAAACAAAACTCTTTCTGTAAAAGTAGTCTTGCCAGCATCAATGTGAGCCATGATGCCGATGTTTCTGATTTTATCAAGAGAATAATCTCGGGGCATAAGTATTTGTTACTTTATTTGTGAAATATAAAAAATGTGATAAATGAGTCGAGCCTGCGTCCCAAAACTTGTGGTTTTGAGTGAAGACCGAGGAAGCAAGGCGAGACTAGCGAGCCGTATTGAACATACGGTGAGTGCAGTCGAGCCGCAGCTGACGAAGGTATTTGCCAAAACCGGAAGTTTTCCTACCTAGAGAAATGGGCAAAAGCTTTGTTCGCCTCAGCCATCTTATGAACCGCTTCCCTCTTCTTAACCGCTGCGCCTTCACCATTAGAGGCGTCTAAAATTTCGGCCGCTAATTTCTCGGCCATGGAGCGACCACGACGAGCATGAGCAGAATTGATCATCCAGTGGCAGCCCAAATAAAAACGGCGTTCGCCACGTACCTGGAAAGGAACCTGATAGTTGGCGCCACCGACACGCTTACCACGAACTTCGACTAATGGAGAAACTTTTTTCATCGCCTTGTTAAATACATGGCGAGGATCCTGCTTTGTTTTTTCTTTGATAATATTAAAAGAGCCGTAGACGATACGTTCAGAAACGCTCTTCTTGCCATCCTGCATCACATAGTTGATGAGTTTGGTGATGTTTTTATCGTTGTATTTACTGTCCCCAGCGATATCTCTCTTGGGGGCTTGTTTTCCTCTCATAGTTACTTGAAGGTCGCATCAACAGCTATTACTAATGCGCGCCTTATTATATATATGGATCGGCTTAATGCTTCTCCGGTATAAACAAATTTATTTGCCTGCCTTTGGTTTTTTAGCACCATAGCAGCTACGTCCTTGGCGGCGAGCTTCAACGCCAACGGCATCGTAAACGCCACGAACAACTTTGTAGCGAACACCAGGAAGATCTTTTGTTTTTCCACCCTTCACGAGTACGATGGAGTGTTCCTGTAAATTATGTCCCATGCCAGGAATATAAGTTGTAACTTCCATGCCGTTAGACAAACGCACACGAGCGATTTTACGCAACGCGGAGTTTGGCTTTTTTGGAGTGGTTGTTGTTACCTTAACGCAGACACCCTGCTTAAAAGGCGCGCCTTTTTTATTGACGTTCTTTTTACGATGGAGTGAGTCCAAAGTTGTATGCAACGCTAAAGAAGTTTGGCGTCGTTTTTTTGGTGTTCTGCCCTTGCGGACCAGTTGGTTAATTGTCGGCATAATACTTCAACGGTTATTTATAACCTCAGGATAATTTATTAATAAATGCACAATAGAGTGCAAAGAAGGACGGCCTTATCCTGACCGCTTTCTTTTTCTTAAACATTAGTTATCGTGATAACAAAATATCCTGACCTATCAGGATAGAGTTAATACCCGAATACTTTATCAAAATCAAAAAAATAAGTCAAGATAAGCTAATAATTACCGCTCTAATCTAAGCAGTGACTTAAGACTATAAGGCGACGGTGACCGCCCGATATAAGAAGTCAATGACCGGCAGCAGATATGGAAAGCCTATCCAGGCAAATATAATCACCAGTATGAAGCCAAAACGCTCCAATCCGAGGTATTTAAGCTTCGCAGATTCTGGCAAAAAGGCGGCTAATATTTTAGAGCCGTCAAGGGGTGGCAGGGGCAAGAGATTGAAAACCATCAGGATTAAATTGATATAAATAATCAATGACAGCAGCCCGGAAAAAGTCAGACTGATAAAGGGTAAGACGGCCAGTAATAGACCAAATATCACAGCTATAGTGAAGTTAGCAAGCGGTCCAGCGAGCGCCACTTTTGCTTCCCCATAACGTCTATCCCTCAAATTATAGGGGTTATAGGGCACTGGCTTTGCCCAGCCGAAGGCAAAAGGCATGCCAGAAACCAGCATTAACCCTGGTAAAAGGAAGGACCCAAAGAATTCTAAGTGCTTTATTGGGTTTAAAGTCAGGCGACCGGCGTTCTTGGCAGTCGGATCGCCGAGACGGTCCGCCATCCAGCCATGCATATACTCATGAATGACAGCCGAAAAGATTAAGATTATTATCTGATATAATGTGATCATAACAAAGATATTAGTGAAATTATACATATAACTATGTCACAATTTTAGCATATCTTGATTAATTTTAAAAATATGCTAATATTTAGGCATCAAACTATTTAAACAGACGGCCGCCGATAAAAGCCCGTTTTTTGGTGCATTCCTCTCGGCTGTTTCAAAATACCAATATGTCGAAACAATGTGATTTATGCAAACGCACCGCGACTAAGGGCGCTAGCCGTTCTCATTCTAAAATCCAAACGCTCAAACGTCAGAACATCAATCTTCAAGCCAAGACTATCGATGGCTTAAAGTTGAAGGTTTGTACTAGTTGTATGCGTACTATGGCTAAGTATGAAAGAGAAGAAATTGAGGTTAAAGCAAAAGTGAAGGCCAAAGTTGCTGCCGATAAGGCGAAGGCAGCTGCTGCTAAAGCAAAATAAAATTATTTTTAAAAAGTGCCCTAGCGATAGGGCGCTTTTTTTATTACTTGATTCTTCCCTGCTCTTATCAAAACAAATATGATTAAGGCACAATAATAAATGCCTGCATGCCAAGCCGTAAACCAAGGCACTTCAATATATCCTCCCGGGAAGTGAGCGCCAACAGTACCGACGTATAATAAATATTTTAACAACAAATATACCGGCGACCACACCAAGAGATTCACACCTAAGAATCCAGTTAGAGTGAGCGCGATAAGCATGACAACAACAAGTGGGCCAAACACCCAAAAAGCGAGCACGTTAGTGAAAGGTGAAATCAATGACACCCCGCCGGAAGTTAAAGCCAGTAATGGCCAGACAGCAATCTGAGCCGAGAGTGAAAGTTTAAAGGCGGAAACGAGCGTCTGCCAAAAGCGTTTTAAACTCGATTCATAGGGATAAATACGCGTTGCCATTATCGGATTAAAGGCAATCATACCAGCGACCGCTAAAAATGATAATTGAAAACCAAGATCGTAGCGCCAAAGCAGTGGATTTTGATAAAGCATATAAGCGCCAGCGAGCACGAGTGGCAGCCAGGCCGTTTGCAGGCGCCCGCGACGCCAAGCATACAACATAATACCGCCCATCAGTAGTGAGCGCCAAGCCGACGCTTGCACACCAGTAAGCAAAACATACATAGCAGCGAAGGCTAAAGCCGGCCAAATCGCTTTCCGCTTATTCACTCCTAAATATACGGCTAAGCCGATAATTATTTCTAGAAACAAACTAATGTGCCCACCAGAAATTGCAACAATGTGACTTAGGCCTGCCTTTTTAAAATTGTCATCATCAGTCGGTACTAAGGTATATTTATAGCCAAGTAACAAGGCGGTGGCGAGTCCTGATTCCGGCTCAGGCAAAGCGCGATTAAACACTTTTAAGCCAGCGCGCTTGGCGGCATATAATTTCCGCATAACTGCCCCTCCTTCCACCCCCTCTTTAATACTAATCACACTCGGCCACGAACAAGTCGCACCAATACCGCGAGCAGATAAATAAGCAGCGTAATCAAAGTCCTCAAATATTGCCGGCTTTTCCAAACGACAACGCAGCTCCAAGTAATCACCATAATACACTGACGGATATAGCGGCAATTTTACGGCAAGCCTCTCCTCTAAGGCTTTTCCTTGAAATACCGGTGCCGCCGGACATAAAACGAGCGATTGTCCGTCCCAGCGCTGCTCCGGATCAGCGCAGACCCAAAAGCTCCAGACCTGTGTCTCTCCAAAATATGTAGCTAGCTGCTCCCCTGGAATTTCTCTTCCCTCTACGCGCCAAAGCCCAAGCGCAAAAAAGACTAGGACAATTGTCGCCCGACGCAAACGCGGTAAGCGGCGCAACAATATCGACAATATGATAAACAAAACCGTCCAGACATTACTGCAAATACCAGGTATAAAGCTGCCTATTACTATTCCTGCAAAAAAAGCGCTAAGGCGCCAAAAAAGAGATGCGAGCATCTCTTTATTATAATCAGGCTTGCTAAAATCGAAATAACAACTCTGAATTAAGAATTAACCTTCGGCGCGCTGCCACTTTAAGTAAGCCGCGATGAAGTCATCAATCTCGCCGTCCATCACGGCGTCAACGTTCGTATCCTCCTGATTACTACGGTGATCTTTCACTAAACGATTACCGTAAAACCAGTATGAGCGAATTTGTTGTCCCCATTCCGCCTTCACTACCCCGCCCTTCAAACGTTTTTCTTCTTCCTCTTTTTTCTGTAATTCGAGTTGCGCTAATTTTGAGCGTAATATGGAATAGGCATTTTCTTTGTTCTGATGCTGTGAGCGCTCAGACTGCGCGCTGACGGTAATACCAGTCGGCAGGTGGACGAGACGAACCGCCGAGTCGGTGGTGTTAACACTCTGCCCTCCTGGGCCACTCGAACGAAATACATCAATTCGCACCTCTTCATCTTTAATCACAATATCATTCGCTGGAATTTCTGGAATAACTTCTACTGACGCAAATGATGTTTGACGCAAACCATCAGCATTAAAAGGCGAATTTCTTAATAGGCGATGCGTGCCGTTTTCACTCTTTAAATTGCCATAAGCCCGGTAGCCACTGATTTTAAGCAGTGTACTCTTAATGCCAGCCTCCGTTCCGAGTAAACGGTCAACAATCTCAGCTTTCCAGCCTTGGCGTTCGGCAAAGCGTAAATACATACGCTCAAGCATTTGCGCCCAATCTTGCGCATCAACCCCGCCCGTGCCGGCGTTAATGCCAATAAGGGCGTCACGTTCGTCATACTTCCCAGTGAACAGTGAGGCTGCTTCCAGACGGTCAAGCTCTTTATTAAAATGAGCCGCCTTATCAGCTAAGTCCTTCAAGATAGCAGTATCATTTTCTGCTGTTGCCATCTTCGCTAAATCAAGACTATCAGCTAAGGCAGTTTTTAAATCAAGCCACTTTTGTTTATCCTTTTGCATGCCTTCAAGACGACGACTAACACTAATTGCCCTTTCTTGATCAGACCAAAAATCAGAGGCCTCCATTGCCTTTTGTAATTTCTTTATCTCTTGTTCATTATCATCAACGCCTAAATCAAACGCTAAAGCCTCCCGGCGCGTAACGAGTTCTAACAGCGTATTTTCAATATTGTCGAGATTGTGCTGATCTTCCATATATTAATTTTGAAATTACTTTTTAAATAGATTTAAGTAATCTCTTAAAACATACAATCTATTACGCGAATGACCGGTAAGCTCCTCTAGTATTTGCAGATCGATAAGCGATTTTAGAAGCCGATTTGACGTATTAAGACCGATATTGAGATTTTCTTGTACCGATTTTGAGTTAAGAATAGGGCGCGAATACATGAAGTTAATTAATTTTTGTGCGTTTTTAGCCCTTATGCCAAGACTTAATATCTTCTGTTCATAATCTAAGCGCAGTTCAATAATACTTTTAAAGGTATGTATACTATCATTTGCAGTATCAATAACACCACTTAAGAAAAACTTAATCCATTGCTCTAGATCGCCATTTTTCCTCACCATACTTAGTGAGTCATAATATGAACTTCTGTTCTTTTCAAAAAAAGCAGAAAGATACAGCGTTGGGGTCGTAAGTATTTTTGACTCAACTAATTGCAAGGCAATCAATAATCTACCTATTCTCCCGTTCCCATCAAGAAATGGATGAATAGTCTCAAACTGGTAGTGGATAATTCCCATCTTAATCACTACCGGTAAATTCAAACTACCGTTATGCCAAAATTTTTCAAGGTCGGTTAAGAGCTCGGGAAGCTCATCATGAGATGGAGGAATAAAAGAAGCATCTACAAGCGATGAGCCGCCAATCCAATTTTGACTCCGTCTAATTTCTCCCGGGTTCTTATACTCGCCCCTTACACCCGATAATAATTTGTCATGGGTCTCACGAATCAACCTGGTACTGAGGGGCAAGGTTTTAAGTTTAAAAATTGCAAAATTTAGTGCACTAATATAATTTTGCACCTCTTCCCAATCGTCTCTTTTTTCCGGGTCAATTTCTTCTCTTGGTAATACCGCCTCATCGATGCCCGTTTTTGTACCCTCAATCATGCTAGACTTAGTCGCTTCTCTGACAACATTCATTTGAATGAAAAAATCAACATCGGGCACTAAATATGAGTAAGCGTTAAGCTCACCCAGGAGTCTTGTCGCCTTTTCAAGCAAAACATCAATAACTTTATCGTGCCAATCAAAATCACGATTAATAAAAGACGGCGAAAAACTTTTATATTCACCTTCTTTATTATGCAGTTGTTTTTTGTAGCTTCCAGCTGCAAATTTCTTCATATTTTGGAGTTAATCAAATCCATAGCTCCATTTTAGATGATTTTTGGAGTTAAGTCAAATTTTAGCTTCCATTTCTAATTTGTTTAAATTACAAAAAACGCCGCAGTAAACAGGGCGTTTTTTGATATTGAAATTGGGATAATGATGATATTAGCGCTTGCTCCACTGTGGGCGCTTTCTCGCTCCTTTGAAACCAGGTTTCTTTCTTTCCTTCTTTCTGGGGTCGCGAGTCAGAAAACAGTTAAGCTTCAAAGCTTCCTTCATTAAAGGATCAAGAGTTAAGAGAGCGCGAGCAATACCGTGACGGCAAGCTTCCATTTGTCCAGTGCTACCACCACCTTTAACGATGATGGAAAAGTTAAAGTCACGAACGTGTCCAGTCACTTTCAGCGGCTGGCTGACGATACTTAAACCTTCGTTAGGAAAATATACTGAACCTTTTTTGCCGTTAATCATGATAACACCCTTGCCGTCCTTGTACATACGTACCTGAGCAACAGAAGTTTTACGGCGACCAACGGTCTTAATATAAGAACCAGTAAACTCAGCGGTATCAGGCACTGGAGCTTCTTTAACCTCTTCAGTTTCTTCAACTGCTTCAAGCACCGGCTTTTTTTCTTTAACTGTTTTTGTTTTCGTTTCCATAGGATTATCTAATAATTAAGCGCTTCATCTGCGCATCGCGCAGCTTGGTCGGAGGAAGCATCTGCTTCACCGCTCGGCGCAAAACTTCGCCCGGATCTTTCGCGAAGACCTCAGACATTCTTCTGGTCTTCAAACCACCGACAAAACCAGTAAAGCTGAAATATTTCTTTTGCAGTAATTTCTTGCCACTAAAAGACATCTTAGTGATATTTACCACTTCGACGATATCACCTTCATCAAGATGAGGTTGATATTCTGGCTTATTCTTACCGCGCAAAATAATCGCGATCTGACTGGCTAAACGGCCGTAGGCCTGATTCGTTGCGTCAAGTTTATGGATTTTTCTTTCGAATGTGTTCATATATGGTTATGATTGCGCGTAAATTATACTAACTCGATCTGAACCATCTCGGCGCCATCTCCCTGACGCGGTCCGAGCTTGGTTGTGCGGGTGTAACCGCCGTTGCGAGTAGCGTAGCGAGTCCCTAAAACTTCCATTGCTTTTTTAACTGCATTCTTCTGAAGCAAAACTTTAATTAAGCCGCGACGAGCAGTCAAATCACCAACTTTAGCTGAAGTAATCATCCTTTCAACTAAAGGACGGACTGCTTGAGCCTTAGCCTTAGTTGTTTTTACTTTTTCATAAATCAGGATGCTTGAAGCCAAGTTACGAAGCATGAGTTCGCGTGGTCCTTTTTCCCGGTCTAAGATTTTATTCTTGTTTCTGTGGCGCATATTATAAGTATTATGTGGGAAGCGTAATTATTTTTTACTCTTCTTCTTTGCCGGTTTCTCCGTCTCTTCGACAGGAGCGGCCTCTTCTTCAATTTCTTCAGTATTTAAATCGGCAGCAACTACCTCTTCTTCTTCAATCACCGGGGCAGGCTCTTTGGAACGAGGTAAAAGTGCGTTGAACTGATCAACTAAGATCTGAGTCGCCTGATTAAAGGCTTCCATCGGACTCAAGGTGCCATCGGTTCTCATGTTAATTAGGAGCTTGTCCCAATTCGTCATTTTACCGACACGGGTATTTTCAACGTCGAGGCTAACTGACAAGACGGGAGAAAAGATGGAATCGATTTCGATATATCCTAATTCGTTATTTTCGCGCTTTGCACCTTCACTGAGGCGATAGCCTCTGCCTGGGCGGGCGAAAATTTCGACTTCAAGACTAGCTTTATCATCGGTCAGAGTAGCAAGCACTAATTCTGGATTCTTAATTTCAACTGCCGTATTCTTCGTGATCATTTCAGCGGTAACAGATTGCTTCCCTTTAACTTTCAGTTCGAGGCGGACTTCTTCATCGCCGTGAATTTTCAAACGTAACTGCTTGATATTGAGCATGATTTCCAAAATATCTTCCTGAATACCAGACATGGTTGTAAACTCATGACTTGCGCCCTTGATTTTAACACCAACGACGGCTGCTCCTGGTAAAGAGGATAACAAAACGCGGCGCAAGGAATTGCCAAGGGTCATGCCATAGCCGGGATATAAAGGTTCCACGACGATAACACCTTCATTAGCATTTTTTCCTTCAAGGAAATCTACTTTTTTTGGTAAAGCGATGTTTTCCATAAAACATGAAAGCCATCAACGCGCAGTCTTACGCCTCCCGGGAATCCCGAGACTGACGCCTCCTCAGCGCGCTAAACGACGATTATTTTGAATAATACTCAATGATCATCTGGACATTGAAGTTTACTGGTAAATCAGAGTCAACTGGCTCATGCAGTACTTTTCCTTTGAGTTCCGCTCCATTTAAATTAAGCCAACCAGGAAGTTCAGTCTTCTTCTTTAAAGACTCAGTAATCTGCTTGAAATATGGGCTCTTAACACTTCCAGGGCGAACTGCGATTTCTTGTCCTTCCTTAACAATAAATGACGGGATATCGGTCTTTACGCCGTTAACCTGGAAATGACCGTGGTTAATAAGTTGTCTCGCTTGAGCGCGTGAAGTTGCGAAGCCAAGACGATATACAGTGCTATCAAGACGCATTTCAAGTAAACGTAAGAAATTCTTACCGGCATCACCTGACTTACCAGCAGCCTTTTTGAAGGTTAAGTGGAATTGCTTTTCCATTAACTGGTAATATTTCTTCAACTTCTGCTTTTCAGTAAGCTGAGTACCGAAATCACTGGATTTACGACGACCGCGAGTCGGTCCGTGAAAACCCGGAGGAAAATTGCGCTTAACGATACCGCATTTCGGGGTATTACAACGCTCACCCTTCAAGAATAACTTCTCTCCGGCGCGGCGACATTGTGTACATTTGCTGTCTAAATTTCTTCCCATATTGATTGATGACAATTAATAATTACACTCTTCTCGGTTTCTTCGGGCGGCAACCATTGTGCGGCACTGAAGTTGTGTCCTTAATCGCAGCGACTTCAAGGCCGTTAGCATTCAAAGCGCGAATAGCGGCTTCTCTGCCTGTACCTACACCAGAGACGAAGACGCTTACTTCTTGCAAGCCGTATTCTTCCTTAGCTTTTTGAACTGCAATTTTACAAATAATTTGAGCGGCGTAAGGAGTCGCCTTCTTGGCGCCCTTGAAACCAGCCATGCCGGCGCTTGCCCAGGAGATGACGTCGCCATGATCATCAGTTAAGGAAATCATGGTGTTGTTATAAGTAGCGTTGATATAAGCGCGACCGACCTTAACGGTGCGAGCGGCGCGTTTCTTGCGCTTCTTAACTAACTTCTTCTTGGCACGAGCCTGTTTATTCTTTTCCAATTTCTGCTTGATTTCTTCAGGCAATTCCTCATCAGCACCGGAATCAAGAGAAAAAGGGACGGCTTCGTTTTCGTCCTCATCAGCTGCAACAGCCTGTACTGCCTCAGCCGGAGCTGCGACAACAGGAGTTTCAACCTTTTCTTCTTCAGTATTTATTTTCTTTTCGTCGGACATAAATAATTGATAAATTAATCTAGAGAGAAGAACGCTTAGGTCTTCAAGCCTGCCTTAGAGCGTCCACTGACTGCAGTCATACGCTTGTTACCGCGAACGGTGCGACTGTTAGTCTTGGTGCGTTGGCCACGAACCGGTAAGTTGCGCATATGGCGCAGGCCGCGGTAGCAACCAATTTCTTTCAAGCGCTTGATATTGCTCGCGACTTCACGGCGCAGATCACCTTCAACTGTATGCTTTTTTTCAATTTGCTCGCGAAGACGATTTGCATCTTCCTCTTTCAAATCTTTTACTTTAGTTTCGGGTGCGATATTAAGCTCAGATAAAATCTTCTTCGCCCGGCTGTTGCCGATACCGAAGATATAGGTGATAGAGATATCTACTCTTTTATCGTTGGGAATACTTACACCCGCAATTCTTATAGCCATAATAATAATTAGGCGGCCGTCTCGGCCGAGCCTATACTTAAATTTATCCTTGTCTTTGCTTATGCTTAGGATTTTTACAGATTACATACACGCGGCCTTTGCGGCGGACAGTCTTGCAATCCTTACAGATTTTTTTGGCACTCGCTCGTACTTTCATAATGTGGTGAAAAATTTATAAAGGGTTGGGTTAAATCCAAATTTAGTGGGGGCGACGGTGATTAGAGGCGGAAGACGATCCGACCTTTAGTCAGATCATAGGGGCTCATCTGCATGCGCACGCGGTCGCCAGGAAGTAAGCGGATGCGATTCATTCTCATCTTACCTGAAAGGTGAGCTAAGATTTCGTGACCGCTATCCAAACGGACGCGGAAAGTCGCTGCCGGCATCAACTCTAAGACCTCGCCTTGCATCTCCAAAAAATCCTTGGCGTTCAAAGTCTCGGCTGTTTCCTGATTGTTTTTTTTACCTTTTGACATTAACACAAAAAAATTTGATAAAGACTTAATTGAGCCTTATCAAAATTTTTAGAGATATTACACACTTAATCTTTTTTACTCTCAATGGCAATAGTATATAGATAGGGGCATAAATTGTCAAGGGCGATATATTCGACCAAGATCAGGGATTGTGCCCTCGCTGATATTACTCTAAAACGGCCTTAATTCGACGAACACCAGAAGAAGAAGCCTCTTCTTTCTGTATTCTAAATTTACCTAACTTTCCTATATTTTCCACATGAGGGCCACCACAAATTTCTCGTGAAAAAATCTCATCCCATTCAGACTGTTTTTTCTTGTTATCAACACCGATTGTATAGACACGTACCGACTCGCCGTACTTGGAATCAAAGACGCCGTGCGCATTTGTCGCTTTCGCCTCATCAAGAGGAATTTCTTCATAGGCTACATCGAGACATTTCTCAATGGCTTCATTTATCATCTTTTCAACCTGCGCGATCTCTTCTGGTGTGACTTTAGCAGAGTGAGTAAAATCGAAACGTAAACGCTCGGCCGTAATATTGCTGCCCTTTTGGGTAATATGGTCGCCCAAGACTTTGCGTAAAGCAGCGAGCAACATATGTGCGGCTGTGTGTAAGCGAGTTGTTTCTACGCTACTGTCGGCAAGGCCGCCCTTGAATTTACCAGCGGAAGCCGTGCGAGATAAGTCCTGGTGTTTTTTTAGCTCCTCTGTAAAGCCAGCACGATCAATTTCTAAACCTCGCTCCTCGGCGATTTCAGCACTCAACTCCAGCGGGAAACCATAGCTTTGATAGAGGTTGAAGGCCTCAACCCCACCAATTCTTCCCTGCTCAACTTTCAGTTTATCAAATTCTTTCAAACCATTTTCTAAAGTATTCTGAAATTTCATCGTTTCTTTTTCGATCTCTATGGTAATTAAATTCTGATTTTCTTCTAGTTCAGGATAGATATCAATATATGTTTGGATGACGTTAGAAATCAATTTACTCATCCAAGTATGATTAAATTTAACATCAATGCCAATTTTTCCGGCCTGAACAATCGCACGACGTAACAAGCGTCGAACGACATACCCTTGCCCGACGTTTGAGGGGGTAACGCCACGCTGATCACCAATAATAAATATCCCCGCTTTGACGTGGTCAGCGATAATACGTAGGGATTGCGTGGTCTGGACATCACTCCCATATGTCTTGCCTGACAGTATTTCTAATTCTTTGATTAATGGACTGAACAGTTCCGTTTGATAATTATCGCATTTACTTAATATGGCCAGCACCCGCTCTAAGCCTAAACCAGTGTCAACATTTTTCTGTTCTAACAAACTAAAGGAACCGTCAGCATTTTTAAAGTATTGCATGAAAACATTATTCCAGATTTCAACCCAGAGTTCATTATCATCGTTAAAGCCAGCTGGAACAGTTTCCGGAGTGCCAGACCAATAAAAAATTTCTGTATCTGGCCCACAAGGTCCCGTCTGACCAGCCGGTCCCCACCAATTATTTTTCTTTGGCAATTTCGCAATCCTTTCGGCCGGCACGCCCATCGCTAACCAAAGGTTGTATGATTCCTCATCAAAAGGGGCGTCTTCATCACCAGCAAACACCGAAACAGCCAATAACTTAGGATCTAGATTAAGCCAATCTTTGCCAATTAAAAATTCCCAGCTCCATGCGATTGCATCTTGCTTAAAGTAATCTCCCAAAGACCAGTTCCCCATCATTTCAAAAAAAGTATGATGCGTCGCATCTCCCACCTCATCAATATCATCAGTGCGAATACATTTCTGCGCATTAGCCAAACGAGCACCGGCCGGATGTTTCGCTCCCAGTAAATATGGCACTAAAGGATGCATCCCAGCGGTCGTAAATAAAACGCTCGGATCATTTTCGGGAATCAAAGAAGCACTGGAGATGATGGCATGCTCCTTGCTCTTGAAGAAATCCAAATATTTTTGTCGTAATTCGTTAGCAGTCATAATAAATTATATAATATTCACTTCTGGTTCAATTTTTAAACCAAACTTTTTAAATACTCCGGCCTGCACGCGTTTTACTTGCGCCAGCGCTTGTTTGGCGGTCGCGCCACCATAATTAACGAGAATTAAGGCCTGCTTTTCATACATACCGACTGGACCGAAGCGTTTACCCTTGAAACCAGCTTGCTCTATTAGCCAACCAGCAGGAATCTTAATGAGTGATGGTTTTGAGCCAGGAAAGAATTTAATGTCAGGAAATTTCTGTTGTAATTTTTTAAAACCGGACACAGACACCTCAGGATTCTTAAAGAATGACCCAGCGTTTGGTAACACTGCCGGATTAGGCAGCTTGCTATCGCGGATTTGTCTGATGATCTCAGCAAGCTCAATGATGCTCGGACTTTTTATTCCCTTCTCTTCAAGCATTCTTTTTATATCGCCGTAATCAACCCGTAATCTTGGGCGCTTACTCAGTTTCAAAATAACGCTGGCAATAAAATATTTGTCTTTAAACTTTTTCTTGAACACACTGTCACGATAACCGAATTTACACTCTGAAGCTTTAAAGACTTTCTCTTTGCCAGTTTTTAAATCTACCGCTCTTAAACTATGAAATATCTCCTTAAGCTCAACTCCATAAGCACCAATATTCTGCATTGGCGCTGCCCCGACAGTGCCCGGAACGTAATACAAATTTTCAGCCCCGCCCCAGCCACGCTCCACTGCGAAATATACGAGTGAGCTCCACCATTCACCGGACCGAGCCTCTACCCAAGCAGAAGTATCAGTTTCCTTTACCACGCGCACACCCTTTAACTCATTCTTCAACACTAGCCCCGGAAAAGGCTTAGTCATTAAGATATTTGACCCGCCCCCAAGAATCATTATCGGGACTTTCTTGTTTTTGGCGAAAACGATGGCTTCGAGTAAATCTTCTTCCTGTCTTATAATACTAAAATAAGCCGCCTTGGCGCCTATTTTTAGCGTTGTATACTTCGTTAAGTCAACTTTCTCGTTAATAGTAAGCATAAACTACATTATAACCCGAAAATAGCATAAAAGTCCATATTAACTAGTGTAAGGCGCCGACTTCCTGCAGCTTGATTAGCTTGGAGTACAGGCCCCCGTTCACGCGCATCAGACTGGCGTGATTGCCCTGCTCAATTAACTTACCATTCTCTAACACAATAATCTTGTTTGCTTGTTGAATTGTACTCAAGCGGTGAGCAATAATTAGCACCGTGCGGTTGCGACCAACGCGGGCGAGAGCCTCTTGAATTAAGCGCTCACTCTGACTATCAAGATTTGAGGTCGCTTCATCGAAGATGAGTATCCTCGGGTCAGCTAAAATTGCGCGTGCAATACCAATGCGCTGACGCTGACCACCCGACAATTTTATCCCCCGTTCACCGACCATAGTTTCATAGCCCTTTTCCAGCTTCACAATAAATTCCTCGGCGTTAGCGATGCGAGCGGCAGCGGTAATTTCTTTGTCGCTCGCTTCTGGCTTAGCATAGGCGATATTTTCACGGACACTAAGATCAAAGATTTCCACCTCCTGCGGCACAATTGCGAGGAAGCGACGATATGAAGCTAAGTCATATGTTTTTATATCCTTCCCATCAACCAAAATTTTTCCTGAAGTCGGATCATAGTGACGATACAAGAGACGAGCCACGGTCGTTTTACCACCACCCGAAGGGCCAACAAAAGCAACAATGCTCCCAGCGCTGACCTTGAAACTTACCTTGTTAATCGCCTTCAGTTTTGCTCCCTTATACTTGAAGGTGACATCCTTAAATTCCATTGAACCGTCCATCTTATCAATCGTGAGCGCATCTTTGTGATTCTGGATGAAACTCGGTGTCTTTAGGAGTAATAACAAGCGACTCACACCCTCACGACCCTCTTCAATGCGGTCATAGAAGCGCGTTAGACGGAACATAGCGGAGTAGGCCTTCTCGCTAAGCGTAAAGGCAAAAATCAGGGTACCGATGGTCATGCTACCCGTATAAACCAAATACACGCCGAGAAAGAGCACGCTTGCACGCCCGATATTTGATACCAAATTGCGACCCAAGCCAACCTTCATCATCCAGCCCCATTGTTTAATGCCGTTAGTATATATCCTCTTCTTAATCTTTTCGTATTCTGACAACTCTCTTCCCTCCTGCACAAAAGATTGCACGGCGTTAATATTAATAATCGCCTGCCCCATTTTGCCAGATGCCACTTCATACGAGCGATATATTTCTTTGCGTATCGGCAACATGCGACGATTAGACCAGTAAGTAATGTATATAAAAGAAGGCGCGAAGAAAAGGAAGGAGGCGCCAATGCGCCAGTCAGCCCAAAATAATGCAATGACGGTGAAGGTGATTTGAATTAAAGTTGGTATTACCTCCCAAGTAATGTTTTCAGATAAGTGGGCAATACGATCAATGCCGCGGTCAATCTTCGTAATCTTCCCACCGGTATTTTCACTCTCATGATAACCGAGGCTGAGGTCTAATAATTTAGCCTGTGCTTGTAAGGCAAAATCGTATTCTATTTTCAGACTTAACTTGATTATCGCCTTATCATTAAAGAACTGCAGAATTGAGCGGAACTGATCGGCACTAAAATAAAGAGCGATAAGCCAGAGCAGAAAAGACAAATCGATATTTTCAAAATCATACAAACCATCAATCGCTAGTTTTAAAATATACGGCAACGACAAATCAGCGACTGCAATCACGAGAGTAAGTACAAAGACAAGTCTCATAATACGCCGAAAAGGCGCCGTTAAGCGCCATAACTCTCGCCAAAATTCGCCCCAAGGCAGCGTTGGCAGCTTTTCTTCTTTCTCCTGTTTATTCATACTAATTTTTTACCACTTCCTCTCTATCTCTTAATCAATCTCTCTCCCACTCGAAAGATGTCGCCGGCGCCAATGAGGAGTAGGACGTCGTTTGGTTTCAAGGTCTTTTTAAGCCAGCTTAAAGCATCGTCAAAATCTGCTAAGTATTTCGCTGGTTTTTTTCGTCCCTTGGCTTTTAAACCAGAAATTAAATCGCGACTAGATATTCCTCCCTGCACTTCGCGGGCAGAACCGTATATCTCTAAAATGCCAAGAACGTCTGCTTCGTCAAAGCTGGTCAGGAATTCTTTATACAAAGCCTTGGTACGGGTAAATGTATGCGGATGAAACACGGCGACGAGTCTACGTTTAGGAAACGATTCCTTGAATGATTTAAGGGTTGCTTTCACTTCAGTGGGGTGATGCCCGTAATCATCATAAACAGGCATGCCCTGATACTTACCCATTAATTCCGCCCGCCTTGCCGTGCCCTTAAATCCGGCTAAAGCTTTTTTCAAATTACGAGGATCAAGACCGAGAGCGTAAGCGCTTGCTAAAACGGCGAGGGCATTTTCAATATTATGGTCACCAAACAATTGAATTTTAAATTCGCCAAAATCATTCACCTGAAAATATTGCCAGCCATCCTCACGACGCACGGAATGGCCGAGGAGGGTTACGTCAATCTTCGATTTAAGTTTCGAGGCTAAAGCATAAGTAACAAGCTTGCCCTTAACGGTCAGCAGGAGTTTTCGAACTTGCGCATCAGCGACGTTTGCAACCAGGAAGTCATTCTTTTTCAACTTAGCTGTGAAACGAGCGAAAACTTCGTAATAGGATTTGTGTGTTTTGAAGAAATCGGGGTGATCGTAATCAATATTATTTAACACAATGCCTTGAGGCAATAAATACTGCAGTTTATCTAAATACTCGTCCGCTTCAGCTACAAAATACTCCGACTTCCCGCGAACAGCGCTCGCTTTAAACTGTGGCACGCGCGCGCCGACAAGCACGCTCGCATCAACGCCAAGGTGACGCAATACATAACCGAGCCAAGCAGTCGTTGTTGTCTTGCCATGGCTACCACAAACAGCAATACCTTTGTAGGAATTAAAAAGCGCGCCTATAGCCTGCGCGTAGTTTAAAATCGGGAGGTCAAAGTTTCTCTTATTCGCCTCCACAAAACGCATCTCCTCATTATTTTCAGCATTAAAGGCAGCGGAATAAATAATCACGGCGTCAGTTGGAATAAGCGAGGCATCGAAGCTTGAGCGGAAGCGTATCCCCTCTTTCTTTAGCACCTGATCGGTCATGAAAACATCGGCAATATCAGACCCGCTTACCTGTCGCCCAAGTCCATGTAAAAACTGAGCTAGCATTGTCATACCAACCCCCTTAATACCGATGAAATAAAACTTTTTGTATTTACGCAAATCCATATTATTTTGCAAGCATTTCTTTGACAATTTTCGCTCCTTTAACGGCGGCATCGGGTGGCATCATCATCGCAATGTTCGCCGACAACTTCATTCTCTGCCCTTCGTGTTTATATAAATCGACAATTATTTCAGCAAAGTCCTCGCCATTACTCTCTTTTTCGTTAAGCACGAGCGCGGCCGCACGTGACTTAAAGTATTCGGCATTATCTTCTTGATGCGAGTTTGGCATTGGCACCAAAACAGTAGGTTTCGCGGCGAGCGAGAGCTCCGTTAAAACTCCTAGACCCGAGCGAGTAATGACAATGTCGGCAAGACTTAATAAGGCAGAAAAGTCATCATGCGCGAGATTTTCAACTACGCGATAGTTGGGGCGATTAGGGGCATCAAGACCTTTACCTCTGCCACTAAGATGAATAATATCCCAATCAGCCGGTAAGTACGGTAAAGCCGAATAAACTAATCGGTTTAAGCCAAGGGCGCCAGAAGCGCCGCCGGTAATGAATATAAAGGGGTGAGAGCCGACACGATAGTTTGCGGCCGCGTTAGATCTTTGCTCTTCTGTTAATTTCCCAACTTCACTGGGATTGCCAATCAGCACAGCACGGTCACCATAGTCTTTAAGTGATTTTTCAAAAGTAACAGTCAGCTTATGTGCAACTGGCGCCATCAAACGGTTGGCGAGCCCTGGACGTATATCTTGTTGATGGATAAGAATCTTCGCGCCCATCAGCCTACCCGCCCAAACTACTGGCACGCTCGCAAAAGAGCCGGCTGAAATAATTAAATCAGGGCGCCGACGATAGAAAATAATCGAAACTCGAAAAAAAGCAGAAATAATGCGAAAGAAATCAATAAAGTTTTTTATAGAAAAATAGCGGCGCCACTTCCCTGCGGGCAAGGAAATATAATCAGCGCCAAGCATTTTAAGCGCCTCATCAAATAACTTTTTCTCTAGTTCTTGATCATTGCCAATAAAAAGAAAATGCGCCTTAGGATTAAGCACGCTATAAGCCGACGCTAAAGCGAGCGGTGCTGTACTCGGCCCACCCGTGCCACCTCCCGATATTACGATCAGCTTCTCCTTATCTTCTTTCATATTTTCCATGTTTACTGATATTTACAAGAATAGCAATGGCGAGCAATGTACTAATAATTGATGACCCGCCGGCCGAAACAAAAGGCAAAGGCACCCCGGTCATGGGAATAAGGTTAATCATGCCGCCGATATTTAAGAAAGTTTGTACTAGCAGCCACGCGACGATCCCGGTAGCCAGGGCGCTACCAAAAACATCGGGCGCATTTTGCGCTACGCGAAGTCCACGAATAAACAGTAGCCCAAATAAAGCAATAAGGGCCGTCGAGAACAGAAAACCAATCTCCTCAGCTACAATCGGAAAAATCGAATCACCCCAAACTTCCGGCAGATACATGAACTTCTGACGGCTTTGACCAAGGCCTCTGCCCGCCCAGCCACCTGAGCCAACGGCAATTAAGGATTGATTAATTTGATAACACTCTTCTTGGGTGTCATAAGAAGGATCTTGATAGCAACGGAAGCGATCATTTTGATAGGTAGATTGTGCGTAGAATAATAAACCGGCTGCTAAGGCCGCAAACAATATCGTTAGTAGAATATGAGTAAATTTTCCCCCGGCAACAAAGAAGGCAGCAAAAGAGGCAAATAAAATGATAAACAGAGTGCCAAAGTCAGGTTGAGCCAACATCAGGGCGCCAATAACGGTCAGACTGGCTAGAAATGGAAAAATGCCTGTTCCTGCTTGATTAAGCTGACCCTTCTTCGCTTCAAGCCAGGTAGCAAGATAAATAAGAAAAGTAATCTTTACTAATTCCGCCGGTTGGAAAGATTGACCAAAAATAATAATCCAACTGCGGGCAGTGCCGTGATCTGCTCTTAGACCAGGAATAAAAACCGTCACTAATAATAAAACGGACGCCAACAACATCCAGACCGCATACTTACGCCAAAAACGATAATCAATACGAGAGACAATAAAAAAAAGACCGATACCGATACCGGCCGCAATCAACTGTCGAATGAAATAGTGATAGGTATTACCAAACTTGGCATAAGAAACAACCGCTGAGGCGCTCGAAAGCATGACAAGACCGATAATCAATAATGCGCCAACGCTAAACAATAACCAGCGATCAGGTTCATGCTCACTTGGGGTCGGCGAAAAGAAGTTCTTAATTTTCTTGGCGATTGTCATAAGGTTTTACCACTGGCGATCAGCCATAAATATCATCAAGCCTAAAACTGCCCCCATCGCTGCTACCACCCAAAAACGCATCACTATTTTTGACTCAGGCCAACCCATCGCTTGAAAGTGATGATGTATGGGCGCTGACATAAACACCTTCTTGTGCCGAAACCGTTTCGATAAAAGCTGAATAATTACTGACAAAGATTCAATCACAAAAATCAGTCCGACGAGAGGCAAAATAAAGAGATTATTTGTGAGCATAGCGATAACACCGAGTGTTACTCCAAGACTCATCGCCCCCGTATCACCCATATAAAAACGAGCGGGTGGGATATTAAACCATAAAAAGGCAAGTAAAGCGCCGATAATAACCCCGCAGAAGGCGGCAAGCTCATATCGACCCATAGCGAAGGCGATAATACCATAGGAAGCGAAGGCAATCATCAAGGTCCCTCCTGCCAAACCGTCCAATCCGTCAGTTTCATTAACGGAGAATGAGGTGGAAACAATCACAAAAATAAAAACCGGAATATACCACCACGATATTTCAAAATTACCAAGGAACGGGACATGTAGCACCGTCCAGTCGAGCTTGAAATAAAACCAGGCAGCCCCAGCAGCTGCAATCAACATATATATTAATAAGCGGTGCTTTAACTTCAGCCCGCCGCCACCAAACATTCCCTTGCCACTAACATCGAGCCAATCATCAAATAGGCCGATAATAGCGCTCACCACTAAAGCGCCGAGTGGTAATAAAGTTTCCGAACGAGAAAAAAAGTTGAGATATTTAAATATTTCGCCGGGCATGACATCGGCCATGAAGGAAAAAAAGACCATAAACACCAAG
Organism: bacterium; assembly: GCA_030696105.1. GTDB lineage: Bacteria > Patescibacteriota > Patescibacteriia > Patescibacteriales > UBA12465. The sequence goes on from JAUYNJ010000004.1 coordinate 149,644, forward strand.
ACTGTTCCCCAGATGAGGATTCCTCCCATGGTCGGTGTACCTGCTTTGTGCGCATGCAGCTGACTAAAGACCGGTGTATCACCACTGTTTCGGATTTGCTTACCAAGCTTATACTTATACAAAAAGTTTGTTAGCGCTGGCGTACAGATAAAGGCAAAGATAAAAGCGAGGGTGGAGAGTAATAAAATTTTAATCGTGTAAAAGACAATCATACTTAAGCGAGAAAGTTAATCAAATATAATGACATTAGCGCTAAGCCACCAAGCACTTGCGCTAAGATAGATGTTAAACCGAAGGCGTGTGACAAAAAATGAAAGTGTTCACGACGGGCGGCAAGCACAGCAACAACCCAATTCACCAGCAGGACCGAGAGGGCGATTAATGGAATTCGGAAAACATCGCGCGGCTCACCAATAGCATCAATACCGAAATCGACGTTGTAATGATAAACAAATAATTCGTCCCCCAGGGTAATGCTAAACATCCGGTAAGCAAAAAACCATAAAATAAGCTGTAAGCCTAAAGAGAAGAATAAATACCAACGATTAGGTAAATAACGCCAATAAGCCGCCATGGCGAAGGCTAGGCGTTGTCTCTGATTGTACCAACGTCCGTAAATTTGAAAATAAGCCATAAACAAAAAATAATAAGATGCCCATCTTTTCGTTAATTGTATCATATTATTACCCATTTTAAAAATCAAGCAGATAATGATATAATAATGATATGTCTGAAAAAATAGCCAAAACAATCTGCCGCTTCGCCGAAGACCGAGGCCATAATTATTTGCACCTAGAAAATAAAGGGGGCAATCTTGTTTGCGCCTGCGGACATGGGCAAGGCGCTGATTACCTGCACCTAGATGAAAAGACTGAGTCAAGCGTCATTGAAACCTTCCGTCGCCTCGTTGGGGCTGCTGAAAATGACCTCTACAACGACAAGCGCTTCAAGATCGCGGACAAACGTTCCATTATTAGTGGTCGCGCCACTTTATTACCAGCCCTTGAAGGAGAAAAGCTAATTATCACTTTAAGCTCAGAAAAACCGAGCGTTCGCCGCTTTGGCGCCCTAGGCTTAAGCCGTCCGCAACAAACAGTTTTAAAATCAATGCTGAAGAAGAAAGGTGGCATTATAATCATTGCCGCTGAAGACGAAAACGGCAGCACCAGCACCTATTACTCCCTATTGCAAACAGCCGCGGCTCACCGAAGCGCTTATTCTCTTGAAAACTTCCCTCTTCAGTCTCTAGATAACGTTAACATTATCAACCCTAAAAAATATGGCAGCGTAGAAAACGCCGTCATCAAGCTTTTAAAAACTGATAGCGAGTTAATTGGGGTTGACGCCACCTTAAGCTCAGCTGACATTAAAGCTCTCTGGCGAGCAGCTAACACAGGCCGCTTAATCATCGCAACTCTACCCGCTCGTAACGCTGCTGAGGCCTTAAATATTTTAAAGAAGGTGGGAATGAGTGCGCCTGAAATCGCCTCCCAGTTGTTACTAATCAATGCCCAGAAGTTATTTACCCGTCCCTGCTCTCGATGCTTACAAAGCGTCCCCTCATCACCACAACTCAAACAAACAATCCTGAAGCGCTGGACTATCGCAACTAAGTTCTGGCCTAAAAAAATATACGAAAGTCGAGGTTGCACTGTTTGTCGCCAAAAAACGACTGGGTCAAAAACGGCCGTGTTTGAACAGATGCGCTTTTTACCAGACGGTCGCCTGCAAGCTGGCTACGAACCACTTATCAGTAGCGCTCTCACTAAGGCTGGCCTCGGCTTAATAAGTATCGAAGACCTCGCTATCTGGGCCCTGTCAAACAAAAAGATATGAAGACTATCGTTGTCATTCCTGGACTAAATGAAGAAAAGCATATCGCCGACGTCATCAGCAAGGTAAAGCCCTTAGTAGACGTAGTTATTATGGTTGATGATGGCTCTAAAGACAAAACAGCGCTCATTGCCGCTGAAGCTGGAGCCATAGTGCGCAAGCACCCCGTTAATCTTGGCCAAGGAGCCTCTCTGCAGACTGGCAGTGATCTTGCCCTGTCACTTGGCGCTGATATTATTGTTCACTTCGACGCCGATAACCAATTTGCGGCTGAAGAAATACCAGAAGTGATTGCTCCGATTATCAAAGGAGGGGCTGATATTGTCTTTGGGTCACGCTTCTTAGGTAAAAAATCAGAACTTCCTTTTACAAAGAAATACTTAATCTTCCCGCTCGGACGTTTTGTTAACCGCTTATTCGGCGTTAAGACAAGTGATCCGCAAAGTGGCTTTCGCGCCTACACTCGCGAAGTAGCACAAAGCTTTCGCATCGATAATAACCGCATGGCTCATTGTACAGAAATACTAGTTAAACTCAGTAACAGCCGCTGGCGTATTAAGGAAGTCCCAATCACCGTTACCTATCACGAATACGGACAAAAATTTTCTGGGGGCATACGCATTATCAAAGATTTAATCATTCAGCAAATTAATAAATAAAAAAGAGACAAGTATGAACTTGCCTCGTAATGAGAAGAAATCGTTAGTACAGCATCGAAATAATAAATTCAATGCCGAAAAGTACAATCAAGATTGCCGCTGTACCTAAAGCTAACATCAAAGCGACTTTCTTGTCGGTGCGCATAACACTAACGAAGCTTAACAGCCCAATCAGCGCTGTGCTGGCCATCACTGCCCAAATCGCGTATTTTGCTTCCTGAAGAGTAAATACTTCAAAGCTAAAGTAAGCGAACACAGCAGTGGCCAGTAAAGCAAAGGCGAGAAACATTCCTTTGCGCTCATCCATGAATATCTCAAATATTACCCAGGAGATAGCTATTGCAGCGAGGACGATAGTAATTGTTGTCTCATCCTGTATAGCCATGACCGGTAAGCACAGGAGTAATCTGACAAGGACATAAATAGCAATAAACGCGAGCAGTCCTTTGCTCTCGCGTATAAGCAACATCGTTTTCATGACACAAGTATTTGATTAGACAATATAAAGAACTAGCGAGTCAACTATAATTAATACTAATCCACTCGTATAATTTTGTCAAAAATATGATTCAACAAGTCATTGCCCTCGTCTTCATCGCCTTTTTTATCTGGCGTCTACTGTTGCAAAAAAAACAAAACAAAATTGGCGGCAACGAATTTATTTTGTGGCTGTCTTTCTGGTTACTCGGCGGTATCGCTATTATTTTTATCCGCTCCATCGACCAATTACTAGTCAGCGCTGGTTTTTCTGGTTCTGGAATTAATTTCTTACTTTACCTCGCAGTCATTAGTCTATTCTACTTTGTTTTCAAACTTCGTCTGAAAATTAGTAAGCTAGAAAATAATATGACTGAACTAGTGCGCACTATCACTCTTAAATAAACCTCACCTTCTAACGCCCTAGCTGCAATACGATTATGAAAATAGCCCAAATTGTTTGTGCCTTTCCGCCTTATGCCGGTGGTATCGGCCAAAGCGCCTATCGTTTAGGTCAGATTCTAAGTCGCGAACATGCAATTAGCACCTACACTTTAGCCGCGAAAGAACAAAAGATTCCTCAGGCGATGATTGGTGATCAAAAAATTATCTACCTGCGTCCACGCTTACGCGCCGGACACGGCGCCTTTCCTTTTTCCTTGTTATTTCGGCTAACATCTTTTGACACTATTTACCTGCACTACCCTTTCTTTGGAGTTGATGCAATTATTTTTTTACTCTGCTCATTGCGAAAATCGCAACGCTTAATTATCCATTACCACATGGACACCCCAGCCCTACCTGGCCTGAAGCGCTTTTTAGCTCTGCCCTCACGTATCTTTTTCTTTCGCTTAATGAAACGAGCTGAGAAAATTATTGTCAGTAGTCGCGACTACGCTCAACACAGCGATTTAAAAAAAATCATGGAGCTGTACCCCGCAAAGATTAAGGCAGTGCCCTTCGGTGTTGAGACCGATGTCTTCCATCCGAAAATGAGCGCATCAGAAGATGCTATTAGTTCCCGTGCGACGGCTATCGTTGATTTTGTTACTCGCAGATTTATCAAAAGAGGCGGACACACAATATTATTTGTCGGCGGACTTGATAGCGCTCATTATTTTAAAGGTTTAAGTAACCTCATTAAAGCGCTACCGATGGTTAAGTCAGCGGTCACCTTACACATTGTCGGTGACGGTGATTTGCGAGCACAATATGAAGCCGAGGCAAAAGCAGCAGGTGTTACGCGCCATGTTCGTTTCTTAGGAAGAATTAGTGAAGACGACCTTATCCGTCAGTATCAATCAGCGGACCTGCTTGTACTGCCTTCAATTAATACCCACGAGGCTTTTGGGCTTGTGCTTATTGAAGCGATGGCTTGTGGTTTGCCTGTTATTGCTAGTAACCTCCCAGGCGTTCGCAGTGTCTTTAATGACGGCGTCGAAGGTTATGTTGTTGAGCCCGGAAATATTATTGAGTTAGCTGAAAAAATTAACCTCATAACAGCTGACGAAAACAAACGAAAAGAAATGGCGCGTGCGGCTAGAACTCTCGCCAAAGAAAAGTATGGTTGGGAAAAAATAGCCGATCAAATTCTCGACGAATTTTCTGCTGTAAAGTAAAATAATATGCGCATAGGCATCGCTAACAATTTATTTCCTCCTTTTAGCCGCGGCAGCGGGGCTGAGGTTATTGCGGAAATGAATGCCTCTGATTTGCGTGCCGCCGGACACGACGTCTTCATGATTAGCACCAAGCCTCGCAAAGAAGAGGCACAGGACTCTTCTGATCATTATTTTCTAGATTCTGCCTATTTTGTTTTAAATAAGAAGCCATTGCCCTGGCGACTTGCTTGGCATATCGGTCAACTATTCCTTCCCTGGCATTTACAAAAACTCAATCAAATTCTCGACGAAAGGCAGCCCGACCTCTTTATTACACATAACTTAATGGGCATCGGTTTTGTTCTGCCACGCTTATTGCGGGTGCGTGGAATCAGGCACGAGCATGTTTTACACGACATTCAACTACTGCACCCCTCTGGTCTCATGTATTGGGGTAAAGAAGGGATAGTTAAAAGTTTACCAGCAAAAATTTATCAACTAGTGACAAGGTCGGCGATGATGCATGCGGCGAAAATTATTTCTCCTTCGCGCTGGCTGCTAAATATTCATCAGTCTTGTGGTTTTTTTGCAAATCAAGAGACTGTTGTTGAGCAAAATTTTAATTTATTACGAAAAGATACAAAGCCACTTAACTCGCCAATTCACTTCGTCTTTACTGGGCAGCTTGAAAAACATAAAGGCTTATACTTACTTCTTAGTGCCTGGCAAGAAGCTGATTTACCCGCCAGTGTCGCGCGTCTCACTATTGCCGGCGGCGGTGCGCTCGAAAAAGATGTAAAAAAAGCAGCCGCAAGTTTAGACAGTCTGGAATACGCTGGATTACTAGGCCGAAGAGACGTCGAAAAATTACTAACGGACGCTGACGTGGTTGTTGTTCCCTCTCTGGTCTACGAAAATTCGCCAACAAGTCTGTGGGAAGCAGCTGTCTACCGCTGTCGCGGTTTAGCGGCTGATATCGGCGGTATTCCGGAGCTCTCGCCCTATCTTGATCTCACCCTATTCGCTCCCGGTGACCGTCACGCCTTAGCGCGCGCGATGATAAAGATGACAGAGAAATAAATATATTTAATTGGATAATAAAAATCCCCGCAATTAGCGGGGATTTTTTCTTTATCTAATTTCAACTATGCCTGAAATACGCGCAAGCGTTTTTGTGCTTGCAGAGAAAAAATTGTTTTCTTTAATCCATTCTCAAGAGTCACAACCGGCATCCACGCCAAATCATCTTTTGCCTTCTTAATGTTAGGCAGCGCGAGCTCACTAATAAACAAGCGGCTGTCGCCATAGGCGACTTTAGAATCTGACTTTAACTCGCGAATAATCATCATCGCTAAGTCAGTAAGGTTAACATCAACATCAGAACCAATGTTGATAGGGCCAACTTGCTTCGAACGCATAAATTTCATCACACCATCTATTGCATCTTCTATGTAACAGAAAGAGGAGGAGAAACGATCGTCACCAAAAATTACAAGGTCCTTGCCATCAATCGCGTTATTAATGAAATCAGGAATCATCTGATCATCGCCGAGTTCCATACGTGGGCCGTAGACTCGGAAAAGGCGCACAATTTTTGCATCAATTTTATACATCTCGCGATAATTTACGACAAGCGTTTCTGCAAAGCGTTTACCTTCGTCATAGGCACTACGCTCAGACAAATGATCAAGCACACCGAGTTCAAGTTCGCTAATCTTTCTATCAGGGCTATCGGCATGCCGCGGACCATAGATAACAGATGAGGAGAAATGCATTAACTTCGCTTTGCACGACACAGCGAGATCAAGCATATTGAAGACTCCGGTTGAATTCGCCATCAAAGTTGCCAGGCGATTATTCAAAAAATTCTTGGGCGACATCGGGCAAGCCAGGTTAAAAATTTCCTGGATACCTTGAAACTCGATTTTAAATTTCTTTAACTCTGGTAAATCAAGCCAATCAATTGGCCTGGTTATATCTTTATTAATGAAAACAAAGTCTGGATTAGAAAGAAGATGATCAATATTGCTTTCGCTACCAGTTGAAAAATTATCAACGCAGATGACCTTGCAGGTTTTTAAGAGCTCATCGCAAAGATGAGAACCGATAAAACCAGCGCCACCGGCAACTAGCACATTTTTTTTATCAAAGATGACTTGCTTAGGCATATATTTTAGTTATTGATATCAATGACACCGACGTGCACGCCGCCGCTATAATTTTGATCGTAAGCGTAAAAAGACTCCATTAGTTCACCTTGCCCACTAAAAGCCCGGACGTGAGGCGTAGCGCCGGCTAAAGCTGAGACGACAATGTCAGCTCGACCATCATTATCTAAATCACCGGCGGCCAGACTAACACCGCCTTGCCAATTTCGACCGAAGGCTAAGAATGATTTCTTTAAAACAGCTTTATTGGAAAATATTTTTATTAAAGCTTCTTTGCCAGCTCCGGGGACGGTAATGATTTCATCTTTATTCCGGTCATTACGTCCATCGGTATTAGCGATGGCAATTTGAACGCCGCCGCGGAACTCACGTTCGTAAGCGAAAAACTGTCCCTGTAAATTACCCCGTCGATCAAATATTTTTACTTCCGGAGTACCACCGGCTCCCCTTGCTGCCACAATTTCTGCTGCCCCAATTGCATCAATATTTCCAGCAGCGACGTTAACACCTCCGCGGAAACTATTTTCAAAGGAAAAAAATTGTCCTTTAAGTCTACCCTTATGATCAAAGATACGTACGTGTGGTCCACCACCAGCCCCGGCGCCAACAATGATTTCATCAAGACCATCATCGTTAACATCAGCGACCGCTAAACTAAACCCACCTTTAAAATTTCTATCAAAGACGAGAAAGCGCCCTCTTAAAGTACCGTCAGGACCATAAATACTTACGTATGGTTCTTGACCGGCGGCTGAGGCGCTGACAATTTCTTGTTCACCATTAGCATCAACATCGCCAGCGGCAAAGATGCCGCCGACACTTTCACTAAGCGCCCATTGTTTCAAAGCAACACCACTTTTGTCAGCAAGTATTAGTTCTTGAGTGCTTGTCGCGTCACCAACATTGGCCGTCGGATTAATTAATAAGCGACCGAGCCGTGAATATAGACGTTCCTGGGCAACCGTTACAGACCTATCTACGTTTACCCTACCCGTGCCAAGCTGGCCAAGATAATTAGGATTAAGGCGACTAATATTATCAGTTGACTGCAATAAAATATTAACAATTTCAGTCGGACGCAGATGGGGGTTAGCCTCGGCGATAAGAGCCAGTGTGCCAGTGATAACTGGGGTCGCCATGGAAGTGCCTGACCAGAAGCCATCGTAATAACGGTCACGTTCTTGAGGGTTCCCGCCGTAAGTAATGGCACTGAAAAAACTTACACCAGGAGCCGTAATATCAACACACTTGAAACCATAACTTGAAAAATCGGCTTTTTGATCAAGCGCATCAGTCGCAGCGACGCCGATAACCATATTCTCGCCGTTCACACCGTCATAACAAGCGGGGTAAATTGGGTTTTGATCAGTATTATAACCAACGCCATCATCCTGTTCGTTACCAGCGGCCGCGACCACAATCACGCCCGCGTTATAGGCGCGCGCAATCGCGTCATGCAAAGCCTGGCTATAAGTAAAGCCAACAAAGCTGAGATTTATAATATCAGCCCCGTTATTTACGGCGTAATCAATTGCGCGAATGACAGAACCAACGCTACCCTCGCCCTTATCATTCAAAGCACGTAAAGGCATCAGTTGTGCCCGCCAAGTGAGACCGGCAATTCCCTGTCGATTATCACCAGCCGCAGCAATAATGCCAGCCACCATCGTGCCGTGAGATATACCTGACTCCGTCCAACCCTCATCAAACTTGGGTGATGGGTCAGGAGTATTGGTAACAAAGTCCCAGCCGTTAATATCATCGATAAAACCATTACGATCATCGTCAATGCCGTTGCCAGGAATTTCGCGACTGTTAACCCAAATATTGTCTTTTAAATCAGGGTGATCAATTTGCACGCCGGCATCAATAACTGCAATAACAATATTCGGACTGCGATTAATTTTCTCCCAGGCAGCCGGAGCCTTAATACGAGTCAAATACCACTGATTACTAAAGTAAGGATCGTTCGGTAAAAAACTCGCGCCAGCCACAGGGACCAGAACGAAAAGGCCTATAAAAAAAGATGCTATAAATCGTCTCATAACATCTTAATCATATCATATCTATTGTTAAAATTGAAATCTCAGGAAGTAAGAACACTTAGTGTTTCACGGGCTGACTTTTCCCAGCTAAACAGGCGACAACGATCGAGCCCCTGCTCCGTGAGAGTCGCTCGTAAATTCTCATTAGAAGCAATGTAAGCGAGGGCTGATGCTAAGGAGGCGCGATCACGAGGATCAAAATATAAAGCGGCTTCCCCGGCTACTTCATGAAGCACGGGCAAATCTGACAACAGCGCCGGTGTGCCAGCTGCCATCGCTTGCAAAGCGGGGATACCAAAACCTTCATGAAGCGTCGGGAAGACAAAAGCGAGCGCGGCACTAAAGATAACTGGTAAATCATCTTCGTTCACCCAACCGGGAATTAACACCCAGCGACTAAGATTATATTCTTCAATAATATATTTTACCTCATCATAACCGTAGCCCGCATTACCAATTAAAACGAGGCGTACTTCGCTCTCCGGATATGCCTCTTTATATAGCGAAAAGGATTCAACCAGCGCCGCTGTATTTTTCTTTTTTTCTAAACGACCGACATACAAGAAGAATGGCTCTTCGATGCCATATTTCTCGAGCACGGTATTACGTTCCCGAGGGTCGCGTCTTTCGTAATATAAATCCTCCGGATAACCGTTATAGACAACCTGCGTTTTACTAGCAACATGCTCCCCATAGACATCGAGGATTTCATTTTTTGTAAATTCAGAGACGGCAATGATGCGACTTGCGTTTCGCACAGAGTAAGCGGTTGACCAAGAAAGATGGTCTAAAGAATTTGATTGATATTTTCCGCGTGTGAAAATTCGAACTAATAAATCAATAATGCTCAATCTGCCACTTTTCGTGCTGATATCCCTTTTCTGATAGACGCGATTCTCACGAATAAAAGCAATATCATGAACAGTATTAACGGTGCGGCGAGGATGAATGAGCGGTAAAGAATGCGCTGGGACAAAGAGAACGTCGGGCCGGTTCTTAATCATCTCAAGCGATAAGCGACCGATAGTCCAAAAATAACGCCATGGCCATTTAAGTATCTTGAAGCGCACATTTGAATATAGCGAAACAGCCGCCGCTAAGTCAGCGACGGGTTCTTTATCCAAATAGAGGACATATTCGTTTTCCCTATCAATCGCGGCCAGATGACTGATGATATAAAACGAATACCATTCTGTGCCGGTGCGCAAGCTGCGATTGGCGCGGGAGGCGTCAATGCCAATTAACATAATATTAAAGTGAGCCTTACTTGGTCGCCAAAATACTGCGCTTATATGAGTCGAGATTATCTAAAGCAATGCCAGTACCTTTCGCTACACATAGCAAAGCATCGTCAGCAACGTAGGCGGGCACACCTGTCGCACGCGCTACGAGCTGATCCATATTACGAAGTAAGGAACTACCACCGGAAAGGATAATACCCTTATCCATAATGTCAGCGGCGAGTTCGGGTGGAGTTTTTTGTAAAACGCGTTTCGCCGCGGCAATAATCGCTTCGAGCTCGTTTTGAATTGCCTCTGTAACATCATCACTAGAAACTGTGATGCTGCGAGGTAGACCGGTTACAATATCGCGTCCCCTAATTTCCATATACAACTTATCTTCAACGTATAAGGCCGAACCAATATTTATTTTTATTTCTTCAGCAGTTCTCTCGCCAATCGCAAGATTATATTTTTTGCGGACGTGCTCTAAAATTGCGGCATCAAATTTATTACCGCCAACGCGCACAGATGTTGAAGCCACAATACCGCCGAGCGAGATAACGGCCATTTCCGCAGTGCCGCCACCAATATCAATAATCATGTGCCCAGTCGCTGAGCCAATCGGAATGTCAGCACCAATAGCAGCGGCCACTGGCTCCTTAATAATGTAAGCGGCTTTCGCTCCAGCAGCAATAGTTGCTTCAATTACAGCGCGGCGCTCAGTTGAAGAAATACCAGCCGGAACGGCCACCATGACTTCAGGTCGGAATAATCTAATGCCTCCGAGGGTCTTATTAATAAAATAACGAATCATCGCCTCCGTGGTGCGGTAATCAGCAATCACACCATCTTTAAGAGGTCGGGCTGCGACAATAGTATCAGGAGTGCGCCCGAGCATATCTTTTGCCTCATTACCAACCGCAAGAATCTTGTTGTCATCGACTGATACCGCAACAACCGAAGGCTCGTTAATAACGATGCCCCGGCGTGGCAGGTAGACCAAAGTGTAGGTCGTCCCTAAGTCGATGCCAATGCGTTTTATAAACATATTTTAGGCTAAAATCAAATAAAAAATTAGGGGTAACCAGGCCGGTCGCAGTGATTTTATATCTTACCTCAATTTTCGCTCAAGTGTCAATTTATATATTGACTAAATTTAAGCATTAAAGCGCTATTCTTCGTAAGTGTCACCACCGTCTTCGTCCTCCTCCTGCTTACGGTTATCGATTATTTTTTTTACTTTCTCAGCAAACTCGTAAGTGTCAAATTCTTCTTTAATGAAATAATATTCGGCACCGAGCTCAATACTTCTATTCTTACTGTCTTCATCGCTTAAATCTGTAAAAATGAAAATCATAACTTCACTTAAATCAGCATCTTCGCGAATTCTTTTAACGACTTCAAAGCCGTCCAATTTAGGTAAAATTAAATCTAAGATGATATAATCCGGCTCGAAATCGCGGATATTATCAAGGAGCTCCTCTAAAGGTTCTTCGCCTTCACTTGATTCAACGATAAATTCATCAGAGCCAAACTGGGCCTCTAAACCGTAAAGAATGTTTGTGTCATCCTCGAGGAGGAAGATTTTCTTCTCAGACATAGCGTTTATATATTAATTTGATTATTTACTATCTTTAATTGCGCGCCACCAAGCTTCATTATCCTGATACCACTGCACTGTTTCACGCATTCCCTCTTCGAAACTAATTTCTGGTTTCCAGCCCAGCTCATTTTTTGCCTTACTAAAATCAATAGCGTAGCGAAGATCATGACCCGGTCTATCAGTCACATACTCTATTGCCTCTTCGCCCTTACCCATTAGGTCTAAAATTTTGTGAGTAATTTGTAAATTCGTGCGCTCACTATCACCACCTAGGCAATAGGTTTCACCAATTTTCCCGTGCATTATAATTGACTCAACGCCGCGATTGTGGTCACGGACATGAATCCAATCTCGGACATTACTGCCCTGACCATACACCGGCACTTGTTTGCCGTCAATAAGGTTCGTAATGAAGAGGGGGATGAGCTTTTCTGGGTACTGAAAAGGACCGTAATTATTAGAGCAATTTGAGATTGTTATCGGCAGGCCATGAGTATGATAATAAGCACGCACCAAATGGTCAGAGGAGGCCTTAGAGGCACTATAGGGCGAACGGGGGTCATAAGGAGTTAACTCATTAAAGGGTTCGTCAGTAAGAGATAAAGCGCCAAACACCTCATCGGTTGAAATATGATGAAAACGGATATTACCATTTTTCTTTGCAGCATCCAGGAGAACGCGGGTACCTTCAATATTTGTGCGCACAAAGTCAGCGCTATTTAAAATCGAACGATCAACGTGACTCTCGGCGGCAAAGTGAATAACAATATCAACACCTGGCATTAGAGTGTCGATAAGAGCGCCATCGGCGATGTCACCTTTTACAAAAGAATAATTCGGAGAATTCTCAACGCTTTTCAGGTTATTTAAATTACCGGCATAGGTAAGAGCATCAAGATTAATCACTTGATCAGAAGGATATTTCTCGAGCCAGTATAAAATAAAATTGGAGCCGATAAAGCCGGCTCCGCCGGTGACTAACAATTTCATAATTTATGATTTTAATTTATTCATTGTGTCTTCTTCTTCTCCCTCGGCATACTTGTTGTCTGGCCAGCGATTCAAACCATCTCCGGCTTTTCGCGGAATCAAATGGAAATGTATGTGTGAAATCACTTGTCCCGCAACAGGATCATTGTTTTCTAAGACATTATAGCCATCATAGGCCAGATTTTCTTTAATCTTTTTTCCAATCTTTTTCACTGCCAGAATTAAGGCTGTCAAATCATCGCTTTCTATTGCCTCAAGATTAGCTACGTGTTTTTTTGGAATAACTAGAGTATGACCAACGTGAACTGGCGTGATATCAAGGAAAGCGAGCACGCGCTCATCTTCATACACTTTGTAGGCAGGAATTTCGCCAGCAATAATTTTGCAAAATACGCACATAGATTTAAATTTATAATTAAATCTTAAAAGGACTTTCGGGATCTTGTTCCCAGCGAATTTCATCAATTTCATCTTGCTTCATCACACCCTTATACAATTTGTCAGGCATATTAATTGAGAGTGCTGGAACTTCAGAGATGCACTGATAGCCATGAACAACACCCGGTGGCACTAACACTGAGCAAGGATTACCCTCGCCGACTTCAAGCTCCATCTTTTCTCCCTTCGTACTTGAGCCCTCGCGTCTGTCCCAAAGGTGTAAACGAAAACGGCCCGGGCCGATGAAAATAAAAAAATCACTTTGATAAACATGTTCATGAGGTCCGCGAACAACACTCGGTAATGTGAGACTGACATAAGACATCGCTGGCGTTAAATCAACGCCGTCGCGTCGATAAATTTCCGACAACCAGCCGCGCTCATCTTCAAACTGACCAATACTTTTTACAATGACACCATTAATCATATGTTTATTTCATTTTTCTTAAATCCAACAAACCGCCTTGAGCGCCGTAATGTGCAATTTTGGAAGCGGTATTTTTTGCGCTCATCAGTAATGACTTTTTAATGTTGCCGCCTGTCAGCTCTAATCCGGCAATGAAGGAGGAATTAAAGGCATCACCAACACCGGTGATATCAACACGCTTCTTTTCTTTAATAATACCCTGGTGATAGAACTTGTGGCCATCGTAAACGTCGGCACCATCACTACCAGAAGTAATAAGCACCATCTTCGGGCCGGCGTTTTTCAGAATCACCAATAAATTTTCGGTGTTATTTAAGAAAGCTGCTTTTTTCTTCGCATAGCGCTCATCACTCATCACGAGCTCAATCGCCTCATCTTTATTCACACAAAAGACATCAGTTCTCTTTAAAAATGGGCTGAGTTTTTTTAATCCAAGCTGATATTGAGCGGCACCTGGGTTCCAGGCAATGCGAGGACCGGGAATAGAAAAAATATTACGTGCCGCCGGAAGCCATGATCCTGACAAAGATGTAATATACAGCCACTTACCAAGGCTAAGCAAAGACATTTCATTCTTAGTGATACTTAAATTATTATTCGCTGAGCGACTACTAAAAATAACGCGCTCGCCGCTCGCTGTGACAAGCACAAAAGAAAGACCGCTCGGTTCTTTCTGATCAATTGCTAATAGACGGGTTGATACCCCGCGAGCCACTAAATTGGCGGCGATTTCGCGGCCATGGTGATCATTTCCAATTTTAGCCAAACAAGCGACCTCGAAACCAGAATTAGCAAAATTCACCGCAGCATTAACGGCGCCTCCGCCAAATAGATTGTAAAACTTATCCACCTTAATCTTAGCGCCGTATTCAAAGGCTAGTAAATTTTGGCGCAAAAGATCGCCTTTATTACCGACAAGAATACCTTCATCGGTAAAAAAGCTGATATCTCGCGTTGCCCCGCCAATTGTAATTACGTCGTATTTCATATGTTTAATTTGCTAATATGATAGCATAAATCAGCGTTTTTTCAAAAAGAAGGGCTGAAAGCGTCGACTGACGACCGCAAGGAGATTAAAGAATAGTCCGACAGCCACGAGACCAAGCAGCAGACTCCAGCCAAGTGATTCCCAGAAGGAGCCGCGGATTAAAAAGAAGCGATTCACATTTTCCGATAAATCAAAAACTGACAGCAAGATGTTGCTTATAAAAGCCTCAGAAATAATGCCAATGGCGGTTAAAAGTAAGAACGAATACAAAGAGCGGTTAGTAAGAAGGTTTTCCAAAATAAGATAAACGATTACTACGCTCAAAGTTAAAGACAAAATCGAAATGCCGAAGGGGTGAAACCCTAGAATATCTAAAAACCAACCCATCGCGGCCGCCAAAAACCAAGCACGGTCCCGACTAACAAGCAGAAAGGCAAAAATAATAGCGACAACCGGCAAATCAAAGTTACTAATCGGCCAAGGCAAGGCGCTCACTAATGAAAATTGCGCCAGTGCAAGGGCGCCGGCGCCGAGAAACAAAAACAGATATTGAATAATCCGCTTATACATAAGTTATGGTAACACCACCGACACGACCGTTAGATTATGCAGTGAAGCCAGTGGTTCAATAGTGACGTCCTGCCAAATTTCATTACTCTGATTATTAACTTGAGAAACGCGACCGATAACTAACCCACGCGGAATACTATCGCCTAAACCGGAAGTAATGATAATATCCTCTGGCGCAATCTTTTCAATTTGCGGGATGAAATTCATTTTAATTGTTAAGCCCAATTCGCCGTCGGATAAGCCAATTGTTTGTGTGCTGTTAATGATAGCCGCTGCTAACTGACAACCTGAATCTGTCGTAAGACAAGCACGAGCGCTATTAGCTCTTACCTCCACGATTTTGCCAATAATAACACCGACTTCGTTGATAACGCCTAGTCCGCTGCGAATGCCATCAAGCGAACCTTTGTCAATAATAATATCGCGACCACCAGCCGTATCAAATAGATTTTGACGAGAAACAATGTTCGCGCTTATGACCTTATAATTATTACTACTAACAAAATTTAATTGTTCCCTAAGTTTGTCATTCTCTTCGGCGAGTAATAGGAGTTGCGACTGATCGATATTAGCGGCAGCGAGCCGATTCTTCATCACCTCAAGCTCCAGTGCTAAATCCTCACTGGTTTTTTCTGCGTCTGGATTTTTTTGTGCGGCCGCACCAAGACCGTGAAGATTACGCGCCAGCGGACTCACCGCTTTAGAAATGAAATTCTCAAGAGGCTTACTTAAACCGGCAAGATGCAACAATAAGAGTAGGCCAATTGCCCCGACCCAACGCCAAATCTTCTTTTGTTTCTTCCAGTTAAGCATCATATCTTATTTATCCAGAGAGACATTGCCTAAAGTCACCTTAGCGAGTAGTTCTGGGTCGCTTATTAAGATGCCGGTACCGCGCACCACGCAGGTTAGCGGATCGTCGACAATTTTGACTGGAATTTTTGCGGCCATAGAGATAGCCTGATTAAGGCCACGGAGTAAGGCGCCGCCGCCAGAAAGATAAATACCGCGCTCATAAATATCCGCAACAAGCTCCGGTGGGGTCGTTTCTAAAATTGTTTTTATGTTTTCAATAATTTTGCCGACTGTGCGACCAATCGCTTCTCTTATCTGTTTATCGTTCACAATAATGGCTTTAGGCAGGCCGTTAATTAAATCGCGCCCACGCACTTCCATCTCCTGTGATTCCCCGCTTGTTAAAGCAGAACCGATATTAATTTTAATTTCTTCAGCGAGTTGCTCGCCGATTAAAATATTAAACTCTTCACGAATATAATCGATAATATTGTTATCAAATTCGTTACCGGCTAGTCTTAAAGACTTCCAGGTGACAACGCCGCCCAAAGAAATAACGGCGATTTCGGTGCTACCACCACCAATATCAACAATCATCGTTGCTGTTGCCTCGGTTACTGGTAAATGCGCGCCGACAGCTGAAGCCATCGCTTCTTCCACTAAATACACCTTACGTGCCCCAGCTGAGCGCGCGGCATCCTCAACCGCCTTCTTCTCTACTTCTGTTAAGTCAAGCGGAATGCCTATCACAACTCGTGGGCGTGGAATAAGAGCGAAGTGTTCGCGGTGAGCTTTTGTAATAAAATACTTAAGCATTTTCTCGGTCACTTCGAAATCAGAAATTACACCATCAACCAGCGGTTTAATAGTCTCAATGTGAGCCGGTGTCTTGCCGACCATTTTTTTAGCGGCGGCACCGACTTCAAGAATTTCATTCGTACGCTTATTAATCGCAACGACTGAAGGTTCATTGATAACAAGTCCCTTATCAGCCATCACCACCAGCGTATTTTTAGTACCGAGGTCGATACCGAGGTCGTGAGAAAATCTGCCTAATAGTTTATTGAACATATGCGGTAAGTTCATTTATTTTAATTAATTCAGCTGTTGTCTCTTCTCGTTTTTTTACTTCCGCACTTTCGGCTTCAAGCGTCTTCTTGCTAATCAGAACCCGATAGGGGCAGCCGATTAAATCAGCATCAGCAAATTTTTCGCCAGCGGACACGTCGCGGTCATCGTATAAAACTTCAACGCCAGCTTCGGTTAAATTCTTATAAATTTCATCGGCTTTTTCATTTACATTAAGCGAGAGGAGGTGAACTCTAAACGGGGCAATGTATTCTGGCCAGATAATACCTCTCTCATCGTGACTTGATTCGACAACTGTACCCATAATGCGGCTCAGCCCGATGCCAAAACAACCCATCACCACCGGCTTTTTTGCACCGCTTGCATCACTGTAGCCAAGAGCAAAGGCGTCTGAGTACTTGGTACCTAATTTAAAAATGTTACCGACTTCAACCGCCTTCTCTTCCCTCAATTCAGAGCTGCCACAGGTGGGACAGGTATTTTGCTCAGCGATAATCTCCTTATTAATCGCCAAGCGACATTTATCACAAATATAAATTATATCTTCTCCTGATTCTGTGAGAGTTTGATATTCATGTGAATACTTTGAGAAGGAGCCGCCAGAGGCAAAAGTGAAATAAGTCTTTTCACCCAAACCAACGCGGTCAAAAATACGCGTATAAGCATCGGAGACGCGATCATAATACGCATCTAAGCCTGCTTGATCAAGATGAAAAGAATACAAATCCTTCATTAAAAATTCGCGGCCACGTAGTAAACCTGCCTTGGCTCTTTTTTCATTTCTAAACTTTGTTTGTATTTGAAAAACAGCAAAAGGTAATTCGCGATATGAATAGATAAATTTTTTAGCCAGTGGTGTTACCACTTCTTCATGAGTCGGATTAAGGGCATATTCTTTTTTATCAGAGGCAGCAATCTTAAAAAGAATATCTAAAGATTCCCAGCGACCAGTGCTCTCCCAATTTTCTTTAGGCGCAAAGGCGGGCATGCTAATTTCTTGACCCTCAACAGAAAACATCTCTTCTCTAATGATTTCTCTAATTTTATTTAAAACACGAAGACCGAGCGGCAGAAAAGAATAAACACCGGCTGCGACCTTATCAATAAAGCCGGCGCGCAGCAGGGCTTGAGCGTTGTAACTTGTTTCGTCCTTCGGCAACTCTTTCAGAGTGCGGGTAAATAATTGAGTTTGTCTCATAATAAATATTTTAAATCCTTTTACCTAATCTTTTTAAAGCTGTCTTTACACGTTCACCACTGTCAGTCAGCGTTGTGTCAACTTCATTTAAAGCTGCACGTGCATCTTGCATCGAGTAACCGAGGGCAATTAAGGCATCAAGCTCATCACCGTAACTCGTTGACATTGACGGTGCACCGAGCGAGCCACCGCTCATTATTTTACCAACCTTATTTTTTAACTCTAACACGACTCTCTCCGCTGTCTTTTTGCCGATGCCGGCAACCTTCGTTAATAATTCAGCGTCGCCGCGTAAAACTGCCTCACGCACATCATCAACTGTCGCGATAGACATAACTCCGAGAGCCGACTTTGGTCCGACCCCGGAAACTGATAACAATAATCCAAACATTTCCAATTCTTCTACGTTACGGAATCCATACAAATCCGAAGCATCCTCACGGACGATATGTGAGAGGTAGAATTCGCGGTCTTCAGCAATTTTAATTGAACCTAACAAAGACTCGCCGGCAAATATTTGGTAGCCGACGTTATTTACGTCTAATATTACGTAATTATTTCCTTTTGCCAAAACCTGGCCGCGCAGATATGCGAGCATATATTCTTAGTATAGTATATCCTCCGATATAATAAAATCTTGACGAAATCAGCTATAAAAGCCAGCCCTATTTTAAGCCTCTAAGACGAGCAATACGCTCATCAATGGGCGGGTGAGTCATCTGTAGTTTTGTAAACCAAGAGATCTTGCCTCGAGCCTCCCTCTCTTTAAACGGAGTCACAATGTACATGTGTGCCGTTGCCCGGTTCGCAGCCTCAAGCGGCTCCCTGTCGGCGCTCAGCTTCTCTAAAGCGCGAGCTAGGCCTTCAGGGTAACGCGTTAACAAAGCGGCGTCAGCGTCAGCAGCAAATTCTCGTTTGCGCGAAACTGCGAGCTTAAGTAATTGGGCAAATAGAGGGGCGAGAATAGCAAAAGCAATCGCCACCACGACCATGATAGTGCCGACCTGACTGTTATTATTATTATCACGCCGATTACCACCCAAGAAAGACCAATGTCGAAACCAGTCAGCGAGAAGTACGACAATGCCGACTAAAACGGTAGCGACAGTAGCAATTAAGATGTCACGATTACCGACGTGTGATAATTCATGAGCAATAACTCCCTCCAGTTCAGTCTTTTCGAGTTTACCTAAGATGCCGGAGGTAAAAGCAATTGCCGCGTGCTTCGGATCGCGTCCAGTCGCAAAGGCATTAGGGGCGCTATCTTCAATAATATAAATTTTTGGTATCGGCAAACCAGCGGTAATACAAAGATTTTCTACAAGCCGATAGAGCTCACGTCCATTATTACGATCTACCTGCTTAGCACCCGACATCGACAACACAATCTTATCGCTATACCAGTAACTGATAAAGCTCATCAAGGTGCTGATGATTACCGCTATCGGCAAGATAAGGGGTTGATCCATCGCCATGGCGAAGAAATAGCCGACGACGATAATAAAGACGAAAAACCCGGTCATCAAAAACCAGGTTTTTCTTTTATTGACCGCGCTGTAATTATATAGGTTGGTCATATGAGTTCATTATTTATTTTCCCTATCCATCTTCTTCACAAAGCCATCAAAGGCTCTAAGTATTTCTACCGGTGTAACAAAGACAACGGTGTTAGATTGATCAGAGGATAAATCATTAATTGACTGCAAGGTGCGAAGATGAAGAGCCCCCGGTGTTTCCGCTAGTGTTTTTGCGGCATGAGCAATGTTTGAGGCCGCAGCCAATTCACCTTCGGAATTAATGATAACAGCTCTCTTCTCTCTTTCCGCTTCAGCTTGTTTAGCAATTGTGCGTTCCATTGATTCCGGCAAAGACACATCTTTCAGTTCCACGTTATTTACCTTGATTCCCCATTCATCCGTTTCTTTGTCGACGATTTCGCGAATGCGGTCAGCAATCTTTTCGCGCTGACCAAGTAATTCATCAAGAGTTGCTTCACCAACGATATTACGCATCGTTGTCTGTGCATATTGGGAAATGGCGTACTGAAAATTTTCAACTTCGATAATCGCTTTCTCGGCAGCGGCTACTTTGTAGTAGATGACAGCGTTAACAGTCACCGGCACGTTGTCGCGAGTTATCGCACGCTGATCAGGAACATCAACTGCCTTGATGCGAACATCGACTTTGCGGAAGGTCTGGAAAATTGGGATTAATAAGCGCCAACCCGGTTGCATTACGTAAGAATAGCGACCCATAGTAAAGACCACTCCCCGTTCATATTGATTAACCTGCTTTAAAAAAGCCAGGAGCACAATAGCAATAAAAATAATTAAATAAATCCAAGTCATATATTTTTTATTTTTCAGCTCTTTTTAGAAAAAGAGCATAAGAAATTAATAATATTTTAAAACTTTACCGCCACCACCTCTTTTTCTCCTTCAGCCGCTTCAAAAAAAGTGTAGACCTTAAAACCAAGCATGCGCCCAAAAATATTGGTTGGGAATATCTGTAATTTAGTATTGAAATCACGAACGTTAGTATTATAGAAACGACGTGAGGCCATAATCTTATCTTCGGTATCAGTTAAATCGCGTTGTAATTCTAAGAAGTTTTGATTAGCTTTTAAATCAGGATAACTTTCGGCTAAGGCAAAAATTGATTTTAAGGCAGTGGTTAAATTATTTTCCGCCTTAAGCATGTCCTCAGAATTGTTGCTTGATTGAGCACTCATTGCCTGATTACGAGCATTTATTACCTTAGTAAAAGTTTCCTGCTCATGACTAGCATAACCCTTTACCGTTTCAACTAGATTCGGGATCAAATCGTGACGACGCTTTAATTGCACATCAATGTCACTCCAAGCTTCATCCACTCTATTTTTAGAGCGAATTAAGGCATTGTACATGCCCATAAGAATGAAGGCTAAAATAACGATAATAGCTAGAATAATCCATGAAGTCATATTTTTTTAATTATTTTTTATATTTTTTAATTAATTTGCCCCATTATTATAGCAAAATTATTGTATTTTGTCCACAGAAAATTAAAATTTGGCTGCGACAAATTTGGCTGCGACACTTGACAAATATTTATTTAAACAATAAGCTTCAAGCAAGTTATTTAAAATAAATGCTGATTAAAAATTAATAAACAGAAGGACTGTTGCCATCAAACTAATTTCCATATTTTATTATGTAAATATTAAGTTTGTAGAAAATGAGCACTCTCTTTAAAATTTTTAACAAAGCATAATCACCATTTATTTTAGCAAAGGTAAAGCCATTAAGGAGATTTGATGATTTGATAAATTTTATCCATGATTCAACCTTAGGAAATTAAGGCATACCATATTTGCAGTCGTAACTTATTTTTATGTTCTTTTTTTCTTGGTAATTTTCAGTTTTATTCTTCTCCTATTTTTTCAGTAATAAATATTTGTCATTTGGTTAAGATATCGTTTAAGCTGAAAAAAAATGGGCAAGAGTTTTTGTTGGTCCTCAGTGAAAAGAGGATTAACAGAGAACCGGATAATATGCATCATATATCCGGTTTTTTATTTCTTTTATTATTTTACTTGGTAAGACTATGTGAGCTAGAGGTAATTTTTTCCGAATAAACACCTCCCCGCCCTAATCCCCACTCCAATATTGATAAACCTAAACCTTTTCCACCTGAATAGATAAATCTCCACTTTCCAGTTTTAGTTTCTTAATCGTGGACTTAGAATTAGATTTGCCAATATTAAGCTTAAGGGCAATAGTGGCCTTCTTAATATCTTCAGCAGCGGCAAATATCCACTTACTAGCCTCTTCATTTACCTCTACATAAATATTAATATCATCAGCTACGCTTAGACCAGCATCTTTGCGTAAAGCATTCACGGTTCTAATCACTTCTCGTTTATTGCCTTCTAATTGCAGCTCAAGAGTAATAACCGTATCTAAATTAACGGAAATATTGCCCTCGCCTCCCTGCCAAATAATTTCACGTACATTTAATTCATCAGCCAACAAACTAAAGTAACCGTCACTTAGTTTATTGCCGCCCTTAAATTCAGCCGAGCAGAGCATCTGTCTAATTTTAATACTAGCGAGATCGCGAGCGGCCAGGGCCACTTCTACCCCCTTGCGCAAAGATTCCATTTGCCCCAGAACTTCTTGTTCGGTTTTTGTTGGTGCACCCAAGTCAGACCAGTTCTGCAAATGCACTGATTCATCGCGATTATTAAATTTATTTCCAGAAACCTCTTGCCATAGGCGCTCGGCGGTAAAAGGCATAAAAGGAGCCATAATCTTAGCTAGCTCCAATAAAACAAATCTACTCATAGCCAAAGCCTCTTGTTTATCTTTTTCATCATCACTCTTAAAGCGCTCGCGTGAGCGACGCAAATACCAGGTTGAGAGCTCGTCAATAAATTCGGTAATTGGACGCATAGCTTTTGGTAGATTGTATTTTTCCATTGCTCCTGTCACCTCAATTAACAATAATTTTAATTTAGCCAAAATCCAAGCATCTAAAACGTTTTCAGAGACTACTTCCCGTCCGTCATACTCCGGTGCATAAGTTTCATAGAAGCGATAAACGTTCCATAAAGTCATCGCATTCTTACGCAATGATTCCTGCGCGCCACTTTCAGAAAAATTCAAATTCTCCGCTTGCATAACCGGTGACGATAATAGATAAGCACGCAAAGCATCGGCCCCATATTTTTCCATCACTAAGCTCGGATCAGGATAATTCTGTAATTTCTTAGACATCTTCTTGCCATCTTCGGCCAAAACAATGCCATTAACAATAACATGCTGAAAAGCATGACTGTCTTTAATGCCGCCAGAAATGACGTGTAAATAATAAAACCAGGCTCGAGTCTGATCGGAACCCTCGGCGATAAACTGAGCGGGAAAATTTGCTTCCAATTTTTCTTTATTTTCAAAGGAGTAGTGAAGCTGGGCATAAGGCATAGAGCCAGACTCAAACCAACAATCAATCACGTCGCTAATACGGGTCATTTTTACACTACACTTAGAACAAGAAAAAGTTAGAGCATCAACTTTATCCTTATGAATATCATCAATTTTCTTGTCTTTTAATTTTAAGTCAGCCACTGAGGCTACAACGTGGCGATGATCATTTTTACATTCCCAAATTGGAATAGCACTAGCCCAAAAACGCTGACGAGAAATTGACCAATCACGAGCCCCTTCCAGCCAATTACCAAAACGTCATTTTTAATATAATCAGGCGACCAGTTAATTTCTTTAGCCGTTTCTAAAAGCTTATCTTTAATCTTTGTCACTCCCACAAACCAAGAAGAAGTAGCGTAATTAATTAAAGGCGTATCGCAACGCCAGCGATGAGGATAGCTGTGTTCGTATTTTTCTTTATGAAATAAGAGATTATTAGCAGCTAGATATTTAATAATTTGAATATCAGTGGCCATGTGATCATCCATAGGCTTAACATGTAGCCCAAGGAAATCTTTTACTTCTTTCTTAAAGACGCCATCCATACCCACGTGCTGAACAAAAGGCAAAGACTCCTGCTTACCTAATTTCATATCATCTTCACCAAAAGCGGGAGCGATATGAACTACTCCAGTACCTTCGTCGGTCGTCACAAACTCGGCCGCATAAATCTTCCAACCATTGTCTCTATTTTCTAAATTCTTATCATCAGAATAATAATTAAAGAGAGGTTTATAGGCTTTACCAATTAAATCTGAGCCTTTGAAAGTATCTAATACTTCATTTTCTTTTTCTTTCATCACTTCAACTAAACGTTCCTTGGCAACAATAAAAATTCCCTCTTCTGTTTTTACCTTCACATAATCAATCTCACCCCCAATTGCTAAAGCGACATTGCCAATAAGCGTCCAAGGAGTGGTTGTCCAAGCAAGCACATATGTTCCCGGTTCTTCCACTAATTCAAATTTAGCAATTGTAGACAAATCTTTAATATCTCGATAGCCTTCTGTTACCTCTGATTGTGATAAAGTTGTTTCACAGCGTGGACAGATATGCATAGAGCGATAATCCTTGTAAATTAAACCCCTGTCCCACAACTGCTTGAAGGTCCACCAAATGCTTTCCATATAATCAAGATCCATGGTCTTATAGGCATTGTCAAAATCAACCCAACGACCAAGGCGGGTAATCACTCGCCCCCATTCTTCGGCATCGGTTAAAACTTTAGAGCGACATAAGTCATTGAACTTGCCTACGCCCAATTCTTCAATATCTTTCTTACTTTTTGTGCCCAGTTCTTTTTCCACGATATTTTCAATCGGTAAGCCATGACAATCCCAGCCCCATTTACGTTCCACCTGATAATCGCGCATCGTTTGATAACGCGGAACCGCGTCTTTCATTAAACTGGCCACTAAATGACCATAGTGAGGCGTGCCGGTAGCAAAAGGAGGTCCGTCACAGAAAACGTAATCACCTTTAGGAGAATCTTCACCAAGGACTTATCAAAAGTATGAGACTCCTGCCAAAAATCTAACACTTTATTTTCGGCCTCAGGAAAGGTTAAGGCTGGAGTTTCTGTTTTATCTTGCTTTGAAGACATAATATTTTAAAAATTTATTTACGCAAATATATAGCTTTAAATCTTACTCGAATTTTTCAACTGCTCTATCTCTGCCAGATCCCTTATTCCATTGCACAGGTTTTGTTTTTATATCTTTTTTATGTGATTTTTCTTGTGCAGCTTGTAGGGACATCTCCTGTTTAGCAACTTCCAAATACTTTAAGTACAAACGAGCACTATCGCGATAAATCTCCTCATCATGCAGGTCGGGATTAACTAAGGTCTGATAAGCTCGCTGTTTATCTTCGCCGGGGAGAGCGGCTTCATAAGATGCCCTTAACATCAGCATTCTAATTTCATAAGCCTTAATTTCTGGCATAATATCGGCAAAATCAGCAATCTTCAACAAATCTTCTCTGGCTCGTAATAGCTTTAAACGTTTTAACTTTATTTCCGCTTCTTTTTTAAGCGCCTCCTCCCTCTTGATTAGAGACTCGGAAATTAAATCTTCCTTTTTTGCTTCAGTATCTTTATCTGCGGCACAAGCTTCAATCCCTTCTTCATTCTTAACATCATCCTCATCAATATTTTCGATTTCATGCTTACTGGGCTCAAAAATATTTAAAAAATTTAATTGTTTTTCCGACATATGTTTATTAATTATTTTCTAGATAAAGTAACTAAGTCTTTAATTCCTGGTAAAGTATCTAATTTTTCCACTTCGGTTAAATCAAACCAGGACACTTCGCTTACTTTCTCTTCACCTGACTTCGGAGTTCCACTAATTATTTCTGCCTCATAGCAAAAAACAACTGCCTAAATTTTCCCGCCACTACTCGTCTCCCATAACCGGGACTGAACAAGTGGTAATAGTTTAATAATTTTTATCTCACAACTTTTTTCCTCAAGACATTCCCTTATTACGGTCTGCTCCGGGCTTTCGCCGAAATCAATGCGGCCACCAGGAAATTCCCATTTTTCATTGGCCTTAGGAATAATTTTATCTAATCGTTTCTGTAAAAGAATCTTGCCTTCAGCATTCTTAATTAAGGCCAACGTTACTATCAATTGTTTTTCCTCTTTTTCATTCATATAATTATTCTTAAAACCCTATCTGCTTCTTTATTTTTTATCGGATAAAAATTTATTCCCAGAAATAATTGATTTTCCCGTTTGTTTTTCTAATTCCTTCCTGGCCTTACCAGCCACACCGCCGCCTTTTTTAGCAACCACTCTATTTTTCATAAAAGTATCAGGCTTTTCTGTTTTAGAAATTTCAGTAGTTGAAACTTCGGCTAACATATTTAAAACAAGCTCCAAATTAGTCATGTTATCACGCAAATTTTCACTCTTCAGATTTTTTATCTTTTTGTATTCCTTAATCTTTATGCCCGCCCAAGCAAAAGTAATATCATCTGTTAAAATAGCAAATTCATTACTTTTATTAACCCCTCTTTCACTCCATTCGTCAGTCAGATCCTTTCTGATTTCAATGCTTTTCAATCTTAAATCAACCCAGTCCTTAGAATACCCCTTCTTTAAATAAGTAGCCAATGATCGCTGAATTCCTTTTTCAGGATCTTCTATTTCCTCTACCCGCTCATAACCAACGCGAGCCAACCATTGCTTAAAAGGCTCTGCTTTAGGTGACGGAATAGATTGAATAATACGAAAAATTGTTTCAGTGTCAGCGGCATCAGATAAATAATATTTACCATCTTTAGCTAAAAATTTCAGTTGGTGACATTTTGTCACCACCTCACTGCCCTCATCACGTAATCTCTGCGCCAACTTATTCCAATACTTTCTTTTATCAGCACTATCCGTTAACACTCCAACAATATCCACCACCGAAAAATACCATTTTTCTTTTTCTCCATCCCAAACTCGTCGAATTTCTCGACCCGAAAAAATAGCCATTTTTTGCGTCTTTGTCTTATTGTTCATACTGTTTAATGATTAGTAAATTATACTAATCATTGTATCAAAACTAAGATGAAGATAAGATAAAAATTTTATTCTTTGATTATCTTGCCTACAATATCAAAAATAACCTCATTAGCGTCTTCCTTTTCAATCTTAATGCCAATTTTATTTATCTCAATCTTTCTGAAAAAATCGGAGATATTGATTGATTTTAATTTTTTGTAAATAACTTCTTGACTATCTTCCGGTCTCAGAACTCCATTAATTATCAAATTATTCTCATTAAAATCATTATATAATTCTGAAAATGAATCAAAATCTGGAATTTTACCTTTCTTTTTAAAACTGGAAAAATTTGATTCTAATTTTTCTAATACATCAGGACGAAATTTTTTAACCCTTTCCATTCCTCTTATAAAAGCATCCTTCTCTCTTTCAATGTTTCTTTCTGCTTCATCTTCACTAGCATTAATATTGGGATTAGCTGATTCCTGCATTAGATGTCCAAGTTCATGAATTATAACATTCCAAGAATAAAAAATATCTCCGTGCGGGTATCTAACCTGCAGATTTTTTCCATCTTCTAACATTCTGCCGGAACCCTGACATTCCAATGGCCAGCCAAGAGAACGAATTTTAGACGAGATTTTTTTAGGCAGCTCATCTAAGGCAATTATATTCTCTTTTTTTATTTCTATTTTATTTTGTTCTATTTTTTCAAAATTCATATTATTTATTCCCCATAATCTTAAGCCCCGTGACACTTCTTATACTTCTTCCCGCTACCACAAGGACAGGGGTCGTTTCGGCCAATGACTTTTCCGGACTCATCCTTCGCCTTCTCGCGGACGAGATCAAAATTATCTCGCTTCTCGCTCAGTTTCTCCATTTCTTTTGGAGCACCCTCAAGTCTCAGATTTTTCGGCTGTTCACTTTCTCCCAGTTTAATTACCGCTGAAGGCGCCGCGCGCAAAGCGTCGGCTGTTTTGTATATTGAATAGGCGAGTTGCTGACGAATTAATTCTTTTAAGTCATGGTACATGCGGTAGGCTTCTTTCTTGTATTCGACGAGCGGATCACGTTGTCCATAACCGCGTAGACCAATGCCGCGACGCATATAATCCATTGTTTCCAGGTGCTCAACCCACATCTGATCAATTGAGCGCAGCAACATACCTTTCGCGACTTCACGGAAATCGACATTGGCTTCAGTAAAGCTTTTGACTAAACGTTCATAGGTGTCAGCGGCAGCATCTTTCAGATACTTTAACACTGCTTCGCGTCCCGTCTCCTCACCCACTCCAGCGACTTCCTTTAATCTATCCAGCAAGTTCTTGTCGGCGGAAAACATCGTCCGCATTGTTTCCGCAATTTCCTGTAGATTCCATTCTTCCGCCTTATCACCAACTGTATGGAAGGAGACAATCTTGGTAATTTCTTCGTTTACCAATTCCGCAATCATGTTACCTAAACGCTCCAAACCAGTCGGTTCACCTTCCTTTTCTTTACTCTCAGCGGCTTCAAGTATTTCACGGCGACGTCTATAGATAGACTCGCGGTGTTTATTAATAACATCATCGTATTCAACTAAATGTTTTCTGATATCAAAATTATTGCCTTCAACTTTTTTCTGAGCTGATTCGAGAGATTTTGAAATCATGCTGTTTTCAATCGGCACATCAGATGGCAATTTAAGTGTGTTCATCATTCGCTTCATGCGGTCACCGCCGAAAATGCGCATCAAATCATCTTCGGTTGAGACATAGAACTGAGAAGAACCAGGATCACCTTGGCGTCCAGCACGACCACGCAACTGATTATCAATACGACGTGACTCGTGTCTTTCGGTCCCGATGACATGTAAGCCGCCAAGTTCACGGACTCTTTCCTGTTCAGCCTTCGCCACACTAACCTGAGCTGGGTCAGCACTATCAGGGTTACCACCTAAAATGATATCAACACCACGACCAGCCATATTCGTAGCTAGTGTAATAGCGCCGGGTCGCCCTGCTTGAGCAATAATTTCAGCTTCCTTCTGATGATTCTTCGCATTCAACATTTGCGGGCGCAAACCTTCACGCTCCATCATGTTGGCTAAAACCTCATTTCTCTCAATTGAAATCGTACCGATTAAAACCGGTTGCCCCTTCTCCGCACGCATCTTCACGTCTCTAATCACCGCCGCGTACTTATCTTCTTCGGTGCGATAGATTAAATCATTTAAATCTTTACGGACGTTGGGCTTATTCGTCGGGATAACAATTGTCTCCAGCTTATATATTTTATGAAATTCTTCTGCTTCGGTTAAAGCCGTTCCCGTCATACCGGATAACTTGTTATACATACGGAAAAGATTCTGGAAGGTGATGGTCGCCATCGTCTGTGATTCTTTCTGCACTTTAACCCCTTCCTTCGCTTCAATCGCTTGATGCAAGCCTTCACTATAGCGGCGACCCTGCATCATGCGTCCGGTAAATTCATCAACAATGATAATCTCATCGTCTTTGACAACGTAATCGCGGTCTTTATGGAAAAGCACTCTTGCCTTTAAAGCTTGTTCAAGATGATGCACCTCTTTAACGCCACCGGTTACATAAATATTGCCGATGCCGAGCCATTCTTCAATTTTATTAATACCAGCCTCAGTTAAGGTTGCCGCTTTCAGTTTTTCGTCAACATTATAATCTTCATTTTCGGTTAAACGCTGCACTAACTGCGAAAACTTCTGATACTTGTCAGTTGATTCTTCGGCGGGGGCGCTGATAATGAGCGGGGTGCGAGCTTCATCAATGAGAATTGAGTCGATTTCATCGACGATGGCGTAATTCAAAGTGCGCTGCACCGTCTGCCCGAGATTATAGGCCATGTTGTCGCGCAAAAAATCGAAACCAAATTCATTATTGGTACCATAGGTGATGTCACAGTAATATGCAGCCCGACGTGGAATCGGACGGAAGTGGCGCAAGCG
Source organism: bacterium (assembly GCA_030696105.1). Lineage (GTDB taxonomy): Bacteria > Patescibacteriota > Patescibacteriia > Patescibacteriales > UBA12465. The sequence goes on from JAUYNJ010000004.1 coordinate 179,170, forward strand.
CTCATCGTACTGATTTTCATCATTGTATTCTGGATCATATTGATAAGCGGCATCATGCACGATGACGCTCGTTGTGAGACCGAGAGCGTGATATAAAGGCGCCATCCAACCAGCGCCAACACGCGCCAAATAATCATTAACCGTCACTAAGTGCACGCCCTTGCCTTCAAGAGCGTTTAAATACATCGGTAGGGTCGCGACCAGCGTTTTACCTTCACCCGTCTTCATTTCCGCAATCTGTCCACGGTGTAAGACGATGCCACCAATTAACTGCACATCGTAATGCCTTTGATTAAGAATACGCGAAGAAGCCTCGCGCATGTTCGCGAAGGCTTCAGGTAAGAGCGCGTCCAAAGATTCACCCTTAGCTAACCTTTCCTTAAATTCACGTGTCTTCCCCTCCAACTCTTCAGTTTGCAGAGATTTAAAAGCAGCTTCAAAGGAATTGATCTGGGCAACTGTTTTCCCAATTTCTTTAATAATTTTTTCGTTCGGATCGCCCATCAGGGCGTTAAAGATATTCATAGGTTTACATTAATTGGCAATAATAAGACAAAATACGCCTAATGCGCTATTTTCAGTATAATATGCTTTAGTGATTAAATAAATATTGACTGAAATTACTAATAATGTCGGCGGTATTTACATCAAAAAACCCATCAAGCGTCGATGGGTTTTATTTGTTCTCTTATTTATGCGCGCGGTTATCAACCTCGTAGTTTGTATTCTGTGTTTCGAAGAAATTGACGAGCTGCAAAGTGTCGGTTTCCGTCGCCATCCACTGAGCCGGATTTACATCATTATAATGTGGTTCAAAGCCGAGTTCTTCCAAACGGCGGTCAGCGATGTAGCGGACATACTGATTAACGTAATCGGCATTTAAACCTAAAATGCCCCGAGGGAACATGTCATTATTATAAGCGACCTCCATCTCTACCGCCTCAATCACCATGTTCTTTATTTCCGCTGCAAATTCAGGAGTGCTCAAATCATCATTCTCTTCAAGAATTGTCAGAATGAGATTAATACCGAATTTTAAATGCAAGCTCTCATCGCGCACCACCCAGTCAATCATTGAGGCGAAATTCTTGAGCTGCTGCTTCTGACGAAATGATAGTGCGACCATAAAACCGCTATAGAACCAAATGCCTTCCATCACGATGTTATAGGCAATTAAATTACGCACAAAATCTTTCTTGCCCTCCAGTGTTTCAATATCCATCTGCTCAGACATACGGAGGGTGAATTTGGTAATATAATCTTCCTTCGCCTTAATTGAAGACGTCTCGCGATGACGCTTAAAAATTAATTCCCGGTCGAGTGGGAAAGTCTCGAGTACGTACTCAAAGGCCATCGAGTGATTTGCCTCCTCCCACATTTGTTTCGCGAGGTAAAGATGTGTTTCCGGGGCCTTTAAATATGGATAGACACCGAGAGCGAGTGAACGATTAACAATCAGCTCGGCTGGATTGAAAAAGCTCATTAAGAATGAGACGGCGTGACGTTCATCCTCACTCATCTTCTTAAAGTCTTCAAGGTCTTCACCTAAAGATATTTCGTGCGGGAACCAGGTATTGGCTACCGCCTGATTATATAAGTCATAGGCCCACTGATATTTAATCGGGCGCAGTTGCATGTCTTCGTTTAAGGGTCTTCCTAAAATCATATGTATTGTTATTTAAGTATTTGTAATTATTTTACTGACAACTGTCACACTGGGCACGCTCTTGGGGGTCAACCGGGCAGGCTACGTGAGCAGTCTCTACCGGAGCGGCCGTCGGAGCAACGGCAGCCGCAGTCGCCATCGCGGCACCGAAACCCTTTTTGCCTAAGGCGTTACTCTTATTCACCTTTAAGGTGCTCTGCTCTGCATTATGGCGCGGTTTCATGTGAAGATAATATGTTGTCTTTAAGCCTTGCTGCCAAGCACGGATATAGATACCCATAATTTCGTCGGTATCGCGGGTCTCAAGATACATGTTACGACTAATCGCCTGATCAACCCATTTCTGTGCGCGCGCAGCAACCTCAACGAAGCCTTCCGGTTTCACTGAAAATGAATCTTTATACATTGCCTTTAGCTCAGCCGGAATTTTCTCAATTGATTCCAGATTGCCATAGGAAGCTAAAATATCGCCCTTCACTTCATCCCAAATGCCAAGTTTTTCTAACTCAACCACTAAGTTGAAATTCAATTCTAAATATTTTCCACCTAAAGTATTGCGACTAAATATTTGCGCAAAGCGTGGATCAATTCCAGTTGAGGTGCCGGCGACCAGGCCAATATTCGCGGTTGGGGCGATGGCAAGAAGAGTTGCGTTACGCATGCCCTGTTTAACGCGGGCACGCAAAGCCTCCCAGTCAAGCTTGAAGCTGCGGTCAACTAACACTCTTTCGCCACGCTCCTTCTCTAAAATATCAATAGTGTCATAGGGGACGTATCCCTTTGACCAGCCCGAGCCCGCAAAATTATCATATTCACCACGCTCGACTGCTAGGTCGGCACTCGCGGAAATAGCGTGATAGGAAACAAATTCCATCACTTCGTCAGCGAGATTATAGGCTTCCGGACTGTCATAAGCAAAACCGCGACGTTCAAAAATTTCAGCTAGACCCATCACGCCTAAGCCTATAGCGCGATTATGACTATCAAAATTTATAGCCTCAGCGACTGGCGGTTCGTTGATGTCGACAAGATTGTCGAGCTGACGTATGCCGAGCGTGACGCTGTCTTTTAACTTCTCCCAATCAACACTGCTGTCAGTGTTTAGATGTCGGGCGAGATTAATAGACATAATATTGCAGACCGCAATATTCTTCTCGTTGACCGGCAAAGTGATTTCGGTGCAGAGATTTGAACCATTAATCGTGCCGGTATTATTATTTAAGGCGCGCACATTAATTGTGTCTTTCCAAGTAATCCAAGGGTGAGAAGCCGCCTGCAAGGAAACAATGATGCTGCGAAACTGCTCACGTGCTTTCATCTTTTTAAATATTCTCATCTTCCCTGCTTCTGCGAGAGCCACATACTCCTGATATCTTTTACTAAACTGAGCCCCATATAAATCAATGAGGTCTGGTGTTTCTTTTGGATCAAACAAATACCAGAAGTCATCGGCTTCAACGCGCTTCATAAATTCATCAGAAATATAAACGGCTGTATCGGCGGTGCGGGTGCGACGATAGTCATCACCTGCATTCTGTTTTAAATCCATATACTCCTGAAAATCGAGGTGCCAGTTTTCCATGTAAAAACAAAGGGCACCCATTTTCTTGCCGGCGCGGGAAATCGCGCGGATAGCGGAGTCAATGATGTGCAAAAAAGGAATTGGCCCAGAGGAAAAAGTATTGTTTGTGCTAATCGGTGAACCGCTCGCACGCAATTTTGTCACTGACAAGCCAATGCCGCCAGTCGCTTTTGATAGTTTTAAAACATCAGAAACAGTTTTACCGATATGATCAACATTATCCTCCATGCCCATCAAAAAACAATTCGATAAGCGTGATTTCACGGCACCAGCATTAATATTTGTTGAGCCGCCAGGAATATACTCAAGCGCGGACATCTTTTCATAAAAGCTAATTGCCACCTCGTTTGGCTCAGCTTCGTTCCAAGCGAGGCCCATCGCCACCCGCATCCAAATATACTGTGGCACTTCCATTAAGTGCTGTGCTTCGGCACGTAAAGCGTAGCGACGCATCAGCGTGGAGATGCCGGTATTAGTGAATAACAAATCATTTTCTGGCCTTAAGGCTGCAGCGAGTCGCGTCCAATCATAACGGCGCATTTTTTCAGACAATAAGCCCCCCTTAATGCCGTTTTCAAGATATTCGGCAAAACGAACGCGCATCATCGAACCGGCTGACTCAAAGTCATCGGTGCCAAGCACTTCGCGATAGACGGCAAGCAGCTGCAAGCGGGCAGCCAGACGATCATAGGCAATGTCATCTTTGATGTTTTGTGCGGCCGCCTGAATAAGGGCCTTGTCAATCTCCTGTTCACTGATGCCATCATAAAAAGCAAGAGTCGCTTCTTTAAGGAGGCGCTCGCCGTATTTTTCCAAACCGTCAGCTAAGGCCGGTTTAGCTCTCTCCGCTAAGTTATCTTTACCCTCCGCAATTGTTAAGGATGCGGCTTTCATTGTGTTCGTAGACATAGTATATGCGAAATAGTTTATAATTACCCTGCTACCATATGTGGTATATCGAGGCTGAAGTATTATACCATATATTGATAATCGTCACAAGACGCAAAAGTGGCGGAAAAACATACTGATAAATTTATAAAAAATAGCCTCGAATTGTTTACACAATTCGAGGCTATTTTTTATAAATTACCGTAAATTATCCAAAATAACTCAAAAATGTTCGAACCACTTTCGAACTTAAAATATGTCTAATATTAAAACAAAAACAGGCCTTAAAAGCCTGATTTTGTGTTTTGCTCGGAGTCGTGGACGAAGTTCGAAATAGTGTGGCTAAGATTAGATGAGAATTTAGGGTATAATCCAGTGAATATTTTCGATAACTAACAATCACGAGCCTTTATATCTAAAATCATTAATATAGTTAATATAAAACAAAAAAACAGACGCCATTCACGGCGTCTGTCTTACTTTTTTCCAAATTAATATGCCATCACTTTGCTAGCTGCTTGTTTCCGTCGCTTCAAGTCGCGCACCTTTTCACGTTTACTAACAATGACTTCAACCAGATGATCTTTAACCTTATCAATTGCTTTAAAGAGATCAGAAGCGGTCTTCTCTACCCTGAGGACTTCGCGTGGTATGCGTAAGTTTATTTCAGCGCGATAAATATCACCTTTATTCTGCCCACCAACAGATTTCCCAATTTCAACATCACAATTAACAACCGCTGTTTTCCCTAAATACTTGTCCAACATGTCAACCTTTTCCTGAACATAATCACGAACACGGTCGTCGATCTCAACCTGGGTAGCTTTGAGCTTCATCTTCATATTGTTCAAGGCAGATGACGCCGACTGTATGAGACTCAAACAGGAACGCCTCTAGCCTGTTAATTTTCAAACAACTAACACCTATATCTCTAGAATAAACGGATTATATCTTTATAGGTGACGAAAATAATGAGTAACATTAATAACCAGAAACCAACGGTGTGGACAATCGCTTCCACTGACTGACGGACCGGTCGGCCGATAAATTTTTCAATCAATAAGAAGAGTAGACGTCCACCGTCGAGAGCAGGAAAAGGCAATATATTTATCAAGGCGAGGTTAAGTGACAATAAGGCCATAAACTGCAGAAGGTAAGCGAAACCGAGGCTAGCAACCTGTCCGGTAAGAGTCGCGATACCGACTGGCCCTGCGACCTGTCCTTCAGCACCCATGCCCATAAATAAGCCCTTAATCAGGCCCCAGAAGGCGAGAATGATGCTCCAGAACATAAGCCCGGTCATCTTGATGCCCTCCCAAATAGCGGTAAAGAAGGGATATTGCACAGTGCCTGAACTATAGACCGATACGCCAATGCCGGCATTGCCGGTAGCCGTCATCGGTTCGGGAACAATCGTAACTTCTTTCACAGTTTCGCCGCTTGTAACTAAGAACTGAGTATCTTGGCCCCGGTTGGCGGCGACTAATGCCTGTAAACTTTCGTGACTGTCGACTGCCTCCCCATTCACGGCCGAAATAATATCGCCCGGCTGTAATCCAGCCCTTTCTGCCGGTGAATCTGAAATGGTTTCAACGATGACGACCTCCGCTTTAGTAATACGGGCAGATGGGCCCGCCTCTTCCAGAGAGCTCGGCATGCCAATCATATAACCAGCCGACAGAAATATAGCGGCTAAAACTATGTTCATTACAACGCCAGCCGCTAAGATTACGGCGCGTTTCCATAAGGATTTAGAAGCGAAGCTGTCAGGATCAAGCTTGCCATCACCATTTTCACCCTTAATGCGGACAAAGCCACCAATGGGTAGCCAATTTAAAGAATATATAGTCCCAGCGGGTTCTTGCCCCACCGGCAAATCTTCAACGGTTTTGCTACCAACCAGGCGACGCCACTTACCGCTAATGTCTTTATAAAAACCGATGGCGCGTGGCGGAAAGCCGAAACCGAATTCCTCCGCTTTAACACCGAGGCGACGAGCAGTCCAAAAATGTCCAAGTTCATGACCGAATACTAATACGGACAATACAGCGATAAATATTAAAGCAGTAATCATAATGTAATAATTTGTTTATATGTCCATCACATCCTTCTCTTTTCTGTCTCTTAACTCTTTTAACTCCTCATTTTTCTTGGCAACAAAGTCATCAAGCTCCTTCATCGCGCGAAAACGTTCATCTTCCGAGATTTCTTTCTCAGTCATCGCTTTTTCAATCATGTTTTTCACGTCTTCACGTTTCTGGCGCAAATTGATACGGGCCTTCTCCATTTTTTCATTCAATTTCTTCACCGTCTCACGTCGATTCTCTTCAGTTAAGGCGGGCACAGTTAGGCGCACTTTGTCGCCTTCATTCATTACCCCTAAACCAAGATCGGCTTCAATAATTGCCTTTTCAATTGCTTTAGAGACTGTTTTATCCCAAGGAGCAATGCTGATGCTGCGAGCGTCAGATACAGAAATGTTCGCGACCGCATTAAGGGCATTCATAACGCCATAAGCTTCAACTTGAATATTGTCGAGCACAGCCGGGTTCGCGCGCCCAGTGCGTAAAGAAGCGATGTCGCGACGAAAGAAATCAACCGTAGCTTCAAAATCAGCCTGTTTTGTACTTAGAAAATCATTCATATATTTATGTTTAGTAATTATTTTTCGAGCTTAAAGGTTCCCATGTACATGATATTGGGGTTATTGAAATCAACGAGCAAATCGGAGCCGGCGCGAGTCGTCGGCAACTTCTTGCTGGTCCAGGTAACCCCGCCATCAAGAGAACGGAAGAAAGTAGTATTAGTAACATAGAATAACTCCTTTGAGTTCTTCGGATTGACCGCCACCGCGTTAATGATAGCGTCTTTTTCGGGAGTAATCAACTTGATATTTTCCCAAGTAATTCCCTTGTCCGCTGAGCGTACAATTGCCTTATCTGTCGCTAAAAATAGAGTGCCGTCAGTCGCGCAGGTCACAAGGTCACGGAAGTTATTGCCTAATTTAAAGTCCTTTAAAACGATGCCGATATCCTCCCAGTCTTCCACCGCAAAGTTCTGCTCAATGTTCCCAGAAGTGTCGGGATTGGTAACGGTGTTTGTTTTAAAGCGATATATATTATTACGCGTCGTTGCGATAAATATTTGACGACTATCTTGCGGTGACACAATGATGCGCGCAATTGGCGCCTCAATGCGTTGAATTGTCCGCCAGGAAATACCGTGATCAATACTCTTTATCACATCACCGCGCGAAGTACCGATATAGACGTTATCGCTGTTGTAGTGATCGATGGAGATGGCCGTAACGGTAACACCGGGATTATTATCATAATAAACTTGATGCCAGCCGCGTCCGCAATCGTCAGAGCGATATAAACGGTTTAAAGTCGCTGCAAAAATTACGCATTTGTTCTTCGGGTCAACCTTCACATCCCGAATCGTTGCTTGACCGAGACCTGACACGTGATTCCAGCCGTTATTAACGTTATAGGTATAGAATAGTCCACGCTCAGCCGTAGCGAGATACACTGCTGTCGATTCTTGCGGGTCAGAAGTGAGGGTAATAATGTTGGTAGTGGCAATATTCTGTGGCCGGCCAGTCACGGTCGGAATGAGCGACATCTGCTGCCAGTTCACTCCTTGATCAGCACTAATCCAGACGCCGCCGTCAGTAGCGGTGCCAACACTAGTTTTGCCACCAGAGCCAATGGAAATTGAACAGCCAGTTAAGGCGAAGCCGGCAACGAGTAGGAGAATTAATAGTTTTGATTTATGCATAAAGTTTAAAAATATAAGGCTAAACTTTCTAAAATATTTTTGGGGTTCACATTTCCTCTAATATACTCGCGTGCTTGCTGTAATTGCTTCAGATTGAATACTGCCCTTCTCATTGCCCCCGCCTCCTCTTCTGCAATGAGCATCTTTTTCCATTTTTCCTGCAGAGCGGGATACTGCAGTCTGTCCTCTTGTCCGAGCGAGATGAGTAAGGCGTCTCGCCAGAGACTTTCAAAAGTATCAATCCAGTGAAGAGCTGTCGCCGCATCCAAACTACTATCAGTTCCAGCTTCACTAATTAAGCTCAGGCGTTTACTCAAATCACTTTCAATGAATGTAAATAAATTTTCAACAGTCGCTTGATGTTCTTTATATAAAGCCGGATTCTCTGCCCACCATTTAGCCTGCAAGGGTCGACCAAGAGCGGCGGCGGCCATTTCCTTGGCTGTAGAGCGTTTCAGCTCTAGAGTCGAAAGCAAGAAGTCATAGACTGACTCCGGGCCAACAGGATAAAAGAATAGTATTTGTGAGCGCGAACTAATTGTCGGCATTAAACGGCTGACATCATCAACTAGCAAAATAATTACAACCTTTTCCCGCGGTTCTTCTAAAGTTTTCAGTAAGGCGTTTTGTGCTTCCGTTGATAAGAGCTCCGCTTCTTTTATGATACCGATTTTATAGGAATTAAGGAATGAGCTTAAGCCCAGTCGTTTGTTAAATTCACGAGCTTGTTCGACGCTAATTTGTTTTTTCTCAGGGTCACGCTCCAAAATATATAAATCCGAATCAAGCCCACCGAGATTACTATTCGCTTCCGCTTCCCCGCCATCAAGGCGCCAGAGATTACGAGCGAAAGCTAAAGCTAAGGTCGCCTTACCTAAATCGCGTGGCCCACTAAAAATATAGGTCTGCGCCGGCTTACCCGAAAGCAAGCTTTTTTCTAAGAAAGCGGAAGCACGATCCTGTCCAATCGCCGGCCAAACAAATTGTGTCTTCGCATCACCCATATTATTGTCCAAGGCTAATAGTGTTTAAGTCTTTATTAGTAATACCAACGCTTAAATATCTCATGATTTGAAAGGCGAGCTCGCCGTTACCTAGATAATATCTCTTACCATCTTTCGGATTGATATACCAAGCCTCACCATTTTTATGCACCTGTAATAAAATCCTGCCTTTTTGCTTGTTAGCGAAATTTAAATCGTAGTTCAAGCGGCCAGTGCCCAGCGGATTAAAGCCGTTCTTCACTTCTTCCCCGTCTAAATAACCGTCATTATCGCTATCGCTATCATACGGATTTGTCCCAATCGCTACCTCAAGACCATCAGGCAATAAATCGCCATCGCTATCGACGCCGGCAAAACGGGAATCAACGCCAATTGGTATTTTTGCTAAATCGGCGTCCGTTGCGCCCACGCCAGCGCTACGCATAATGCCAAAGGCAGCGGCGCCGTTAGACATATAATATCTCTTTAAATCTTTGGGATTGAGATACCAAGCCTGTCCCTTATCTTCAACTTGCAATAAAATATTGCCAGCCATGCGTTTAGAGATTGCGTCGGCGTTAACTGCGCCAACAGCCACGCTTGCCGGTTTAGACAAGGCGAATCTTTGTCCGCCCGTAATCTGTTGTGACTTCACCATCTTAATGCTGATATTATTTGTACCACCATTAATTGCCCAGAAAGCCTGCCCGAATTCACCCTGAGCCTTATCGATATATGAAATTAAGTATGGACCTTCGCCAAGCAAAGCTTCACCTAGACGATTTGCACTGAGCTTTACCGTGCCGACCTCCTTGTCTTTATAATACCCACCCTTATTCTCATATAAAGAATATACTTTTAGACTTGTGCCGGCGGCGAGTAATTCACCAACAGCGTTAGCGAGTGTTATCTTAGTTGTATTCAAAACTAAGTCGGAGCGATTTGCCTGCCGATCAACAATGTTTATATTCCAAAATATCGCCTCATTACCAAGCGAATCCTTAGTAACCGCGGCATAGGTTCCGGCCGGATATTCAAGTTGCACGTTTCCGGAATCGTCAGTCTTACCACTCGTTAGTAATGCTCCTAGCGCTAGCTGACCATTATTATTTGCCTGCGTATATAGTTTTACATCTTTACCCGCTTGCGCCTGACCAGCGGCATTACGAAGGGTGAGCGACAAATTACTAAATACGTATTCAAAAGTCGCATTGCTATCCGCTGAGACGGCAATATTATAGGCATCAAAGACACTCTTACCTGATGAAGCGGAGAAAACATATAAACCGCGTTTATTTAAATCGTAAGGATGACGCGGGGCGACGTAAACCGTAGCCGCTCCGTCTTCGCCAGTCTTCAAACTTGATATTAAACGCTTCGTATCTTTTACCGGCTTGTTATCGGCGTCATATGTTTGCTCATAGAGCGAGAAGGAATAATTTTTTTTCAAATTACCACTGCCGTCACGCAAAATAATTCTTAAATATGGCAGGCTTTTGTTCATTGTGCGGTCAGCACCACAAACAAAGCGAACGCTGTCAAAGAACCAGAATTCACCGACATCACTTTTTTTCTCGTACACTTTTAAAGCGTAGTTTTTTCTAGGGTCTGGTTTAAATGAAAGCTCAGCGCGACCGGTCGCACTCGATGTGCCGGCGCCAACCTTTTTCCCGACGGCTGGTCGCCCAAAGGTATCAAGCTCTTGTTCATATAACTCATATCTAAAACCTGATAAGGGCGAACCATTGATCCCCATTAAATTGAGAATAAATTTTGAACTCGTCTGACAGGTTTCGGTACCCGCCTGCCAAGTTGTCCCGACATTCCACTCATATTCATTGAGTTGACCGTCATTTATTTCAACGTCCCAGAGATAATCATATTCACCATTACTACCTTTAACCCCCAGCACGTAAACGCTCGCCGGATTTTCAAAAATACCGTAACCATCATCAAGGGTTAAAAATTCTCCAATTTTATCACCGCGCACATTATTGTTATTGCTATCAACGACCTGCTCCCAGACTTCTACCTTCGTCTTTCCTGGAAATAATGCCCCGACCGCCGTACGCAAGGTCACTTTTAAGGCACTGGAATAATAATTAACATTAGTCATCTGCCCATCAATGACTTTAATATTATACAAACTAAATTTCTTATTATTCCGCGTTATTTCAAGCACATAATCATCGCTTTGCACGCCATCAAGGCTACGGACACTGCCCTGCGGCACATACAGCGAGACGGCTCCCGAGACACCAGTGTTTAAACTAGCGACTAAGTCCTTGGTTTGCTTGACGGCATTGCCGTCCGCGTCGTAGCGCTGAGTATAAATACTAAGAGCGGTGTTATATAACAAATTGCCATCGTAATCACGCAAGACGATATTTATGCCGCTTAAAGTTTTCTCTAAGTTTGCTTGCTGTCCGCAAGACAAATCAAGGCCGTAATACCAGAAGCTTGTATACTCTTTCGTGATTGACTGTATTTTTAAAGCATAGGTCGCACTCTCGGCGCCACTGTTTCGAAATTTCAAAGTCGCGATACCGGTATTCGCGTTCGCCGTGGCGGATGTGGCTCTTGTGCCTGGCTTAGGATCGCCGTTTGCATCAGTTACTTGATAATATAATTCCGCCTTAACACCTGGAATATAAGAGCCGCCGCTGTCACGTGCAACCACGTCCAACTGTGTGTCGATGTCACATACAGCCGCGGAAACTTGAGGCGCAGAGACAAATAAATAAAATCCAGCAACAATCAGTGCTAGAGGAAAGATTTTTTTTAGCTTAGTCATAATACCTTATATAATAATCCTTATTTTACGTACAACGCTTTAATTATACCACATTGCGCCTGCTTCCGCCAAACGAAAAACAGGCTGTATTAGCCTGTTTTATTATGCTTAGGGCAAGATGAATTCTTCTTCTAAATTATATATTTCTGTCGGCAGCGAGAGCTCATAAGTTCGCCCGGTCACCCGGCTGCGCTCGAGGGTCAGATTAACACTGCGGGGAGCTTCGTAGTCGGTACCAAGAATGGCGCTGACGCTTAAGTCGACGCTAGTCCCGGCCGGAATGCGGAGGTAATTTACATCAAAGACAATGCGATTACTTTCCATTCTTCGCGCCGTTGCCACTACCCGCTCGCCCTGCTTTAACTTAAATGACTCTAAGTCTCGACGGGAAGCGCTTCCACTATTTCTAAATACTAATTCTTTAATATATACGTCTTCCCGCCCGCTTGTTTCGGTAATGGTAAATTTACCGAGATTTTTCTGAGTACCGGCCCCATTCAGACTCTGCTCATCAACACGAGTGGAGCCAAGAATTTGTCCGGCTTCAATCATTTTAAACTCACTACTATGCAGCGGAAAAGCGCCCGTCGCTAAATGCGTTGCCTCGACACTACTAGCGTCAACAAGGGTAAAGCGCAAATTTTGATTGGCGACACCGGCAATATTATATAAATTAAGCATCACTTTTAATTCCAGAGTGCTGTTGGGGGTAATTGTGGCCTCATTCGGATTAACATGAAGCACGAGGGTGCGATCACGTAAACTCTTGCCACCGCGGACACGTTCGCCCGTTACGCTGTTTAATAAATATACTTCATCAATTAAGGCATCGTTGAATAAACCTTCTAACTTGAAGGTGAGACGCTGCAAGCTTGCGCCTTCATTTCCGGCAGACAGGCGAATAATCATTACATTATTATCAGCCGTTCCCGGAACAAGCACCTGACCATAATTGGCGTTGCGCACTAAGACTTGTGAAACGTTAAGGCCCTCAGTTTTATCTAAACCAGCCGACTGATATGTTTCCGTTTCCTCATATTGTGATAATTCAAAGTCAGACACAGTAATCGGGGACACCATTTCTAAATTATAGTTGCGCAAATCATCAAGTCCATTAATACGCACCTTCTTACCAGAACTAATATAATATAAGTCCTTACTGCCCTCAGTTTTAATAAGGCGCGCTTCGGCCCATTTACTTAACTCTTCCGGGCTAATCGTTTTAACATCATTAAAATCATTGCCGTAATCTAAAAATACAGCCTCGTTGATATAGACTTTTCGTTGCCCCGTTGCGTGATTTAGGTAATATACGGCCGGATTTCCTGGCACTTTTACTTGCGTAATATCCGGACTTAAGGCACTTACTTCCCTAATATTAAGGAAAAGGACCACAATAAACAGGCCAATGAGGCCGATTGAGGTGGAAAAAACCTTGTTTCTATTTAATTTAAGCATAATTTTATCAATTTATAGACACTTTCGACTTAGTCCAAGTATAGCACATTTATATATACTTGTCAAGGTATGGTGAGCAATAAGTAATTGCTTTTCGGTTCGCTTGTGCTATCATTTAAGCATAAATATGAAACATCAAATCAAAAAATTCATCTTTCTGCTCGGTGATTTATTTGTGTTACACGCCGCTCTCGCCCTGACTTTGTTCGTCCGCTACCGTCTCATTGGTGGCGTTGGTGGCGTCGCCCCCTATTGGCAGGCTCACTGGGGATATTTCGCCGGCGTATTTGTTATCTTCATCCTCTCTTTCTATATTAATGACCTATACAGCTTGCGGCGCATGGCCTCGGCTCGTCTTTTTGCTAAGCAGACGATTAATAGTGTCATTGCCGCCTCCCTGCTCGCCGTCATCTATTTCTACATCTACCCCCGCGTTGATATTGCCCCAAAAACCAACCTCGCCATCTTCGCTGTCATTGCCTTTATCGGCTTTTTGATTTGGCGTCGCCTCGCTTTTTGGATGACGCAAACTGATACCTGGCAAAATAATCTCGGCATCATTGGTTATAATGAGGAGGCAGCCGCTTTAATTGCCGACTTACAAAGCCGCCCCAGCCTTGGTTATCAAACAGCACTTGTCTTTCGTAGTTTAGAAGACTTGCATCAGCTCGAAACACAGATAAGAGAGAAAAACATTCGCACGCTAGTGCTGGTTGATGATTTTGAGAGTAATCCCGAACTGCGCCAAGCCTTATTTGCCTTATTACGTCATCAAGTAACATATTTTTCCTACGAAGATTTTTACGAAATGCTAAATCAGAAGGTGCCGGTCGCCAGTATTAATCAGAACTGGTTTTTAGAGAATTTAAGGGAGGGTGAAAAGAAATATTTTGATAGCATAAAGAGATTGAGTGATCTTGCTCTCGCTTTTTTTGGCTTAATAATTTCGCTGCCCTTCTGGCCCCTTATTGCCGTCCTCGTAAAGCTCGGCAGTCGCGGGCCGGTATTCTTTACTCAAAACCGAGTCGGCAAAAATGGCTTGATTTTCAAATTATATAAGTTCCGTTCCATGCGGGTCGCTAATAATGATTTTGCGATGACGACTGAAAATGATGCCCGCATTAGCGCGAGCGGCCGCTTCCTGCGCACTTCACGGCTTGATGAGATCCCACAGCTATTAAATATTATTAAGGGCGAGATGAGCTTTATCGGCCCACGTCCCGAGAGACCGGAATTATCGACTGAACTAGAAGAGAAAGTTCCCTTCTATACAACGAGACTACTCATTAAACCCGGACTAACAGGCTGGGATCAGATATCGGGTGAATATCATTCCCCGAGCATTGAAGACACTTTAAAGAAATTACAAAACGACCTGTACTACATCAAGCACCGGTCGCTATACTTAGACTTCTCGATTATTCTCAAGACGGTTGCTACTGTCTTGGGGAGAAGGGGGAGGTAAATTGAAAGTTATAATTATAAAATTTTGAAATAACTATCCATGTAAACCATATGATACTTCGTAAGTTAAAAAAAATATTGTTACGACCCAGTATTTTAAGTAATTATATAAAATACAAAATACTTTCAATTTTTGCAAAAAAAACTCTCAACTCAGGCGAGAGATATGATCCGAAATTATTTCGCGCTGTCAGACTTTCTGACAACACGCAAGAAATAAGGTATACATTTCTAAAAAAGCACATCAGTCGGAATGACTCTGTACTCGATATTTCATGCGGAACTGGTTATGGAACAAAAATTATTTCAGGCTACTGTAACAAGGTGAGAGGTTATGATATTTCATCATCAGCAATCGCTTACGCTACACGTCATTATGCGGGTGATAATGTCAATTTTTTTGTTAGTGATTTTTTTCAAATAAACGACCACGCGGACATAGTTGTATCATTTGAGACGATTGAGCATATTAAGGCTGATTTAGACTTAATTCTTCAGAGACTAAAGAGTTTGTGCTCAAAAAAAGTGATTATAAGTGCGCCTTATATGGAAATGGAAGGTATAAATAAACATCATTATCATTCACAGATAAATGAAAAGACATTCTCATCGCTTGGAGATAACTTAGAATTTTACTATCAGACAAAAGATGGTATTTATGAAGAAAAACCTGAGGAAATAAGCATACAAAATATCATAGTTATTAAAAATTTCTAGCTATGTCGGATAACAGCATCACAATTACTTTTCCTTGTTTTAACCAACCGGAATTACTCAAAGAGGCTGTAAAGCAACTTGAGGACTATCAATCGGTAAGAAAAGTAATAATTGACGATTGCAGCCCTTTATCATATAAAGACTTCGAATGCGAGGAATGTAACATTGAATATGTAAGAAATGAAGTAAATCTCGGAGCGATAAATAATATGATAAAGTGTATTTTTTTTGAAAGCAAAACGGATTACATTATATGTCACCACGAAGATGACGCACTTCATAAGGAATATTTGAAAATTGCGATAGACTTATTAGATGCAGACCAAAGTTTGGCGTTTGTGACATGCGAATCAATGCTGTTTACTAACTCGATTCCGGCCAACAAGGAAATAACAAGAACTGCTGTAAAAAAAATGGATAGGCATACTTTTGTTATGTTTGCAGCAGAGAATAATAACTTTGCTTTTGGGTCAACAGTATATAGGAGAAAATTCCTAGACAATAGCAAGGTAAACCTCAGGGATTATTCCATGCTTTTTGACAGACCTTTTCTGGCAGATCTACTTTCTGAGAACATTCATGGAGCCGTTATCTCTGATCCATTATATTTTTACAGACATCACCCTTATCCAGATAATCGGTGGAAGGGTTTAAAAATTACAAATATTTATAATTTATATAAGTTCTATAGGGATGGCGGTGGCACTAAACTTGTTTCAAGATATTTTTTCGATTTTGCTGGACTGGATAATAAGACTTTTCCAGACTATATCTTTTTTATTAAAACATTACCTGAGCTAATAACTCCCGGTATTCCCCGTATACAGTCTTTAAAGTATTTTTCAGCCGCTGTTTTCATTATGCTTTTTGGCAAAAAGCAATATAGCCTCGTCTTTAATAGACTTAAAAAGATCCAATGATTGTTCAACGTAAATAGAGGCTATTAATTTTGTAAAGCTGCCACTTCTTTATCTGGCGAGGCCACAACTGTTCTAAATCATTAACTTAAGAAAGATGCAAAAAATAAAAAACATAATCAAGTCGGTAATATCTATAACATATTTCCCATGGTTGGTGACCGTTGCTTTAAGGAAATTAGTAAAGTCAACGAATAGTATTAACTTTACGCCTGAAGAGGCATACAATTGGACAGAACAATTCAGGGTAGGCCCCATTGTCAGAGGGTTTAATATAAATTTCCGTTCCTCACAAATCAAAGAAGAGATTATAAGTTTAATGACCGAAGTTAGAGAAAGAGCGCCTAGAATAGTTCTTGAAATCGGCACCGCCACGGGTGGCACCCTCTTTATGCTGGCGAAAGCAGCTGCGCCTGATGCAAAGATAATCAGCATCGACCTGCCATTTGGTCGCTATGGGGCGGGCTACCTTAAATATAGAATACCACTCATGCAAGCCTTTGCCAGCTCAAACCAGACATTAGAACTTTTACGACTTGACTCCCACTCTCAAGAAACTATTAATGAGTTAAAAGAAATAATCGGAGATGAAAAAATAGATTTCTTATTTATTGATGGAGACCATAGCTATGAGGGCGTAAAATCTGATTTTGAAAATTACTATCCCTTAGTAAAACCTGGAGGGTTAATTGCATTCCACGATATTGTAACTAACGATTTAGATCCCTCATTCGGCACTCAGCGCTTTTGGCAGGAAATAAAGGGGCGTTTTGAACATAAGGAATATATAAAAGAAAATCGTGGCAATAGCGGTTGTGGGATAGGTCTAATCAAAAAACCCGCAATCACTATCAAACAAATATGAGCGAATCCTTTGAAACACCCATCCTTTTCTTAATATTCAATCGTCCCCTGGAAACAGCTGCGATTTGGGATAGACTAAGGGAAATCAAACCTAAAAATCTTTATATTGCCGCCGACGGACCACGACCTAAAACCACCAAGACGAGTTATCTTGTGCCGCCACCCGAAAGATTGTAACCGAAGGTTTAGATTGGGACTGCACCCCTCGTTATCTATTTAGAGAATCAAATCTAGGCTGTGGCCAAGCTATTCAGTCGGCGATTTCCTGGTTTTTCGAGCAGGTTCCTGCTGGAATAATTTTAGAAGATGACTGTCTTCCCCACAATGATTTTTTTGCTTTTTGCGAGCAGCTACTAGAACGATATCATAATCAAGATGAAGTATTCTTAATTAGCGGCATTAGTGTGCCTAGTGTTTTTCAGGAGGCACCTGAGGCTGATTATTTTTTTACCTATATTCCTAGCGTTTGGGGCTGGGCGACATGGAAACGCTCATGGGATAAATATGATTTTCATCTTACTACTTTCGACGAATATGATAAGTCTAGAGATATTGAGAAGATTTTTCCTAAACGAAGTCATCAAAAATATTGGTTAAACTATTTTTATGAAATTAAAAATAGGAAGATAAATAACTGGGATTACCAATTAGCATATACTTCCTTCAAAAATAAGGGTCTCTGCATCCGTCCTCGCGTTAATTTAGTTCAAAATCTGGGTATGACTCTTACCAATGGGAAGAGCAAGACGTTGGAGTGCTCTTATCCCTTAACTATCACGACTCATCCCGATATTGCGAGGCCAGACAGAAGCGCTGATTTAGCTATCATGAAAGCATTGACTGCGCCATTGCATCAATTTAAATTCTTTTTAAAAAAGGTTGGATTATTTTACATCCTGAAAAAAATATATAAAAAACTATGAGGCTTGGGGTATTCTTAGAAAACTTCACCGCGACAGAATTAACAAAAGACCCCGGTCTAATTACCTTGGGGTTGATTGAGGAAGGAATCGACGTAAAGGTGTTTTCACATCATGCAGCCACTGAAGTTAGCCGCATATTTTCGACCTCTATACTGAGCGAAGCTCAACGCAATGAACCAAATTATTGGAAAGAGTCCGAAATTGACTCCCTGATAATATACTCTTGGCTGTCTCTGCGTTATTCTAAAATGATATCGGCAGCGAAGGAAGCGGGGGTAAGAGTGATTTTAAAATTAGATTCAGATGGATATTTGATATATCCGTTAAAGCCAAGCTACCTGAAAGTATTCGGATTAAACAAAGGGATTGCCTCAAAGATGGTTCATCTTGTACGGATGGCTCAATGGACACTCTTCCCACGAATTATCAGCAGAATAAAAATAAAGCAAATTCAAACCAGCGATGCTGTTATTATTGAAACTCCGGTCGCAGCAGACAATTTAAAAAAATCTCTTCTCTTTTGGAAACGAGAGGATTTAATCGACAAAATTAAAATCATCCCGAACCCCGTTTCGAACTGGCCCAAGGATATCACTACTAAACAAAATATAATAACTGCTATTGGGCGATGGGATGACACGAGAAAGAATGCGACGGCTCTGGTTAGGACGCTTTCAGGTTTGAAGTGTGATTGGCAAATACATTTAATCGGGAATGGATCAGAGAAATTAGCAGCACAAATTCTTGAAAAAAACCCAAGAACTAATATTCGCTCATCTGAAAAAAAACCCCACACCGAAGTTTTCCAGGATCTTGCGGAAACTAAAATACTCTTTGCCCCATCAGTCGCCGAAAGCTATAACCTTGCTGTTGCGGAAAGCCTTTGTTGCGGCTGTTCATTTGTAGGCGGACCCCTCACAAGCTTTCAGTATTTCTCAAACAACGGTTTTAGCGGTCGCCTCACATCTGACCTAAAAACAGAATCCTTTATTGAAGCCTTATACGATGAAATAAATAAATGGAATAGTGAAGATTACGACCCCGCAATCATAGCGTCATATTGGCAAAAAGAACTAAGCCCCTCTCGGATTAGTCGAATAATAATCGATATAATGGCCTCTTTATGATTATCACAGCGATTATCCTCAACTATAAAAACTATATTGACGTTTTGTCATGCATACGGTCTCTTGAGGCACAAAAGTTACCCAACAACCACTCTCTTAATATTTTAATTATCGACAATGCCTCTGGGGATGATGGCACCAAAAGGGTTCAAGCGGAATTCCCTCAGTATAAGTATATATACAATGAAAAAAATCTCGGTTTTTCCAAAGGTGTTAATCAAGGAATACGAACAAGTTATGAAGAAAGCGATTATTTTCTGCTAGTTAACAATGATGCTGAATTGGAAGAAAACTGCTGTTCAGAGTTAATTAAAGAATCCCAAAATGAAGCTATTACAGGGCCAGCCATATACTACAAAGGTGAGCCGGACATAATTTGGCAAGGAGGAGGAAGCTTCTCACGTTTAAAAATGAACATTGTTGTTCCAGATAAGAACAAGACCCTATCGGACACAAGCACGGCCTCCGTGGATTTTATTTCGGGCTGTGTCATGCTATTGCCTAAATCAGCAATCAGGAAATTAGGAGGGTTCGACGAGGCTTTCTACTTTTACGGTGAAGATCTTGATCTTTGTCTAAGGGCCATAAAGAAAGATATTCCTGTAAAATATGTTAAGGTGGCGAAAGCATACCATAACATAAAAAGAGCAGCGGAAAGCCGAACTAATAGTTTTGTACTAGATAACCTCGCTTTCAGCTTTATTCTTTTAACAAGAAAACATTTCCCCCTTCACCTGCCTTACGCCATTGTTCTATTTATATTCCTCTACAGTCCTTTTCGATTCTACCAAATAATTAAAGGTGGAAATTCAACGAAAAATATTTTTGCCTGGATTCATGGTGGATGGCGCGCAATCACAACAAAACTATGAAAGACTCCATTCTGCTAGTACTAACTCGGCCTCCCTACCCGGCTGTCGACGGGACAAGGGAAAGGATTCTAAACGAAATCGAAGATCTCTCGAAAGACTTTGAAGTTTCTATTCTTATTATAGGCAACGAGAACCTCTCTTCTGCGCAAGAATCAAAGCTTCACTCACTTGGAGTTAAATCGGTAAAAAATTACCGTATAAGCAAAATTTTCAGCTACGCTAATGCGGCAATTTCCCTTTTTTCCAAGAAGCCCCTGCAAGCTGCCTATTTTTGGAATAAGCATGCCTATCATCAGCTTAAAAGTCAGTGCAATCAATTCCGTTCTATTTGCTTCCACACCATTCGCTTTGGGGAATATATTTCTCTTCTAAAAAAAACAGATTGCCACAGCAAAATATTGGTTTTCTTTAATGATGCTATTTCCCTAAACTATGCAGACGCTTCAAAAAAAGCTACAGGAATATGGAGATATATATATAAAATTGAGTCAAGTCGTGTATGCAAATATGAAACAAAGATTCTGGCTTTAGTTGATAAGGCTTCAATTGTTTCCGAAAGGGACAGGGCTCACATCTTATCAAAATTTGAACAAACCAACACAAAAGACATTAAAGTTATAAGACATAGCATGGATGAACGTTTATTATCTTATAACTACTCCCCAAAAACAAATAATTTAGCATTTATAGGAAATTTGCTATACCCCCCGAATAGACAGGGTCTGGAAATATTTTGCTCAAAAATTCTACCTTTAATTACAAAGGCTAAACCCGAAACTAAACTGATTATAATCGGCAGACAATCGAAAGAACTCTTTTCTAAATACTCTTCATGCATCCCAATGGGATTTGTTGATGACCCCTACACACTTCTAGCCGAGCAAGCTATATTTATTAGTCCGGCTGACTTTGGGGCGGGCGTGCCGACAAAGTCTCTTCTTGCGATGTCTATCGGTCTGCCCGTTGTATCAACCGCCAATAATGCCGCAGGAATTGAGGGGGTCAAGGAGAATGAAAACATAATATTTATGGATTATGCGAAGCCCACGCAGTCAGCCAGTAAAATTCTAGAATTACTTGACGATGAAACAAGGAGAATAATGATAGGGTCAGCTGGAAAAAAAATTGTGTCCAAACTTTATCGAAGATCATTGAACTATCCTCTTCTAAAAGAATTGCTCTAACAAAAAAAACAGGCAGTAGCCTGTTTTTTAATATACACAAATTAATCACCTTCTTTTCCTCCCCATCATCATCACCGGCAGCAAGCTATAGGCAATAAGCGTTGCCCAGGCAGCGCCGGTGAGGCCGAAGCGGGTGATGAAGAAGTAGTTTAATATAACATTAATAACCATAGCGACTAGATAGGCGTTTGAAATCGCTTTCATCCTGTCTTCCGCCGTTAAACGCTGTTGTATTGCCCAGGCCATAAACAAGCCCACGCCTGACCAGACATATATCTGCAATAAGCCAACCGAAGCAGCGTAATCTTGTCCAAACAGCAATAATACCACCGGACGAGCCAATACCGAGGTTGCTGTCGCAATTAATATAGAAATGACAAACATCAGAGTGTAGAAGTTGATTAAGCGCTGCTTAAACAAAGTCTCACTCACTGTCCTTGAGTTAATTATAGCAGGAAATAAGGACGCACAGAGAATACCAGGCAGAAAATACCAGATTTCACCAAACTTTGCTGCCGCCGCATATAAACCAACCGCGCCCTCGCCGAGTAGTCTTCCAATCATCACCTGATCAATCTTAAACAACACAAAAGCAGCAGCTGCTGAGAGCATTAAATACTTTGAACCGGCGAGAATCTGCTTCGCTAAAGACTTATTAAACTTCCAAGTGCTCAACTTCAAGCCCTGACGTTTGTAGTAATATAAAAAGAAGAGGGTTTGCCAGACACTATCTGCCGCAAAGATGATAATTATCCAAACTAAATCAGCTTCAACAAGAATGAATACTATCTTTAAAACATTAGTTGCAATAGTTGCTGCTAATTGACTCAAAGAGTTATATTTCGCTCTTACTTCCGCTTGAAAATAATGATAGATGACGTTTACAGACTGCGTAATGAAGCCAAAGGAGAAAATGATGATAAACAAGCGGTTTAGAGTTGAGGTCTCAAAGGCAAAAGCGGCAACTGTAACGAGCAGCAAGGCGACAACACCGCCGATGAGCTTCAAGACAAAGCTCGTGCCCATTAACTCATCTCTTTTCTCAGGATTCTTCACCAGTTCCCTCACTAATATGGCGTCAACTCCCAAGGTTGCAATAAAGCCAAATAAACCGGCAAAGGCGACGGTATAATTGATGATGCCGTAGTTTGTCGGTCCGAGATAACGCGCAAGCCAGGCCCCAATGAAAAAGGACAGTATAAGTGAAAATATCTGCCCAAAAAACATCCAGCCAGTGTTTGCAAAATAACGCCGGAAACCTTCATGGTTCCAGACCCAGCGATAGCGGGCAGGAGTGATTTTTTCGAGTTGTAGGAAGAGTTTGTCGAGCATTTAAATATATAAATTTTCCAAATAATTCTGTGCTCTTACAATATCGATATTTCCGAGATGTTTTTCTCTTTTTAATTCTTTAACAATTTGCTTCCCTTTTAAATTATATTTTTCGGAAAAGTAACTGAGATTCTTACTTAAGTCTCCGTTAGACAACTTGACCTCTTGAATTTCTATTAAAACATTATTCGCAGCAATTGCAAAATCGACCTCCTGTCCATTTTTTGTTCTTAAGTAGTGTAGCTGCTCATTTATTCCTAAATTATCATTTCTCCCGGAGACTGATTTTAGTAAAGAATTGGCAATCAGATTTTCAAAACGTACGCCCTCATCACCTATCACTAAACCATTATCATAGAAGTATATTTTTGGCTCTTTTAATATTGATCTAGCAATTTTTCTTGAAAATGGGGTAACCTTAAAAATAATAAACAGAGATTCTAATATATTAATATATTTCTTAACCGTTACGGGTGAAACGCCAACATCTTCTGCAATAGAGGTGTAAGAAATAGGTGACGCCACTTTTCGTCTTAATAATTCAAAAACCATTCTAATTGCTTTGTAGTCATTAATTTTTTCAAAATCAAACACGTCAGTCCGAATCAAACTATCTATATATTGAGAACGCCACCTCTCTGCCTCGGTATCATTAGGTGCTAAAAAAGGCTCAGGAAAACCGCCCCTTAGTAATAGACGATTTAAATCAGGTTGCTCTTGTTCGTTTTTTAATTCGCCAAGCGATAGAGGCAACAAGTGATGTACAAAAAATCTGCCCGCCAGTGAGTCGCCTGTCTGTCTAAAAGTATCCAGACGCGCGCTACCGGTGACTAGTATTTTCAAACGGTCTGGTTTAGTATCGAAAACACCTTTCAAAAAGTTTTTCCACCCTTTCATCTTATGTAGCTCATCTAGAATGAGCAGATCGGTATCCTCTAGCCACTGTTCATTCTTGATGATAGCCTGATCTTCTAAGCGGTCATAATTTAAATAAACAGTTCTACTAAATTCCCGCCCAATAGTTTTAGCGAGCCAAGTCTTACCGACTTGTCTTGGCCCAACTAAAAAGACAATTTTTTTGTCTAAATCTTTGATTATTTGTGCTTTTTGCTGTCTATTCATATAAGACTATTATATACTATAATTTCGAATAGTCAAGACTATTCCAAATTACGCTTTATAATAGTCTAACTACTATTAACCATTATTTTGCTATATTTTATTTATTAATAGCGAAATATACCCTTAATTGTCATATTATACAACATATGTTGTCTAATCATACAATCATAACAACTATAACAGCAAAAACAGACCGTTTCCGGTCTGTTTTCTATATCTTCTTATATTTTATATTACTTCTTCTCCACCCGCTTCGCGCGCTGACGGTCGATTTCGGTTAAATACTGTTTGCGGAGACGAACGCTTTTCGGAGTAATTTCGAGGTATTCATCTTCATTCATAATACCAAGACCAACTTCGATGGTGATTGGTACTGGTGGGATGAGTTGAATTGCCTCATCAGAACCAGAGGCGCGGACGTTTGTAAGCTGCTTACCCTTAATTGGGTTAACGGAAAGGTCATTACCTTTAGCGACGTTACCAATGACCATACCTTCATAGACTTCAGTATTTGGTGAAATGTAGAGCACACCGCGCTCCTGTAGGTTCCAGAGAGCGAAGGCTAGAGCCTTACCAGTCATCATGGAGACCATGGAGCCGAGCTCACTGCTTTCAATATCGCCAGCATATGGTTGGAAACCTAAGACCTGGGCGCAAAGAATACCTTCTCCACGAGTATCAACAATGAATTCATTACGATAACCGAGTAAGCCACGAGTTGGCACAGAGAAAGTGATGCGGGACTGACCGTTATGAGTTCTAAAATCAGTCATTTGTCCACGACGCTTTGAAACTTTTTCAATCACGACACCGGATAAAGCTTCAGGCACATCAATTGTCACTTCTTCATATGGCTCAACTTTGACGCCATCAACTTCTTTGATAATAACTTGAGGTTGAGAAACTTGTAATTCAAAACCTTCACGGCGTAAGTTCTCAAGTAAAATGGCGATATGTAATTCACCGCGACCAAAGACGCGGTAGTAGCTAGTTTCGGTGAAATCAATCTTTAAACCAACGTTCACTTCTAATTCTTTTTCTAAACGTTCTTTAATCTGACGGTTGGTGACATACTTCCCTTCTTTACCAGCAAAAGGTGAATTATTGACAAGGAAGTTTAAGGCAATTGTCGGTTCATCAATTTTAATCGCTGGCAATGGGGCCTGATCGGCTTTCTCGGCAATCGTTTCGCCAATAAAAATGTCAGGTAAACCAGCAACCATTACGATGTCCCCGGCTTCAGCTTCAGTCACTTCGGTGCGGCCAATGCCTTTATAGGTAAATAACTTTGTGACTTTGCGGGACCGAGTGTTGCCTTCCATGTCTTCAATGAAAACATTCTGCGCTGTCTTAATTTTACCTTCATAGACGCGGCAAATTGCGCAGCGTCCCAAGAAGTTGTCATAGGCAAGATTAAAAGGCTGTGCGAGCAGCGGTTTTGCGGTTGCTTCCGCTGAAGAGGCGGCTGGCACATGCGACATGATTGCATCTAAAAGTGGCATTAAATTATCGGACTCATCAGTTAATTCGCGTTTAGCGAATCCCTGCTTAGCGGCGGCAAATATTACTGGGAAGTTTAACTGTTCATCGCTTGCGCCAAGGTCTAAGAATAGTTCATACACCATTTCTACTACTTCAGTGGAACGAGCAGCTGGCTTATCAATTTTATTAATAACGACAATTGGTTTAAGCCCAAGCTCTAATGACTTCTTTAAAACAAATTTTGTCTGTGGCATCGGCCCTTCCTGCGCATCGACAAGCAACAGCACGCAGTCAATCGAACGCAAAATACGCTCAACTTCGGATGAGAAGTCAGCGTGACCAGGAGTATCAACGATATTTATCTTCGTGTCTTTATAAAAAACTGAAGTATTTTTTGAATAAATGGTAATGCCACGTTCTTTTTCAAGGGCATTACTGTCCATTGTGGCGTCGTCTGCCGACATGCCAGTTTGGTGCATCAAAGCATCGGTTAAAGTCGTTTTACCGTGGTCAACGTGAGCGATGATGGCAATGTTTCTGATTTCCATAAATATTAGTTAAATTATGCTCTTTAAAGCAAAAATTACGCTTGAGGGCGTAATTTTGCCTACTTGATAGATAATAGTTGTTTTTTAATAAATAGTCAAGGGCGTTAGTTTCGTTTCAATGACAACTCATCCTTAAATTCACTGCGATCAACGATGATTGACATCGGGTCATTACCTCCCAAAGATAGCTCAGCAAAATACGGGTTAAGCAAAACGCTCTTGTCCCCAGTTTTGTTGAATTTCTCAGCCCCTTCTTTAATAGACTTTATTGAAGCCCGATAAGCCTCCGCTTTAGTTTTTAAAGCAGCGGCGTCTGCCAAAATTATACGCGCACCATCTTCAATGTTTGTCATTTCTGCCTGAACGCGCTCAGTTCTCTTTAAGTTATCATCGGTTTTTGTGCCGGCCTCAAGCCGATCAAGATGCTTCTTCGAAGCGAGCCAACGTGCGCGATAGGTATTTACTGACTCATTTTTCGCCTCGGCAATTTTTTCAGCATCACTCGCCTTCTTTCCGGCGAGAGCCGTCATTTTCTTCAAAGCATCTTTGCTGCAAGCGTCAGTGAGCATACTTTCCACCTTCGGATCAGCAAATACTTGTGCCTTCTTGGCCTCAACTTTCGCTTCAAGCGCCTTAAGGTCAATGGAGTATAGCGTCTCCCCTTTGTCGTCGCAGTAGCCAAAGATAACTTCGGCGTTTTTTTCTTCGGATATTTTTATTGCTTCTTTAACATTATTATAGGTAACGTCCTGCAAGGCCTCGTCGGTAGTTATCAGAATATAGGGCGAATCGCCAAGGGCACCTAAGGCGGGGCGGTCTCGCCAGGCTTTCGGTTGTGTCTGTTTAAGCACCTCAATCGCTGAGCCAACCGCTAACTCTTTACGTCCGTCGCCAGAAACTTTTTTATCAGCAATTTCGTCGGCGAAGCTAGAAAAATTATCAACTTTCTTCAAATCAATTAATCCTTCCCCCGCAAAGACGGCAAACTGAAATTCAGAAGGGCCATCGACGGTTTGCCCCGCAAAATATTCCGATAAATATTTGTCGGTCGGTGTTAATCCGCCCGCATCATTTTTATCCATCGATCGAGAAATATCTTTCACAACGATAAAGGCACTGTGAGCAGCAATACTTTCGGATAAGCTTTCCTGCACGGCAATTTCGAAAGATACCTGACGGCAGTCATCAAGCAGGCTTTTATATTTCTCCGGGTCACCTTTCTTAATTGCCTCAGTTTCAGCGGCGGTATAGTGATTACCGGTCTCAGGATTCATTAAGTCAGTGATATACTTTGTGCCCTTCTCCGGACCAGTTTCAGAAATAAATGGCTCCTGTTTCACTGTTTTTGCCTTGATAGCCTGCACTTTTTCCTCTGGCCAACCATCAAATTCATGACTCTGGATGGCCGAGTTAGCAATATTAGTAACAGCCTGAATACGATCAACAGTAAGTTGTTGGTTCCCACCGAGACGATTAGTCATACGTTCATCACTTTGGCCCTTAACGACAAGCTTCCAATTATCAAGATCGTCTAGTTTATTTGGATCTAAGGAAGACAAAAATGAATGAAAACTTGCTTTAATTTCTTCTGCCGCCTCATCCGGAATACGATCGGAGTCAGTATCAAAATAATTTGCTACTTCCAACTTAATTAAGGTGCCCTCCGGTAATTCCGCGCGATCGAGTTTGACGTCTAAAGGCTTAGCATCACCCGACTTCTCCTTCGCCCCTTCCTCCCCTTCAGAAAATTCGGCGAGATCAGGGTGATAGGTATCACCGTCTGTTTCAAGAGAATTAGAACTTGAAATATCATTGGCCATTTCAAAGTTATTTCTATCGATGTTTGTGTCTGAGGCAGCCTTTGCTTCTGGTGCAAATTTTGCAAATAGCATTAGAGTCACAAAAGCGGCGCGCACGCCTGGATTATTTGCAAGACGGCGCACAAGATTATTTTCCTTTTTCTCCGTTTCCTTCTCCTTATCTAAAGATATGAGCAAACTTTCAATTTCATCTACTAGTTTTCCCCCATTTACGTCGATTGAGACTTCTTGGCCAGAAAGAAAACCTCGGAAATCCTCGAGTTGCATGTTAGTAATACGCTCAACATCCTCAGGCGCTAACTGTCCGCCTAATTCACGCTGTATCTCCATCGCCTCACTTAAATTCCTTAGATTCTCTCGGAAGTCTAAACGTTCTTCAACTGGAGTCGCAGCCGCTTCCGCTGGCACTACCTCCTCTACGGGCATTTTTTCAGCTTGTTCAGCTTTAGTTTGTGTCGCTTCTTTCTTCTGCCAAAATTTCATCATATATTTGTTTATTATGAAAATAGTATAGCAAAAAGCTTTTATACAAGCGAATATTTTGACGACTAACGTAAAAAGTGGTAAAAGTAAATGGTGCCTGTATTTCTAGATGCATTATTATGTGCTAATATTATTAGCATCTTTTTAAGCTTAATATCATTTTATATGAATGAGGAGGAAAATCCAAAAATAAAGAAGCCCGGTTTACTAAGCTTGTTAAAGCCATACCGCACGCTGATTTTGTTGCTAATTATCTTAGCCCTGATTGCGAATGCTTTTACACTTTGGCTACCCTTATTACTCGCTCAAGGCATTGATGGGTATTATAATGGTGAGAACCTGCGTCAAATCTACACTCGCTTCGCCTGGGCCTCAGCCGGTATTTTTTTGTTTACGTATTTACAAAATATTGCGCAGACCTATGCCTCTGAAATTGTCGCCCGTGATTTGCGCAATCGCTTGTCGGATAAAATTTCCAATCAAAGCTTTGCCTCAGTGCAAAGCATTACCCCGGCAAAACTTTTAACCAACCTCACGGCTGACATCGACGCGATTAAAAACTTCGTCGCCTTTGCCGTCGCACAAATTGTTATTTCATTATTTTTAATTGTTGGTGGTAGTTATCTTCTTATTTCCATCGACTGGCGGCTAGGTTTAACTGTGCTCTCAATTCTCCCCCTCATCGGTCTTGCCTTCGCCCTTATCTTCGGCAAAGTGAAAACATTATTTACCAAAGCACGTGAAGCCATTGATTGGCTAAACAAAGTCATTAATGAAAGCATTATTGGCGCTGCCTTAATTCGGGTTGTTAATTCACATGAAAGCGAGCACAATAAATTCGACGATGCGAATACGGACGCAAAGAATGTCGGTATCAGTATTTTGAAATTGTTTGCCGCCCTTATTCCCATTATTACTTTCCTGGCTCAGTTTGCAACCCTTATTATTCTTGTGCTCGGCGGACGCTTTATCATTCAAGGGTCTTTGACACTAGGTGAATTTGCCTCGTTTAACAGCTACGTCGCCATCCTCATCTTCCCTGTTCTTATCCTTGGCTTCATTAGTAATATCATAGCGCAGGCGCAGGCTTCTTATGAACGCATCGTTGACGTTTTCACAGCGCCTGAGCCCGCGGGTGACGGCACTATCACCACACCCTTAAACGGCAGCATTCAAATTGAAAATGTTGATTTATTGTTCGGCGAGAAAGCGGCCTTAAAAAATGTTAGTTTGAAAATAAGCCCTGGAACGAGAGTCGCGATTATTGGTCCAACCGCTGCCGGTAAATCGCAATTACTAAATCTGTTGGTCGGTTTACTTCCACCAACGGCTGGTCACATTCGCTACGATCATCATGATTTAAGTGAATATAAAAAAGAAGAGTTATATAAACAAGTTGGACTCGTTTTTCAAGATAGCATTATGTTTAATGTTACCTTGCGAGAGAATATCGCTTTCAACACTGAGGTACGAGAAGAAGATTTACAGAAGGCGATTAGAACGGCCGAATTATCTAGTTATATTGCGAGATTGCCGCAAGGCATCAACACCATCGTCTCTGAGCGCGGTCAGAGTTTATCGGGCGGACAAAAACAACGCATCATGTTGGCCCGCGCCTTAGCAATTAATCCTAAGATTCTATTGCTCGATGATTTCACGGCTCGTGTCGATAATCACACTGAACAAAAAATTCTGAAAAACATTGCCGAAAACTACCCAGACCTAACTCTTGTCTCAGTCACGCAAAAACTAGCAGCGGTCGAAAGCTATGATCAGATAATTGTCTTAACGGAGGGCGAAGTTATCGCCTCAGGCAAACATCAAGAACTCATTACCACTTCCCCTGAATATATTCAGATTTTTAATTCACAGCAAAGTACTGAAACTTTATGAAATACGACTTAAACATATCAAAAGATGAGCATAAGCAGAGCGATTTATTTTCTTCAGCTAAGAAAATGTGGCCACTGCTTGCCACCGAGAAGAAAGTAATTATTATTGCCCTGCTTGCCACCATTGTACACTCACTGCTCAGCCTCGCCGCACCGCGACTAATGGCGCATACAATTGATAATTATATTGCAGTCGGTAATTTTGGCGGGGTTCTCCTGTTTGCTGGTATTATACTTGTCCTCTTCCTTCTCGGACTAGCAGCACAGTATGCGCAAATTAGAATTATGGGCGAAGTTGGGCAAAGAGTATTATTCCGCATGCGTAATCGGATATTTAACAAGTTACAAGAATTGCCCGTCGCCTTTTTTAATCAGAATAAGGCTGGTGATTTAATTTCTAGAATAAATAATGACACTGAAAAGATTAATATTTTTTTCTCTCAGGCCTTAGTGCAGTTTGTAGGCAGCTTGTTTTTAATGACGGGATCGGCCATATTTTTAATCAGTATTAATGCCCGGCTTGGTGGTGCGACGCTCGCCCCCGCCATAATTCTGCTTGTAATCACCTTACTCTTGTCACCTTGGGTAAAGAAAACAAATTTGCGCAGCGCCCAAACGCTTGGCAGTCTTAGCTCTGAAGTCCAAGAGAGTCTCAACAACTTCAAAGTGATTATCGCTTTCAACCGTCGTGATTTCTTTAAGGCTCGCTTTCAAGAGGTAAATAAGAAAAATTATGTGGCCTCCATTATTGCTGGCATCGCGAACAATACCTTTGCTCCAATATATGGCTTAGCGGCTAGCGCTGGACAATTAATTGTTCTTATCTACGGCATCTTCTTAATCGGCAATGACTTATTTACCATCGGTTTGTTAATCAGCTTCCTGATGTATGTCAACAATTTCTATAACCCCTTGCGACAACTTGCCGCACTCTGGGCAAGCCTGCAGGCAGCCTTAGCGAGCTGGGACCGAGTTTATGAAATTATGAACCTTGAGAGCGATTTACAAATATTACCTGACAGCGCAAATACTGAGGTTGGCGGTTTACTAGTCTTTAAGGATGTCGACTTCCAATACAGCGAGAGTGAGAAAGTATTACATAAAATCAATCTAAATTTTGAACGCGGTAAAACCTACGCTCTCGTCGGGCCAACTGGTGGCGGCAAGACAACGACCGCTTCATTGATGGCACGTTTATATAATCCGACTGCTGGTCAGATCTACTTTAAGGGGCAAGATATACGTAGCCTCAGCCATGAGGAGCGAACAAATAAAATTGGTTTCATTCTCCAGGAGCCGATCCTCTTCTCCGGCACGCTGCGGGAAAATATTTTGTATGGTAATACGGCGTTAATTAAAGCAGACAAGCAAAAGCTTGAAGAAATTATTAATCGCACCGGTATTGATAAAATCATCAGTCGCTTTGATGAGGGGCTTGATACTCCCTTGCTAGCAAATGGTGATGCTGTCAGCCTCGGACAGAAGCAACTTATCGCATTTATCCGCGCAGTCTTACGTGAACCGGAACTACTCATTCTTGATGAAGCAACGGCAAACATCGACACTGTTACTGAAAAACTATTGGCTGAGATTATAAGCAAGCTGCCATCCTCAACTACAAAAGTAATTATTGCTCACCGCTTAAATACAATTGAAAATGCCGACGAAATCTATTTTATTAACGCCGGCGAAGTGTTACCAGCCGGCTCCAAAGAGGAAGCCTTAGAACTTCTACTGAAAAGAAACAGCCAGAGTTAATAGAGACCAAAAAGAAAAGGCCTTTTAGTAAAAAGGCCTTTTGAGTATCTCGATTACGGTTGCGCGCTATGGAGCAAACACAATCTCACTGATTTTATCAGGCAAGGGGCCTGTTCGAGTCCAGGAGTTATTGTATTTTATCCAGAGAGTATTTTCCCCTCTGAGTTCCGCCTCAAGCAAGGCGATAATATAGATTGATTTACTTTCCAGACTACCGTCTTTTTTTACGACGAGCAGCTGACTGTATGAGAGATCACTCTTGCCGACGAACAAAAAATTTATTTCGTTCTTCGATTGTGCCCAGAGTAGGCACGTTTTGATAATCGGCCCACCGTATATACCCTGCTGCCATGTTTCGGAAACAAGAGTAGCGCCGTTAAATGTAACGCGCGTTGTCTGCGCGCTGGTGTCATCCTCGATTACAAACAGCGAAGGGTTGTTCATCCGCAAATTGATGAATTCCAGTTTTTCGGATTCTACCTGAGGCAAAGGCTCCATCTCTTTTTTGCAGCTCATAAACAAGATGGCTGAGAGCAGGAAAAACAATGCGATTTTTTTCATGATTTTTTTCTTTTTTGGAGGTGAATGAACTGTTAAACGTATATCCTATATACACTAAATTACGCCAATTGTCAATGATTCATGCTTGGCGGCAATTTTAATTTATCTACAACTCCCAAGGTACAGGTAGGGCGCCGGTAAAGGGATAACCACCAAACAAGACATCAGCGACCCCTTGCCCTTCTGTGCCCGGCAACCAGGCGGCCACAATCGCCTCCCAGTTTCGAGCTTGAGTCTTAATGTTAAGCGCACGACCAGAAATAATAATAACCACTAGCTTATCGCTCGACTGACGAACCTTTGCAATGACAGCCAAATCTTCCGTTGATAAGCGTGGATCGGCATTATCGCCCGCTCCCTCAGCGTATGGCTTTTCACCGATGATAGCGATACCCACATCTGCCTTATCGGACAAGGTAAAATTTCCATCACGCTCATATATTACTTCTGTCTTAGAGGATACCGTTTGCTTCAGGCCACTGAGTATTGAAGTCGCCCCTGGTAACCAGTTGCCGTCAATTCCCTGCCATTCAACCGTCCACCCACCGCATTGTTGTCCCACGTTATCAGCGGCCGAGCCAGCAACCAGAAGTGTTTGCACATCTTTGGATAAAGGTAATATATCTCGACTGTCTTTTAGAACCACTAATGATTTTCGAACTGCTTCACGCGCGATAGCTCGATGTTCATCTGACCCCACTACTTCTAAGTCAGCGGGCGCTGGAGCCTCTCTGTCAAACAGACCGAGCGCAAATTTAGCACGAAGGACGCGTCGAACCGCATCGTCTAAACGACTGTCGCTAATTTTTCCGCTCTGCTTAGCATGAAGCATATCAGCAGCAAATTTTTTATAATCCTTTGGTAGCATCACCATGTCGACGCCAGAATTTATTGCCGCCACCGTATTAAGATAATCATTTCCAGGAATCTCATAGACGCCATACCAATCACTCACGACGAAACCAGTGAATCCCAATTCTCCTTTTAAAACATCTGTCAGTAAATATGTATGAGAGCTTAGTTTTTTCCCTTGCCAGCTATTAAGCGCCACCATCACGCTACCGACGCCCGCTTCGACGGCAGTCTGGAAGGGCAAAAGATGTTCGCTACGTAAAAGCTGCTCCGATAACTCAATATCGCCTTGATCTATTTTATAATCCTCAGTATCTGAGCTGCCCCAAATCGCCGCACCGCCGCCTAAGTAATGTTTTGCAGTCGCCAATACTAAAGGCGAAGATGGCTCGCCTTGAAGTCCAATAATGGACGAGGCTGTGAGCCCATCAACCCGACGAGCGTCACCACTAAAGGCCTCATACACACGACCCCAGCGCTGATCTTTAGGAACATCGAGTGATGGGGCAAAATTCCAATATACCCCAGTCGCCATTAATTCACGGGCGGTAGCTTCATAGACGCGGCGAACTAAATCGGGATCGTTAGTTGCTCCGAGACCGATTTGATGCGGAAAAACAGTTGCGCCAAGGACATTGGCATGTCCGTGAATAGCGTCGACGCCATATAAAAGCGGAATTTTGAGCCTCGTCTTTTTTGTGTATGACTGATACTCAGCCGTCATTGCTTGCCAGCCAGCAGCCGTGCGATCTTCAGGCAAAGACCCGCCGCCGCTAAGAAGTGCTCCTAAATTATAGCGAGCGATATCTTCGGAATTAGACAAGTTACTCCGGTCAATGAGAGCTAGTTGCCCAATTTTTTCTTCAAGCGTCATGCGCGCCAATAAATCTTCAACACGCTCATCAACTGAACGAGAAGCATCAAGATAGAGGGCCGTATTTTGATCACAAATTTCTGTTTGTTCATCACAGAAGATGGCTGGTTTGTCTAAATTATTATAAGCCCACCAAAACCAGGCCACTAGTAAAACTAGCAGCAGAACAATGAATATATTACGATTAATATTTATACGCATGTAGGTTATTATACCAAAATATAGCCTAATAAGCGAGGCGCGCCGGCTCTAATCAAGGTTTCACTAGCTAAATCGTTTACATTTATGTTATGCTAATGTTATACAATAATCATATGACTTATAATCTCCATCCAATTTTTGTTCACTTCCTCATCGCCTTTTTCTTGTTGTATTCCTTGTTGCGTCTTTTTCCCTGGCACAAACGCTTACCAGCTGTGAACTGGTCCATCCCCCGTGTAGTTCTGTTAGTCGTCGGCTTACTGGGCGCCTGGCTGGCAAACGTCACTGGAGAAATAGCGAGTGATTTAGTGCGACCAGACCATGCCTTAGTAGAAATGCATGAAGGCTTTGCTGGCGCATCCGTCAATTTATACTTTGTGTTATTGATTTTAGAAGTTATCATCTTACTACCTCCGCGCTGGCTAGAAAAGTTTCTTAACCAAAACTCGCTGGCCACATTTGTTAAAGCTCAAAGATTACTCTCGTCCGCTTGGCTATTTCGTTTACTAGCCTTAGTAGGCGCCGTATTAATTGCAATAACTGGCCTGCTTGGCGGAATTATGGTCTATGGCACGGCCGCCGATCCTTTAGCGGCGCCGATGTTAAAGTTACTCGGTCTTTAAGTTTATTAGTCAGTTACCTTGAAAATATATATACCGCCTGCGTGGCGGTATTTTTAGAATAAAAAAGCGCTGCTGCCATTTCCCCTTCTTTAAACAACGCTTCTTTTATTTAAAGACTTTTTTTGACTTTTAGGCAATTGCTTAAAATTGTTGGGACTGACTATTTTCCTTCCGGTTCTCTCCTCCAATTCAAGCCTAGCATTTTTGGCTATCGCGCCTCCTTTTTTCGCTGGTATTTTATTATCCTCCAAACCTTTGGTTGTCATCGTCTCAGCAATCTGCCGAGTAGATAGTTCCGCCAAAGCTGTAAACACTAACTCCGCATCCGTCATATGGTCACGCAAATTTTCAGTTTTCAGCCCTTTATAATCCTTATGTCCTTTAACGGTTAAGCCAGTCCATTCACTATGAATTATGTTAGTTAAGATTGCATATTCTATAATGGTCCCATAATCCTGTACACATTTTGACCCATTAAAAAGTTGGTTCTGAGGTGGTATAATAAGCTTATATGAGCCAACACAACAAAGTATCAAAAGAAGAAAAAACTAACATAGTTCTCACT
>JAUYNJ010000002.1 GCA_030696105.1 bacterium
CACCACGTAAGACAGTGAGAACTATTTTAGTTTTTTCTTCTTTTGATACTTTGTTGTGTTGGCTCATATAAGCTTATTATACCACCTCAGAACCAACTTTTTAATGGGTCAAAATGTGTACAGGATTATGGGACCATTATAGTTAATGTTAAAAAATAGCTATAATATTAGAAATATTTTAAATCCACAGATAGAGGTAACGAGAAGAAGCGGAAGGAAAAACTAAAAACTAATTACTATATTTTCACGTATCTGGTTCCCCTCCCTCGGCCGATTGGTTTTATTTTTTTTAGTTGTATTAAGCGAGCTAATGATTGACGCACGGTTGGCATGAGCACGCCGGTAGCTTTCACGATATCGCTCGGACTGGCCTCAAGAACACCCGAAATATAATGCCAAACTTCATATTGTTTAGAAGACAGAGTATCTTCAACTTTTTCTTCTTCCAAATAAACCAAGGCTATAGTCGCTTGTTCTTTAATTACGGCCAGAAAAAAATTTAACCAAGGAAAAATCGTATCGTGGTCAGTCTTAAAAGTTTCTTGCGATTTACGCAGGGCAATATAATATTCATCTTTACGTTTCTCGACTAATTGTTCATGTGAGACATATTGAATAAACTGATAGCCATGACGAAGTAATAAGAGATTGGTGAGCACTCGAGCCAGACGTCCGTTGCCATCTTCAAACGGATGAATCTTTAAAAATTCAATAACAAAGTTGGCGATGATAAGTAGCGGATGAAAACGATTATGCTCTATCGCTTCCGCCGTCCATTCGACAAGTGTTTGCATTTCTATCGGCGCCAGATAAGCTGGAGTAGTCTCAAATATTATTTTAACTACCTGTCCGTCCGGACCCATTACACCGACGGCATTTTCTTTTTTCTTATACTCACCACGTTGAGCCTCGTCTTTGGTGGAATATTTAAGAAGTTCGCTGTGTAATGATTTGATTGTGCTTTCTCTAAGCGGTAATGTTTGATAACTATCGAAAACGTTTTGTAAGGTCTCAAGATATCCCTGCACTTCTTGTGAATCTCTGTCGGCAAATTTAGAAACTGCCAAACCCTGCATAATCTTCTGGACTTCCTCGTCGTTTAGTTTAGATCCTTCGATACGAGTCGAGGCACCGGCCGAAGTAATCAAAGTTGATTTCTTAAGATTTGTTATCGCCTGCGGAGTCATTCGCAAACCAGATTTAAACTCCCCCCTAATACCGTCAATCTCAGCTAAAAGAGCCACAATATGCGGTTCGGGATTCTTGATACGACTATCAAATTTTAAAGTATTATCGTTCATAAAATTGCTTATAATTAATGATATACACCATATAGCAGATTATAGCAGTAAATAGCAGATTAATCAAGTAGTCTCTATTTAGTAAACATAATTGCTTACTTTGGAATTTTTGGACACCAAAAAATAAGGATTAGCCTTATTTTTGTCATACTGCGGAGAGGCAGGGATTCGAACCCTGGGCCGGCTTTCACCAGCGACGGTTTTCAAGACCGTTCCATTAGACCACTCTGGCACCTCTCCAATGGCTGTATTTAATTCTTACTTATTTTCTTTATTTTGGCAAACAAGGAGACAATCACAGGGCTTATCCCTTAGCATTATTTCTTGTTCTTCGGCGGTATTAATATATTTACTTTGAATAGCGTTGCCGGTGGCAAGATCAACATTTAAAGGCGTCAGATGCTTGTAACCTCTTACTGTAAATTCTTCCATCAAGGTCTCGTGGCGTAAGTATAGGGCCTTTAATCGACCTTTCCAGCGCAGTGTTTCGGGGTGTCTTGAGTAGCCGCCTTTTTCATTATGCTTTGTTAGGATATTCCAAAAGCCATGTAGCTCCCGATGTTCAGCTAATAGGTGCTTTCGACAAAGTCTTGATGGTTGAAGGTCCCAAATACGCATAATATAGAAACAAGATGGCAGTTTAAGCCACCTTGTTTAACTGCGGACCGGACGGGACTCGAACCCGCGACCTCTGCCGTGACAGGGCAGCGCTCTAACCAACTGAGCTACCGGTCCATAAGGATAATATAATACCGCTCCTAGCGGTACAGCCAAAATCTTAGCAAAAAGAATTTAGCTTGTAAAGGCATATCCTAGCCATTAAGTGCCCCCAAAGGGAATCGAACCCCTACTACAAGCTCCGGAAGCTTGCGTTCTATCCATTAAACTATGGAGGCGGATGATTCGGTTTAATTATAGGGAGGGAGTAGGCTTTTGGCAAGGCGTTTGCATGCGATTAGTGAGGGCTTGACAGTTACCAGGGGATGCGCTACTATAGATAATAGTTATCGACTAATAATGATTATCAATCATGAACGTATGAATGCTACCGAACACTCAGTTAAACTACGTCTAGAGAATTTTAAGCAAGTGAGCCGCGAATATAAGCTGCCACTTACCCCGCAAAAAGTTGCGATTTTCCGGACTCTCGCTGAATCAAGTTCACACCCGCGCGTGCAGGAGATATATGAACATGTAAAAATGGAATTCCCCAGCATCTCGCTCGCAACGGTATACAAAAATATTAAGCAGTTCTTAGCTTTAGGTCTTGCATTCGAAATCCCTATGCCGGATGGACCTGCTCGTTATGACGCCAAGTTAGAAATACATAGCCATGCGGTTGATACCGCTGACGGCTCCGTCTACGATTTAGAACTCGCCCCCACAATACACCTTCCCGAAATTATAATGGGCAAGAAGGTGAAGCAAGCCCATGTACTATATTACCTATAAACATTTATGTTGAACGTAAACCAGTTGGCTCCTGACTTTAAAGGAGTAAAAGCTTATCACAAAGGTGGAGTAAAGGATGTTAGCCTATCCGATTATAAAGGACGGTGGCTAATACTATTCTTCTATCCTCGCGATTTTACATTCGTCTGCCCGACGGAACTCCGAGGCTTCGCTAAGAGAGAAGAGGAATTCAAAGCTTTAAACTGTGACATCCTGGCCGCTTCGACGGATTCAGAATGGTCGCATCAGAATTGGTTTGAAAAAGATTTACCGGAAGTACGATACCCGGTCATCGCTGATACCACACAGGCTCTTTCTAGAGCTTACGGAGTCTTAAATGAGACAGATGGTTCAGCTGATCGCGGGTTATTTATAATTGATCCTAAAGGAATGATTAAATACATTGTCGTGTCTGCTGGCTCAGTCGGCCGATCGGTCGGCGAAACAATACGCGTCCTAAAAGCTATTTAAAGCGGCGATTTATGTCCCTTGGAATGGCACGTAGGCGAGAAGACCTTAGGCAAAGCCTGAGTGCAGAAATTGTACCAAAGGCCTCTATGTGGAGGCTCTTTTGGTTAATCTCAAACTACTAAAAAGCTGTATCAATGATACAGCCTTTTTTTAATGGTAAATACATTTATTTATCTTTTTCTTCTTCATCCAGCCGTCTCGCCGCCTCACGAGTCGAGACAGTGCGGCCCATAAGAAAGAGCCTGATGATAGCTAGTCCGATAAGCCAGTATACAAGCATCGCGAGGAGTGTCGTCCATTCAAAGACGCTACCTGGTGTCACTGAGGTCGTTTGGAAAACGGTGTTAAATGGGAAAACAAATATCGAGGTCGCGCCGTAAACAAAACTAGTGAAGCCGGCGTTTGGATTGGCTGCAAATATTTTTAACAGAAAGCGAAAGAGGAGCAGCGCCTCTAAGATCCCGACCAAATACCAGACGACTTGCACCCCGCGGTATAAAGGTTTAGTTGTTGGTGATGTGTATGAATCCATAGATGTTAATATTAATTTGTAAAATGTTGTTTGCGATATTTGAAAGACCTGTATTATAGCATAAAAACACCTCTTTTGCAATCGTGCAAAGAGGTGATTTTAAGTATATATGATATTTAATTCTTATTTCGAGGTTCTTGCCAGTCTAAACTAAACTATTTTTAGTAGCTAGTCATGTTAATGATAAATCTTACAATTCCGTATAAAGCCAATCCTCCAACTACTACCGCTAAGCCTTTGGATAAAAAATCAAAAGTGTTAATTTTTTTCATACCGTTATATTATTCCTTTGTCTTTTCTAATTTGCTTATCTTTAATTAGACTATAAATACCCATTACAACTAAAGCTAGGCCTACCACGGTTACTTTAAATATGCCATCCACTAAATTCACTAGAAATATAGCCAGTATCAATACTACTAATATCCAGTATGTTGTTTTATACCCCTTTCCCAAAGGTAAAAGAGTTGCGTTTTTACACTTAGGACATTTAGCTGTTCTAAAGCCTGCTAAATTATACTTGGCCTTGCTTTCAAACTTTTCTTTGCATTGCGAACAATAGAATTGTTTAAGACGAGACATACTTTTTAATAATTATTTTTAGCAAATAAGTTTGTTTGGGGTCAGTATTGGGAATAGATTAGAGGTATTAGCTTGTTCTGAGTAGAGAATAATTGGCTTCTGTAGGGTTATGATGCTATAAAACCAAAATAACTTAAAGTTGGTTTTATGTTTGGTGCTAAATTTTCTTTATCTAAATCGGCAATATCT
Source organism: bacterium (assembly GCA_030696105.1). Taxonomy (GTDB): domain Bacteria; phylum Patescibacteriota; class Patescibacteriia; order Patescibacteriales; family UBA12465. The sequence continues at coordinate 4,528 of JAUYNJ010000002.1, forward strand.
ATCCAGCGCCACTCTCTTATATCATCCCCTGGAGTTATCTCGCCAATTCTTTTTGCTAAATAGTGCGCCAAAATTACGCTCGTTTGAAATCCGTCAATTTCTTTTTCGGTGTAATAAAAGAAAGGAGAGTTCTCCATTATTTCTATATCTATTCCCATCTCTTCTTTAACCTCTCGTTGAGCGGACTCTTTCAAATTAGCTTCATCTTCTTTAACTCTTCCTCCGCAGAATTTCCAAAAATCATCGCTCCCGTGTTTATCCAATAACACCTTATTATCCTCCACGATGACCGGGCCGGCTGCAATTATAATTTTAGACATATATTCATTATTTACATTGATCGTATTCTGATTATACCATGTAGCTTAATGGTCTCCAAAAAATAAAAAAGGGAGGTCTGATGTTTTAGACTCCCTCAAAAATTTTCTTGCTACTTTAAGTTAAATAGAATTCAATTGCGTAGCCGACTTTTACTCCAGTCACCTCCTTGAGCTCAATATCGAAAAGTTCATTAATCATAATAAAATCTTTAAAGAACTTGTCGTAAAATTCTCTACTTGCCTCATAGTTTGCACCGGGAGCAATAAAATGTTGATAACCAATAATGTAGGGTGAGTTTGTTAATGACCGAAAAATAACTTCAGCAAGATAGTCGAGGTTAGTTTTTTTACCACTAAAGAGGTTGAGGCTTTTCAGTTTCTCCGAAACTTCCTGCTTCATAATAGCGACAAACTCAGTCGAGCATCTTGAGGTAATTTCCTGTTTCATGCAGTTAATCAACTCAACTTCCGCAAATCCTTTTTGTTTTTCGATTCTTTCAGTTATCACGATCAAGCCCGTCAGATTAGAGGCAACATCTTTGTACTGATTCAAGTAATCAGCAAAATCTTTTTCTTTTGTGTGCATGATTTCAAGTTTTAAGGTTTGTAAATTTGATTAATGACTAAAACCACCTTCCGCCAGCAGTCGGATTAAGACGATCTTGGTAATTAACCAAATTTAACCTCCTTTGTTAAAGTTCAATTGTAACCACGAATTATAATAAATTAGTCTATATTTGTCAAGTGATGTGACATTGCGGGAGATTATAGTGCGGCTACGACACCCTCCTGATAGCTGGCGGCGCTTATCTCGCTATCCTCGACAATGCTATCCTGCGTCTACATAATAAAAACACAGTACTTTGTACTGTGTTTTATTATGTAGTATACGCGGCGGAGAGCTTGGTACTATATTGGAAAAATGATTAACACTAATAGCGGTCTTTAAAAATAAAAAAGAAGCTGGTTTAGGGCTTCTTTAGTTTTTTGACAGTTATTGTCAAAGCTCTTCTAAAATTTCGATTTCCTGCTCTAATTCTATTAAACCGCTCTGGATTTTAGAGATATAATCTTTTTTGCTCTTTATTCTTGTGCTCACAAGTTCTTTAAATGCTTCATCAATTTTTTCTTTGGTACTTTTTCCAAATGGCAAGATGATTGCACCAATAAGGATGATAACGATTGCTAAGCAAACAGTAAAGACGGAGACTTTAAATAACATTGATAATAATTCCGAAGATTGTGGCAGAAAGAACCAGGCAACGATGCAAAAAGTAGTATAGAGAATTAAAAGTGACTTTAATGTAACCATTAATTGCTTGGTTTTTCTGTGAAGTCTAACTTTTTGAGATGCTTCATCTCGTAAATTTTCAATTAATTTTTCTTTTGTCATGATTTCTGTTTTTAAACATTAAAACTAATTACACCTTTTACTTCAACATTAAAAATGTTCATTTCAGAATAACCAGCTTCACCTTCAAACTCCATATAGCCATTGCTACCGGGCATTTGTTTGACTGAACTGATATTTAATCTAATTCCGCTTTCTTTTTTAACATAAAAAAATTTATTGTCAGAAAGTGAAGCAAAAAAAGCCTCTTTAGTTTCTTTAATATCTTGATAGATACTATTTTCTTCGGAAACATTAAAGCTTCCAATTTTCTTATGCTCGTCTTTTGTTGGTTGAAATTGTAAGTACATGATTTCTATTTTTTAAAGATTATTACTAATTCGATTAATTACTAAACTTGCCTATTTTTAGACAAACTTGGTAATTAATCAAATGTAATCTTATTTGTAAATGTCCTATTTTTTATAACCATATTATAGCATAACAGTCAATATTTGTCAACTGGCTGATATTTTAGACCTTTAGACAAAACATTTAGCTAAACTTTGTCTAACCCTGTTTTGATAAGCTACAAAAATAAGAGTTAAGAAAAATGGCCAATAACTTTTCTTAACTCTCTTCTGCTATAGATTAAGTATTGACCGGCCGTCCCCATTTTCTTTTTTTGGCGGCATCCCTCTGGGTAGCCGAAAAAAGAAAATGGCCGGTTAGGGTAAAACGTCCCCTTCTATATATATTAACTTGACTATACGCACACACCAAGACGTTTTGTCTGGACGATAATTTAAACAAATTAATAAATTTAGCTAAAATAATATGAAATACATTCTATACGCTCGTAAGTCTAGCGAAGATAAAAGTAAGCAAATTTTGTCCTTAGAAAGTCAGGTTAATGAAATGAAAAAACTAGCTAATAATTTAGGGCTAGAAATTGAGTTGGTCTATACCGAAAGCAAGTCGGCTAAGTTGCCAAACAACAGGCCTGTGTTTTTAGAGATGTTAAAAGTAATTGAAAATAGCTCAGAGGACTATGGCATTATCTGTTGGAAGATAGATAGATTATCTAGAAACCCCATTGATAGCGGTAAGATTCAATGGTTACTGCAACAAGGTAAAATCAAAGCGATTCAAACATCTGATAGACAGTATTTGCCTAGCGATAACGTGCTACTGCTAAATATTGAAGGCTCAATGGCTAATCAGTATATTTTAGATTTAAGTAAAAATGTAAAACGTGGCATTCAAACTAAGTTAGAAAAAGGAATGTGGCCGAACTTCGCTCCGATCGGATATCTAAATGACGGTAAGGGCGGAATATTAGTTGATACGGTAAGAGCTCGGTATATCAAAAAGATATTTAAGTTATATGCGACTGGTAATTATACGATGAAAGAATTAGCTAATTTGATGTATGAATCTGGTTTTAGAAGTAGAAGTAATATTAAATATCATAAAAGCAAAATCTATAAACTAATTAATGATTCTTTTTATTGTGGCCTTATGCAATTTCACGGTAAAGAATATGAGGGTAAATATGAAACACTAATATCTAGAAAATTATTTAGTGATTGCCAAAAAGTAATGGAATTAAAACAACATCCCAAAAAGAAGATAGAGCATTTTCATTTTAGAGGACTAATGACTTGTGAAAAATGTGGCTGTTTACTTACTGCCTCAAGGAAGAAAAATAAATATGTTTATTATTACTGCACTAATGGACGAGGTGGTTGTAGCGAGCATAATCACTATCTAAAAGAGGAGGAAGTGATTAAGCAGATGTCTAAAGTTTTTGATTATATGAAAGTTGATGAAGATGAAATAGAAATGATGCACGCTAATTCGCTAGAGCTGTTAGTTAATAATAACCCTGATAGACGTGAGTATCTAGAAGTTAAACACAGCCTTGAAAATGAGCTTAAGAGATTTGAAAATAGAAAAGACGAACTCTTTAACCTGTTGCTTGATAAATCTATTTCTAAAGAAGAATTTGAAACTAAAGAATTAATAATTAAAAATGAGATAAATAATTTTACTAAGGCTCTAAAAAAACTAGAGGATGAGCAAGAAGTGGTGCTGACTGCAGAAACTTTGGAACTTACCAAAGAATTCTTTTTATCCCCTAAAAAGCAGAAAAAAGCGTTTTTGAAAGTTAGTTTAGATGATAAAAGAAAAATGCTATCTGGACTAGTTTGGAACTTATCCATAGACAACAAAAAATTAGCTAAGGTTAGTTTCAAAGAACCCTTTGAAACCCTAGCTAATTCTGCTAAAAACACCGATATTGACAATCTGCGGAGAGGGGGAGATTCGAACTCCCGAAGGGCTTTCACCCTTGCCGCTTTTCGAGAGCGGTGCTTTCAACCACTCAGCCACCTCTCCTGCTTACTATTGCAATAGTTTAGCGATATCTTTATCTGTCAAAACCCAGAACTTACCAAGCGGCAAGGTGCCGATCTCTAGTCCGCCGATGGCGACGCGCTGTAAGTCGATAACTTTAAGACCCATACCAGCAAACATTCTTCTGATATGGCGTTTCTTACCTTCACCTAATGTCACTGCCCAGCGATCTTCTTCGCGGCGGACACTTTTGGCGGTGAGTATTTCGCCTTCATCACTTTTAATACCATCTTTGACTCTAGCATACAAAGCGCGCTCCGTTAATTCCATGCGATCTTCACCGGCAAAGCGGACGAGATATTTTTTGTCGTGACCGTAACGAGGATGAGCGATTTGATTTGCTAAATCACCGTCGTTAGTTAATAGAATTAAACCACGACTCTCTTTGTCCAGGCGCCCAACGATAATTAGGTTCTGCATATCGTCTGGAAGCAAATCAAAAATATTATCTTCTCCGGCGAAACGTCTATTGGTACAAGTATAACCAACCGGCTTATTGAACATTATAACAAGCTTAGAGCCGGCCGCCTTATTATCAACTTGTTTACCGCGAACGCGGATATCTTCAATGCCTTCAACCATTGCACCGAGCTCAGCACGCATTCCGTTTACCGTTACTTTACCGTTACGAATTAATTCTTCAGCGCCGCGACGACTCGCAACCCCCGCTTGGGCAAGAAATTTTGTTAGATATATCATATTGATTTTGTATTTTTAATTTTCATAATTCCCGCCATCGCGACAATTAGCCAGAAGATAATGGCTAAGTCATTTTTAAAATATGGGACGTCGACAAGGCCGTGAATGACGAGGGCGCTCATCGCGCCAATTAATCCGAGGACGAGCATTCTCTTCTCACGTTCCAACGATTTTAGTAATCGGATTGAATCATAGAAGAAGCGTCCGATGAGCCAGGTAAATAGGAGGGCGCCAAATAGAGTAATTTCTGTCCAGAAGTTTAGGAAAATATTGTGGGGGTATTTGTAGATTTCAACTGGCTGCCAAACCTGTTTTTTATATTCATCATTCCAGACAACTTTGCGATACCAGTCAGGATCATCATTCTTCACAAATATCCCTTCTTGATGAAAAGGAGTAACCGCCTTTTGGTACTGATCTAAACCAGCACCAGAAAGTAATCGTCCGTCTTCTAACATCTGAAATGTTTCCTTCCATTGCTGACGACGAATTTGTCCGCTTAAATCCATGAGCGTCGCTTTATTCTCAACATATTTCCAGGTAGCACCGGAAATACTGAGGACAATAACAACAAATATTGCACCGGCGATAGCAGCTTTTCTAGTATTCTTGTGCGCAAGAAGCGCAACTATGAAAGCCCCGCCAGCGATACCGACTAAGGCGCCTTCCGAATGAGCAAAGTATATGGCTAAGAGCGAAGAGACAATGGTGAGGAGTAAAAAAATCTTTTGACCCGCTTTTAATAGCGTGGTGCGACGTGGGAATGAAAGGAATAGCCCGCCGAGCAGGAATATAATAGGAGCAAGGAAGAGACCGACGGCGTTAGGATAGGGGAAAAATGAAGTGACGCGGCGCTGTGAGAGCAGCGCCCAGAAGTCATTGAAAATATAGAGACCGGTAATTTGTTGAAAGAGGGCATAGAGACTTACGACAGCCGCTGAAAGAGCGAGTGGCCAAATTAATTTCTTTATTCCTCCTTGTCCGCGGTTGATGATGACAATATAGAGCATTATCGGCTCAAGGAAATAGGCTTTAAAAATACCGAGAGCGCTATTATCGAAACCCGCGATTGCGAGTCCGGCCCAAGCAGCAATTAATATGCCAACAATTTCTAAGTGATAGGGATATTTAAGGCGTCGTCCTTGCCATGAGCTTCGTCCTAAGCGCTTCCAAGGCTTATCTTCAATAAACCAGACGGCAAAGATAATGAGAACCATCATTTCCAATAAGGTTGCCGGAATTGGACCGATGTTAAAGCGTAGCAAATATGCCGGCAGGGACGCGAGTACAATGAAAAGAGCCCAGTCCAGGCGCAGGACAGCAATGAAAGTAAAACAAATTATCGCTAATAGCATTAATATCTCCATATTGAAGATTATAGCATTATTTTCCTTACAAAACCGCCCCGCGATGGCTTGCCATTTACGGGGCGGTCGGGATGTGGATATTAGGCAGTAACTCTTTCGACGTATTCTCCAGTTTCAGTGTTGATACGAATCATATCTCCTTCTTCGATAAACATCGGCACGTTAATTAACGCGCCCGTTTCTATTTCTACCTGCTTATTAACATTACCAGCAGAATTTCCTTTAACTCCGGGAGGAGCACTGACAACTTTGAATTCCATCTTGATAGGGAGGTCAATAGCGACGGGCTTCCCGTTGAAGTAGAGAACGCTCACATCGGTCCCATCTTTTAAGAATTGAATCTTATCACCAATTTCATCGACGTGCAGATTAAACTGCTCAAAGTTTTCGTTTTCCATGAAATAAGCTTCGTCTTTATCCTTATACATGAAATTTGCTTTTCTCTTTTCAGTTTCTGCCTCTTCAGCTTTTTCCGCACCTTGGTAGGTGCGTTCTAAGATATTGCTGTTAATGAGGTTGCGGCATTTAACTTTTAAAACGGCGCCTCCACGACCCATCTTATGATGGTCGGTCTTAACGATGACATAAGGCTCATCGTTTAAGAGAATGACTTTACCAATCTTAATTTCATTGAAGTTCAACATAGTATCAGCGCGTTAATTATTTGTGAGTCGGTGAGAGTAAGGACATCACGCGTGCGCGTTTGATGGCCTGAGTAAGCTGGCGCTGGTGCCAAGCGCAAACGCCGGTACGGTCGCCAGGTAAAATCTTCATGTAGAAGTTAACGAAGCGGCGTAAAGTGCGGACGTCTTTATAATCGGCATCAAGCTGGTTGACACAGAAAAAGCAGTCTTTGTGTTTATTGTTTTTCATAATTATTGGTTTGTTCTTTTATTATTTTTAGAAGGGAATATTTTCCACGCGGATTTCTTCTTCTTCGTCAGCGTTGATAGTGGGGAGTTCTTCAGCTTGCTTAGGCGCTGTTCTTGGAGCGGTTTGACCGCCACCGAAGTTATTTCCACCAAAACTAGCACTTTCACCGCCTGCCCGATCAAGCATGATCATATTTTCGGTGACGATTTCCGTGCGGTATCTCTTAACGCCATCTTGCCCGGCCCAATCAGTGGTCTGCAAGCGGCCTTCGATATAAACCTTTGAGCCTTTCTTTAAATACTGTCCGATGATATCGGCGAGCTTGCGCCAAGCGACAATATTATGGAATTCAGTTTTCTTTTGTTGTTGGCCGGCATTATCTGTCCAGGTAATACTGGTCGCGACACTGAAAGAAGCGACATTCTGTCCGGAAGGAGTTGTTCTTATTTCCGGATCGCGGGTCAGATTGCCGATGACCATAGCTTTGTTTAAGTTCATACATTTGAACTTAACTTTATAAACGCGCTTATAAAATTAAGCTGATTAGTTTATAAGAGGTCTTTAGCATCTAAGAGGCCTTCTAGCTTCTCATCGAGATCTTTCAGGTCAGCTTTGTTTTCAACTTTTTCTTTCTTTTCTGCAGGCTTAGAAGACTTTTCCTTAACTGGCTTGTCTTCTTTTTTATCGGTTTTGGTTGCCTGTTCCTGTTTTTCCTTAATCTTTAATCTTTCAGCGTCACTGAGCGCAGGGACAGAAATAATTTGGTGGCGTAAAACTTCAGTGGAGAGGCGAAGAGTGCGATCGAGTTTTGTGATCTCGCTTCTTTCGGCGTCAAACTCACAGAGGTTGTAGTAGCCATAGTGATTTTGCTTAATCACATAAGCTAACTTCTTCTTGCCCCAGTATTCACGATAGACGATGTTCGCACCGTTTTCGGTAACGTAGCCTTCAACTTTAGTAACGATGGCCTTAGCCTCGTCTTCAGTGTACTGGTTAGGGACAACAAAGAGCAGTTCATAACGGCTCGCGCCCGACGGTTTGGTCTTAGACATAATTTAGCATATCGGGGCTAAAAACGATGTAAGCAGGGCTTAACATTTTTCTAAACTCCCTTAATTTAAACAAAAACCCAAGTATTCATTAGAATTTGGGTTCCAAGGAATACCTTTAATTCCGTTATGTGAAGTACGGAATTATTCTGGCCATAAGGCGAGAATATGGGAAAGATATGTTAGATATTTTTTTGTCCTCTAAAATTATCATAATGCTTGAAAAAAAGCAAGAGTTAGGGCATTATGAAATCATATGGATTATGCATTTATTTTAGGAACACATCCCTCTTGGTCAGTCGCTGAAATCGACGCTGTTTTGGGCGAATATGACTTGTTTTGGGAAAATGAGCGAGTATTAATAAAAAAGGACGCTAATATTAACGCCGAGAGCTTGATTAAACAGCTCGGCGGCACCCTAAAGATAGCGGAAATCGAGGCATTTTCGCCGGTGAATACCCCGGTATCTGACTTAGCTAAGCAATGCGCCCGCATTATAATTGAAAAAGGGTCGCGTGGTGAAGGTAAATTGGTCTTCGGCTTGTCTGATCAGGGTATTGGCGGAGGATTTAACGCTGAAAAGCTGGGACTGACGATTAAAAAGGAGCTTAAAGCTCAAGATATTTCTTCGCGCCTCGTTACCAGTCGCGATAAAGAGTTATCAAGTGTGGTTGTCGGACAGAATAAACTAATTACCAAGGGGGCGGAACTTATCTTCTTCAGGCACGACGATGATCTCTATATTGCTCGCACTTTAGCAGTGCAACCGTATAAGGATTTGTCGCGCCGTGATTTCGGTCGCCCAGTTCGTGATGATCACTCCGGTATGTTGCCACCGAAGCTCGCGCAGATGTTAATTAATTGCGCTGGTCAGAGAGGACACGAGGGACTATTGCTCGACCCTTTTTGTGGTTCAGGCACAATTATTACCGAAGCGATGTTGTTGGGTTATAAAAATCTTGTTGGCACCGATATATCTGAAAAAGCAATTAAAGATAGTCGCGTGAATGCGGAGTGGACGCGAGAATTATACGGCCTTGATACGCGCGCTAAATTTCATATTAAGAACGCCACACGTCTAGCGCAGTTTTTTAAAGCCAACACGGTTGATACAATTGTTACCGAACCATATCTTGGTCCGCAACGAGGTTTAAACGACATTGAGGCTGTGAGGACTGAATTAGAATCATTATATGACGTGGCCCTTGATAACTTTTATGAAATATTAAAACCAGGTGGACGTATTGCGATGGTTTGGCCAGTATTTTTTGGGAAAGAATTCCTGAGACCACCTTTGGATAAGTGGAAACAAGTTTCTGCTTTACCGCCAAAATTCAGGCACAGCCCTTGGGCGAAACTTACCCCGCGAGATACTTTGTTATATCATCGTGAAGGACAAAGAGTTTGGCGTGAAATGATCATATTAGAAAAATAACAATATTTCTATGAGCTTGTTTGGTGATGCGTTTGGAAAAAGAACACTGCGTGACACAGTTAATTCGGCCATTAAATATAAAAGCTCTTCGCGCACCCTTAATGATAATCGTGATACTATTTTGCAGGCGGTAAAGAAGTACGAGCACTTGGTGAAACAAGGAAAATTCGGAGTTGCTGAGAAAACAAATGTTTTATCGCAGGTAAAAAAATCAGTTGGTTTAAATAGCCAAGATACGGCTGATTTAAAAAAAGTGCTTACGCATATCAGTGAAAAAAGACCAACCTCTCGTGCACGAATTAATCGGGCTGATGATGAGAGTGTTTTACAGAACCCTCATTTTGCTGGCCAGATGCAGTTGGCAAATAAGTCTGGTTTAAGTGGCGTCGCCTCTCCGGGGATTACGCGCGCTTCTTACCAGCCAGTGGCCTCAATTTCTCAAGTCATGAAAGCTAAGGATAAAGGCGGGTCAGCGATCAATGTTGCAGGACGCAATCCAAAGGGAAGTGTTCCCTCACGACCACCGATGATACCATTGTCGAGATAGGAATAAATAAAAAAGGAAGTCTTACGAAAGACCTCCTTTTTGAATTTTAGCAATTCGGAAACGCAGTCCCCCAGCGAAAGGTTTTTTGAATTACATTTAATTCCTTTGTTCTCTTGACCATGTATTCTTCAATAATTTTAGGATCAGCAATGTTTTTCGTTCTGTGATGAGTGGTAAACAGCGAATATCCAGCATAATCCTTCTTATTGATTATCATGTCCGGGTTATTTTTATTCCAAATCGTTCCAGGCAGCAGAGTGGCGGAAAGGGTTAAGGCGGCATCCAAGTAGTTATGGCGAATTAATTCTTTGTGGAATTCGATATCATTTTCCATGGTCTCAATCGTCTGGTCTGGTGTCCCGATGATTTCACTGGTAAAGATATAAATACCGCCCTCCTCTCTTAATCGCTTTAAATTTTCGCAATTATCGTGATATTTGGCGATCATTGTCTTGGCCGCGCTATCGTGTTTATTCCACTCTCGTGGATTAAAGGGGATGTAAAGAGCTGTGATGCGACCCTCTCCTTCTTTGTTGTAGGCAATAAACAGATCTGTAATCTCCTTCGTGAGTAGCTGGAAATCTAATCCGCCGTTATTTTGCCAGTACAAACCATACTTCTTCATTGAACTAAGAATTTTATTCATATGGTCTATGCCGGAATGAATAAAGGCGTCATCCTGGATAATAAGTTCTTGAATTCCGTGACTTCTAAAAAGAGCTAACTGACGATCGATCATTATCTCATCGAGTTCAGTTATTCTCTTATTCTGACTTCCAGCTACACAGAATTCACAGTTTCGGAAACACCCTTTAGAGAACATGAAGTCAGCTGTCTTTCTGCCTGACGAAGTGTAAGCGTAGGTCGGTTCGTTTGGATAATCATTTTCCTGTATTATTTTGGGATCGAGTAAAGGAAAATTTTTCATACTGTTGGAGCCGCCATAAATAATCTGCTCCGTCTTTCTTCCTTCCAATATATCTTCAATTACTTCCATGGCGTCGCCGATGACTACATGGTCTACCCAGGGATTTTCCGTTACGAAATCCTCATAATCCGTTGAAAGGTGTTGCCCTCCATACATAATTTTTACGCGAGGGAAAGATTTCTTTATGGCACGTCCGAGCTCGGTTGCCTGGGGATAGTTCGAACTGGCGATTAAGGGTATGCCCACATAATCGGGCTTGCTTATTTCGATCTCAGAAAGCGTTTCTCTGATAGAATTACCAGTTCTCACTATTATTCTTTCAATCTTCCCGTGTTGGCGAAACGCTGAATATCTGCTAATGAATTCTTTCGGACTCAATAGATTAAAGTCGGCCAGCTTTTGCTTTTCAAACTCATCATAACTTAGAGACATCGGCTCATCACTGACCACGCCACCAATTATTGTTCTCTTAAAGAGAGTTCTTTTACTCAGTCCATTATTTCTGACGGCTTCGTCTAAATAGCGAACACGGTAGCCCCTTAATATTAGTAAAGAAGCCAGATACCAAATGCCTAGATAGCTCGCTGTTCTAATCGGGTCAAATACTGCATCTGTTTCCAGTGCCGGTTTTACAAACACAATTGATTTTTTCATTGCTAAAGTTTTTAAGGTGCGGTTATTGTTGGCTTCTTACCAACAAATCAGGATATCATATTTACAATTAATTGTCAATAATTTCGACTTCTTTCAAGCATCAATCTTTAATAATATTAAAATTAACATAATAATGGATAAATTTCATATATTATGTTATGATAAAATGTAGTCGAAATAATCGACAATAATATGATAATATCTACTCTTAAGCAAATCGGAATAGAAGAAAAGCAAGCTAGAATATATCTGGCTTGCTTAGAATTGGGTGAAACCTCAATCAAAGAAATAGCAAAGAAAGCTGGCATCAAGAGGACTAGCATTTATGATGTTATTGATGTGATGATAGATTCGGGATTGATAAAGGTTACTACCAAGGCAAAGAAGAAGCGTTTTGTTGCCTCGGAACCAGATGAACTCAAGGCAATAATCAAAAAAAGAGAAGCATTGCTGAATCAAATTATGCCTCAGCTTGCGTCTTTGAATAATAGTGGCCAGATTAAACCTAAAGTGTGGTTTTATGAAGGCGTAGTCGGTTTAAAAAAGGTATACGATGACACCCTGGAGCATCATGACTCCACGGTTTATCAGTGGGCTTCCAATGATATGTTCACTGCTATCGATGCTGAATGGCTGTTTGACTATGTAAGGAGACGCGTCAAGGCTAAGGTAAAAGCTCTATGTATTGCCACTGATACTCCAGAAATTAGAGACTTTAAATCAAAAGACGTATCAGATTTGAGAGAAATACGAATAGTACCGAAAGAGCTTTTTCCATTTGAAATAGAACTCGATGTTTATGGAAACCGTGTTGCAATGATTTCAGGCAGAGATAAGATTGGTATTATTATTGAATCTGAATCTATAGCATCTACCCTGAAAATGATATTTAAACTTTGTTGGACCAATGTAAAATGATTAGTTTACGTCAAGGTGACTGATTTATTATCAGAAAAAAGGCTATCTTTCAGATAGCCTTTTTTGAACAGAGGGTATAATTATCGTAATTATCGATTAACCAAAAAGTTGCAGACGTCACCGTCTTTTACGACATAATCCTTACCTTCAGTGCGAATAAGTCCTTGTTCGCGTGCTTTAGCCTCACTGCCGACATTAACAAGCTGTTCCCAGTTAATAACTTCGGCGCGGATAAAGCCTTTAATGAAGTCGGTGTGAATAACACCAGCGGCTTCTGGTGCCTTAGCCCCGCGTTTAACGGTCCAGGCTCGCGTCTCGTCAGGTCCGGTGGTGAAAAAAGTATCAAGGCCGAGTAGTTTATACGAAGCTTTAATTAATTTATCAAGACCACTTTGAGTTAAGCCGAGTTCTTGAATATACTCAGCTTGCTCCTCTTCCGGTAGAGCTGCAATTTCTTCTTCCATTTTGACATTCACTGCAATAATTTCGCCGTCTAACTCGCCAAGATCTGGCAAATTTTCTAAATCATCGGCATTTAAGAGATATACAATTGGCTTGATGGTTAAAAGTGTCAGAGACTTAACAAAGGGAAGCTCCTCATCAGTAAACTGCAGTGAGCGCGTTGCTAAGCCTTGCTCGAGGTGATTGTAAATGCGCTCGAGTATTCCGGCTTGGAAGATAAGCTCTTTATTCCCACTTCTCGCTTCGCGCTTGGTTTTATCCAATCTTTTGCCAATACTACCAAGATCGGCGAGAATCAGTTCGAGATTAATTGTTTCTTTATCTGATTTTGGGTCAACATTCCCACTGACATGAATAATATTCTTATCATGAAAGTTGCGTATGACTTCACAGATGGCGTCGCACTCACGAATATGAGCGAGAAACTGATTGCCAAGCCCTTCACCCTTGCTCGCTCCGGCTACTAAGCCAGCGATATCAACGAATTCAATTGAAGTTGGGATAACTTTTGCGGGCTTTGAAACAACCGCCAGCTGCTCTAAGCGCTGGTCTGGAACCTTAACCACACCGACATTGGGGTCGATGGTGCAAAAAGGGTAGTTAGCCGCTTCAACGCTTTTCTTAGTTAGAATATTGAAGAGGCTTGATTTGCCGACGTTCGGCAGACCGACGATGCCAATTGATAGGGCCATAATAGTATATTTAGTAACTAATATTTAGCAGAAATACGGGAAAAAGGCAAACCAATAAAAAAGGAGCCCAGAACGGGCCTTTCTTTATTAAAAGATAATAAATAAATATGTGGCCTCGACTGAGCTCCAATCCTAGATACTTTTACATTAAAGTATGACCAGGATTAAATGAGCTTTTGCTAGCTTTAAAGCGATTCTTTCACCAATGCTTTGCAGGTAAGTTTGTTATTATTTATTGCTAATGAGGATGAATGCTTAATAAAATTCTTTTTTTAGATTTTATTAAATGCTTATCCTGCATGTATAGCACTTACACCTGCTCTTCAAGCGTTGAGCTTTTCCTTTATCATGCTAGCGCTGACAAAAAATTTTAAGATTAGTGAAGAACTTACTACTAACTATGATTATTATAGCATGTATTTGGGGATATCGCAAGTCTGCCCTGTTAATTACCGTGAATAAAACGAAATTTAGCTAAAATTAAGTGAAAAAGTGCTATAATATATTATTTAAGTCCAGGTATCAGTGGACTAAAAATATTTTTTTCTGCCTTTAAAACACAGGTTATCCACAGGTTTGGCAAGATATTGTGGGCAAACAAAAAGCGCCCCTTTTTAGGCGCTTTTATTTCATTGAGGCTCGAGTGGGAGTCGAACCCACGAATGGCAGTTTTGCAAACTGCAGTGTTAGACCACTTCACCATCGAGCCTGACTGTTATAGATAATATCATTATTAATGAAATATTGTCTATAGTTTTAGATCAATATTTGCGCGAAAAGACTTGGTCGGTGTAAATGCCTTCTTTTTATTTTGATAATAGCGAAAATAGCCGGCAGAGGCAATCATGCCGGCGTTATCAGTAGTAAAGGCTTTTTCTGGAAGGTATAGGGATACTTTACTAAGTTTTTCTTTAACTTTAGAGCTCAATTGTACACGCAATGCATCATTGGCAGCCACGCCCCCAGCCAGCAGTACGCTTTTTACCCTATATTTTGCCGCGGCCTTTATAGTTTTCGCAACAAGAACATCAATAATTGCCTGTTCATAGGCAAAACAATATTCTGCCAAACGCTTTTTCCAATTCTTGTCTTTTTGTAAGGCGTAGAGCAGAGCGGTTTTTAGCCCGGAGAAGGAAAAGTCCGAATCAGCTGAATTAATCATCGGTCGAGGAAACTCGAGGGTAGTTGTTTTGCCTGTTTGACGGAAAGCCTCGGCGTGAGCAGCAATGACTGGCCCACCGGGGTATGATAGTCCCATCATCTTGGCACCCTTATCATAGGCTTCGCCAGCAGCGTCGTCCCGTGTACGACCGATAATCTTAAATTTATAGTGATCGCTCATTATTATCAGGTTACTGTGCCCGCCAGATACGACTAAGGCTAGTGCTGGAAACTTCGGAGCTTTTGTCTGGTTAATGAAATTAGCGTAAATATGTCCAACGATGTGATGAACTGGAATAATTGGCACCTTCCAAATAACAGATAGCGCTTTCGCGGTTTCAATGGCGGCGATAAGCGAGGTGACGAGTCCCGGGCCTTGGGTCACGGCGATAGCCTTTAAGTCTTTGGGTGTAATCTTGGCTTGTCTGAGGGCGGTCTCAATCGTCGGTAGGATATGCAAAACGTGCTCGCGGGCCGCGATTTCAGGAATGACCCCACCATACTGGGCGTGGATGTCGATTTGCGAAGCGATGACATTGCTTAAAATCTCCGCTTTCTGTCCAGAGGCTTTCAGGACGGCGGCCGCACTTTCATCACAACTGCTCTCAAAACCAAGGATATACATATAGTTATATTTTAAGGCTTTTTGAAATAATGGCAAGAATAACAAAGACCCCTTGCGGAGCATTTGTCTTTCTGTGTTTTGTTATCTTATAGTATTTCTCTCGCTAGTTCATCCGTCGTCATCTCCTTACCAAAGACCTTACGCGCATTTTCTCTTTCTGCATCCGTGACTCCAAGCTGATTTGTATCACTCAGTTTATATTTTCCCTGTATCAGTCCGGTTACTAAGTAGTAGTCAGAGTTAGGATCTTCGTTTAAGAATACAAGTACACGCTCACCTTCTTCAAAGCTTGGCCAGTCTGTTGCCTTCATCGTCTTGTTACCAATAGTTCCGCCCAAGGTTTTGATGTATATTTTCGTGTTCTCAGCGTTTTAGGCAGTAGGTGTTTTTCAATCTGAAGCTCGGCAATAGTGAAGATATCCTGTCCCTTGTTTCTTGTCGTTGACTCTTCCTCAAGATACTTAATTGACTCAACCTGGCCGACGGCAATAAGCGATGAATCTGCGATTAATGAGTCGGAGTCTTGCTCTACAAGAATACTGCTGACATGCGTGATTACAGGTTCTTTATTGTTAAATACAAAAAACCCAATTGCAAGTAGCGCTATAATGCTTATGATAAATAATGGCTTCATATTTATTAATTATACCACCTTAGTAATAAATGGCATTAATACCATTAGTGTTATTATAGCGTAGCATATTGACGATAACATCCTGATAACATACGAATTGACATATTATAAGAACTCTTATACAATAATTTTGAATTCTAATATTACAAAGAAATGGTCCCTTCGTCTAACGGTTAGGACACCAGGTTTTCATCCTGGTAACAGGGGTTCGACTCCCCTAGGGACTACAAAACAACAAAGACAAGCGCTGCTTGTCTTTTTTGTTTTGTCATTATCGAGCCGGGAGTCGAACAGGTCAGGAGAGAGACAAGTCTGAGCCGCTATTACGGGCGGAGAAGACGTAGGTGAACGTCCGCTAAGCATCCTGGGGGATGCTTAGCGCTGACCAGTGAGCGCGATAACTCCCCCTGGGGACTACTATCGGAGAGTTAGTACTAGCTAATTCTTTTTAGTTTTGTAAATGTAAATTCATATTTGCTGGTAAATATGGTAAAATTGAAGTGCTATCAATAACTTGTATAAACATATGGGATTTGAAAATTCTTCATTTTTATCAGCCAATGAGCCAAGAATTAAGTCAAAAAATACCGAAGACAAAATATCTAAAAAAAATTTTAGAAAAAATTCGACAGAAATCTAGCTCAGTCGCAAAGGGTCTTATTTTAGTTGGTGGTCTATCTGTCTCAAGTTGTAAAATGGATAAATATTCTCCTGGAGCAGAGCCTGATCGGCAACCAACAGAATTAGCACTTTACTTTAGTGAAAAAAGACTGTCAGAGAAAGATTATTTTCTACTTTGTGAGAGTAATGCTGAAAAAGCTTTTGTGACAGCGCCTCTTTATGCTAGTATGCCCTGGCTAGGAGATGCTTTAAAATTGGCCGCAGAAAAAGAACCCGAAACCGCTTTAGTCTACGGCGCTCGCTACAGCGATGTTTCAGAATATAATGAAATTATTGCTCTTGTTATCAATGCGCTTGATGAGCAAGAAAAGAAAATGATTGCTAATGGAGATGAGTATATTATCAAAACACGGTATATTTTAATGGAAAATATTGACGCCTGGATAAATACGCCTAGTGCTCACAAAATTTTAGTAGACAATGCGGATGACAAGTATTTTTTTGTGCCAAATTTTAAAAAATATCCCAATCTAGAGAGGGTTATGAAATGGGATAGAAAATACTAGAAACAGGCGCTAAATCCTTTCCATCTCTAATACTAGAGAATGTCAATCAATTCTTATCTGAATCTTGGAGCGAAGAAATAATTAGGAAAACGGCCCTTGAGGACCCTAATACTTTTTTTAGAATCATTCTTTCTGAATCTGAAAAAGGTTTCACAAATAATCTAATTATAAAAAATTTATTAGTTGAGATAGCTCATTTAAGGCCTGACGCCGCTATCATCGCCGGTGCCTTTAATGAAGAGTGGGCGGTACAGCTATCTGATTGTACGGAGACGGAAAAGGGAAAATTTTTTTAGAATTATTAGAAAGGAGTGGGCATAAAGATTTAAAAGCTTTACCAGAAATTAGAAACAAAATTTTTAGCGGGGAAATTGGTTACTCTGATGCTAAAAAAATAAGTTTAATGATCGATAAGATATCATCGGCCGTCTGAAAAAAATGAAGTAGAGGTCACAAAGGAGGCGGGCGGAGCTAAATGTAACAATGAACATTGTTATTTTCCCCAAGTTAGTTCTCCGCTAGCCAGAGCTGCTTCGTGGGAGGCACAAAGCGGCCACGGTTTCCGTAAGACTTCCTCGGAATCGAAAATAAATATAAGACAATTTTCAGAAAGGATTTGGTGATAATTATTCGTTAGAACGTAATCGAAATACTTCCACAAAATCTGCGGATAGACAGACCATGGCTTTGTTAATGTTTCGACTCGATAATGTAATACTCGGAGTTTTGCTTTTTCTCCATTGCATAAATTACCAGATTGAAATTCACGTAAGCCAGTGTCAGTTGGTATTTGAAGTAGCTCGGTATTTTCATTTATTAATTCAAGGGTGCCTCCGGCCGCATCAAAATATGAGGTTAACAAACTATCATCAATACTGGTAGATACGCCATCGGTAATAATTACGCCAGGTTGACTCCGCGCAAACAAGCCATCTCTTTTTGCGGCTAGTGATGCTGTGTTTGCTTTCATAATAATCTCTTCACCGCAAGCAAATATTCTGTAGTCAGTTTTCGATAGAATTCGTCTTGCTTTAGAAGAATGATTACTATTTTTTATAATTAGAAAAACAGGTAGCAGTATAAATATTATGATACCTATAATACCAAATTTAAAGATGTATCTCCTTTTAAATATCATAATTAATCTATAACCTCAAGCACTCCTACACTTATAAAGTCTCCTTTGCGCGCTTTGATTAATTTATCATATATTTCATTCCATTTTTTAGTTTCAGTAATCGTAATACAACCTAAAGAACGGCTGCCTGTATGTAGATACCTCTCTCCTTCGTGTCCAATTCTGAACCAAGTCTTTGCTCGAGATGAGATGTTGAGATAATACTGCCCTCCTGAATGAGGGTAATCTGGCAATTCAATATCGTACCATCCTTTTTTCAGTGGTGATTCCTGATGATCCGTGGCCGCATACTCCTCCTTATCGATAATTAGCTTCTTCTTGGAAACAGAATACTGAAGATATGCAAAAGGACTATGCTTAGCGTCCGTTAATAGTCGTGAATTATTGTTGTTTTCATTATCTAGATGGACAGAGGCCGTTTGATCTTTATATGGACCTTCTAATATAGTAAAATATTCCCGCCCTGTTTCGATATACTCAGATTTCACTTTTAGAAAAGCAGGAAGGGATGTTGTAGTTCCATCTGTCATTTTTACTTTTAGCCAGCCATTATCAACGTCGGGTATATATTTCATCGACTCAGCGACCAACGCTTTGATAGTGATTTCAAATTTAGCAACCGACTTACCCCAATTTTTCCAAAACCGTTTTTCCCGGAGTTCAATCATGTAAATATATCTTTGAGCATTAATATTATTAGTATCAACTTTAATCACTTTCTCGATATTATTTGTATCATTAAAAAGAGCATCCTTTTCGGTGATAGTAATTTTTGCTTTGACTGAAAAAAATTTTTGATCGGTCGGGAAGCTTCCAATTTCTTCTGCAAGTTCAATCGTTTTGCCGACTTTAATTCTCCTATAAATTTGTAAATTTTTATCAAGTATTTCAATGTTCACATGAATATTTTCACCAATGGATTTGCCGTTATATTTAATTTTTTGTTAACTTAAATTGAACTTTTTTAAACATAGAATTTAAAACCATCTAAATTTGTAATATGTTTTGACCGGCTAAGAGTGAATGCAATTCTTTAACTTTTCGCAACAAGACCCCAGCATCTGTATAGGCCTGTCTTAATTCTGTTTCAGAAATTCCCATAAAATCTCCATATTCAATCCTGTTTCTTTTCTTTCGCATCTGCTGAAATCTGTGAAATTCATTACTTAGTTGTCCATCGAGTAAGATGGCGGCGGCATTGATTACAATATAATGATGTCCCTCTCCGCTTGTTCTTGCTCTGTAACCATTAATTAATAATATCGCCTCACAATTTAATCTAATAGAGTCGTAAATGTTGCTATAAACAATGTCTTCATCGCCCATACCTAGCCCTGATAAGTTCTTGTATGCGAAGTTAAATAACCTGTCTGCTTTTTCAATTTTCATTTCAATTGCTTGAAGATTCAAGGGGAAGGGTTCAATTATTTTGTTTTCAATTAATGTTTTAAATTCCTGTGTAAGCATATGGATTACCTTTTAGTACAATAATAGGCGATGAAAAAATATTGGACAAAAAATTGTTATTTTCCTTCATTTTTTTGTGAACTTCCAGACTGCTGTAAATGTGATAATTTATTTCTCGCGCAATTTTCCCCTCCATTAAACTAAGGGCGCTGGTTAATGAATCTTGATTTACATCTCCAATCAACATTAAATCAACGTCACTATTACTGTTTTCGGTTCCCTTAGCTATTGACCCAAATATAAATGCGCATTCAACTTTATCAAGTTTATCGATCAGGCTTTTCAATTCGTTTTCTAATCCAATCGTTTTTGAAACTATGCTTTTAATTTCTTCATAAAGTTGGTGCTCTTTATTTAAGCGAAAGAAACGCATTTTGCCTCGGCGCTCATCTAATAGTATGCCGTCATGTACAAGGTTATCTAAATATTTTTGATAGTGACTTGGCTCTTTCTGGAGAATACTTGCGATTTCTCTGAAATAATATTCTTTTTCCGGATCTCTCAAAAAGAGCTTAAGAATCTCTCCTCCCCCACTTTTCAAAAAATTAAGCATATTTTACTTTTGTTTAGTTATTCTTATTTAGTATTATACACGTTTTATGTACAATTGTACATATATTATGTAGTGTATTTAATGATAGCAAAATTTATTAACTTATCTTGCATCATAGACATAAATATAAAGGCGCTGTAGCGCCTTTTATTAACTATTGTTTACCCTTTCCCAAGCTTCATTAAATCTGCCCAGTAATGTTTATTTGTGGTCCACCATCGTGAAGCTGAGGGAGATGTAGAGGGGAGGACGTAGAGCCGAGTGTCACCAATATCATGGTTACTTGATTGCAAGCCATAGTCAATTTTATCAACTCCTAAGTATAGTTTCGCTGCCTGCTTACCATTGAAGGCGAGATATTTCGGTTGCCAGCGAATAATGAAGAGCATGAGGCGATAGCGTGCTTGCTTAATGATTGCACGCTCGAGGTTTAACTCATCGTCATTGCCGCACTGACCGATTATGAAATCGGTAATACCTACTTGCCGACGTAAAATATAATCTTTATTGTCCGCTTGTTTGTGCGCATCTTTGCTGGGGAGTATTGGCTTATTCAAAAAGCCAGTTTCATACAAAGTAGACCAAAAACGATTTCCAGGATGCGCGTAATGGTGGCCAATGGTCGTTGACTGATTGCCTGGTGCTAGCCCGCAGAAAACCACTTGCAGGCCTTTCTCGACAATGTCGGGCAGGCATTTAGCTTCAGGAATGATTATTTTTGAATCTAACATATACAAAAAACCCGCCAAAAGACGGGACAAAATTATTGCGCGTGAAGTTTATTGAGTTTGCCGACACAGAAGTCGGAATCGTTTATAATAAACCACATATATTTTTACTGTATTTTTCATTATACCATAAGGGTGAAGAAAGTAAAAAAATGAGCCCTTATTGTAAAAGGGCTCGGGTAATCGTTTATATGTACCTATTGTGCCGCCCTCAACCAAGTGTTGAGGTGAATGAAGGCAACAAAGTTTTTTTCTTGCTCGGCAGCAGATCTAGCGCCGCTTGAACTAAAAGTTCGATACGGTCCTCCGCTCTGGTTATTAGTCCAGTGTAAAGACTGCGCATTATCTTCAACTTTTATGTTAAAGGAGTTTGGCAAGATAAAGATCTTCGGCTCAGTTTTGGAGCGATACCAATCGCGATAAAACTGAGATGACTCATCACGAACGTAATGGTTCAACCTAAGAACTTGTTGCTCATCTAGGTCAGTCATTTTTTGAACAAACCAAGGGAAGAGTTTACCAGATAAATCATTGCCACTGCTTGTTTGCAGAGTAAATGATTGGTCAGGGAATAGCAAGTTACAATCAAAACTTTCAATATTGATAAAGTGTTGAACCGCATGAGATAACAGATCATAAGTGCCTATGATTTGCTTTACAGTTTCGCGACAACCCCTATCAATAGGGTTTGTCGTGTAATAATTGAAATCATCATCTTCTCCGCACTTGCTGAAGCAAGCGCCAAGACCAAATTTATGACCAAAGAAAAAGGAGTGTTTAAGTGATGATCTCAGGTGCTCTTCTCTTATGATTAAGGATTGATTTTCGAGAATTATTTTTGAAACTCTCAATCGAAAAGCATTGTGTCGTAAGGTTAAATCCAGCGCCATGGTTGCTACTTTTTTAAAATGAACAATTTATTTATCAGCTTCACCTTAACGTATTTTTCTTAATATTGCAAATCGGAGAGCTCTGCCAAAATGAAGCCGAAAAGTCATCTAAAATAGCTTCTTTTGTGCTATAATAAGCCTATGCGTTATAAATTTTATACAACCTCTAGCAAGGCCTGGGATGGTATATATCAGGCAATTGAAGCCGCTCAAAAAACAATATTTATTGAGATGTATATTTTTTTGGCGGACACCGGAAATACTCACGATTTTTTGGGAAAGCTTGCTGAGAAGGCACGGCAGGGTGTTTCCGTAATCGTTATTGCTGACGCCTATGGAAGCTTGGGGCTGAAATCAGCGACGGTGGCTGAGTTAAAAGCGGCCGGTGGTGAGTTTATGTATTTTTCGCATTGGCTCACGCGGATGCATCGTAAATTAGTTATTATTGACGAAAAAATTGCTTTTCTTGGCGGCGTTAACATTGAAAATAAAATAAGGTATTGGAATGATTTGCAGATAAGATTAAAGGGTAGTGTCGTTAAACCATTGCTACGCTCGTTTGCTCATACCTATCGCAAAAGTGGCGGGAAGAATCAGGACGTTCTCGCCTACAGTCGCGGTCATTTAGTGAAGAAATTTAAGTCATGGATTGTCGATAATTGGGACAGTGATGATAAGGAATATAATTTAAAAAAGTATTATAAGTCAAAGCTCGAGCAAGCAGCAACAAGCATTCGAATTGTTACGCCATATCTTCTGCCGCCAAGATGGCTGATGGTTGCGCTTGATAACGCGGTTAGACGGGGAGTGCAAGTTGATATTATTATTCCCGAAGATACTGACATAAAAGCCTTAAACAAAATTAATTACATTAATGCTTGCCGCTTAGCAGCCGTTGGGGTAAATTTTCATTTCACGCCGTCAATGAATCACGCGAAGGTCATGATTATTGATGGCAAGGAGGCGCTTGTAGGCTCGCAAAATCTCGACATTCTATCATTTGGTATGAATCTTGAGATTGGCGTTTTTTTTGAGCAGAAGGAAGCTGTTGCGGGAATCGAAAGAATTATTAATCAATGGCAATCAGCCTCTCGCCGACCTGATTTAAGTTTTCGTAAAGTAAGCTGGGGCATGCGGCTATTAATGTTTCTATTTCGTTTCTTTTTTCCGATTCTGTAATACAATACTAGTATAAAAAAGGGGGCTTTTCGGCTCTCTTGTTTTTTTGGGATTAAGCCTGTATAATGTACAAGATTTGAAAAATATATTATTTCTGACCACATGCCTGAAAATTTTATCAAGATCCGCGGAGCGCGTACTCACAATCTTAAAAATATTAGCCTTGACCTCCCTCGCAACGAATTGATAGTCGTTACTGGTCTATCGGGCTCTGGAAAATCCTCACTAGCCTTCGACACTATTTACGCTGAAGGGCAAAGACGTTACGTTGAATCTTTATCTGCTTACTCCCGTCAATTCGTGGGCTTAATGGATAAGGCTGATTTTGATTTGATTGAAGGTCTTTCTCCTGCCATCGCTATTGATCAGCGTACGGTCGGTAATAATCCGCGTTCTACCGTCGGCACAATTACTGAAATTTATGATTATCTCCGCCTGCTATTTGCGCGCGTCGGCTGGCCGTATTGTCCGCACTGTGATAAGCGCTTAAAGAAAACGGAAAAGAAAGGTAAGAATAAAAAGAAGAATGATAATCCTTATCCTTACGCCTGTCCTGAATGTAGCTTTGTATTACCTGACCTTGAGCCACGTCATTTTTCCTTCAACTCTAATTACGGCGCCTGTTTCCACTGCGGCGGACTGGGCACTCGTACTGAAATAGACCCTGAATTAGTTTTCAATTTGAAGTTAAGTTTACTGCAGGGCGCGATTAAACCTCTCTCACATGCAAATTTGACCCAGAACAGTGCTCTATTCACGCAACTGAAAGAATTGGGGGATAGGTATGACTTTTCCCTGGAGACGCCTTTAAGTAGCCTTGGCGCCGCTCAGCGCGCTGCGATTTTAAACGGTGACAAGCAATGGGCCGGTTTAAATGCTGAGCTCTTAACTCGTTATGAAGAGACAAAATCAAACTTTGTTAAGGCTGAAATTGAGAAATGCATGCGCTTAGCAATTTGTCCGGCTTGTGCTGGTGCGCGTTTGAAGCCCGAGTACTTAGCAGTGAAAATTAAAGGATATAATATTACTGATGTCAGCAGTAAAACGGTTGATGTTTTACGCCCATTGCTTTCAGAGTGGCTTAATAAAACTGCCTGGCCAGGAGCGACTACAATTGTCGAGCCCATCTTAAAAGAAGTTGTTAAGAATCTTGAATTCCTAGAGAAGGTCGGTTTATCCTATCTAACACTTAACCGTACCGCGGCCAGTCTTTCTGGCGGTGAAGCACAGCGCATACGTCTAGCGGCACAAGTCGGTTCTACTTTAAGCGGAGTCTTGTACGTACTTGACGAGCCCTCAGTTGGTCTTCATCAGCGTGACAACGACAAGTTGATTGCAATGTTAAAAAGTCTGCGCGATAATGGTAATACTGTGATTGTAGTCGAGCATGACGCGGCGATGATGCAGGCGGCTGATTATTTAGTTGACGTCGGCCCTGGTGCCGGAGAACACGGTGGCAAAATTTTATTTGCCGGCCGACCGGAAGATATTAAAGATTGTAAGCAGTCATCAACCGGTGCTTATTTAAGTGGCGCAAAATCAATCGCCACTAAAACATCTTCCCGTTCTGGGAATGGGAAAAAGTTATCTGTCATCGGTGCAAGTGAACATAATTTAAAGAATATTGATGTTCATATTCCTTTGGGAAAACTGGTTGCTATCACTGGTGTTTCTGGTTCTGGAAAATCAACCTTAATGTCGGATATTCTTGCTAACGCTTTGAATAAAAAATTCTATCGCGCAAAACTCGATGTTGGCGCTCATAAAGAACTGCAGGGCTTAGAACACATCGATAAGGTTATTGATATTGATCAGTCACCGATTGGTAGAACGCCACGCTCTAATCCCGCAACTTACACTGGTCTGTATACTTATATTCGTGATCTCTATGCTGAATTACCGGAAGCCCGCTTAAAGCGCTTAACCCCTGGCCATTTTTCTTTTAACGTCTCAGGTGGGCGCTGTGAGCACTGTTCTGGCGATGGTGTCATTAAGGTTGAGATGCAATTTTTAAATGACGTCTATCTCACTTGTGAGGCTTGCCACGGTCACCGCTTCCAGCAGAAAATTTTAGATATCAAGTATAAGGATAAAAATATTTATGAGGTTTTAGGACTCACTGTTTCTGAGGCTTTAGATTTTTTTAAAGATCGGACAGCCTTAAAACAAAAGTTACTCACCTTAGAAGAAGTTGGGCTCGGATATATTCATCTTGGGCAATCAGCTACGACCTTCTCTGGCGGTGAAGCACAGCGCATAAAGCTGGCCTCTGAGCTTTCCCGTCGTGCGACGGGGCGCACTCTGTTTATTCTTGACGAGCCAACAACTGGACTGCACTTTGCTGACATTGATCGCTTGCTTAAGGTCTTAAATATGCTCGTTGATCAGGGTAATACCGTACTTATTATCGAACACAACCTCGATGTGATTAAGGCGGTTGATTGGGTTATTGACATGGGTCCCGAAGGCGGGGAGAAGGGTGGTCGCATTGTGGCCTCCGGTACACCCGCTGAAATTGTGAAGAGTAAAAATAGCATTACCGGCGAGTACTTAAAAGAATTATTCTAAGTTACGATATATATTAAAAAAATCCCGCTATTCCAGCGGGATTTTTGTTTTCATTTTTAGGATCTTATTAAATATTTTCTAGAATTACTAAGGTCAAATTATTGGTCTCCGTATCTAATACAGCAAAACTGGCTTGATAGTTGACGCCGCCAAGCGTTCCAGGGTTCGCGACTATTATATTACCCTCCTGTTCAATCCAAGGCTTATGAGTATGTCCGTAGAAAATATAGTTTAGATCTGTTTGTTCTGAGAGTAAATCGCGCTTGAATGAAGGTTCATGGATTAAGCCAATGCGTTTGCCGGCAATAGTAAGGTGTCCGTATCGTCCGATGAAAAAAAACTTAGAATTATTCTTAATCTTTTCTGCTTCGTATGTTTCCGCGTTTCCAGCAATAAGATAAATTGTACCATCAAATTCTGCCTGAATTTGTGCCAGCGTGTCTGCGGTCGCTAAGTCACCGCAGAAAAGCAGGATTTTAATACCCTGCTTGGCGGCGTAGTCATTAAATTTTTGCCAGTTCAATCGATTGTCGTGTAAATCGGCAGCAATCGCAATTAGCATAGTTTATAAATCTTTACGTAGGCGAATTTCGTAGGCCATCTGCTCAAGTTTGCGTAGATGTCCACGCGCTTGGTCATATTTAGTACGTAAATAGCCGGTTAAATCGAAGTCTAGTAAGCTGTTCATTATCTCTTCAGCCTTCTCCTTCATTTCGGCCACGCTTTCGTATTTACCCTTGGCGGCGCGATTGGTAGCAATACGTACCATTTCACCGATGAGGTCGCAGAGTCCACCGAGGTAACTGTCGTAGCCGAGGGTTAGGCCCTTTATTGGGGTAATTTTTTTGCCAGTGACGACAAAAGAGAGAGTTTTGGCTTCAACGTATTCTTCAGCGGCAGCGTGATAAGCGCCTTCTTCACGTAAACGAGTTACTCCAAACTCTTTTTCCATTTTTTTCAGCAAAGTCTCCATTGTTTCCAGCTTTTCTTCCGCTACCTTTATTTCTTCTCGTTGCAAGGCAAATATGGTTTTCTTGGCCTGGAACAAGACATCGTTTGAGCGACTGATAATTTGACGTCTTTCTTGCTCACGCTTTTTGTAATCAGCTTTTAATTTGTTGACGAAGGAGGCGTTAATCATAGGTATTGAATTGATAGTTAATTAAATGACGCGGAAAATTTCATCAAGGCTGGTTTCTCCGGCGAGAGCCTTAAGGAGGCCGTCTTGCGCAATAGTAACAGTGCCGTTCTTAATCGCCTCTTGTTCGATATCGTAATCTGTGGCATTGTCGCTCTGCACCAGCTTCGCGATAGCTGGCGTTGAAGCAATTGTTTCGTAAAGTCCAAGGCGTCCTTTATAACCAATATTATTACACACCTCGCAACCTCGTCCTCGGAAGAAGGTTAATTTGCTTGGAATGTTAATTTTTTTATTATTAATACTGCCAAGAATTTCCTGAGCACGCTGTAAATGTTCTGCTGACGGCTTGTCTTCTTCCTTGCAGTTAGAACAGAGGCGGCGAGCTAAGCGCTGGCCAATAGAGAACTCAATGGCGTTGGCAAGAGCATTTTTATCAACTCCTAAGCCCGCAAAACGAGAAATTGCACCGGCTGCGCTATTAGCGTGAATAGTAGAGAGCACAAGGTGACCGGTTAAAGCGGCTTCAATCGCAGTTTTTGCAGTTTCTTCGTCACGAATTTCACCAATCATCATGATGTTTGGATTTTGGCGAAGCAGCGAACGCATCGCAGCACTGAAAGTATAGCCGTGCTCAGAGTCTATTTGTGTTTGCATCACACCGGCTAGCTGATATTCTATTGGATCTTCAACGGTAATAATTTTTACATCCGCCTTATTGAGCTTATTTAAAATACCGTATAAAGTTGTGGTTTTACCAGAGCCGGTTGGTCCGGTGGTGATAATTATTCCCTTTGTTTTAGTAATGGCCTTATCTAGAGTTTCTTTGGCGACCGAAGTAATGCCGAGTTGCTCTAAATCAAGACTGGCAGCAGAGTTACTAAGTAGGCGCACGACGATAGTTTCACCGTAACCGCCGGCGATGATAGATAAGCGACAATCAATTTTCTTTTTAGGTAAATAAACACTGAAGCGGCCATCTAATGTTGCGCGCTTAACGTTGGTGGCAAAACCGGCGAGTATTTTTACCTCTGATAGAATTGGTAAGTAGCTTGTTTTTGGTAAGTCAAGCATGTCATGCATAACACCATCAATACGGAAGCGAACTTTTACGCCTGTTTCTGCTGGTTCGATGTGGACATCGCCCGCCTCACTGGCGGCAGCAACGCCCATAATTAATTTAATAAGTTCCTTTGAAGGAACGTCGCTTAAGTTGATGGGTGAGCCAACATTTTTTGATAAAGCCTCGGCGCGCTCATATTCAGCTTCACTAATTTTTACACCACGACCAATAGTTTGCGAAATAACAATGTCATATAATTCATCAACGTAATCAAAGTTGCCGACAACGCGATAAACCTCATCAAGAGAAGTGATGCCGTCGATACACTTTAAAACACCATCTTGCAGCATTGTAATCATGCCGTTTTCAATCGTTTGCTGTAAAATTTTGAACGCGGGTGCTTTGTCGATAGTGAGTTGCTTAAGGGTATCGTCCATGGTAAAAATCTCATAAATACCGAGACGCCCTTTATACCCGGTGAAGTTACACTTATCACAACCGTCGCCAGCGACATATAGCATTGGCAGTTTGGCTGGTATTTCAATATTGGCTTTTGGTGAGATAACGGCTAAGATTTTCTGAACCCTTTCATTCTCGGTCGCATCAAGCTCGTGTTCGCGTCGGCAGTGGGGGCATAATTTACGAACAAGGCGTTGTCCGACGACAGCGTTAATAGAGGGCACAAGAAAATAGGGCTTAACCCCGATATCGATTAGTCGGGGAATAACGCCGGCAGCATCGTTTGTGTGTAGGGTGGAAAGCACCAAGTGCCCGGTCAGCGACGCTTGGACGGATATTTCGGCCGTTTCGAGGTCGCGTATTTCGCCGACCATGATAATGTTAGGATCTTGACGTAAAATTGAGCGCAAACCATCAGAAAAAGTATAACCCTTGGATGCGTCGACTTGGCTTTGATTAATACCTTCAAGTTGATATTCAATTGGGTCTTCAAGAGTGACGATTTTTGCACCAGGGAGATTTAAACGATTTAAAATTGCATAGAGAGTTGTCGTTTTACCTGATCCAGTAGGACCGGTTGTCAGAATTAAGCCGTTTGGCTTATCAATTTCTTTTTTAAGTAATTCCATCATCGCCGGGCGCATCCCTAGTTTTTCAAATTCAAGCGACGATGCCTTAGAGTCAAGCAAACGCATGACGACGCTTTCGCCGTATGCTGTAGGGAGGAAGGAGGAACGTACATCAATGCGACCATCTTTTAAGTAAATAGTATAACGACCATCTTGTGGTTTGTTGGTAATGTTAATTTTGACGCGCGCTAAAATCTTCATGCGTGTAGCAATCTTTTTCCATTTATCACGATCAATAGTAGCTGCATCTTGCAGTACTCCGTCAATACGAAAGCGAATCGCGACGCCTTTTTCTTCAGCTTCAATGTGGATGTCAGAAGAACCAACCTTAATAGCGGTTGCGAGTAGCAGTGTTACAATATCGCTGACATTAACATCGTTAATTTTTTCATTAAGACTTTTAAAATTTTCAATATCATTCTTAAAATGCTCAAGATTTTCTTCAGTAATGGCGACACCGTTATCAATATGTTTAACGCGCGGGATAGATTTGTAGGCCTCAAAAGCGAGATCTAGGCTGTTCTGTGAAATTAAATATAATTTGCCTTTAGTAAAATACTGAGTATTTAAACGCTCGAGCTCGTCGGCAATTTCTTCGCTTGGCTCAACGCAGGCGAGGCGTACATTGGCGCCATCATAAAAAAAGCAAACGGCGTTAATGGCGCGCGCTTGCTCCTCGGAGATGAGGCTTAGAGCCTCTGGGCTGATAGGGAATCCGAAAAGATTGGCATAAGGTAAGCCGATAAGAGCGGCTCTCTTTTCAGTTTCACGTTCAATTTCCTTTTGTTTTATCTCAACCTGTTTTTTCGCGAACTTACCCTGGACTGTATCTTCGTCGTGGGCTGAGTTGGGATTAATCAAGTTGTCGATGTTTGCAATATCGCTCATAGCTTGCTTACTAATAACCGCGGCCTATCCGCCGAAAAAACGGTGGCGAAAGCCGCGGCTGAATGCTTGCTTGATTATTTATTTTGACTGGAACAAGCGTTCAATTTTACTTCGACCACGCTTTGTCTGAAGGTGAAGGAAAAGGCTTGTCCAGGTTGAAATTTGAAAAGTATTAAGGATAGAGGCGACAACAATCATTACCACAATAATAAGCATTGAGCTTAAGGCGGTTAAGAAGGGTGCGTATAGTTGAAGCGAAAAAACAAATAAAGGAATGAAGAACAGGAAGAGAACAATTAAAGTTAATATTCCGACAGCGAAATTAATAATAAATAGGATAAGTGCCATTTCTAAGCTGACGAGCCAGTTCTTTCTAAATATTTCCCATCCATTTTCTAAAGAGGCGGTATAGCCAGTGCCTTCAAGAACACGTGAGGCAATGGCATACTTCATAATCAGGGCAATAGAAAGAGCAATCGGTACAAAGACAATAAATAGAATAATGTAAGCAATGGCTAAAACGGTAGTGTCGGTAAAAAAGAGGAAAACAAGCGGCAAGCTGATTATAAAAAAGCTAAGAGAAATAGTAACGCAACTTGTGATATTTATAGCGAGCACCTTCCAGAAATGTCTGCGTCCGCCAACTAAACCCTCGCTTATTGTCATTTCTAAATCCTTTTTCTTACTTACCATGGCGCGTGCACTCTGCATGACAATAGCCGCTTGAGAAACAATCGCGAGATATACCATCACGAGAGTCATAACCAGGGCGAGCGCTAAAACGGAGGCTATAGCCCAGAAGGCAGCTGGATTCCCGCTTGCCATCTCCGCAATGCCCTGATAAAGAGTTGGATTAAATAAGGTGTATAGCAGTAAAAAGCCGCTGCTCGCAAATAGCCCACCGGGCTCGCTATTCATACCTGACCCTAGAATCTGATATTCACCACCGATGGCGATGAAAGCGGCGAAAATGCCGAAAAACCAGAGATGACGGTAGGTTTTAGTGATGTTCCAAGCTTGCTTTAAGAAGAAACGATAAGAGAACATAAGATTAAAATTACTATAAAAAATAAGCTTAAAACCTAGATCGCTACGGATTGAAAAATTCGGCTAGGTTTGCTACTATTATAACATATTTAATAAATTATTACCAAGCATTTATGGCTAAAGCGAACACTGATCAGAGCATGATTGCGGAAATTTTAGAGCGGGGCGTGGAAAAAATTTATCCTAACGGCTCTGAATTGCAAAAAAAATTGGAAAGCGGAAAAATATTACGTATTTATTGTGGCTTCGACCCGAGTGCTTCGTCTTTGCATGTGGGTAACGCCATCGCCTTAGTGAAGCTCGCTCAATTTCAACGTCTTGGTCATAAGATTATATTTTTAATTGGTGGCTTTACCGGCATGATTGGTGACCCAACCGATAAGCAGGCGGCGCGTAAGCAGCTTACCCGCGAGGAAGTGCTAGCTAACGCTACAAATTTTGTAAAACAAGCCGAGGCTTATATTAATTTTGAAGGAAAAAATTCAGCGGAAGTTAGATATAACAATGAATGGCATGATAAGTTGAACTTTACTGATTTAATTGGCCTCTCTTCACACTTTACTGTTCAGCAGATGATTGCTCGCGATATGTTTAAGAAAAGATTAGAAGAAGAAAAACCAATTTTCTTACATGAGTTCTTATATCCACTTGCTCAAGCCTATGACAGTGTGATGCTAGATGTTGACGTTGAAGTCGGTGGCAATGATCAGATGTTTAATATGATGTGCGGACGCGATTTGATGAAGGCAGTCAAGAATAAAGAGAAGAGCGTCTTAACAATGAAGCTCATCACCGATAATGAAGGTAAAAAGATGGGCAAAAGTGAAGGCAATGTCGTAATGCTTGATTCTGATGCGGCTGACATGTACGGTCGCGTGATGTCTTGGCCTGATAGCGTCCTGGCAGCTGGTTTTGAGCTCTGCACTTTACTGCCAAGAGAAGAGGCGGATACGCTCGCGCAAGCAGTTAATGATAATCCGCGTGATTCAAAGATGCGTTTAGCCTTCGAAATAACGAAAATTAACCATGGCGAGGAAGCGGCTCAGGCGGCGCAGGATAAATTCGTCAAAACTGTGCAAAATAAAGAAATACCAGATGAGATTGAGGTGAAAAGCCTCGCCGCTGGTAAGTATAAGATTATCGATTTATTATCGGCTTTAAATTTGAGTGCTAGTCGCGGTGAAGCTAAGCGTTTAATTGAACAGGGTGGTATTAAGATTGGTTACGGCGACTCAATGAAGACTTTTACCGACAGCCAGGCAGAAGTCGAGGTAATTTCAAATTTAATTGTTCAGCGCGGCAAAAGACAGTTTATAAAAATATCGACCGACTAACTATGTATTTACAGGAAATAAAAGAACAATTAGCATCAATGCTGGAGGTCGTGCCGACAGATTTTGTTTATCCTCCCGCTGCTGACCTCGGAGACTTAAGTCTGCCCTTATTTGCCCTAGCTAAGACGCGTGGTCTTAGTCCGGTGGAGTTAGCGAAGGAGCTCGCAGCTTCACTGAAGGAGTCGCCTAAGTTTATTGGTGTCGTAAAAAATGTTAACGCAGTTGGCCCTTATTTAAATTTTTATCTTGATAGTGGCAACCTTGTTTCGAGTGTGATTTCCGATATCGAAAAATTTGGGATTCGTTACGGTGAAAGTGATAATGGCCACGAGGAAATAGTAATGGTGGAATTTTCTAACGCCAATACTCATAAGGAATATCATATTGGCCATCTGCGTAATCTGTTTTATGGAGACACTATATCTCGAATGCTCCGTTTAAACGGTTATCAGACAATTCCTGTTTCATATATTAATGATTTTGGTATTCACACAGCGAAGACTCTATGGAATTGGCGTCGGAACCCCGAATTTGCAGCTCAGGATGGTCCCAAGGGCCGCTTACTCGGTGAATGCTATGCGCAGGCCGCGAAAGAGTTAGAGGGCAACGAAGAAGCTAAGGTCGAATTAGCAGCGGTAATGAAGCAAATCGAGAAGCGTAAAGGTGAGATGTATGAACTCTGGAAAGAAACCAGGGAGTGGAGCATTTCATACCTCGATGAAATCTACCAGCGCCTCGGTATTAAATTTGAAAACATTTTCTATGAGAGTGAAGAAATTGATGAAGGCCTGCGGATGGTAGAGGAATTTTTGCAGCGTGGTGTGTTTATCCGTAGTCAAGGAGCCGTTATCGCTGACCTGGATGAATATGGGCTTGGCGTTTTACCTATCATCCGCTCTGATGGCACGGCCCTGTATCCAGCTGCTGATTTAGCGCTGGCTCGTCGCAAATTCCAAGCTTACGATATTAATGAGTCAATATACGTAGTTGATATCAGGCAAGGCCTGTACTTTAAGCAATTAGGCAAAATATTTGAGTTAGCCGGTGAAAATTTCAATATCACTCATCTTGGCTATGACTTTGTTACGCTTAAAAATGGGATGATGTCATCTCGCACCGGTAATGTCATTACTTACGCCCAGATTATAAACGAAGCTTATACGCGTGCAGAGAAAGAAATAATCACAAGGCACGAAGATTGGGATGCAGAGAAGGTGAATAAAATTGCCGAGGCGCTAACCGTTGCTGCTTTGAAATTTGAAATGCTCAAAATAAGCGCTGATAAAGTCATTACTTTCGATATGGAGGAGGCCCTACGTTTTGATGGCTTTACCGCCGCTTATCTTCAATATACCGGCGCTCGTATTGCGAGCATCCTGCGTAAAGCGGACGAAAATATAGCAGCGGATTATAGTCTTTTAATTCACCCCAAAGAACACGCCCTGGCTATGCAGCTATCTCAGTACCAAGAGGCGCTCGTTAAAGCGGGAGCACAGCGAGACCCTTCAATTATTGCGCGGTATCTGTTCGAGTTAGCGCAGGTCGTTAATGACTATTATCATGAAGTAAATATCTTAAAAGCAAGCACTGATGAAAAAATTGCCCGTTTAGGCTTACTAAGAGCGGTAAAACAAGCGCTAGCTAACGGCTTCCGCACGCTCGGCTTTGCCTATTTGGAGGAAATGTAATTAATCAACTTACAAATATTCTATGGCTCAAGAAAAAGTAGAAGATCAGACAATGGAGAAAATTGTATCACTCGCCAAGCGACGTGGCTTTGTATTTCCGGCTTGTGAAATCTATGGTGGCCTTGGTAGCAGTTTTAGTTACGGGCCATACGGTACCGCTTTGAAAAATAATATTAAGGCTTTGTGGCTCAAGCGCTTTGTTGATAGTCGTGATGATATGTATGCCATTGATGGTCCGATTATCCTACATCCCGCCCTTTGGAAAGCAAGCGGTCACACCGAAGGATTTAATGATGCGATGGTTGATTGTAAAAAGTGTAAAAAACGCTTCCGCGCCGATCACTTAGTGGAAGAAGCAACAGGCAAAGATCACGAGGGCGACTTAGAAAAACTGAACACCGCTTTAGCGGCAGGCATTCCTTGTCCAAATTGTAAGGCTCAGCAATGGACGGAGGCTCGTTTCTTCAGTTTGATGTTTAAAACCGATATGAATGGACTGGATGAGCCGGTTTATCTACGTCCGGAAACAGCCGGGGCCATTTTTGTCGAGTTCAATAATATTTTAGATACCATGCGTCCGAAATTACCATTCGGGATTGCTCAAATCGGTAAAGCTTTCCGCAACGAGATTGTTACCGGCAACTTTGTCTTCCGAGTGCGTGAGTTTGAGCAGATGGAAATTGAATATTTTATTGATCCTGAAAAAGAATGGGAAGATGTTTTTGAAAATTTATTAAAAGAACAGGAAGCGTTTTGCCGCGACCTTGGTTTAGCTGAAGGTTCATTTACTCGCCGCGAGCACGCGCCCGAAAAGTTGTCTCACTATTCTCGCAAAACAGTTGATATGGAATATAATTTTCCCTTTGGCGTCAAAGAATTGTTCGGTTTAGCTCACCGTGGCGACTTTGACTTAAAAGTACACTCCGAGCACTCAGGCAAGAAACTTGAGTTCTTTGATGCTGTTAGTAACAGGAGATTTATACCACATGTTATTGAGCCAAGCTTTGGTGTCGAGCGCGCCTTGCTCGCAACTCTGCACGCCGCGTATAACGAAGAGACGCTTGAGGGCGGTGAAGAGCGTGCCGTTTTGAAATTACCTTATCAACTTGCCCCGGTTAAAGTTGCAATCTTCCCTTTACTTAAAAATAAAGAGCCACTAGTTGAAAAGGCCCGTGAAATATACTCAGAATTGCGCTCGGTCATTACTTGTGAGTTTGATGATAATGGAAATATTGGTAAACGTTATCGTCGTCAGGATGAAATCGGTACGCCTTTTTGTGTGACAGTTGACTTTGATACTCTGGAAAATAATGAAGTGACAGTGCGCGAGCGCGATAGTATGAAACAAGAAAAAGTTTCTGTGTTTGGGCTAAAAGAATATCTGCAAGCGCGACTAAAATAAATATTAATTATTGCTAAATAAAATTTACAAAGAGGAGCGAAGAGCTCTTTTTTGTTTTTTGTGAAAAAAACTTCAAAAACTATTGTATTAAAATTGTGAAGAGTGTATAATATTGATAGTTAAGTTAAATTTATTTTAAAAAGATTTATTTTAAATTTTTTTAAAAATATAAAATGGGAAATTTCCCAGAAAGGAGGTGAGCAATATGGCTACTGCAAAAAAAACTGCAAAAAAAACTGTAAAAAAGACAGCAAAAAAACCTGCTGTTAAGAAGGTTGTAAAAAAAGTCAAAAAGGTGGTTAAGAAGGTGGTAAAGAAGGCTGCTCCTAAGAAGGCTGTCAAAAAGACCGCAAAAAAACCAGCTAAAAAGACTGCTAAAAAGAAGAAATAATCTTTTTCTTGTTTTGAAAATTATACAAAAGCTGCGCTGTAAGCGCGGTTTTTGTTTACAGCAGACAGTTCATTAATAATTTTACGTGTCTTCAGGCCTAATCTGCTACACTGTGCCTATGCGAAAATATTTATTCTATCTTTTTGCCTTCTCTCTTTGTGTAATTGTATGTCTTCCGCAACAAACGTCTGGGCCGGAGGCAATATTTTTTGATGTGGGCCAAGGTGACGCCTTTGCTTTGCGTACTCCCGGTAAACAAATTATCTTGGTTGATGGCGGGCCGGATAATTTACTTCTACCGCAGCTTGGGCAATGGCTCGGTTACCAAGAGCGTGAAATTGATTATATGATTCTGTCTCATGATCACGCCGATCACGCCTCTGCTTTACCTGAAATTGCTGAACGGTACAAAGTGATGCGCGCTATTTTACCTGTTCCGACTGAGAGCAGTGACTCATCGGCACTTATTTCTGCACTCAAACGAAGTGATAGTGAAATTATACAGGTGAATGAAAGTGCCTGCTTTGATTTAGAAATTAATTGTCGACTATGTGTCTTGTCGCCGGGGGGCGAGTTTGCGGAAGCGAAAGACTTGAATGAATCTTCACTGGCCCTGCATATCCGCTGTGCTGGTTTATCGATAGTTGCAGCCGGTGACGCCACGAAAGATCTTGAGCAATCATATTTACCTAAATTTAGCGATTGGCAGGCAGACGTGTTCAAAGCCTCGCATCATGGCGCTAATACATCAAATGACGATTCATTTCTGACTGCTGTGAATCCGGAGATAATGGTAATTTCTGTAGGATTAAACAATTCTTATGGACATCCCTCGCCGTCTGTTATCAACAGGGCGAAGAATCAAGGGGTCCGTATATGGCGTACAGACCACCAGGGTTCAGTCAAAATTTATGCTAAAAACAGGGAATTATTCATTGAAAGTTGGCCTTAATATTGATACAGATTAGGCCTGTGGATAAGCTTATTGACAAGATAGTTTTAATGTGATAAATTACTTAGTTGCTTAATCGATCAAAAAGGCCGTTTAGAACGGGTCAGGCACGACAAGCATGGGGACTTTCTCACTAGGGTTTTCTGGGCCACCACTGTCGCTTATAAATGTATAGGCGCTAATGGTGGTCTCGGCAATGCCTAGGAGAAATTTTCTTGCCTACCCGTTTTAGCCGGTCTTTTTTTATACAAAAACCCATCGTGCAAACGATGGGTTTTAATATTTGTTTTAATTACTCGGTGTACTTGTGACGACATCGGGTGTGGTGGTTGCGCTTGTTTCCGTGTCGACGACAGGCTCAGGAGTTTTGCCGACAAGACAGACTTCTTGCCATGGTACATAGTGAGAGGTGAAGCGGCGCTTTACTTCGGGAGTTGTCGTTGCTCCTTCTGGATAGATAACGGTGTAATCGAACCAGGCGTCAGCGCCATTGTGTGCCCGCTCGGTACACTTTCTTTCACCGGGTTTAAGTTCATCGGTTTCAATTATTTTAGTGGGCGGGGGTTTTACAATATTATAGATGACGGGATAAGTAGTGGTGGCGACGCGGCCATCGTTTGTACCCCAGAAATCGAAATACAAATCATCACCTTCGACGCGCGCTTGAATAAGTATATTTTTGCCGGTGTCATTAATAAAGCGGAAATCTGGCCACGGGTCATAAATAGTAGCGTCAGTGCCTGCCGGTTCGTAATATGACACACGGTAGGAATGATTCTGACGAGCAGTAACAGGCAGACCAGTTGATAATACTGAGCGGAATAAAGTTGTGCCTACTTGGCAGAGGCCCCCGCCGTATTCAGGTATTGTTTTATTATTCTTAATAACTAACTCAGGCAAGTACCCACCGCTTGCATCAATGTTTCCGAGTGACTTTACCAGCGAAAATTCTTCTTCCGGCTTTATCACTAGACCGTGTAAGGCTGCAGCGCCAACATCAATGTTGTGTCGTCTATTTTTTGGTGAACCTGCAAAACTAGAATGACCAGTGCCAAGGATTTCTTTAATGTCGAAGGAGGCGGTTTCGTCTGATGGAATGGTAGTAAAGGCGAGGTCAATAGTTTGAGGTTCGGTTGCGCCCACGTATTGCTCCAGAATCAAGCGAGAGCTAGTGGCAACTTCAATTTCATAACCCTCTTTTCCTAGTTGCCAACTGCTAACTTTGTCATTTTCAATTTCAAAGCGAGGTGTTTGTGCTTCGATGTTAACTAGTGGTGCAACGGTATCTTCCAAATATGTTTCTATGCGGGCAAGGTTAAAACCGAGGGCGAGCTCAGAGCCACTTCTATTCACCGCCAGCCAGCTGGCGATATCACCGCGGCTTACCGGCAATTCCTTTTCTTGAAAAACAAGTGTTAGATCAGTCGCAGTTAGCTCGTCAGCTTGTTTCTCTAAACCACCCAAATCACGGCGATAAATATCGGGATAATCAGTACGGGTTGTTAGCTCAATTGCAGAACTATCAAATGAGCGTAAACGTTTATCGAGTTCTTGAAAAAAATTATCCCAGTCTACTTCTTTGCCCGGACGTTCCTCGGCAATGGCGATGGCTTTATCCGAGAAGACAAAGGCGGCATCTACGGCAGCGTTAGTGCTGTCGGGGAAAGTTTCAACGATGAAGTCCCGTATCTTTAATTGATTAACAGTGTAAGCAGGCACTAAGGAGGTGGCGGTATGGCGCAGTTTTCTCAGCCAAGCGCTTAGCCTTGATTGCCTAGTGTGAGCGGCTAGTTTAGTTTCTAAATATGCCACGTCAAACTGGAAGTTGTTATAAGATAGGCCGGAATCAAAGGATGCGGCAATGGCGGGAAGATCAGCTACTTTGTCGTTATATGCTAAGGCAACCCCCTCGGCTTCAAAGAGGCGTATCTCGTTCGCAATTTTTGACGCAGCCTCGGAAACGCTTAGACCACTAATAGCAATATTTCCGTAGTAGAAATTATCCGGTAACTTATCGCTGTTAGTTTTACTAAACAAAAATAGGCTGAGTAATATTAAAAAGACCACCAAAACGGCGATCATTGCGATGACGGGTCGAGTCAGTTTCTTCATATTTTTCAATGGTTATCGGTTTGCAGCAGCTCGTTAAGCAGGCTGGCCTTATCGGTACCGATAGAAAAGTTAAGCTTTTGTCCGATTTCGGGTATCTGGGGCAGCTTTTCTTTCGGCCAATAAATTATATTGTTCTCGTGATCCTTAAGAATCACTTGGTCATCGCTAAAACCAGCGACTACTAATTCATAATCCATATTAATCTTTAAAATCTATTTTGATATTTTCTGGCTCAACCTTATTAAGAGTGACGGTGAGGACACCATTTTCTAATTTTGCATCAACTTTTCGGCTATCAACTTCGGACGGAAGAATAATTGAGCGTGAAAAAGGACCCCAGTAACATTCTCGGTAAAGATAATTATCATCGTCCACTGCGTGTGGTTGACTTCTGGTGCCGGAGATTGTGAGTAAATCGTGATGCAATGAAACTTTTAAATCTTCTGGTTTGGCGCCGGCGATGGTGGACTGAATAACAATTTTCTTATTTGTATGATAAACATCAACTGAAAGCTGCCCTTCAGAGGCGACGTCTTTTTCCATCCATTCGCTTATTGCCGAAGTGTCTTCATCAGCAATCATGTGGCGTTCTCGGCCAGAAAAAAATTGTAACATAGAAGTAAAAATAATGTGGGCCCGGCCCGACTCGAACGGGCGGCCTTTACGATGTCAACGTAACGCTCTAACCAACTGAGCTACGAGCCCTTTATTTTCTTATTATATTGTATAGGTGCGAACTTGGCAATACAATCAGTACTTTCCGAACGAATTATACGTGGTGCGCCTAGATGGAATTGAACCATCGACCCCCGCTTTATAAGAGCGGTGCTCTCACCCCTGAGCTATAGGCGCCGGTCAAATCTGGTTCTGTTATATCATTAGCCGAAATTTTTATCAAGCTTCGCTTTAATTGGAGCTATGACTTCATCGTTCCAATGATCGCTTGAAATATCAATCAAGGCGGTCGCAATTTTATGGTTACCAACTCCTTGCCATACCTTAAGAGCCTCTACAGCAGACACACCTTTCGCGGCAAAAGCAGACACACGATAAGAGCCGTCGTGTGGCGAGGCAAAGGCTATGAGAACTAGTTTTGCTTCCGGGACGCCGGTTAAAATTTCATCAACAATGTCACTTAGGTCAATATTAGCAGTATCGAAGCTCTCAGTTTCTTCAGGGGTGAGCAGCGACCAGAGTAAGCGCTTCTCCTTGTCACTTTGTAGATTATTTAGAAGCTTGCCCCAGAGCTTAAGCGCTGAGAGCGGCCGTGAGCGATAGAGTTGGCTGATCATCTCTTCGCGGCGAGCACCATAGCCAATGAGCTTTGAGCTAGTAAGCAGAGTCCGTGGTGTTAAGTTGGCGGCTTTAAAGTTTTTAGTCTTACTGATAATACCAGCAAGCAGACATGTGGCCACATCCTCATCGAGACCGCCGTTTTTGTCTTGTTTCAGTAAGTTATAAATAATTTCGGCGCTCGATACAACGTTTAAATCAAGGTAGTTAATCTGTCCAAATTCTTCATTGCTGGCCTGATGGTCAATATTAATGATTGTCGTCTTGTAAAAAAATTCAACGTTACTATCGTAGATTTGTCCGAGCGATTCGAGATCAGGGGTGTCAATCACAAAAATTAAATCATGTTTAAAACCGCTAGAGGAGGTGCTGATGTCTTCTGGTTTAAACCAACCCTTTTCAGGGGAGATAATAAAATTTAAATGCTGGCCATCAACGCTATATTTAATCTGATTAATAACGGCCTGACTAATGTCTAGCGAGACAATGAATTTACGTAGATTTTTGAGTGAAGTTTGAATATTATCAAAGCCTGGTAAAAAACTCCAGACAGAGACTGCTTTGTCCTTGTTGTTTTCGTCTGATTCCAGCCAGGCAGCAACTTCAACTTTCTTGCCGGACTTTTTCAGGAAATTAAAAAGGGCCAAGGATGAAGCGATAGCGTCACCATTCCAGTCAGCGTTAAAGGCGATAAGGATATTTTCTGCCTTCTCAATCTGTTTATAAATCTGTTCTTCGGGGGTCAACATGTCACTTCAATTAAGTTAAAAATTTTGTATTTAGCAACCCTTTAATATATAATTAATTTTAGCTAGAGTCAAGGC
Source organism: bacterium (assembly GCA_030696105.1). Lineage (GTDB taxonomy): Bacteria > Patescibacteriota > Patescibacteriia > Patescibacteriales > UBA12465. The sequence continues at coordinate 45,570 of JAUYNJ010000002.1, forward strand.
AAAATACGGTTGACGCAATGGCATATTTTTGGTAATTTTATAGGTATGAAAAATGAATTAGCTAAAACTTACGATTCTTCATTGTTCGAGGATTCGATATATACAAAGTGGGAGAAATCCGGCTTTTTTAATCCTGATTTGTCGAATTTACCTGATGACGCTCCAAGTTACACCGTCATCCTTCCTCCCCCCAATATTACAGCAAAATTACACATCGGACACAGCGCCATGCTCGCTATTGAGGATTTAATGGTCCGTTTTCACCGTCAAAATGGCTACCGTACCCTCTGGGTTCCTGGAACTGATCACGCCGCCATCGCAACTCAGAATATGGTGGAAAAGAAACTGATGGCTGAAACCGGTAAAACTCGTCATGACCTGGGTCATGAAGCCTTCTTACGTGAGGTTGATACTTTTGTTGAAAATACTCAGGCAACAATTCTGAAACAAACCCGTAAAATGGGGGCCTCCTTGGACTGGTCACGCCTCGCTTTCACTCTCGATGATAAGCGACAAAAGGCTGTTAAGCGCATGTTTCTTGATATGCACCGCGAGGGCGTCATTTACCGTGGGGAGAGAATCGTTAATTGGTGTCCACGTTGTCAGTCGACTTTGGCTGATGATGAGGTAGAACACAAAGAACAAAAAGCCAAGCTGTACACCTTTAAATATAGCGCTGATTTTCCAATCGCGATATCAACGACTCGTCCTGAAACAAAACTCGGTGATACGGGTCTGGCTATAAACCCGAAAGACGAAAGATATATTAAATACATTGGAGAAGATATTGAAACCGATTTTTGTGGTTTAAAGTTGAAAATTAAAGTAATCGGCGATCGAAAAGTGGAAATGGATTTTGGCACCGGCGCTTTAGGTGTTACTCCGGCGCACTCAGCGCTTGATTGGCAAATGGCTGAGGCTGAGAATCTAACAAAAATTAAAGTAATTGATGAGACCGGAATAATTAGAGATAGCTTTGGTGAATTCTCTGGTTTAAGCACGCTTGAGGCACGAGAGAAAATTGTAGATCGTCTCAATGCTGACGGCTTAATGATTAAGGAAGAAGAAATTGAAAACAATTTGTCTTGTTGCTATCGCTGTGGTTCAGTAATAGAACCTTTACCGTCTTTACAGTGGTTTATTTCGGTCGACGCTCCGGTCGCTCGTTTAAACGGACGCTCCATGAAAGAGGCGGCGCTTGAAGCTGCAAAAAAGAAAGATATAAAGTTTTTACCCGATCGTTTTGAAAAAAGATTTGTTGATTGGATGGAGAATTTATACGATTGGTGTATCTCCAGACAGATTTGGTTTGGACACAGTATCCCGGCTTGGTATCGCGGCGATGAAACCTACGTTGGCGAATTTGCGCCGGAGGGTGAAGGCTGGATTCAAGATGCTGACACACTCGACACTTGGTTTTCTTCCGGCATGTGGACTTTCTCTACGCTTGGTTGGCCCGATACTTTTGAAAATGATATTAAGTCAGGTGATTTAGCGCGCTTTCATCCTACTCAAGTTCTTGAAACTGGTTACGAAATATTAACCCTCTGGGTTTCACGCATGGTGATGATGTCGATGTTTGCGCTTGGTGAGATTCCTTTTGAACATGTTTACTTGCACGGCACAATTTTAGATGCTAAGGGTAAGAAGATGTCAAAATCGAAAGGTAATGGCGTTGATCCGCTTGAGGTTATTGAAAAGTATGGCGCGGACGCCGTTCGCCTTTCTTTATTAATGGGCGCAACTCCTGGAAATGATGCCCGCTACAGCGAAGAAAAGGTGGAGTCAAAGAGAAATTTCATAAATAAGCTTTGGAATATTTCTCGCTTTATTCTTGCCGACCTTAAAGATGAAGATTTGAATCAGTCTTTAGATATTACGCCTACAGCTAAGACCTTGGCGGATCGTTGGATATTACAAGAACTAGGCACAACGAGAAAAACCGTTGATGAGTCTATACGCAACTTTGAATTTGCGGCAGCGGCGGACAGTCTCCATGACTTCACTTGGAACAAGCTGGCTGATTGGTATCTGGAGGTAGCGAAAATTGAAAAAGAAAAGTCGCCTATCCTTATATATATACTGAAGAATGTATTAGTTATGTGGCATCCCTTTATTCCTTATGTTACCGAAGCACTTTGGGAGAGTTTTAATGACGACATCTTGATGATGAAGCAATGGCCGGCTGCGCCCGAGGTAACTGATGGCGCTGATTTTGTCATAATTCAAGAGGCGATTACTGGCATTCGTAATGCCCGCAGTGAAAATAAGATTGAACCGGCCCGCAAGGTGAAAGCGGTCGTAGTTGGTAACAAGGCAGAATTTTTAGTTGGACAAGCAGCGCTCTTATGCGGTTTGCGCACGGGCGTTGAAACAATTGACTTAGCCGAAGCGGCGCCAAGTGAGGCTGCGATTAGGGTCGTCTTAGGAGAAACAGAAATATACTTACTCGGCGCTGTTGACCCTGAAAAAGAAAAGGCCCGTTTAACGAAGGAGAAAGAAAATTTAGAAAAGTTAATTGCGGGCTTAAGTGTTCGTTTGCAGAACCAAGAATTTGTCTCACGTGCACCTGCTCACATCCTTAAAGTTGAACAAGACAAGTTAGCTCGGTATCAATCTGAGCTGGCAAATATTAATGACGCTCTTAAAGCTTAAAGCATATGACTCTAAAAAACTATTTAATCGTGATGGGCCTGATGACAGCGGTGTGCTGGGGCATATTTGTTGTCATGTTAAACCTGATTGATCCGACTTCAACGAATTGGCTGGGCTTTGTCCTCTTTTACATCGCTTTATTCTTGTCACTTTCTGGCACTGCCGCTCTCGTTGGTTTTGTTATCCGTTTCGTCGCCTTGCAAAGAGAGTTAGCTTTTTATGCCGTGTCCACCGCCTTCAGACAGTCGTTCCTTTTTTCACTATTTATCGTGATATCCTTGAACCTGCTGCACTTTAGTCTGTTTACCTGGTTAAACGTTATCTTACTGCTTATGATTTTTGCCATCCTCGAACTGTTTATCGCCAGTTATAAGAAAAGCCGTATTTAAAAAATATGAAAAATAAATTAGAAAAATTAAGGGATGAGTTTCTTGAAGGTCTTGCTGATATAAAAGATCTATCCTCGCTTCGTGAGTTGGAGTTAAAGTATATTTCGCGTAAGGGTAAGTTAAGCGGTCTACTTTCGGAACTTAAAGAAATCAGTGCCGACTTACGCCGTGAAGCCGGAGAAGCGGCAAACAGCGTGAAACGCGAGATGATGGAAAAATTTGACGAAGTCAGGGCTTCCCTTGAAAAAAAAGCTGAAGGTGGCTTTGTTGATCCAACGGTTCCAGGAGAAAAGTTTGAAAGCGGTCAGCTCCATCCTATTACTTTGGTGCGCCGCGAACTGGAAGATTTCTTTGCGACCCTGGGCTTCAGCGTAATGGACGGGCCCGAGCTCGAAAGTGAATTCTATAATTTCGAATCTTTAAATGTGCCGCCTCATCATCCTGCTCGCGACATGCAAGATACCTTTTACGTAGATATCAAGAATAAGCAGGGCGAATATGATTTAACCATGCGCACCCAAACTTCTAATGAACAAGTCCGGGCGATGCAGAAATATGGCGCACCCCTGAAAGCTATTATGCCTGGGCGTGTGTTTAGATGTGAAGCGACTGATGCGCGCCATGAACATACCTTCTATCAACTAGAAGGGGTTGTGATTGATAAGAATATCAATTTTGGCCACATGAAAAATATTTTAGAAGCGGTTGGTAAAAAACTATACGGGCCTGATACTCAGTTGAGAATGCGTCCGAAGTTTTACCCCTTCGTTGAACCAGGTTCAAATGGGGAATATACCTGCTTCCTTTGTCAGGGCAAGGGCTGCCGCGTTTGCAAGCAGACTGGGTGGTTAGAAATCCTTGGTTGTGGCTTAATTCACCCGAACGTTATGCGCGCTGGCGGTATTGATCCAGAGATATATTCTGGCTTTGCCTTTGGCTTTGGGCTTAACCGCTTAGTGATGCTTAAGTATGGCATCGATGATATTCGCGTATTTAATAGTGGCGACCTTCGTTTCTTGAAACAATTTTAAAGATTATGTATTTATCAATTAATTGGCTAAAAGATTTTGTAAAAATCCCTAAAAAACTCACTCCAGATGAACTGGCTTCAGTTTTAACTTTGCATACAGTGGAAGTCGAAGGTTGGCAGGCACAAAGCGAGACCTACAAACAGGTGGTTGTCGGCCGAGTGCTCACGGTTGCTCAGCACCCAAACGCCGATCGTTTGCGCCTAACAACAGTTGATGTAAAAAAAGAAACTTTAAGCATTGTTTGTGGAGCGCCAAACGTCGCCGTGGGACAGAAAGTCGCTGTGGCCTTAATTGGGGCGGTCCTTCCCAACGGCTTAGAAATAAAGGAATCAGAAATTCGCGGCGAGAAATCGTACGGCATGATTTGCGCACAAGACGAACTTGGTCTCGGCACAGATCATGAGGGCATAATGGTACTTAACGACAACGCGAAAGTCGGACAGACTTTTGCGGACTACCTTGGCCTTAAAGATACGACCTTGGAAATTGATAATAAATCGCTTTCTAACCGCGGTGACCTCTGGGGACACTACGGCATGGCGCGAGAACTCGGCGCCTTACTGAAGGCTCCACTTCTACCCTATCCGCAACCTGATGAAAAACTGTTAGAAGCCGAAGGGAAGGCAGAGTTGAGCGTCAAGATTGAGAATAAGAAAGCCTGTAGTCGCTACATTGCCGTTAAAATTGAAAACGTAAAAACAATCGAATCACCTGCTTGGCTAAAAGAGAGATTATCTGCAGTCGGCGCACGCCCGGTTAATGCACTTGTTGATATTACAAATTACGTGATGCTCGATAGCGGCCAGCCACTTCATGCTTTTGATGCGACGGGTATTAGTAAGCTTGGCGTGAGATACTCAAAAGATGATGAAGGCCTTGAGACCTTAGATGGCAAAGAAAGAATGTTACCAGAAGAAACAATTGTTATTACAAATAATAATGAACCAATCGCGATAGCTGGTATAATGGGAGGCGCTCACAGTGCCATTAAAGATAGCACTGAGAGTATTATTATCGAAGCAGCAACTTTTGATGCGGTGGCAGTACGTAAAGCCTCAGCGCGCTTAAATCTGCGGACCGATGCTTCGATGCGTTTTGAAAAAACACTTGACCCGCATCTGCCTGAAATCGCTTGGAAGCGAGCCTGGCAAATTATTAAAGGAGTATTTCCAGAAGCAAGACTGGCTGGCGTTCCAGTAGATATTATAAATTTTGAAATGGAGCCAGTAGCAATTGCGGTTGATTTTTCCTGGCTAAAAAAGAGCTTAGGTAAAGATATTGGTCGCAAAGACACGGTTGGTATTTTAGAACGTTTAGGTTTTACTGTTGTGATTGAAGGAAATGTGTTAATGGTCACAGCGCCAACCTGGCGAGCAGTGAAGGATGTTTCAATTAAAGAGGATATTTTAGAGGAGGCGGCACGTGTTATTGGTTATAATGAAATTCCTTCCTTGCCGCTAGCTGCGACATTATCTCAGTTACCAGATAATCAAGAAATGGAGCTGGAAAGAAAAATCCAGGACGTGTTAAGTGGCACCGGTCATTTGAGTGAGACATATAATTATTCTTTTGTAAGCGAGTCAGCGCTGACTAAGCTTCATTTTGATGTTAATAATTATTTAAAGCTGGTTAATCCTATTTCTGAACAGCATGTTTATTTAAGACAGAGTCTTCTGACCAACATGTTGCAGAATGTACGCACCAACCAGTTTAATTATCCCGAGTTTGGTTTATTTGAAATTGGTCGCGTCTTTTTACCTATCGCCGGAGAATACTACAAAGACGAAAAAGGCGAACTGATGCCATACCAAGGAAAGCGTCTGGGTATTTTAGTCGCTGGTCCAGATGGAAACAACGTGTTTAATCGCGCAAAAGGTCTAGCTGAGTTAATGCTCTCATCTCTTTGGCCGCAGGCTAGAATCGAATTAACTGTTTTAGAAAGTTCGCCGCTCTGGGTTGAAAAAGGACAAGCAGCAGCTATTAGCTGTGCCGGTAAAGAAATTGGCTTCACCGGTCGTCTCAGTGCGGAAGTTGCAAATGCCTTTGGCTTAAAGTTAAAAGTGGCTTACGTTGAAATCAATTTTAAGGAACTAATGGCGCTGTATCTTTCCTTACCGGCTAATCAATACATCGAGGCGCCGAAGTATCCACCGGTTACCCGCGACATTGCTTTTGTGGTTGATGAAAAAATATTGTATAATGACTTCTGGAAAGTCTTAATCGATTTTCATCCATTAATTGTGAAAGCAGAACTTTTTGATGTTTACACTGGTGCCGGTCTTGGCGAGGGCATGAAAAGTTTAGCCTTTCATCTCACTTATCAAGATAAAGAAAGAACCCTTACGGCTGAAGAAATCGACCTTATTCAAGCTGATCTCATAAAGCGTTGTCAGGACAAGTTTGAAGCTCAAGTGAGAGATTTCTAAGTATTTAATCAATTAATAATAATTTTATGTTTGAAACTTCACGCGATATCCTTAACTGGGTGCTCGCCGTTTCAATCGGAGTACTTGCCTTTTTCCTCTGCTGGGCTTTATATTACTTTATTGCCAGCGCTCAGCGCATTTTCAAACTGGTGAAACAGATTGAAAGAGGCGTATCTAAGGCAGAAGAACTTATTGATTTCATCCAACAAAAAATTTCCGGCAGTGCTTCGTATATGGTAGTTATTGGGGAGTTGATTAAACGCGGCATGGAATTTGCAAAAAATAGACGAGGGCAGAACGGTTATGATGAAGACGATGATGAGGTGGTAGTTAAAAAGAAAAAGAAAAAATAAAACTTTAAACAAAAAACGGCTCAAGTAATGAGCCGTTTTTTTTATTGAACAAATTGTTATTTGGTAAAGCCGCAACCCTTATCGCTGCAGACAATGACACCATCCTTATCCTTAACAAGCAATGATTCGCAGTCCGGACACTTTTCGCCGCTTGGCTGACCCCAGTACGCATTCTTACATTCAGGGTAGTTATCACAAGCATAAAAAGCCCCGCGCTTACTAAACTTCTTTACAATCTCCCCAGTCTTACAGGCCGGACAAATTATTTCTTTACCTTTATCGCTACCGTCATCAACATTTTTAATATTCTTACACTTGGGGTAGGAAGTACAGGCGAGGAAGGGTCCGTACTTACCAGTGCGCACTTTCATTTCAGAGCCGCATTTATCGCAAACAGTGCCTTTATACTTTTCATTTAAAGCGTCGAGCGCTGGGTTGTCTTGCTTAACCGCTGAACCGCCGTCAGCTTTCTTAATGTTGCGGCACTCCGGAAAGGCACTACAGGCCAAGAATTTGCCATAACGGCCAGTTTTAATCACCATTGCCGCTCCGCACTTATCACACTTTTCTTCGGATGTTTCTTCAGGCATAATATCACTTTTTTTAATATCTTCGTATTTTTTTTCTAAGTTAGAATGAAAGTCGCCGTAAAAATCTGCAATTAAGGGCTGCCATTCCTTTTCCCCGGCGGCGACGAGATCGAGATCATTTTCCATGCCGGCAGTAAAGTTATAGTCGACAATCTTAGGGAAGTGCTTGACAAGCAAGTCGTTTACAACTAGGGCGATTTCGGTCGGCTGCAAGCGTTTGTCTTCATTGCGCTGCACATAATTTCTAGTGATGATGGTGTTAATTGTTGGCGCGTAAGTTGAAGGACGACCGATGCCGAATTTTTCCATTTCTTTGACTAGTCCCGCATCACTGAACCGTGCCGGTGGTTTAGTCGCATGTTGTTCGGTTTCAATTTTTAAGAAGGTGACCGTTTCATTTTCACTAGGACGGGGTAGGACTTGTTCGGCAGTTTTTTCGGGGTAGACTTTTAGGTAGCCATCGAAGACGAGTACCTGACCGCTTGCACGGAAAATATGTTTCGCGCCATCAGTACAAGCTGCTTCAATGTCAATCGTTGTTGCGCTTAATTTAGCAGCCGGCATTTGCGTTGCGAGCGTTCGTTGCCAAATCAAATTATATAAACGGTATTCGCCTTTATCGAGCTTTTCTTTTAATTCATCGGGCGTACGACTGGCGACGGTTGGTCTAATTGCTTCGTGAGCCTCCTGTGCATTCTTACCCTTAGTTTTGAATGTTCGTGGTTCTGGCAACACATATTCGGCCGGTAAAGTTGAGGCCAGGTATTCTCTTGCTTCAATTAAGAACTGCGCAGAGAGATTTAAGGAGTCGGTTCTCATGTAAGTGATGAAACCCTGTTCATATAGTCTCTGTGCGAGCACCATCGTTTGTTTGGCACTGAAACCGAGTTGTCGGTTTGCCCCTTGTTGTAGGGTTGAGGTGGTGAAAGGGGCGGAAGGGTTTTTGCTGACAGACTTTTCTTCTACCTTGACAATGCGACCAATGGCATCAATTAACTGCTCCTTTAAAGAAGCGGCGAGCTCTGCGCTGATATCTAACTTATCAAAAGTTTTTCCATTAAGACGGAAAAGATTTGCTTTATAAGCGGTGCCGCTTTTTTCATCTTTGACTTCAGCGCTCACGGTCCAGTATTCTTGAGAATTAAAGGCAAGAATTTCGCGTTCCCGTTCTACAATAATACGGATAGCGACGCTTTGTACGCGACCGGCTGATAAACCTTTAGCGACTTTTTTCCATAGGAAAGGTGAAAGCTCGTAGCCGACAAGTCTATCTAAGACGCGACGAGCCTGTTGCGCGTCAACCAAATCCTGATTAATACCGCGTGGATTTTCTAAGGCTGCCAAAATAGCTGGCTTGGTGATTTCGTGAAAGACGATGCGCTGAGTTTTCGACTGATCGAGTTTCAGTACCTGTGCTAAGTGCCAAGCGATTGCTTCTCCTTCGCGATCTTCGTCGGAGGCGAGAATAACTGCCTCCGCTTTCTTGGCGGACGCTTTAAGAGTGCTAGCCGTTTTTTTAGCCTTAGCAGGAGTAACGTATTTTGGTTCAAAATTATTGGCAATATCAATGCCCATTTCCTTCGCCGGCAAATCACGGACATGGCCAAAAGAAGACTCAACTTGAAAGTCGGACCCTAAAAATTTGCTAATTGTCTTCGCTTTTGTTGGGGATTCGACTATGATGAGTTTCATAATATTATAGTTAAAATGCTAGTATTCAGTATTTATTTACCGAATCTCATATTTACCTGAATGCTTCCGAACGATATTTTTGATTTCCAATATACTTAGTGTACTATTTACGCTTGCGCTGTCAAGCTTGAGGCTAAATACGATATCATCAGCCCCTGTTTTCTGAAATGACTGATTTCTCGTTTTGATTACATTTAGAATATCTGACTCTAATGTAGACAGATCACTTTTTTCACTGCATCTGTCCGGTACTGTTAACTGAGGGTCAGCCAAGAGGCTGCTGGCATCAGTGGCGACACTCGCCCCCTCCTTTAGTAATTCATGACAGCCGGCCGCTTGATCGTTTAAGATGTTTCCTGGTACAGCAAAGAGCGGACGCTTTAGTTTCAAGGCGAGACGAGCCGTGAGTATTGAACCTGACTTTAGGCCTGCTTCAAGAATTAAGACTTTCTGAGCAATGGCTGCAAGCAAACGATTGCGTCCAATGAAGTGTGCTTTTAGGGGCGAAGCGGAAGGCGGGTACTCTGATAGTATTAGTCCACCCGCTTTCACAATTTTATTTGCCAAAGCGATATTTTCGCGCGGGTAGATATTATCTAGTCCTGATCCCAGGATGGCGATTGTATGTCCGTTCGCTTCAAGGGCGAGCTCGTGAGCGCGCTTATCAAGTCCTGTTGCTAAGCCGCTAGCAATGCTGACATGGTTTAGGGCTAGAGTCGGCACAAAGTGTTGAGCCACTATCTCGCCATAATTACTCGGCCGGCGTGAACCGATGACGGTAAATATACTTTCAGTTGCCGGCCAGGCGCCGCGAGCATAGAGTAGCAACGGGGCATCGTCTAAGTCTTTAAAACCGGCAAAGTATTTATCATGCTTGGGAGTAATTAAATAAGTTTGGGTGGCGCTTAGATAGTTAATTAGCTTTTCAGGAACGAATTTACTTTTGGCGTCGCGCCATATCGCAACACTATTTTCTGGAATTTTGAGTTCTCGCCAACTTATTTCCCCTGCTTCAAAGGCGTTCTGCCAGCCATCAAACTTCTCTCTAAGTCGGCCTAAACGCCTCGGCCCTAAGCCCGGAATGGACGCTAAGGCGGACAAAAAGAGGTCGTCCGCTTGTTGAAAATACGGGCTTGACATGAATAACATTTTTATTTAAGATGGAGAGTTAAAATCCCTTTGATTGCTTGTACAACAGTTTAAGCGTTTATTGCCTTCCTCCTGGCGATGGGCGTAAGAACTATTGTTGTATAAGCAGTCAAGGGGACTTTTTTTTACATTAATTGCTTTAAAGCCTCGTAACCTTTGGCGGCTACCCCCTTCAAGGCCGTGAGTTCTTCTTTTTCAAAACGCTGTAATACAAATTTTTCTGGCGGTATGGGCTGTCGCAATAAGGGAGTCTTAATGCCGAGTCTGAGGCGTGTAAACTTCTGGGTCTTTAAACGATCAATTATCGATTGCACGCCCTTGTTGCCACCACTGCGTGAGTCGTTACTTATTTTCCAAGTACCAAGTTCAAGATCGAGATCGTCGTGTATTACAAAGAGAGTATCATTTAATTCTTGATCCTTTTTAAGTATATTTGGGAAGCGGGTTGCGAGTAAGTGATAATACTTTAAAACTTTAAAAGCACTTTCACCAGAATTATTCATGAATGTTTGTGGCTTCACGAAGAGTCGCCCCTCCGTTTCTTTAATTAAAGCGTTAAAACGTTTTTCGAGGCGCCAATCTTCTTCGCCGATTAAAAGGTCGAGGGCGATCCAGGCGGCGTTGTGACGACTACGGGCGTAGCTGTCGCCAGGGTTACCCAGTCCGATGATAATTTGCATATACGTTTGTATTTCAATATTTCTAACAATTATATTATAGCTTATTGACGATGAAATGACGATAAAACAAAGATATCCGCCAAGCGACGGATATCTTAAATATAGTCTGATCAAAAATGCTTGTCATATCCGCAAACCTTGCGGTTTTTTCTTAGGCTTCGCGAACGCCGTGAATGCGACGATTCTTAGTCACGCGCAAACGGACGGGAGTACCTGTAAAATTATATTGCTCGCGCAAACGATTTTCCAAGAAGCGTACGTAGGAAAAATGAAGGTTGTCACGTGAGCCAATGCGAATCGCGAAGACGGGAGGATTTGATCTTTTCTGTTCAATTTCAAAAATATGCGGAGCCTTTAATCCTTTGCCTTTAGCGGGTAAGTGAATTTTCACAACGCGGCTTAAAAATTTCTTTAATTGAGTCGGACTGACTTCAGTTTTGCGACCCTCCGCAATTTCAAGCGCGAGATCTAAAATCTTATTTACCTTTGAACCGGTTTTCGCGGAAATGAAAACGATAGGCGCCCAGGCGGCGAAAGGTAGTTTGCCTAAAATATTCTCCTGCCACTTTTTCGGATCCTTTTCTTCAATTAAATCCCACTTATTAGCAATGATAATCAAACTCTTGTGACGGTCAACAATTTCTTCCACCATCTTCGCGTCTTGATGAGTTAAGCCTTCACTAATATCCAGTACTAATAGGGCGATATCTGCTCGCGTAAGCGAGGTAAGTGATTGGGCGATGCCTTCTTTCTCTAAGCCTTTGCCTTTGTGCCCGTGACGAGAAATGCCAGCCGTGTCGATGATGCGAATTAATTTTCCCTGATATTCAAGTTCAGTATCTTGAGATTCTCTTGTCGTGTGCGGTTTATCACTGACGATAGCGCGGTCGTAGCCAAGCAGGGCATTGAGTAAGGATGATTTACCAACGTTAGGTTTTCCCACAATACAAAGCCTCGCTTCGCTTACGGGCTCCACGCTGCCGCTAACATCCTTCACGCTTCTAATGCGCTCAATCACTGCTTCGAGCATGTCGCCAGTGCCGCCGCCAGTTTGAGCAGAAACGGTAATCGGCTCACCGAGGCCTAATTTATTAAAAGCTGCCGCTTCAGTACGTTGTTTGCCGCTATCAATTTTATTGGCGATTAAAATTGTTTTCTTTTGATATTTCGTATTATTACGTAAGGCTTTTGCCAGCTCACGATCTTCCGGCATTAAGCCTGCTTTCCCGTCAACCACAAATAGTAAGAGTTCGGCCTGATTCAAATAATTAAGTGCTTGCTGTTGTGCAAGCTCATCAATATCTTCTGTCTTCGTTTGTTTTTTTCCGATGATGCGTGCGTCAAGAAGGCCCGCTGTATCGACGAGGCGAAACAATTTTCCGTTCCAATGTACAATGCCAAAGTTGGCATCACGAGTAGTGCCTTCAATATCAGAAACCAGCGCCTGACGTTTCTCAACAAGGCGATTAAAAAGGGTAGACTTGCCGACATTAGTGCGGCCGCAGATAGCAACGAGAGGCAGGTTGTCCTGTGTATGTTCCATATTATTTTTTTAACTCTGGTCGCTGCCGATAATGAGGATGAAATCAGGATGGTCAGCGCTGTTTTTATAAGTCTCAAGCCAGGATGGTGCGTCGTAAGCGAGACTAGCAGCACCAGCTGCTTTTAAAGTTTCAAGAGCTTTAATATCTTTGCCAAAACTTAAATCATAAATAACGGAGTTGTCGTACTCACGCGTCGGGGCATTGGCAGTTTCGGTAATCTCAAATCCGTAGTTCTGTAATTCGAGGGCAGTTTTAGCGGCTAGACCACTTACCCAGGTGCCATTTAACACTGCGACTTTTGCTTTACTTTCAATCTTTTCTATTTTTGTAATTTCTTCGACTTCTTCAATTTTATTGCTGTCATTTTTTTGTTCCACCTCCGCTACTTCGCCAAAGATGTCACGCACTAAAGTCTGAATATCATTGAAATTACCAGTTTTAGGGATAAGAATATAAGCACCACTTTCGCCACGGCTTGCCATTAAATAATTATCAGGGCCGTCACTTAAAACCTGGTTGGTAATCATGCTGCGATCAATGCTTTTGTAATCGTTCCAGAGCTTAATTAATTCCCAGATATCAAGATTCGTTTTAATATTTTTGTTTAACTCAGAAATAATACGAGTTAGCATCCCCGGTTTTAATAAAGTGTTGCGAGATAATAACTTGTCCTTAACCGCTTCAATGATAATTTGTTGGCGGCGGGCACGATCGAAATCAGAACCACTAATGCCGGCGGCGTGTCGGCTGCGAGCATACTTTAAAGCCAAGGAGCCATCCATGTGTTGCTCACCAGCATCAATATGTAAGTGTTCAAAACGAGAGTAATAGTCAGGGTGCTCTTCGCGGCCCTTAATTGGGTAAGTATAATCATCGATGGTGTTTTCTACGTTAACAGTCACGCCACCAAGCTCATCAATAATTTTTACAAATCCTTCAAAATCAACGCGGACGAAATAACTAATGTCTACAGCCAATATTGAACTTAATGAAGTCATCATTGCCTCACCACCAGTCCCTGATTCTCTAGCTTCAGCGGTAGCATGAATAGAGTTAACCTTACGCCAAGCTCCGCCCTCGGTCGGCACAGTAAGATCGCGCGGTATGGAAATCAAAGCGGCCTGTTTTGTTGAGGGCTTTAAGCTGACAAGCATGATTGTGTCAGCCAAATATCCGCCATCATGGTTTGCTCCGCCCATGCCAAGCAATAAGATATTGATGCGATCATTTGCCTCACCTTCAAGACGATTATCATCACTTTCAGTTAAATGCGAAATACGTCCCAAAAAGGAATTACTCAGCCACTGATTTGCGGCTGGGCCAGACATGATAACTTTCCCAGAAAAGACAATAGCTAAGACAATCAGGGCAACAAAGTAGTTTTTTGCCCGGCGGCGCTTACGGATAGCGGCTATTAAACGCTTATCTTCTGAGCTTAATTCGCCATCAAGTATCTCTGGTTCATTTTCTTCTAACTTTTGCTTAAAATCAATCATAGTATTTACATTTCCGGCCATTTTGGGGTCACGGAAGGACTTCAATTTTACTGACCTTATTATAGGTATTATTACGCATTTTAGCAACTCACAAAAAAACCGCTAAAAAGCGATTTCTTGCTTTGTCGGGCTGCCCGGATCCGCCAGCTGGCGGAGAACCGGGATGATCCTTCCTAAATGTCGGGCTGCCCGGAATTGAACCGGGATCACACGCACCCGAAGCGTATATAATAGCCTTTATACCACAGCCCGTGGCCTTATTATTGCCGTCTCGCCGCGTGCGAACGCAGTAAGCTATACGCGGTGGACTTGAGGGGACTCGAACCCCTTACCTCTGCAATGCGAATGCAGCGCTCTACCAGATGAGCTACAAGCCCCTTCGCCAGCCGGCGGACTGGCCGATTTTCCCAGGCCGACAGTTCGCTCGGGTAAGCCGAAAAAGTCGGGGTGCCGGGAATTGGTCACGGTCGCTAAGCCTCGCTTGTCACGTATAGCTCGCTTCGCTCACACGTGACTGCGCTCGCTAAGCGCCCCGACCCGGCCTCGCGATGCCTTCGGCATATCGCTCCGGCTTTCAATTCCGGACACGAGCCACGCAGGTGGCTCGTTCACCTCTCCTCGTTTCACTCGTCGGGGTGCCGGGAATTGAACCCGGTCTACATGCACCCCATGCATGCGTACTACCGGTATACTACACCCCGGAAAAACTTGCTAACAATAGTGTAAAGATAATCGCCTTAGAAGTCAAATTCGGGGGCTGAGACAGTGCTTTCTTTAGTTATTACGCGGTCTTTATACTGCTCTTGGAGCTCGGCAATGCGCTCAGCGGGAACATCTTTAAAGATGCGCCCTGGCAGCTCAGAAGGGTTCTGGCCATTGTAATTGCGCTCGAACCATTCTTCATCGGTCACGAAGCGATTACGCTCCCCACCGCCAAAGGTGACGCCGGAGGCTTCTAACTTTTCTTCGAACTTCTTTTGAATTGGATCTACGCTTGGAGTTTCAAATGATTTCATATGTTTTTTCTTATCTTATAATTATCACTATACTTTGTCAAAAGGCGAGTGATTGCTTTTCATTATGTATTAAAGTAGAATTAAAGCAGAATAAATGCAGTCAATATTATATGAAAGAACAAAAAACAATATTCTCCGGAATTAAGCCTAGTGGTGACCTCACTATCGGCAATTACATTGGAGCGATCAGTCAATGGGTGGAAATGCAAGAACGAAGTAATTGTATTTTTTCAATCGTCGACTACCATGCTATTACAGTGAAACAGAATCCCGACGACTTACGCCGTCGCGTTCTTGATATTACCAAAATTTATCTCGCAGCCGGCATTAATCCAAAACGCTCGATTATATTTCAGCAATCCACTGTCCCTGCTCACACCGAGCTCGCTTGGATTTTAAACTGCTCCGGCGCCTACATGGCAGACTTAAAAAAGATGACGCAGTATAAGGATAAGGCGGGTGATAAAGAAGAAGCCATTTCCGTCGGTCTTTTCGGCTATCCCGTTTTGATGGCCGCTGACATCCTGTTATATGATACACAGGCTGTTCCGGTGGGTGATGATCAAAAACAACATGTTGAGCTGACTCGCGATATTGCTAAGCGTTTCAACAATGAATACGGGCCTATTTTCACCATCCCAGAGGCAGTTGTCAAAAAAGAAGGCGCGCGTGTCATGAGCCTCTTAGAGCCAAGCAAGAAGATGGCTAAAAGCGACGGCAGTGCTAATGCCTTTATTGCCTTGCTTGATGATCCAGAATTGGCAAAGAAAAAAATAATGAAAGCAGTAACTGACTCGGGAACTGATATTGATTATGACCCCGAAAATCGCCCCGCTCTCGCTAATCTTTTAACTATTTACGCACAACTCGGTAATCGTCAAATTCCGCGCCTAGTGCGTGATTACGCCGGCAAAGGTTATGGTGATTTTAAAAAAGATCTTGGGGAAGTGGTTGGCAAATTCCTCACTGAATTCCAGACAAAATTTAACGAGATATCTGATGATGATGCACAGGCAGTGCTGGAAGAGGGACGTAAACAGGCTCAGGAAATTACTGAAAAGAAAATGACTCAAATTAGACAGGCAATTGGCGTTAGATAAAATACTGATATATAAAAAAGGGCTTCCGCAAAGAAGTCCTTTTGTGTTTTAGTTGCTCATGTGATTTGGAAAGTTCATAGAGGGAACTTCCTGACTCGATACTTTAGTATATACCGCTGTTTTTATCACAGGGAAATACTGTATAAGAATCGGTACTGGCGTCGTGCCTTTGATAATAGCGCGAAAATACCAATAATCTTTCATCGCTGTATTCATGACAAAATTGAAGTTACTGTATATACAGGCTTCAATTTTGCTGTCCGCACTATTGATCACTGAAAACTTTTTATCAGTAGTGCTTTTGACAAGAAAGGCCTCATCTAATACGACGTTAACCTTTATTCTGCGTTCGTCAGAAATCGTTATGACGGCCGCGGTCGTAATCTCGTTAGCTAAGCCTTTTTGCAAGAGGTGCCACTGGCCCTCATTGCTTTGAATTTCAATAAGCCCAGTTGTGGGAATTACTATTTTCATGTTGCTGCTTTTTATATGGTTTATATTTAAATGTACTTCAGACAACATTACATTTATTTGTTATTTTTGTCAATTAAACCCGTTCTACCAACAAAAAAATATAATAAATAGATAACTATTTATTATATTTTAGTTGCTGAAAGTGTAAACCCCTTTGCTGCAGTGTTAACAATTAATCCCGTTCTACCAACAAAAAAACGCCATTTAGGCGTTTTTTGTATTTCAACTTGTTGATGTAAAATTTTGAATCTAATCGGCACCGATTCAGGATAATAATTTTTGTTATTATCTTGCGATAATATCATAGTACCGAAGTACTATGTCGACTATTGTCTTGCTTCATCGATGATGAAGGACAAATTCTCCCTAGAAAGGAGGTGATCCATCCACAGCTTCCGCTACGGATGCCTTGTTACGACTTCGTCCCTGTCATCGGTCTTGCCTTCGTCCCATAAATGAGCCTTCGGGCACTACCAACTCCCTTGACGTGACGGGCGGTGAGTACAAGACCCGAGAACGTATTCACCGTGGCATAGCTGATCCACGATTACTAGCGATTCCAGCTTCATGAAGGCGAATTTCAGCCTTCAATCCGAACTGAGGACAACTTTTAGGGGTTAGCTCCACCTCGCGGTTTGGCGACCCTTTGTATTGCCCATTGTAGCACGTGTGTTGCCCAAGGCGTAAGAACCATGCTGATTTGACGTCATCCCACCTTCCTCCCATTTAAAACGGGCAGTCTCCCATGACATATAAAACATAGGATCAGGGTTGCGCTCGTTTCCCGACTTAACGGTACATCTCACGACACGAGCTGACGACAACCATGCAGCATCTGTCTAGCACCCTCGAAGGCGGATCTGTTTCCAGACCTTGCAGCTAGATGTCAAGCCTTGGTGAGGTTCCTCGCTTATCGTCGAATTAAACCACATGCTCCACCGCTTGTGCGGGTCCCCGTCTATTCCTTTGAGTTTTAAGCTTGCGCTCGTACTCCCCAGGCGGGATACTTAACGGGTTACCTTAAATTAACAACACTGGCAGGGTCGATACTGCCAATGCTTAGTATCCATCGTTTACGGCGTGGACTACTGGGGTATCTAATCCCATTCGCTCCCCACGCTTTCGTCCACTGAGTGTCAGATTCGTCCTAGCAAACTGCCTTCGCATTTGGTGTTCTTGCTGATATTAATGGATTTAACCCCTACACCAGCAATTCCGTTTGCCTCTTCCGATCTCTAGTTTGTCCATCTCTCCCGCTGGCTCGAGGTTGAGCCTCGAGATTTAACAGGAGATGTGATAAACCACCTACGGACGCTTTACGCCCAATAAATCCGGATAACGCTTGGGGCCCTCGTATTACCGCTGCTGCTGGCACGAGGTTAGCAGCCCCTTATTCATCAGGTACCGTCATTGATTCGTCCCTGATAAAAGTACTTTACACCCCGAAGGGCTTCTTCATACACGCGGTGTCGCTCCTTCAGACTTTCGTCCATTGAGGAAGATTCTTGACTGCAGCCTCCCGTAGGAGTCTGGGCAGTTCTCAGTCCCAGTGAGGCGGGTCACGCTCTCGCGCCCGCTACCCGTCGTCGCCTTGGTAAGCTTTTACCTTACCAACTAGCTGATAGGACATAGGCCCCTCTCGAAGCGTCGGAGCTTTAATGGCAGAACTTGAGTTCTGACATACTATCGGGTATTATCCTCGCTTTCGCAAGGTTATCCCCGTCTTCGAGGTAGGTTACCAATGTGTTACTCTCCCGTTTGCCATGCCAATATTGCTATTAGCATTCGACTTGCATGCCTTAGACACACCGCCAGCGTTCATCCTGAGCCAGGATCAAACTCTCTGTTTTGTATAGAGATCATTATTACCGAAGTAACAATGATTAGATTCTGGTTAATTTATTATCCGAATTGATGCCGATTAGCACCAAAATTTTACTTTACTTATTTTCACCAAGTTTGAAATTGTCAAAGTTCATTTTGAAACACCCGCAGATGGGACAGAAAAAAACAGAGATATACCAAATACCTTGTTTTTATTACTCTATTCTGTTTTTATATTTCAATTAACCCTATCTTATATTATTTAAAGAAGGCTGTCAAGAGTGTGCGAATAGCCGATATTTATTGGAAAATTTGTAGAAACTTGCTATGATGAATATATCGAAAATTTAATTAATTTTAAATTCTTATGCCCAACACGCAGGCACCACACGATGGGACCGCCGATGAGATTGAAATAATCTTTGCGGAGGCGAAACAGGCTTTGTTTTCTTTGCATTCTCGGAAAATGGAGCTGATTAAATTATTCAAAAACGCAGCTGACGCCGAGGAGGCGGCGGATATCTTAAATAAGATACAGTCATTGCGCTAATATAAATAATATGAAAAATGCGGAAAACGTAAATGTTTCCAAGGACAAAAAAAGTCCACGTGCGGGCACTAAGAAGTCGGCCGAAGCCCTTCTTGATCGAACTGAAGAGATTCAGGCTTGGGCAGATCAAATAATGAACGCTCAGGGAGCGGTACAAAAAAAACTTCGCGATGAGTTCAAGCAGGAGTTCGGACAAGTTTATAATGCTAAACTCTTAGATCGCTTAAAGATAAGAAAGCCGGAACAGGAGTTAATTAATAAGGCGAAAGATTTAATACAACAAGCGGTGACTGATCAGGTAGCTGAGAAAGAGGTTGCAGGCACACTTGATCAGGTAGAGGGTTATAATAAAGCATCTGATCAGATAGATACGGAGAGAAAAGCAGTAGTTGAAGGGAGTATTGAGGGAGCAGCGCGGGCGTCGGGGTTAGAAATTAAACCAACGGTAAAAAAAGTGCTCGACAAGATTTTTAAAGGCGAGCCGTATTTTGACGAGATAGAACTAGAGTTAACCGGTTTACAGGAGATAAAACATTTAACAAAAAGTGGAGTAAAAGATAAAAAAAATATAAGTTCCAAGATCTCTTTTTCTGATCGCGAGGCGGCTGCTATTGCTAGAGCCTCTGCAAGTCGCGCAAAAAACATGGGCGACAAATCCACCGAAACTATTTTTCCAAATGAAGACCCATCACAGGAAAGCGATCCTTATCCTGACTTACTTGTGCAAGCAGCCTCTGCTGAGCTTGAAGAAATAAAGCGCGCACAAGCTGAAGAAGCGAAGTCAAATATAGATATAAAAAATCAAAAGCCACAAAACAAGAGGGCTCTGTTCTCTGCGGCCGAACAAGCGCTTATTGATAAGGCTAGGGCTAACAGTGGCAAGAGGGGCCGTGTTCTATCTGAAGAGGGTGATGTTACTTTTCCGCAAGAAGATCCTTCGCAGGATATAGATCAATATGCTAAAACGCTTGCACAAATGCAAGCTGCGGAACTTGCAGAAAAAGAGGAGGCAGCAGCAGAGGGATTAAAAGAGTATCAGGAAGACCTTGTCGACGAGGAGATTGAGAGAGACGTATTTAAAAATAATGAATCAGCAGAAGAAAGGGATATACGCGAGGCTAAAGAGCGAATGGATAAATTTGTTAATCAAAGAGTTGATGATACCTTGGCTGGATTTGCGGCGGAGGATGAAGCTGCCACTCAAGAGGCAGCTACTCTAGATGTTGCACCTGAAACTCAAACAACCGCAGGAACCGAACCAATCAGTTTAGATAATACTAATGTAGACGGCGCTGATAAGAATGTCCCATCTGCATCGACCGAGCCCACCGTTGAGGCCGGGCAAGAGTCGAGTAAGTATTTTGAAGATGCTGTCGAGATTTTTAATAGTTTAAATATTAGCTCCAAAGACCTCGACACGATTCCTGGCTTTGAAAACATGAATGCAGTTTCACAACTCTTGGTGGCTAAGAGTTTAAAATCACTATCATTAGAGAGAGCGCGGGCAAAAGTAGAAGATGATAAGGCGCAGGCGGTCGGTGCGAAAAAAACCTGGGTAGGCAAAGTCTTTGCCGGCATCGGCAATTCCTTCCGTTTGGGAAAAATGGAAAAGAAAGCGGCAACGGCACAGACAATGGGCGGGCTTGAAGGGCACGGCGCTGATTTAACACGTTTGGCGGAGTGGGCGAACACGTTTGATCTGAAGGAAAAAAAGAATGAAGATGGTGAACCGCAAGTAAGCTTTATTAATAATCTTGATCTCGGCAGCCTAAATCAAGAGCAGTTTCAACTTGTTGCCGACTTTGATGACTATGCGAACATTCTCGCTGAGATGCCGAAGCATTGGTTAAAAAAGGAAGGCTCAGTGCCTGATGGTTCACAGGAGCATAAACAATCAGTTAGATATGAACGGGCAAAACAGCAATACGAATTACTGCGAGCACAGATGGGCGATTTAATGGCGAATAAGCTCGATTTAGGCGAGCGCTTTGCTATGCAAGAGTTGAATGCCGCCGACGCTAAGGTAAATATGATGCAGTTAATGGCCGCCAATCCTGAGCTTGAAAAAGAATGGTCACAAATGCTACGTGGCAGCTCAATGATTAAGCGCGCATTTAAGGATGGTAATTGGAAGTTTATGGCAGCCGGTTTTGTTGGTCGTACCGGCGCGAAGATTGGTCTTGGCGGCGTATTCGGGGCTGCTGTTGGCTTTATCGCGGTGCCGGCCGTTGCTGTTGTTATTAGTGGCTGGCGCGCAATCGCTCGTGCAAAAAAACAACTCATATCCTCTGATCGCTTTATAGATAAAAAAGATATAAATCAGTCCGACTTGTTTACCCAGCGCCAGATGGCTTTAAATAATCTTCAAGCGCTTGAGCCAAGTAAATATGTAGATAATCCAATGGCAGGGATGACGCTAAAGGGACAGCGTGAAGCTTGGAAGCAGAATTTGCCGGCTGAAGAATTGGCTAAGTATGAGGCCGCCCTTGCAGTATATACAAAAGCTAATAGTGCCTGGGAGAAGGAGGAGGGCAAGAATACCGAGCATAAAGTATTAAAGGCCGATGACTTGATTGTAAAACTGGAAGGTCTTGCAGACAAATACCACAATGAAAATGAGCGCGATAAGTATAAATTACTACAAGATCAGTTAGCGCGTCGTGTAATTTTTACTAAAAACATGGCTGATCGCGGCCTGGTTAACTTTGGTAGTAAAGAGGAGAGAACGGCACAAAGCCTTAAGTTCTATCAAGCTTTAGCGAGGGCGCAGTGGTTCGTAGAAAAGTACAAGGAATCAAATGCCACGTACGGCCGCACGGCATATGTGGAGCAGGGTGAAAGCGGTGACTTAGTAGAACAAAGAATTGAGATTGACATGAAAAAAAGAGCGGAAACGCTTTTGGCTAGCATCGAGGCTATGTCAGAAAAAAAGTTAGACGCCAAAAGACGAGCCTATGTCAAAAGAATGATGTACCAAGGGGCTGTAATGGGTGGCGCTTTTGCGCTTGCCGGTGCCGCTGTTGGCGAATTGACTGGCCACTGGGTATCAGACAGGGTGGGAGGGGGGTTTCGTTTTGTAAAAGACGCCATCTTTAACAAAGGCGGAGCTGCCGCGGCAGTGGTTACGGAAGCAGCCAGTGAAACCGCAAGTTCGTCCGTTGAGTCTACTGTTAGTGAGTCGGCTACAACTGATGCTGTGGAAACGGCAGCAACAGCAAGTCAGGCTGGCTCCGCTCAAGCAGCTGAATCTGCAGCTGAGTCTTCAGCTGAATCAGCGGCCAGTAGTGCTGGCGCTGGGTCAACGGCTACCGAAGCAGTTACGACCGCTCAAAAAGTGGCAGCTGAAACAGCAGCTGCTAGCGGTGAAAGCACAGCTTGGGTAAATAAAATTGATCAAGCCGGTGATTCTGTTTGGCGCTCAACGCGAGAAATCTTCAAGGACATGGCCGCTGAATTGGGCTATACTGGCGACTTAAATGACAGCTCGGCTCTTAGTCGCTGGGCAGAGTTACAAACAAATCAGGCCTTAGCTAACAGTGGTGAGTTAACTGATAAAGTTTTTATCGGTAATGAAATAGTTTTGGAGCGTAGTGGTGACGGCTTTGTCGTGAGCGTTGAAGCTGCTGCGGGCGCAACTCCTGGTTTTAGGGAGGCGGCGGAAGAGATTGCCGACGCTGCTGCCGCTTCAGCGGCTGAGCCAGTAATCACACCTGAGGCTCCAGATTTAGAAGCTTTAGCTGACGCAGCGGGCAGTAAATATGGTTTAAGTCCTGAAGAAGTGGTTGCGACTGATCGTCCCAATATAATCCAAACAATTATTAATGGTCATGATGTTTTCGTTAATATCGTCGAAAACACTTTTACATACTTCAATGGTGCGGACGACGAAGTGTCGGGCCTGTTAGTTGATGCGGCTGGTAATCCCGTTACAGATCTAAAAGCATTTTTAGCAGAAGGTTTAACACTTGGCGATGAGGGTTTACTTGATCCTGGTGTGCTCGAAGCGGGCCTAGATGAGGTTGTTGATGTTAGTGAAGCTGGCATTCGTGAAAGCGCGAATAATATTGGCCTCTTCATGCTAGAACACTCTTCAAGTTCACTTGAAACACTTTACAATCAGGTCTTAGGCGAAATCGAGGAAGCAACTGGATTAGAAAGTTTGAAAGAAGTTATGACCCCGAAAGAGGGACGTATCTTCCGTAGTCTTATCGATAAGATTCATGAAGACGGCTACAGTGCGGTTAGCCACCAGAAAGCTTTGTCGAAATTCCTTACTCGCATGGTCACTAAATACGGGGAATAAACATTAATAATTTACGCAGTGAAAACGGGCTCCTATGAGTCCGTTTTTATTAAGTAATAGTGAAAAGGAGGGGCGGGCGTTAAAGATATCGCGATGGTAAGTGACTGGTTGACATTTTCTTGCATTAATGATAGGATAGTAAGAATCTTTTCAGACCTTTTTGTTTGCCAAGATTCTTAACAGGACATTAACAATAATAATATAAAAACACCAAAAAAGTAGAAACCATGAAAAAACTAATTCTTGCCATCTTGATGGCACTGATTGTCGCACCTGCTATTACCAGCGCCCAAGGAAGGGTAAAAAACCCCTCTAACGTTAACACTATGGAGCTGAGTCAGCGCGGTAATCGCGTCATGCTCGTTCGGCCCGGGAAAGAAGCCGTTGTCTGGTTTTTGCCCGAATTTGGAGAAACTAGCGAGAAAGTTCTCGTTAGGTTCTTCAATAATGGAAGGGTTGTAAACTCTTTTGCAACCCATCTTACAATTCCAAGAAACGGGGCATGTCTCGTTTCCGAAAGAGGAATTGAAGTTCGCCAGCACACGGAGCCAAGAAAAACTCAACCAGCCAGACAGCAACAAACTCCAGGCACTACTGCGCAAAAACAGCAAGTTGCTGTTACGCCTGGTTTCCAGCCGGCTATCCCGCAGGTAACTGCTGCCGTCACACCAGCAACGTTCCCCCTCGTTTTAGTGGACAGTACCGATTATAAAATATTGGTATTTGAAGGAGACTTCTACGGCGCCGCACTCGCGCCCGGTCAAAGGACTGAGGCAAGTATGACGAAACCTGGGATGATCGGCTTCAAAATACTTTATGACGCCGACCCCCCCGAGAGCAGTACGGGTAAAAATATTTGGCAAGTTTCCGTGTCAGGTATAGTAACTCAGGATGACGGAGTTTTTGTGCTCCGCAATTCTCATCTGAATAATATTCAGAGAGCGCCCACCAAGGTCGTCTTCAAAAACAACAGTCCGTACACTATGGTCTGTGATGACCCCGGTTTAGATATTGAGCCTATCGCACCAGGAAGATATTCAAAGAAAATCAGAATGGCGACAGGCTTTAACCGCGTCACTTTTTCCTACATTGTGGAGAGTGGTGTGAAAGTGACAGCAGTTTCCGAGCTTGCCATTTCAAGGCAATCGACGGTAATTATGCTGAACGCAAACCCACTAGGGGCTTCCTATGGGGTCATTCAACCCGCCAGAAGATAAATCTACTTACGGCTTGGTTCAACAAATGAACCAAGCCTTTTTTATTACTTAAATGGTTTAATACCCAAAAATAGTTGGTGAAAATGCCGTATTTGTAGTAATATTAAATCAGAATACAAAACAAATATAAAACAGTTAATAGTATGGTAAAAAAAACGCTGTATTTTGTGCGGGAGTAAAAGAATAATTAAAT
>JAUYNJ010000008.1 GCA_030696105.1 bacterium
ACTGACTCCGATCAATCTTCTTTCTTTTATCTTCAAACGATTCAGGCATTTCTTCTATCGCTGTCTGTTTCCAGCGAGTGATGAGATTTGGGTGGACGCTATACTGAGCGGCAATCTCATTAATTGTCTTATCACCACGTACGACAGTGAGACCTATTTTAGTTTTTTCTTCTTTTGATACTTTGTTGTGTTGGCTCATATAAGCTTATTATACCACCTCAGAACCAACTTTTTAATGGGTCAAAATGTGTACAGGATTATGGGACCATTATAGACATCAGTCAATTTTTCGCTAATTAACACTAAATTACATTCGAGCTCAAAGCAGATTGGTCTGCCAGTACGGTTAAAAATTCCTTTAATTGGAGTTGACACTGAGGTAGAGCATGCGGGGCTGACCGATAATGGAGAAATGGATGTTCCGGGGAATACTGACAATGTTGCTTGGTTTAATCTTGGCACCTTGCCGGGTGGTGAGGGGAGTGCAGTTATAGCTGGCCACTTTGATAACGAAAGCGGGGGAGAGGCTGTGTTTTACAACCTTAAAACGTTAAATATAGATGATAAAGTACTCGTTGAAGATAATGAGGGTAATATTTTTACTTTTTTGGTCAAAGAAGTTCGTCTTTATGACAGTGAGGCTTTTGCGCCGGAGGTATTTATTTCAAGCGAAGGCAAACGTCTAAACTTAATTACCTGCGCTGGTAATTGGCATGAATCAGAGGAAAGATATGAGCAGCGGTTAATCATATTTACAGAGATATTTAAGGAGAATTAGTAGGCATAGGGGGTGATATAAATTATAATCCAAAAATATTTCGTATTTTACAAAATATATTTCAAACAAACAAAAAAGAACGAGGTCATCGTTCTTTTTTGTGATTGAGATTTAAGCGCGCTGTACGTTGACTGCGTTTGGTCCCTTTTCGGACTGTTCGCTTTCAAAAGTGACATTGTCGCCTTCCTGCAATTCTTCGAAGGAAATACCTACTAAAGAGTTGCTGTGGAAGAATAAATCCTTGTCCTGACCGTCAACAGCAATGAAACCAAAGCCTTTGTCAGTCTTCTTTTTTATTACACCGTTCATAGTTTGAATGTGATAGATAAATAATTCAAATTATTTTTTTTGAAACTCGACTACCTTTCTTAATAATTTTGATACTGCTATTATATCAGAGAACATAAATTATGTCAAGGCGTCAAGAGGACAGGCATTATTGCCCTTCCGTAATATGTGATATTATGCAAATAGTCAGTAAATAATGCAGTTTATATAGATATATGGATAACTACGATTTAATTGTTATAGGCGGCGGTCCGGCTGGTCTAATGGCGGCAGGACGTGCAGCTGAGCTCGGTGCCAGTGTCTTGCTTCTAGAAAAGAATAATAATTTAGGTGTGAAGCTGCTGATGACTGGCGGCGGTCGTTGTAATTTCACAAACAAGATTCCGCCACGCGCATTCGCGGACGCCTATGGCGCGAATGGAAAATGGTTTTTATCTGGACTTACCCGCTTTGGTTCTAATGAGCTAATTAATTTTTTTAAGCGTGAGGGTCTGAAAATAAAAGTGGAGGCCGCTGGTCGCGTTTTCCCAGAAAGCGACAAGGCGAGCGACTTACTAACTTTGTTGGTTGAGTATGCAGAGCGTAACGGTGTTACTATCAGACTTGCATCGTCTGTCTTGAAACTTGAAGATGATAATAAAAAAATTCAGGCAGTGGTCTCGTTAGACGGGACAGCTTTAAGAGCGAAAAAATTTATCATTGCAACTGGCGGTCGCTCATATCCCTCATCCGGTTCAACTGGTGACGCCTATGCTTGGTTACGCGCCCTCGCTCATCGGGTAATTAAGCCTCGCCCCGCGCTCAGTCCGATACTGCTAAACGATGATATTAAAGAGTTACAAGGAATTAGCTTGTCAGAAATTGAACTACGCTTATTTCAAGGTGATAAAAAACTTGGCAGCGCGATTGGCGATATTATTTTTACTGGTAGCGGACTCAGCGGCCCTGCGCCTTTGAATTTAAGTCGCATAATTGCTCGACATCCTGGAGTTCCACTGGAAGTTAAGCTTGATTTCAAGCCGGCATTTAATCAGGAAGTGTTAGAACAAAATATTTTAGCCTTAACTCATGAGAATAGTCGGCTTTATCTGAAAAATATTATCTCGGACTTAGTACCAAAAAAACTCGCCGCCTATTTACTGGCAGCGAGTGGTATTAGCGGCAGTAAAAAAGGAAACGGTTTAACTAAAGCCGAAAGACAATCCTTGGTTAAGTCGTTAAAAGCATATTCATTATCTGTTAAAGGATTAAGAGGCTTTGAAGAAGCGATGATTACAGTTGGTGGGGTTGATTTACGAGAAGTTGATCCAAAGACGATGGGCTCAAAGCTATTTAGTAATCTCTATTTTGCCGGTGAAATCCTTGATCTTGAGGGCCCTACCGGGGGCTATAATCTGCAAGTCGCCTGGACCAGTGGCTACATCGCTGGCGAGAGCGCGGCACGTTAGAAAGTTGTCACCCTTTGACAGACAAACATTCATTTGGTAAGTTTTAATGTTCTTTAAACAAATATTCACCAAAAACAAAAAAGCAATGAAAAAGTTTTATCAATTGCAATCAGTGGTTCAAGCTACTGATGACCAGAAGCTAATGTATTTTGTACGTGTGCTCGGTGTTTATTTACAACACCTTTCGACATATTATGAAATACTGCGTGTGCAAGAGCCAGAATCTCTGCGTGAGGATCTGGAAATATTCTCTGATTATATCGCCGCTAAGCCAGAGTTTCGAGGTCAATTGTCTGGTGATAACAAACGTCTCAGTGCTTCCATCTTAATGGACGATGTTGCCTATATTGCAAGACATGTTTTCGAGGCTAAGGATGTGAATGGAAATATCATTACTGGCGACGACCTTCATCACTTAGCGCCTGATATTTTTGAAGGTGAAAGTGAAATGTCTCTTGAAGAAATTGTAGATCATTTGACGGTGTTAAAACACGCGATGGTCTAGTCATGAAAAAAAGATTAATTAACGCGCTAAGCTCTAGCGCGTTTTTCATTACCCAAATCAAAATAGGCTATCAAATAGAAGCATTTTCTGCTATAATATATGGACTTTGAAAGTATTTTAATAATAACTATTTGCCTAATAAAACATTCCAAAGTCTGCTTATAATCATCTTGATTTTTGCTGTGGCGGGATTTGGTTTATATTACCTTGTGGTGAAGGATAGACTGGCAAGAGAAGACATTAATGAAACGCCGGTTGTCGGGGTGCCAAGCAATGGTGGTAACAGTGACAACGATGATGATAATAACCTTCAGGAGCCATTTGTCTTGGCGACTGACCTAAACATACCTTGGGAGATAGCTTACATTAATGAGAATGACTTTCTGGTTACGGAAAGACCAGGAAATCTCGTAAGACTAACAGATGGCAATAAGCGTCTAATTCCGATAGAGGAAGTTAATCATTTTGGTGAGGGCGGTTTAATGGGCTTAGCTCTTCATCCCAATTTCTCCGAGAATAATTACCTCTATTTATACTTAACTACCGAAAGCGGTATCCGCGTTATTAATAAAGTTGAGCGCTATCGCTTTAACCTAGACACCAATGAACTATCTGACAAAACCTTGATTATCAGCGATATTCCCGGGTCGCGTAATCATGATGGCGGCCGCATTGCCTTTGGCCCTGATAATTTTCTCTACATAACTACCGGTGACGCTGGTAACGCTGATTTGGCTCAAGACCGAAATTCATTAGCCGGCAAGATATTGCGTTTACGTGATGACGGCAGCGTTCCTGCAGACAATCCCTTTGGCAGCCCCGTTTGGACCTATGGTCATCGCAATGCACAGGGTATAGCCTGGGATGGACAAGGCCGTTTGTTGGCAACGGAGCATGGTCGCTCAGGCATCTCATCTGGCTTAGACGAATTAAACTTAATTGAGCCCGGTAAAAATTATGGTTGGCCTGAAATTCAGGGGGATGAAGGGCGGGCTGGCATGGAGAGTCCAGTGCTTCATTCTGGTGCCACTACCACCTGGGCGCCAGCCGGCCTAGCGCATTTAGATGGGAGGTTGTTCTTCGCGGGATTAAGAGGCGAGGCTTTATACTCAGTGGCTGTAGCTGATAATGGTGATATTTCAGACTTCAAAACGCACTATCAAGCCGAATTCGGGCGTCTGCGCGCTGTTATAGTGGCGGATGGTGATTTATATATATCGACTTCGAATCGGGATGGACGAGGGTCGCAGAACGATGGCGATGATAAACTCATTCGTCTTCCGCTTGAGGCGATATTTAATTAAAATGGATAAAATGTTATATAATAAGCTTAGCCCGGAAGAGGAGGATATTATCACTGGCAAAGCCACAGAAGCGCCTTTTACGGGAGCCTATGACAAGTTTTTTCGTGAAGGCGTCTATCTTTGTCGTCGCTGCGATTCTTCATTGTATAAGTCGAAAGATAAGTTTGATTCCGGTTGCGGTTGGCCAAGCTTTGACGATGAGATGCGAGGGGCGGTCGTGTTATCTCCAGATCCTGATGGTGAGCGCACGGAAATTACTTGCGCGCGTTGCGATGCCCATCTCGGTCATATATTTTTCGGTGAAAGTTATACGGCTAAAGATATCCGCCACTGCGTAAACTCCTTGTCACTTCGTTTTATGCCACTCGATTTTACTGATGGTGAAAAGAGTGAGGCGTACTTAGCGGGTGGTTGTTTCTGGTGTTTGGAGGCGGTGTTTGAAATGCTGGCGGGTGTTTCCGAAGTGAGTTCCGGTTATACCGGCGGTCTGGATGAGGCGCCAAGCTATGATAAAGTGTCTATGGGCATGACGGGACACGCGGAAACAGTCAAGATAACTTATGATCCAAAAATTATTCCCTATCACCGTCTATTGCAAGTCTTCTTTTCAATTCATAACCCTAGCACTTTAAATCGTCAGGGAAATGATATTGGTACTCAATATCGCTCCGCTGTGTTTTATAAGATTTGGCGACAACGACAAGAAGCAACTCTCATGATTGAAGATCTTGAAAAACAGAATTTATACGGTGGACCGATTGTGACTGAAGTGCGACCACTGCTCAAGTATTATAAAGCGGAAGAAGAGCACCAAGATTTTTTTCGAAAAAATCCTGACCAAGGATACTGTCAGGCTGTTATAAATCCAAAAATAAATAAACTAAGGAAAGAGTGGTCAGATTTACTGATGTCACCGAATCCGACTGAATAATATATGATGAATAAAATAAAGCCGGAAGTACTGGCTCCGGCCGGTAATTTGGATAAATTAAAGACGGCAATCGCTCATGGCGCGGATGCAGTCTATTTTGGTTTACCGGATTTCTCTTTGCGTCTGCGCGTTAACGATTTCTCTTTAAGTGATATTAAGAAGGGCATTGAGTATGCGCATGCTGCCGGCAAAAAAGCATATGTTACTTTAAATATTTTTGCGCGTGATAAGCATTTAAAAAAACTAAGAGCCCACGTGTTGAAATTAATGGAATATGGACCAGACGCAATTTTTATTTCTGACCCCGGTATTGCTTCAGTCGTAAAGGAAGTTTGGCCGGCCGCGCGTCTAAGTCTCAGTACGCAAGCGAATTGTACCAATCTCGAGGCCGTTCGTTTCTGGGGTAAGCAAGGATTTAAGCGAGTGATCTTGTCACGTGAATTGTCTTTAAAAGAAATAAGTGACATCAAAAAAGGTGCCGGCAAAATTGAAATTGAATGTTTTGTACACGGTGCTCTCTGTGCTGCATATTCCGGTCGCTGTTTTCTCTCGGATCACTTTGTTGGTCGCAGTGCCAATCTTGGTGATTGTTCACAGCCTTGTCGCTGGGAGTATGAGATAAAACCCGCCGGGCATGATAAGTCTCTCATTATTGGCGAGGACATGCACGGCTCATATTTAATGAACTCAAAAGATCTTTGCCTGATTGAACGATTACCAGAAATCATCGCCAGCGGCATTGATGCTTTAAAAATTGAAGGCCGAGCGAAGAGTGTGTATTACCTTGCTAATGTTGTCGGCGCCTATCGTCGTGCGATTGATCTTATATATTCAGGAGCGACAAAACCAGCAATTAAAAAAGAGCTCGCCTTTTTACGGGCCGAGCTGTATGAAAAATTAAATAACCGTGGCTACACCGAAGGCTTTATGTTTCCCGAAGGAAAAGATTTACAAAATTATTCGGGCAACAACATGTTGTCTCCATGGGAGTTTTGTGGGCAGGTAATTTCTTCTCGCGAGATCGCTTCCGGCTTTGAGTTGAAGGTGAAGGCGCATAATACTATCATGTCTTCTTCTGAAATTGAAATAATCGGCCCCGGATATAACAAGGCAACAATTAATGGCAAGTCGATGCGGGATGCTACAAGCAAAGAGTCGATTGAAGAGGCGCATGGGGGAGGTGGCGGTCAAGTAATATTAATTGACTCGCCAATTGATTGGCCCGCCTTAAGCGTACTCAGGCGTCGATTATAAAAAAAGTCCTCTTGAGGACTTTTAATAGAAATATTATAGATTAATTTAGTTGAAGTGACGAGCAATAAGATTGCCCAGATAATTTGTCGCTATTAAAACTAAGATTGCAACACCAAGATGTTCAGCAAGACTTTCAAAGCGACTTTGATTTTCAGATCGGGCCAGCCGGAACGTTAAAAGACTAAGCACACCAAGACCCCAGACAATATTAACAATAATCGCCGTCGGTAAGGGAAGGAGTAATATCGGGATTAAGAATGTTAGGGCAAAGAGGAACTTAAAAATGAAGGTGAAGGCAGTTGCTTCCCACACTTCTTTTTGTTTAACGCCTACTTCCGTTTCCTTGGATACGTGAACGCCAAGAGCGTCAGAGAGGGAATCGGCAATAGCAATGGTTAAGATGCCACCGATAACGACCATTTTTGAGCCAGTAGAAGCATTCAGTCCAATCATTAAGCCAAGCGTCGTGATGACGGCCGAGGTAACGCCGAACCCAAGTCCTGAGGCTAATGTTTTACTTAATATCATATATATACTCTATTATATCATTGGTAGAATAATATGTTAAATCTCAAGAAACAAACAATTTGGTTGCTGCTTGGTGTATTCGCCCTGGGTGCTTCGTCGCTTTTAATGGTTCAAGTGGCTGACGAGGATGACTGGTTCTATGTCCCCCTATTCTTGCATCAAGAGGCTCCAGCCCAGCTACCGGTGTCAGCTGCAAGTGACGAGAAAAAGGAATTAGTCATCATGTTCGGTGGCGACGTAATGCTGTCTCGGACTGTTAACGCGAAGATGAGTACTTACGGAGATTACACCTGGCCATTTAAGGAAATCGCCTCGACTACATCGGCGGCGGATATAACGATTATTAATCTGGAATCACCCTTTCTAAAAGACGCTAATTATCAGGTGCCAACCGGATCATTCTCTTTTAAGGCAAATCCACAAGCTATTGAGGGCATGAAACTCGCCGGTATTGATATTGTTTCGCTCGCTAATAATCATACGCTTAATGCCGGCAGCAAGGGCTTAAGTGACACGATATTAATCTTAGAAGAAGCGGGCATGCTTAGTGCTGGTGCGGGCATGAACGAGCAGGAGGCTAGGCGTCCAGCGATTTTTGAACATGACGGCTGGAAAGTTGCTTATCTCGCCTACGCCTATCCGAATGATAATAGTGTGGCGACGGCTAATCGTCCCGGAATTGCCACGCTTGATATAGAAAATTTAAAAGAAGACATCGCTTTAGTTCGCGGTGAAGTGGACTTAGTGATCGTTTCGATGCACGCCGGCATTGAGTATGTAGCGGAGCCCGGTGAACAGCAAAAAACTTTTGCGCGCACCGCCATTGATGCGGGCGCCGACGCGGTTGTTGGTCATCACCCTCATTGGCCGCAGACTTGGGAGATATATAAAGAAAAAATAATTCTATATTCTCTTGGCAATTTCGTTTTTGATCAAATGTGGTCTCTTGGCACGAGTCGCGGCTTACTGGCTGAATTAACATTCAAGTCTGATTTGTCCGGCTCCGCCAAACTAATTCCTATTGAAATTGTTGATTATGGCCAGGCCCGTCTTTGGCCAGAAGAAAAATCTGTGCGTGAATTTTGGGAGACATTCAAGCTCGACGAGCCGGCCGCTTTAAGTTGGCAAGGGAGCGCCGGCAATTAGTTTCTAAGGGGTTTAAATACTTATTCAAGCAGTCTCCGTCTTTTAGGACGGAGATTGTTTTTAATATCTGTCGACAGGTGCTAGTGAGTTTTAGAATTTGATTTGCTTGGCGTTTATAATATGCGGGCAACTCACTATTTGTTGGTAAATTCTTTAAGCCGCGGTGAGCGAAGGTACGACGTCCTTTCATCCAGTCCTCTTGGTAGTCATAGGTGTCGTCAGCGAGTTGTTTAGCGGAGAGAAAATGACGTAAGGCGAGTGTTAGTTTCATCACGTCCGTTGGTCGCCATTTAAGCTGAGTTACTAAAGCGAGCGGGGCAAATAATAGAAATGATGATTTGCCGGCGGGCGCTAGTTTTCCTGATGGTATAGTTTGTGGTCGCTGCAGCTCGTGCATATTGGCCGCTTCAGTCTCAAGACTCACTTTAAATATTTCTCCACGATTAATATTTCTTGGCATTAAATTCCAGGCAGCATGCAGACAAGCATTGGCGAGTGGTATATTAGTTTTTGGTGCACCTGCTTCGTCGTAGACATCGTCTTGAAGATTAGCAGCGGTCCATAGAAACAGACTGACGGCACCAAGATGTTCGGCTAAGCGTGTTATTGGCGCCGATACATCATTAAGGTTTAAGAGCAGACATGAAGGCGGGCTCGAGATTAGGCCATCTTTATCGTCGTTTACCGTTTTTCGCCACTGAACTTGTAGTCCTCGTCGCAGATTGTTTGGCCACTGTCTGATAATATTTTCAGCAATGGCAATTGTCATAGATTGATTGGTAAACATAAAGTGAAAGTGCTTCCTTCGCCCGGCTTACTACTAACAGTGATGTGTCCGTGAAAATCAATTTCGACAATTTCTTTAACAATACTTAATCCGAGTCCCAGATTTTTATCTCCAGATGATTTGGTGGTGAAGAAGGCTCCAAATATTTTATTTAAATTTTCTTTATCAATACCGCCGCCGGTGTCAGTAATGCTAAGCTCGATTTCTTTATATTTATGGCGCTCTCCGAGACTAATATAAACACGACTCTCACTCTGGTCCTTAAGGTGCGAGCAGGCCTCTAGGGCATTATTTAGCAAATTCATAATAACTTGCCCGAATCTGGTTTGCCCTCCCCTTATTTGAATATCTGTTCCTGAGTCAATGTAGATAAGGGTGTTCTGCCGGCGCGCTTTAGCGTCCATAATTTTTTTAATTTTCAGAATTTCGGCTCGAATTGAAAACATTTTTTCACGCCCTTCACGTCGCAGACAAGAGTTAGTACTATTCACCAAATCTTTTATACGATTAGTGGCGGATAATGCCTGGTGGAGATAGTCCTGGGTTTCGCCTAACTGTGGACAGCGTTCTTCTTTTAAGCACTCGAGATTGAGACTGACAGCGGTAAGTGGATTTACGATGTCATGAAAAATGCCTCCTGATAGT
This sequence comes from bacterium, assembly GCA_030696105.1. Lineage (GTDB taxonomy): Bacteria > Patescibacteriota > Patescibacteriia > Patescibacteriales > UBA12465. The sequence continues at coordinate 9,615 of JAUYNJ010000008.1, forward strand.
TGACCGATGCTGGCCAGTACTTGCAATTGCTCGATTTGTTCGCGCTGAATTTCTCTAATTGCCTTCGTTCGTTCAATTACAATTGCCTCTAGGCCCTCTCTTTCAGCCTGCAGTGCTAGGCTCGCCTCATTAGCTCTCGTTAAAGCCTGACGATTCTCACGAATAATAATCCAAGCCAGTAGATAGATCACACTGAAAATTAGGGCATAGGCAATGGCGTCGGCGGGATGGTGAGGAAGACTTCGCCAATCAGATGAAACCGGCAGTATTTGGTGATACTGCAAATATGACAGCGCGACAATGCTTGTGATAAGTGTAGCAGTGATGAGGAGGGCTCGTTTGGAACCAAGAAACATACCCGCCATCACTACCACTAAAACTGACATTAAAATAGCGGCCGGTAAATCAGCGCCCCATGAGTAGAAACAGTATAGCGTCGGCGCGGCATAGGCTACGATTAACAGCCAAGCCGAAATTGTTTCGTGGCCAAAACGAGCCAGCTGCCACAGGCCAAGAAATGTTATCAGTAATAATAAGGTGACACCAAGAGGTAGTCCTGTGTTACTAGGATTTGCGATGTAGTCAGTAATCCTGATAACATTTAGAAAAAGCATGACGCCCGCTGAGAACAGGGCGCAAGTTTGAATTTTGCGGCCAGCTGAATAACGCGGCGAGTTTTTAAATACTCGGTCTTTAAGCTTCTGGAAGTTCATAAGCTAAATAAAACGCTTCCCCTTGTATTTCAAGGGAAAGCGTTTTGGTAATGACTTAACTACGCCAAGGAGTGCCGGGGCTATTATCCTCAGCTGGAGTAGTCTCAGTTTCTTGCTTAGACATATGTAAAATTATTTATTCTTTACAGTAAAACGGCGCGACCTTTGTTGGCAAGATATTACCCGCCGCTACCATCATCATACAGTGAAGCGGGTAACATCCAGATAACATTTTATGGTCGTAAATCTAACGTGTAGCCGCGACCGGCAACGTTATGTATTAATTTTTTACCCTTGCCTTCCAATTTTCGTCGCAAGCGAAGAATATGGGTTTCAACGGTATTGGAGAAAGGGTCAATTTCACCTCCCCAGACATGCTCAAGGAGGCTATCGCGCGAAATCATTGTGCCGGCGTTTAATAATAAGTAATGGAGCAAGGAAAACTCTTTGTTAGTTAAACGTATATCCTTATCCCCACGTTTAACGCGATATAGCTGAGGATCAAGAGTTAGGTTGTCAAATGAAATTGTGCCTGAGCGCAAGACTGGTGGCCGTCGCAATAAGGCATTAACCCGCGCCAATAATTCCTCGCTGGCGAAGGGCTTGGGTAAATAGTCGTCAGCGCCAATATCAAGAACAGAAACCTTGTCTTCAATACTTTGACGAACGCTAAGCATTAGAATTGGAGCTGTGACCCCGTCACGACGCACCTCTTTAATGAGATTATACCCATCAAGACGAGGCATCATGAAGTCGGTGATAATTAAGTCGTAATTATTTGACCGGGCAAGAAAAGAACCTCTTTCGCCGTCTTCAGCTGTATCAACGGCGAAGCCCGCCCTAGTGAGCAGGGCGGTGATAAGACGAAGTAAGTTCAGCTCATCTTCTACAAGAAGTACACGCATATGTTATATTTTATCATAATTTTCGCCTAAATAAATATGAACTCTAAGCGATTCATATGTTACCTAAACATTATATCAAATAGGCGATAACATTTAGATAACATTTTGCTAACACTCACCTCTGTCCCCGTTTGCCTTTCGGGGCGAATCCCGCTAAGATATTAGTACATTATATGGGCACTTTTAAGAAAAAACGCTTCTTTTTGGGTAATTATACGGCAGCAGACAACTCTTCCGATCCTTTTGTAGTACAAGAGGGTGGCTTTAAATTTGGGGAATTAAAGGACTCAGCCTATTACACCGATTGGACCGAGCATTCCTTTATTTCTGATAGCCAGGACAAAGAAGTCGTCGGGCGTACTTTTAATAGCCGAAAAATACTGCCCATTAAAATTATTGTCGTTATTTTGATGTTTATTTTGGGTGCTCGCACTGCCTGGTTGCAGATCGCTCGCGGTGCTCATTATGCGGGGCTGGCCGAGGGAAATCGTTTACGTATTCAAAACATTGAGCCAAAGCGCGGCATTATTTATGATAGGCAGGGTCGACCGCTCGTCAGTAATACCGCTAACTTTGTTTTATCCCTAAGACCGATTGATCTCCCTAAAGATGAGTTGGAACGAGATGAGTCTTTGCGCTATTTAAGTAGCATTCTTGATGATGCACCGATAAACCCCGCCGCTAATACTTCCGGAGTCGATATGGTTTTAGACGGCCCTTCTTTTGCCTTAATGAAGGCAGCACTCGCGAAGATTCGTCCCCGTTCGCTTGAAGCCTATCAGCCAATATTTATTAAAGATAATATTGAATATGATAAGGCTCTGCGTTTAATGTTGGAGCGAGACTCCTTGCCGGGCGTTATCGTCGATATCAAGATTAGACGGCAATATCCTTTTACAGCAGCGAGCGCCGCTCTTTCTGAGGGCGGGCAAATAAGTAGTCTTGCGCACGTTCTTGGTTATACCGGAAAGATTACTGACGAAGCGCTGAAGCGCTTAGGCGGACAATATTCTTTAATTGATTATGTTGGTAAAACTGGGTTGGAATATTCCTGGGAGCAGGACTTAAAGGGGGTTAATGGTCAAACAAATATTGAAGTTGATGCTCTCGGTCGTCGCAAGAAAATTGTCAGTGAAACACCCCCGGTAGCTGGATATAATTTGAAGTTATCTCTCGACCTTGATTTACAAAGGAAAGCGGAGGAAGTGACTAAGGCATGGCTCGAGAAAACTAAAACTCACCGGGCTTCAGTTATTATCATGAATCCACAAAACGGCAGCATCCTCGCTTTAGTGAGTTTACCAGCTTATGACAATAATCTATTTGCTCGTGGCATTAGTCATGCCGAGTACAACATTTATTTAGAGGATGAAAACAATCCACTATTCAACCGTGCTATTAGTGGCGAGATGCCGTCAGGCTCTACGATTAAACCAGTAGTTGCCGCGGCTGCTTTGCAGGAAAAAGTCATTTCGGAAAAGACTAGTTTTTTGAGTAACGGTGGTATCCGTATCGGTCAGTGGTATTTTCCTGATTGGAAAGCTGGTGGACACGGCACAACTGACGTGAGAAAGGCGCTCGCTGAATCAGTTAACACCTTCTTTTATTATGTAGGCGGCGGCTATCAAGACTTTAGCGGCTTAGGGGTTGATCGTTTAGTGAAATACATGCGCTTATTCGGCATGGGTGAAAAGTCCGGCATTGATTTAAATGGTGAGAGTGCTGGTTTTATGCCCAGTCGCGAGTGGAAGGAAACGGTGAAGAAAGAGGCCTGGTATATCGGTGATACTTATCATATTTCTATCGGGCAAGGTGACGTCATTGTCACCCCCTTGCAAGTTGCAAACTTTACCGCCACCGTTGCTAATGGCGGCAAGTTGTTTAAGCCGACTATAGTCAGCGCTCTGCTTAGTGAAGATAACCAGGTGGTTAGAGCGATAGAGCCAGAAATTATTCGTGAGAATTTTATTGATTCATATAACCTGCAGGTTGTGCGCGAGGGCATGCGTCAAGCGGTCACAGCGGGCAGCGCGCGCAGTCTAAGCGTGCTACCAGTAACATCGGCTGGTAAGACGGGTACGGCGCAGTGGTCTAGTAAAAAGGCTAACCACGCCTGGTTTACTGCCTTTGCCCCTTATGAAAATCCTGAGGTCACTATTACTGTTTTAGTAGAAGAAGGGCGAGAGGGCAGTGAGGTTGCCGTCCCCATCGCTCGTGAGATCCTACAGTGGTATTTTAGGGGCAATACGGAAGAATAGGTAAAAATAGGCAAAAAATAACAGAATTAGCACTCTCTTGACTTGAGTGCTAATTTTTTTTATAATGGTATCTGGTAACGATAAACATATGGAATTAAGCACTCGTCAAATAACAGTCTTAAAGACTCTCATTAAAGAGTATGTCCGTAGCGCCCAGCCGGTTGCTTCGGGGATTTTGGTCGAGAAATACCGTTTAGATATTTCCCCGGCCACTGTCCGCAACGAATTGACTGTCCTTGAAGACCTCGGCTACATCTATCAACCACACACCTCGGCTGGCAGAGTCCCGACTGAAGCGGCGTACTTACTGGAGCTTGAAGAAAACGATGCAAAAAGACGCGATTTAAAATCAACGGATAAGGAAGCCTTGGAGGCGGTGCTGCATGCCGCTGAATCGTTTAAGCCAGCCGCCAGAATTTTAGCGGAGTTATCAGGTAATGCCGTATTCTGGGCCTTCCATAAAAATGACTTATATCACACCGGTTTATCCAATCTCTTTTCTCAATCTGAATTCAAACAATCCGAAATGTTATTCGATGTCTCGCAAGTAATTGATCGCATGGAAGAAATTATCGATGGCTTGTTTGATGAATTACCTGAGGGCACACAAGTATATCTCGGCAGCAATAATCCCTTTGGCGCTTTCTTAGGAACAACCTTACTCAAGTATCGACATGGTGGTGTTTCCGGATTGTGCGGCATTCTTGGACCGATGCGCATGGATTATTCTCGCAACTTGTCCCTCCTTACACACTTAGAAGAACACTTTAAATAAAGAAGAAATATGCCAAAATTAAAACTCGGAATCTATCAACATTACAAAGGTGATGAATATGAATTATTTGAAATCGCGAAGAACAGTGAAAACAAGGAAGAGGTCGCAATCTACCGCTCTGTGAAAGATGGACAGGTATGGGCGAGACCACTCTCAATGTGGAAGGAAGAAGTTGAAGTGGGAGAAGAAAAGAAGCCACGATTCGAATTCCTGCGTGAGCCCGAAAATGACAGTTTCGAACAGAAGTATCTGCGCGCTCTCGCTGACTATCAAAATCAGATTAAGCAGACTTCAAAAGACAAGGAAGAGTTTGTTAAATTTGTACTCGGCGATTTTTTACAAGAAATCCTACCCGTTTACGATCATTTAAAACTTTCACTTGCTGGTCTTAGTGAACAAGATAAAGAAAGTGCCTGGGTGAAGGGGGTTGAATATGTCTTGAAGCAATTTAAAGACCTTCTAAGCAGCCGCGGAGTCGAGGAAATCAAGACTATTGGCGAAGAGTATGACTACCACCTCATGGAAGCGATTGAGGGCACTGGCAATAAGGTGGCAAAAGAACTTAGTCCCGGTTACGTCTTAAATGGTCGCGTGATTAGACCGGCTAAAGTAATCGTGGGAGAAGAGTAAATATTAATTTAAATATATAAAATTAAAATTACAAACATATGTCATTAATCAAATGGAATCCCTTCTTAAGCGAAGGTTATAACATTGACGACATGGACAAAATCGTCAATGAGTATTTACCAGCTGTCCGCAGTGGACAATTTGGATTTACACCTGCTCTTGATATGTATGAAGACAAAGACAATATTATCATTGAGACGCAGCTTGCCGGAATTGATCCGGAAAAAGTGAGTATCTCAATTGAAAATGATGTGCTCTGCATTAAGGGCGAAAGTGAACGTCAGAGTGAAGTGGAGGAAAAGAATTATTACCGCAAAGAAATTCGACGTGGCTCTTTCTATCGCTCTTTACCACTGCCAACTAAAGTGGATGGTGATAGCGCTACCGCAATCACTGAAGACGGCATCTTAAAAATCACTGTTCCGAAAGCAGCTGAAGCTAAACCGAAGAATATTAAAATACAGATTGGAAAAAATAAGGATAATAAATAATAAATTGATAATAAAGACTGTAAAACAAATTATATGGGAAAAATTTTAGGAATTGATTTAGGAACAACCAACTGCGCCATGGCCATTATGGAGGGCGGTGTTCCAAAAATATTAGAAAACATTGAAGGGAACCGTACAACCCCTTCCATCGCTGCTGTTTCAAAAAACGGTGAACGTCTCGTGGGAGCTGCCGCTAAGCGCCAGGCGGTTATTAATCCGGAGAATACTGTCTACGCCGTTAAGCGTCTTATCGGTCGCAGCTTTACCGATGAAGAAGTGCAGCGTGATCTCGGCACTGTGCCTTATAAAATTGTACAGGCAGGACAGGGTGTAAAGGTTAAAATGAGTGATAAAGAATATTCTCCCCAAGAAATTTCGGCGATGATTTTAACTAAGTTAAAAGCAGATGCGGAAGCGAAAACTGGCGAAACGATTACGGAGGCTATTATCACTGTGCCTGCATACTTCGATGATTCTCAACGCCAGGCGACGAAAGACGCCGGTCTGATTGCCGGTCTTGATGTAAAACGCATTATTAACGAACCAACAGCAGCGGCTTTAGCGTACGGTTTTGATAAGAAGCAGGGACAAAAGATTGTCGTCTATGATTTAGGTGGTGGTACTTTTGACGTTTCTGTTTTAGATATTTCCGCTGATACGGTTGAAGTAAAGGCGACGAATGGCGATACGCATTTAGGTGGTGAAGATTTTGATAAGAGAATTATTGATTGGATTATTGAAGAGTTTAAGAAAGACCAGGGTATCGATTTATCCAAAGACACCTTAGCTTTGCAGCGCATTAAGGAGGCAGCTGAAAAAGCGAAGATTGAATTATCAACCGCGATGGAAACAGAAATCAATCAACCATTCATCGCTACCGACGCTAATGGCCCGAAGCACTTAGTAATGAAATTAAGCCGCTCAAAACTTGAAGCTTTAGTCGGCGATTTAGTCGAAAAAACAATCGAGCCTTGTAAGAAGGCTTTAGCTGACTCCGGATTTAGCATGAGTGATATCAATGAAGTCTTGATGGTTGGCGGCATGACCCGCATGCCTTTAGTATTACAAAAAGTCAAAGAATATTTTGGTAAGGAGCCAAACTTAAGCGTTAACCCTGACGAAGTCGTTGCTCTTGGCGCCGCAGTTCAGGCCGGTGTATTGCAAGGAGATGTTAAAGACGTGCTACTGCTTGATGTTACCCCTTTAACTTTAGGCATTGAAACCTTAGGTGGCGTCGCGACTCCTTTAATTGAACGAAACACCACTATCCCGACATCAAAGTCACAGATTTTCTCCACCGCTGCTGACGGTCAAACTAGTGTTGAAATTCATGTTGTCCAAGGTGAGCGCCCAATGGCGACTGACAATAAATCATTAGGTCGTTTCATTCTTGACGGTATCCCTACCGCTCAGCGCGGCGTGCCGCAGGTTGAAGTAAAATTTGATCTCGACGCAAACGGCATCTTAAACGTCAGCGCAACTGATAAGGCGACGGGTAAGCAGCAGAAAATTACTATCACTGCCTCTTCGGGCTTATCTAAAGAAGAAATTGACCGCATGCAGAAAGAAGCTGAGGCGCATGCCGAGGAAGACAAGAAGAAAAAAGAAGAAGTAGAAATAAAGAACCAAGCGGATGCCGTGGTCTTCACTGCTGAAAAAATGATCAAGGAGTCGGGAGACAAAATGAAGCTAGAAGATAAGACGGAACTGGAGGGAAAGACCGCTGATTTAAAGAAGGCAAAGGACTCTGGTAATATTGAGGACATGAAAAAAGAAATGGAAGCTTTAAATACAGTCGCTCAACGCATTGGGGGAGCGATGTATCAGCAACAGCCAGAAGGAGGCGCTGCCCCAGCTGGCGAAGGCGAGAAAAAGGATGAAGCTGGCACCGAAGGCAAAGACGAAACAGTTGTTGAGGGTGAAGTTGAAGATAAGAAATAACTTTTACAGGCTTAGCCTTAATTAAATGTCCAAAGATTACTATTCCATACTCGGAGTCTCCAAAGACGCCGGCGCTGATGATATTAAAACGGCCTTTCGAAAGAAGGCTCACGAACATCATCCCGACAAAGGAGGCGACGAATCAAAATTCAAAGAAATTAACGAAGCCTATCAAGTCTTAGGTAACGCTGATAAGCGTCGCCAGTATGATCAGTTCGGTTCTGACTTTCAAAATGGTCAGGCCGGCGGTGGCTATGGCCCGGGCTTCGGCGGTTTTAATGGTGCTAATATTAACATGGAAGATCTTAGCGACCTCTTTGGTGGCTTTGGTGACATGTTTGGTTTTGGTGGTCCTGGCGGACGCCGTCGCGGACCGGAAAGAGGCCGTGATTTAGAGATGAGTCTTTCTATTGAATTTCTTGAATCAATTCATGGTCTTGAAACCGAAATAAAATTCCCACACCTGAAAACTTGTAAGACTTGTCATGGGAGCGGACATGCTCACGATGCGAAAATAGAAACCTGTTCAACCTGTCGGGGCACTGGTAGGGTAAGCCGGTTACAGAGAACAATTCTCGGCTCGGTGCAGACTCAGGCCACTTGTCCTGATTGTCAGGGTGAAGGCAAGAAAGCAAGCGCCGCTTGTAAAGATTGCCACGGACAGGGGCGTACTAAGCAAGATGAAAAATTGAAAGTTAAGATTCCGGCTGGTATTAGTCACGGTGAAAGCATTAGGCTTTCTGGATACGGTGACGCTGGCGAAAAAGGCGCTTCAACTGGCGACCTATTCTTAAAGATTAGAGTCGCTGCTCATGCCGAGATGAAGCGCGAGGGTGATGATATTTACTCACAAGCCGAAATATCAATGACGCAAGCGGCTTTAGGCGACACACTTGAGGTGACAACTGCTTACGGAAAAGTTAAATTGAAAATTCCAGCCGGCACGCAGCCACAAACCGTCTTTCGTTTAAAAGAGAAGGGTGCCCCTCGTATTCACAGCCGTGGGCAGGGAGATCACTTTGTTAAAGTAAAGGTTATTATTCCCAAAAGCCTAAACAAGAAACAACGAGAAGCTTTGGAGAGTTTAGGATTGTAACTATAAATATATGGAGAATATTCAAGTCTTATACATTCACGGCGGAGAGACTTTCAAAAATCATGATGACTACCTGATGTATTTGAAGACTAGAGAAATCACTCTTGATAAACAGCCATCTTGGTCCGGTTCTTTAGCTGAGAATTTAGGCGATGATTTTAATTTTGCTCGCCTGAACATGCCGTTGAAGGAGAACGCTCAATACGAAGATTGGAAAATAAATTTTGAAAGATATTTACCGTTCATTAAGGATAATGTTATCTTAGTTGGTTTTTCTTTGGGGGCGATTTTTTTAGTGCAGTATTTGTCTGAGAATAAATTTCCAAAAAAGATTTTTGCTATCTATCTTGTGGCTACACCCTTTGACGGTGACTTGCCGGGCGCAGATTTAGCCGGTGGCTTCCGTTTACAATCCGATTTGTCTTTAATGTCAGAAAATTGTAGCCGGATTAATTTTCTATTCTCTAAGAATGACGATGTTGTTCCAGTAAGTCACGCGGGGAAGTTTGCAGAGAAATTGCCAGGCGCACGCATCACAATCTTGGATCACATAAATGGACACTTTTTTATACCTGAGTTTCCGGAGCTCATTGAGATGATTAAAGAAGATGTTGAAAATAGCAGAGAGTAATATTATTTAATACATATGGATATTTCAATTGATAAAATAGAAACACCAGAAGAGTTCTTCTTGGTATTTAATGGCCTCTGTAAATTAGCGGAGTCAGCCTTTGATAGTTTTGATGAAAAGGATTTTTCCGGGCTAGGGTCAAAAAGTATTGCGAAAGAAATGTCTTATCTTATGAGTATTACTTTAGTCATCATTGGCATGCGAGGAGGTTATGCTAGTTTCAGGCAAGGCGCCTTAGATGCTCCAATTTTTGCCACTATTAACGGTATAGAATATGATCAGAAATATTTGTATAAAATGAATGATCATTTTACCGGACGGTTCGACGACGCGTTAAATAAAATAAAAAATCTAATTCCCGAAATGTACGAATCCTATAAAACTGTTTGGCAGAATTATTAGTAAAGAATAAAAATTAATCGATCAAAAATAAGGCTAATTGCCTTATTTTTTAATACGAAAGACCATTTAATCCCTAGCCTTTACAGGTGAACGATTGTTTACTATAATGATTTTGTAATAAGAAATATATGATTGAAAAATATAAAAAGCAGATCGTTGTCTTTTACCGAGTTAATCGGCGTATGCCTAATTATGCGGAAATAATGGCTCTGCTTGGCTATAAGTCGAAGAATGCCGTTTTTAAGCTCGTGCGCAAACTGCAAGCAGAAAATTTTTTGGATAAGGATAAGAAAGGTAAATTAATTCCGAAAAATATTTATGGCGAGTTAAAAGTACTGGGACGGGTAGAGGCTGGCTTTCCTTCTCCGGCCGAAGAAGAATTGGCCGATACAATGAGTTTGGACGATTTCTTAATTAAGAATAAAGAGGCGACCTATATGCTTAAGGTCAGCGGTGAGTCTATGATTGATGCCGGCATTATGCCGGGCGACATGGTTTTAGTTGATCGCAGTCTAAGCCCGGTTGACGGTAATATTGTCATTGCCGAAGTCGACAAACAGTGGACGGTAAAATATTTCCGTAAAAAAGGTAATGACATTTATCTTGAACCAGCAAATAAAAAGTTTCCAATAATACGGGCAAGTGATGAGTTAAGAGTCGCCGCGGTCGTTAAAGCCGTCATCCGCAAATACTAAAATATGCCTGTTTCAATTTCATCTTTTAAAAGAGCAATCCTGCACGTGGACGGTGATTGCTTTTTTGCTGCCTGCGAAATCGCTCGCCGTCCCGAATTAAAAGGGAGGCCGGTGGTCACTGGTCTTGAGCGCGGTATTGTTTCCTCCCTTACCTATGAAGCGAAGGCGATGGGTATAAAGCGGGCGATGTCTTTTAGTGAAGTTAAAAAGATCTGTCCGCAAGTCGTATTTCTTCCCTCTGATTATGAGTCATACAGCTTATATTCTTTGCGCATGTATAACATTGTTCGTCGCTTTACTCCTGATGTTGAAGAATATAGTATCGACGAATGTTTTGCCGACTTAACCGGCCTGCGTCGTCCTCTGCGCATGTCCTATGAAAAGATAGCCGAGAAAATAAAGGAAACATTAGACAGTGAGCTCGGCTTCACTTTTTCAGTAGGTTTAGCGCCGACGAAGGTTTTAGCTAAAGTGGGCTCGAAGTGGAAAAAACCTTCCGGCCTTACTATCATCCCTGGTCGCGATATTGAATTATATCTCGCCAAACTCGACGTTGGTCAGGTCTGGGGCATTGGTCCACAAACAACGGCGTTGTTAAATAAGTTTGGCGTGAGAACAGCGCTTGATTTTATCCGTCACGATATTGAATGGGTTAAAGTGCGCTTAACCAAGCCGCAATTAGAAATTTGGCAGGAGTTGCGAGGCGAGATGGTATATCCCGTTGATACCGAGAAGAAGGATAGCTATCAATCAATTAGCAAAACAAAAACATTCACCCCACCATCAAGCAGCGAGATGCGTGTGTTTAGTCAATTATCAAAAAACGTAGAGAATGCTTGTATTAAATTACGTCGTCATCACTTAGCCGCGAAAAAAGTATTTTTCTTTTTGAAAACGCAAGACTTTAAATATCACGGCTATGAATTTAAGTTAATGCGCCCGACTGATAATCCAATTGAAATTATCGCGATGGTGAAACAGTATTTCAGTACAGTGTTCAAAGCCGCAAAGTTGTTTCGCGCGACCGGAGTAATATTAATGGATATATCCGAAAACGTTTGCCGCCAAGCCGACTTGTTTAATGAAGTCGCGCGGGCAGAAAAAATATCTAAAATATTTGGTAGCGTTGATGGTATGTCTCAGCGCTACGGAAAGCACGCGATATTTCTAGGCTCAAGCCTAGCGGCGATGACTGGCGCTCAGCATGAGGGGGCTCGCCAAACCACGCCGGACAGAAAAAGAGAGATATTTAAGGGGGAGACGGCGAGGAAAAGGCTAGCTATTCCATATTTGGGTGAGACTGGCTAAAATAGGCAATATTTAAGCATTTTCGTTGACTTTTTAAGGCTGGGTGATAAACTAAAGGTCAGGAGTTTATAAAATAAACAAAGATATTATGTGTAAATGTGCTTGGTTAAAGAAGTTGCTTGGTATTAAGAAGGAATGTTGCTGCAGTCATGCTCACGAAGAGGTTAAGACCGAAACACCGCCTACAGTAGAAACTCCAGTGGTTAAGTCATATTAACGATTAGTGGAAAAACGCGTTCAGCGTTTTTTTACCACTATTATACGCACCATGTTTATTGATACCCATGCCCATGTCAATTTTCGTGATTTTAAGGATGATGCCGACGAGGTAATCCGCCGGTCTTTGGATAACGACACCTGGATGGTGCTCGTTGGTTCGGAGTATAAAACCTCTAACCGCGCCTTAAATCATGCAAATCGTTATGAGCGTGGAGTATATGCGGCCGTTGGTCTGGACCCAATACATCTAGAAGAGCAAAAAGTTGAAGAAAACGACGATGATAACGGGGAATACAGCTTTACCACTCGGGCCGAAGAATTTAACTACGATACTTACGAAAAACTGGCGAAGTTTCAGAAAGTGGTCGCAATCGGTGAAATTGGTCTTGATTACTATCACCTTAATCCCACAAAAGATGTAAGCGCCGCGAAGCGCAAGCAGCAGGAAGTGTTCCTCAAACAGTTATTGCTCGCCCGTCACCTCGACCTGCCCGTTATTATTCACTGCCGACAGGCGCACGATGACCTGTATGCGATTTTACAGGATTTCCGCAAGGTATATTCCGACTTTATTCCCGCCGATCGTCCCTGGGGCGTGCTTCATTGCTTCTCCGGTGACGAGGACATGGCCTGGAAGTACTTCAAGCTCGGGCTGATTGTGTCTTTCACTGGCCTTATTACCTTCAGCAAGCAGTGGGACGATGTGTTACGTAAGATTCCTCTGGATAAGTTCATGATTGAGACCGACTCTCCCTATATGACACCGGAGCCCTACCGCGGTCGCCGTAATGAGCCGATTCTGGTACAATATGTGGCAGGGAGAATAGCTGAAATCCGCAATACAACGATTGAGAAAATTGCTGACGCAACGACTGACACTGCCCGAAGATTCTTTAAGATATAATTTAGCTTAAATTTAATAGAAAAGAGCGTAAAGTTGATTTTTATCAGACTTGACTTTTTTTGTTGTCGGGTGTATATAACTAGTGGTTTTGTTGAAATTTATCTAATTTAAGCGTATGGATAAGCAATCGATGAGACAATTCTATATTTCGAGTGCCGCCTATAGCTTATCTTCTATTATCGGACCATTATTAATGTTTGGCGTGCCAGCATATTTCCTCGATCAGTATTTAGGCACCAACCCCCTGTTATTGTTAGTTGCTGTTGGCATTTCCTTTGTAGTTACAAATGTGCTTTTATTTAGAAAAGTTAAGAAGATTAATCAGATGATTTCTTCATATATACCGAAGGATGATGATGATAAGAATGAGGATGGCACTGAGAAAGATTCAGACCTATCTGTAAAAAATAATTAAGTATGAAATTAGATATTTCTTTAGCTCCGGAGACTTTATTTTATATTGGTTCAGTAGCTATCTCAAATTCCTTCTTCTGGTTATTAGTGCTCACCTTTTTTATATTGGTCGGAGTCTTTTTCTTAAATAGAAGTTTAAAGATGCGACCAGGCAAAGTTCAAAATGTTTTTGAAATGTTGCTAGCCGGCGCCTTCGATTTTGTCGAAACTACCGTCGGAAGCAAGAGTCTGGCTCAGAAAACTTTCCCCTTAGTCTTTACCTTGTTTTTCTTCATTCTAGTCAGCAATCTCATCACTTTTATACCTGGACAAGCGGCTGTTACGATTGAAACAGCTGGTGGAGTTGTTCCTTTATTTCGCGCTATTATTGCTGATTATAGTTTAGTGTTTATGATGACCATGCTTTCGGTTCTGATTACTCAGATTGTGGCTATCTACGTTGCTGGCCCCTTCCGTTATCTTGGTCGTTTTTTGAATTTTACCAGTCCTTTAAACTTTTTCTTAGGTTTGATGGATTTAATTGGTGAGGTGGCAAAAGTTATGTCCCTCTCCTTCCGTTTATTTGGTAATATTTTCGCCGGCGAAGTTTTGGGGGCGGTGATGCTATTTTTATTCCCATTTTTCTTACCCCTGCCTTTTGCATTTTTAGGTCTGCTAACTGCCGTTGTGCAGGCTTTCGTGTTTGCCGTTTTGACCCTAGTGTTTATCTCGATGGCGGCTACCGTTTCCGAGGAGTCTGAAGCAGCATAATTTAAAAAAATATAATTAATAATTAATATAAAAAAATGTATGGAAGTTGAAGCAGCAAAATACATCGCCGCCGGTCTCGCTATCGGTTTGGGCGCTATTGGTCCCGGCATCGGTGAAGGTATCGCCGCCTCTAAAGCTCTTGAAGCTATTGGTCGCAACCCCGAAGCAAGTGGAAAAATCACACCTTTGATGTTTGTAGCTATGGCTATCACTGAGTCCACCGCTATTTACGCCTTAGTTGTTACCTTAATCATTCTTTTTGCTTAAAAGACAGAAATTGTCCGCCTCTTGTTAAAAGCTAGCGGCGGATTATTTTGTTTTTTAATTTATTATTATATGGGTTTAATTGAAGCTCTTGGTCTTGATGGTCGCATTCTTTTAGCACAATTTTTAAATTTTGCAGTTTTGTTGTTTGTGCTTTGGCGCTTTGCGTATAAGCCAATTTTTAAAATCTTAGAAGAACGACGCCTGAAAATTGATCAGGGCCTTGATGACGCTGACGCTGCTGCTAAAAGTTTACTTTTAACCGAAGAGGAAAATAAACAGTTACTGATTAAAGCTCGTCAGGAAGCTAGCCTTATTATCGAAGCCGCACAGCAGCAGGCTGATGAGCGTCAGCGTGAAGTAGTGGCTAAGGCGGAAACAGAAATTAATGTCATTACTGAAAAGGAAAGAGCAAAGATTGTCGCTGAAAAAGAAAAAATGATGTCTCAGTTGAAAGGCGAAGTATCAGCTCTTGTGCTTGCTGGTTTGCAGCAATTTTTGTCAGAAAATATGACCGATAAACGTGATCAAGAAGTTATATCAAAGATTGTAACTAATTTAGAGAAATAAGTTTTTGTTTATGAAAGCAAGTGTTAGACAATACGCACGCAGTGTCATGGAATTAGTGGCTGATAAATCAGAAGCAGAAGCGAAGGCTTTAATTGCTAAGTTTGTTGTATTTCTTCATGGGCGACAAGACTTAAATAAAGTTGAAGCTATCACCGAAGAACTCGGTCGTTTATATGAAATTGAAAATGAGGAAATAAAAGCAGAATTAATTAGCGCTCGTCCTCTGCAAGAGGCCGCTAAGAAACAGCTTGTTGCTTATTTACAAAAGCGAGCTGGAGTCGACACTGTTAATTTACAGGAAAGCTTAAATCCAGATTTATTAGGAGGTTTTATTCTACGTTATAATGGCCTCGTTATTGATGGCAGTTTAAAGAACAATTTATTAAAATTTAAAAAACAGCTTAGTAATTAACCAAACCATATGTCTAGCACCAAAGATTTTATTGTTGAGCAGATAAAGCGACAGATTGCCGACTTTAAGGCGGAAGTGGAAGAAAGCAGTGTCGGCCGCGTCTTGAAGATTTCTGACGGCATCGCTCTTGTCTCCGGCTTAACAGAAGCCATGATGAGCGAAATTTTGCTTTTCAAATCAGCTCACGGCGAAGTGGCCGGCGTTGCCTTAAACCTTGAAGAAAATTTAGTCGGAGCCATCATTTTAGGCGAGTTTGCCAACATTAAAGAGGGTGATGAAGTCGTCTGCACTAAGCGCATTTTGAGCGTACCGGTGGGCGAGGCTTTGGTTGGACGTGTGGTTAATCCGCTCGGTGAAGCAATGGATGGTAAAGGTGCATTGAACACTACTGAGTTTTATCCAGTTGAAAAAATTGCTCCGGGTGTTATTACTCGCGCCTCTGTCAATCAGCCAGTTCAAACTGGTATTAAAGCAATTGACGCCATGGTGCCAATTGGACGCGGACAACGCGAACTTATCATTGGCGATCGTCAAATTGGTAAGACCGCGATTGCAATTGATGCCATCATGAACCAGAAAGGACAGAACATGAAGTGCGTCTATGTTGCTATCGGACAAAAAGAATCAAAGGTGGCTGAAATCGTACGTAAGCTCGAATTGGCGGGTGCGATGGAATATACTACTATCGTTTTAGCTGGCGCCTCCAGCCCAGCTTCACTGCTTTACATCGCTCCTTATGCTGGTTGTGCGATGGCCGAATATTTCCTTGATAAGGGTGAAGACGTTTTGATTATTTACGATGATTTATCTAAGCACGCCGTTTCATATCGTGAAATTTCCTTATTACTTCGCCGTCCTCCGGGTCGCGAAGCCTTCCCTGGAGATGTTTTCTATCTTCACTCCCGCTTGCTCGAACGTGCTTGTAAGTTAAACGCCGAAAATGGCGGCGGTTCAATTACCGCCTTACCAATTATCGAAACCCAGGCTGGCGACATCTCTGCTTACATCCCAACTAACGTTATCTCTATTACTGATGGTCAGATTTTCTTAGAACCAGACATGTTCTATAAAGGTAATCGCCCAGCCGTTAATGCTGGTTTGTCTGTTTCTCGCGTCGGCTCTTCTGCGCAGATTAAGGCCATGAAAAAGGTAGCTGGTAAGATGCGTTTAGAAGCCGCTCAGTTCCGTGAGCTCGCTGCCTTCACTCAGTTCGGCTCCGATCTTGATGAAGAAACAGCTCGCAAATTAGAAAGAGGTAAGCGTTTATATGAAGTCTTTAAGCAGGATCAATATCAGCCTTTATCCGTGGATAAGCAGGTAGTTATCTACTACTCACTTATTAATGGTTTAGTTGATAACATTCCGGTGGAAAAAGTTCGTGAATTTGAAGCTGGTTTATATAAGTACATGGATTTAAACAGCGATGTCTCTAAACTGATTATCGAAAAGAAGGAGCTTGATGCTGAAATCGAAGAGAAGATCAAAACTGTTGTTAATAATTTTAAAGAGACTCTCGACTACTTAATAAGCTAAGAGAAAAAAAGTAATTTACTATGGCTAAGACCAAAGAAATATCACGTCGCATAAAATCCATTGGCAACACGAAGAAAATAACTCGTGCGATGGAGATGGTGGCGGCCGCAAAGATGAGAAAAGCGGTCGAGGCCGTTTTGCGTACGCGCACCTATGCGAATTTAAGCTGGGAAACAGTTATGCACTTGTCGACTATGGCTGATAGCAAGAGTGGACCAATGCACCCGCTTCTGACTAAGCGCCCGGAAACCAAGAAGGCGGCGATTATCTTAATTAGTTCCAACCGTGGTCTTTGCGGTGGTTATAATACCAACATCTTAAATAAGGCAAAGGAGTCAATTAAGCGCCATCCTGATGTGCCGGTTGAATTTATTCTTGTTGGCAAAAAAGGGGCGGCCGTTTATTCTCAGAATTACACTGTCGCGGCTGAGTTTCCGAAAAGCGACGTCTTAACTGATGCTAAGGAAGTTGTGCCGATTGTTAATATGGCGGTGACCGATTTTTTAAGTGGTCGCTATGATAAAGTTTTTGTTGCTTATACTGACTTTGTGAGCGCTGCTAAGCAGGTGCCACGTATTAAACAACTCTTGCCAGTTAACATGGAAGAGGATGAGTATCTTGGTATCGTGGCTGACCCGAAAATAAGTGTCACTAAACAAATAATTACCGAGAAGCGGGAAAAACATCTCCACGCTCAGGCTGGCTACGATTTCTTATTCGAGCCCAGTCCTTCTGAAGTTCTTGATAAGATTATTCCACGTTTACTTGAGGTCCAAGTATACCAAGCCATCCTTGAAGCTAACGCTTCTGAACATAGCGCCAGTATGAGCGCGATGCATCAAGCAACTGAAGCGGCGACTGATATGGTTAAAGAACTTACACTTTTTTACAATAAGGCGAGACAGGCCGGCATCACCGCGGAAATCGCGGAAATTAGTGCAGGTGCTAACGCTCTGCTTGATTAATTCGTTAATAAACTTTTAAAAATATGTCTGAAAAAAACAATAATTTCGGAATCGTCAAGCAAGTCATCGGCGTGGTTGTTGATGTATACTTTGAGGACAAGCTTCCTGAAATTTACAATGCCTTAGAAATTGATTTAAACGGCAATAAGCTCGTGCTTGAAGTTGAGCAGCATACTGGCTCCAATCTCGTTCGCACCATTGCCATGGGTTCAACTGATGGTTTAAAGCGTGGCGATAAAGCTCTTGATACTGGCACTCAAATCAGCGTGCCTGTTGGCAAAGAAACTTTAGGTCGTATCTTTAATGTCCTTGGCGACGTGGTTGATGGCGGCGAAGCCCCTAAAACTGATAAGCGATATAGCATTCATCGCGCGGCCCCTAAGTTTACTGAGCAATCAAGCAGCGTGGAAATTCTCGAAACTGGTATTAAAGTTATCGACCTTATCTGCCCAATCGTGAAGGGTGGAAAAGTTGGCTTGTTTGGTGGTGCTGGTGTCGGCAAGACCGTTGTTATTCTTGAACTTATTCATAACATCGCTAGTGAGCACGGTGGTTACTCTGTGTTCGCTGGTGTCGGTGAACGTACCCGTGAAGGAAATGACTTATATCATGAAATGAAAGACAGTGGTGTGCTTGATAAGGTATCCATGGTCTTTGGTCAGATGAATGAACCGCCGGGAGCACGTGCTCGCGTGGCCTTATCCGGTCTTTCTATCGCTGAATATTTCCGCGATGAAATGAAACAGGACGTTTTATTCTTCGTTGATAATATTTTTCGTTTCACTCAGGCTGGCTCTGAAGTGTCGGCATTACTTGGACGTATGCCTTCCGCTGTAGGTTATCAGCCGACCCTATCCACTGAAATGGGTGAACTGCAAGAACGTATTACCTCCACTAAAGACGGCTCCATCACTTCTATTCAGGCGGTGTATGTGCCGGCTGACGATTTAACCGATCCAGCTCCAGCGACTACTTTCGGTCACCTTGATTCGACCGTGGTGCTTTCCCGCTCCTTATCCGAACTCGGTATCTATCCGGCCGTTGACCCACTCGACTCTTCCTCAATTATTTTAGATCCGAAGGTTGTTACTCCTGAGCACTATGAAGTTGCTCGTGGTGTGCAGATGATTTTGCAGCGCTATAAAGATTTACAAGACATCATCGCTATCTTAGGCATGGAAGAACTATCACAAGAAGATAAATTGCTCGTTACCCGCGCTCGTAAGGTGCAGAAATTCTTGTCCCAGCCTTTCTCTGTGGCTGAAGCCTTCACTGGGCGTGCTGGTAAGTATGTTAAACTTGAAGATACGGTTAGAGGCTTTAAAGAAATTCTTGATGGTCTTCATGATGAACGCTCCGAAGATGATTTCTACATGAAAGGCGGCATCGAAGAAGTTTCGGTAGTAAGCGCTTAATTAACACTCCTTAACGCCAAATTATTATGGCTGAAAAGAAAAGCATCAGATTTGAAATTGCGACCCTTGAAAGAACCTTATTGAAACAAGAGGTTCTTCAGGCGACTATTCCGACGGAGTCAGGTGAAATTACCGTTCTACCCGAACACATCCCGCTCGTCTCCATCATCAAGCCTGGTGTTATTGAAATAAAAACTCTAGACGGCAATACCGAAATCATCGCGATTTCCGGTGGCTTTGTCGAAGTTCTGCGTGAAAAAATTGTCATTCTCGCTGATACGGCTGAACGTGCGGAAGAACTTGATGAGTCTCGCATCATCGAGGCCCGTAAAACAGCGGAAGAAGCCAAGGTTGAAGCTCTTACTCAAGAGAATTATGATTTATCAGCTGTGGCCGCTCGCCTCGATTTCGAATTAGCTCGCGATCGCGCCCTACACAAATGGCGCAAGTTGAAAAATATCAACCCTGGAAAATAGTTTAGTTGTCAAAATAAAAAACCTGCCGTTCGGCAGGTTTTTTTGGATATTAAGTTAGGAGAGAAGAATAAAGCTAAAGAGAATTATCCCTAAAGCAATGCGATACCAGCCGAAGGCTTGGAAGTCATGCTTTTGAATATAGCGTAGGAAGAATTTAATACCTAAGACGGCAGTAATGAAGGCGGTAATTAAGCCGATAATCCAAATCCATAAGTCATTACCTGCCAGAACGGGTGGCGTTTTATACAAATCGAGCACAGTGGCGCCGAGCATGGTTGGGAGCGCAAGTAGAAACGAGAATTCGACAATGTTCTTGCGGGATACACCCAGTGATAAGCCACCCATAATGGTCGCGGCTGAACGCGATACCCCGGGCACGACCGCTAGTGTCTGAAAGATGCCGATGAGAGCGGCTTGACGATAAGTTATATCCTCAAGAGGAATTTCTGCCTGTACTTTTTTCTTCGCAAAATATCGCTCTAGTATAATTAAGATAATACCACCGACGAGCAGGGCTCCGGCGATAAGAGGAAGGCTGTCTAGTAAATAGTTTTTTACCACCCCGTAAATCGCAAAGCCGATAATGGCGGTTGGGATAAAGGCGGCGATGATTTTTAATATAATCTTCGGATTTTGTAGAATTCTTTTCGCGTATAAGACTGCGACGGAGAGAATCGCGCCCAGCTGGATAGAAATGAGGAAGCTGCTAAGAAACTCGCTCTCAGGAAGGCGTAAGGCCTTTGAGGCGATGATGAGGTGGGCGGTGGAGGAGATGGGTAGGAATTCGGTGATTCCTTCAATAAGGCCGAGAATAATGGAATGTAGATAAGTCATAAATAATACATTGTTATTACTAACCTTGATTATATCGTAAAGGGGGTGAGTCTTCAAATGGATTCTTGACACTGGTCGGAAAATGCTCTAAAATAGGCTTAGGCTTAGCAGTCTACAATTAAGACTGCTAAAATAACAATAATAAAAAATATATTAATATTAGCAAATAATTAAAGATAAGTAATCGTAATAATTACTTTCTTGATTAATTTGCCCTTCTGATTTATGAAACTGAGACCACTCTCAAATCACGTCATCGTGAAAGCTGCCGCCCAGGAGGAAATGACCAAGTCCGGCATCGTTTTACCTGGCGCCTCCGAAAAAGAAAGGCCGGAAAAGGGCGAGATCATTGCCGTTGGTCCGGGTAAACAACTTGAGAACGGACAGATTGCTCCAATGAATGTTAAAATCGGTGACCAGGTCGTCTTTAAAAAGTATTCACCGGACGAAATTAAGATTGATGGTGAGGAATATTTAATTCTCGAGGAAAGCGACATTGTCGCAATTATTGATTAAGCATAATTTAATTCTAAACATATGGCGAAACAAATAATTTTTGATGAAAAGGCTCGTTTAGCCTTAAAGCGTGGCGCTGATCAACTTGCGAACGCTGTGAAGATAACACTTGGACCAAAGGGTCGCAATGTTGTTATCGAACGTAGCTATGGTGCTCCAATTGTCACTAAAGACGGTGTGACTGTTGCGAAAGAAATCGAATTAGAGGACAAATTTGAAAACATCGGCGCAAATATTGTCAAAGAGGTTGCCTCAAAAACAAATGATGCCGCTGGTGACGGCACAACTACCGCTACTGTTTTGGCTCAAGCGATAATTCATAACGGTCTAAAGTTAGTCGCGGCTGGCGTTAACCCCATTGAAATCAGAAAAGGCATTGAATCACGCGTGGCGACAATTGTATCTGAGCTGAAAAAGCTAAGTAAAAGCATCAGCACTAAGGAGGAAATTGCTCAGGTTGGCTCCATCTCCGCTAACGATGAGGAAATTGGTCGCATTATCGCGGAAGCGATGGAAAGTGTCGGCAAAGAAGGTGTTATTACCGTTGAAGAGGGGCAATCTTTCGGCATCGAAAAAGAAGTTGTCGAAGGAATGCAGTTTGATAAGGGCTATGTCTCGCCTTACATGATTACTAACGCGGAATCAATGAAGGCGGAAATGACCGATCCCTATATTCTTTTAACTGATAAGAAAATTTCTTCCTTGCAGGAAATATTACCGCTGCTTGAAAAAGTTGTGCAGTCTGGTAAGAAAGATTTAGTCATCATTGCTGAAGAAATTGAAGGTGAAGCGCTCGCAACTATTATTTTAAATAAAATTCGTGGCACCTTTAACGTGCTCGCTATTAAAGCCCCTGGCTTTGGTGACCGTCGTAAGGCGATGCTTGAAGATATTGCTGTTTTAAGCGGCGCTCGGGTTATCTCGGAGGAAGTTGGCTTGAAGCTTGATAAGGCTGAGCTTGAAGATTTAGGTCATGCGCGTCGCGTTATTGCGAGCAAAGAAAACACCACTATCATTGATGGTGCTGGTGATAAGAAAATGATTGAAGAACGCTTAACTCAGATTCGCAAAGAGAAAGATTTAAGTGATTCTGATTTTGATAAAGAAAAATTACAGGAACGCATTGCCAAATTAGCTGGCGGTGTCGCCGTTATCAAAGTTGGTGCCGCGACTGAAACTGAAATGAAGGAAAAGAAATACCGTATTGAAGATGCATTAAACGCCACCAAAGCTGCGGTTGAAGAAGGGGTTGTTCCTGGAGGCGGCCTAGCACTTGTCGTTGCCTGCTACGGTGCAGATTTCGCTGGCTTTGAAAAAGAGTTAAAGGACGGTAACAGTTTATCCGCTGGCGAAAAAATTATTAATCAGTCTGTTATTGAACCGATTAAGCAAATCGCTAATAACGCCGGTGTTGATGGCTCCTTAATTTTGCAGCGTATTATCGAAGAAAATAAGAATTCAAAAGAAATTAGAGGCTATAACGCTGCGACCGGTGAGTTTGTCGATATGATTAAAGCCGGCATTGTTGACCCGACGAAAGTTGTGCGTTCTGCTCTTGAGAATGCAGCTTCCGCCGCGATGATGTTTTTGACAACCGAGGCAGTGATTGCCGATAAACCAGAAAATAAGTGTGACTGCGGTCATGACCATGGTGCAAGTAAGGGCATGGGCATGGGCATGATGTAAGAATAATCTATACTTTAGCCAAAAAGGGACTCGCGACAGTCCCTTTTTGTTTTGCTGTAATCAGCTTGGTTAGGAGCAATTATTTTGCTATAATATGATTATAAAAATAACACTTTAAGTATATGAAACGCGTGTCTAAACTCAAAAAAGTAATTAAGAAGAAAGAGACTGTCGTCGCAGTTTCTGGTTATTTTAATCCGCTTCACGTCGGACATCTCGAGATGATAAGATTGGCTAAGAGATTGGGGGATAAGCTCGTTGTTATTGTTAACAACGACAAGCAAGTTGCATTGAAAGGGCGCGTCTCATTTATGCCAGAGCGTGATCGCGTCGAAATCATCAAAGCCTTGCGTGACGTTGACCGGGTTGTGTTAGCGGTTGACGATTATCGCTGGCCTGACGGGGAAATTCCGGTTATTAAAACACTCGCCAAGGTGAGACCAAACATTTTTGCTAATGGCGGTGACCGACACAACTTGGCCAATGTGCCTGAGTTTGAGGTGTGTCAAAAGTATAATATTAAGATGGTTGATGGTTTGGGTAAGAAAATTAGAGCTAGCTCGCAATTAATAGCTGCGGCGGCGATAAAAAAGGCAAAGCTAAAAGTAAAAAAATAAGAAAATGAAATATTTACGTTACACAATTTATACAGCGATTGTCCTGCTGGTCGTGATATCGATATTGAATGTTATTACCGGCGGCAGGGTTTCTGCGCGCCTGGAGCGATTATTTGCAAAGGAAGAACCGGCAACAATAGCACTGCGTGAAGAGAAAACGGTGCGCTTTATTGAGGGCTGGACAAACAAAGAGATGTCGCAGTATCTTGAGGGTCAAGGCTTGTGGCAGAGTGAAGAAGTGCTGGCAGTAATTGGTTTTCCGCAAGTAGACTATAGTCGTGAAACTGAATTGCCCGCACCTCTCGATCTTTCCGAGCGTTACGATTTCTTAAAAGATAAACCAACGAATCGCGGACTTGAAGGATATTTATATCCCGACACCTACCGCGTTTTTGCGGCTAGTTCGACGCCGGCTGAGTTAGTGATAAAAATGTTGGATAATCTTAATCGACGTTTGACGCCGCAGATGCGTGAAGATATTGCTAGTCAAGGAAGGACAGTTTATGAAATTATGACGATGGCTTCGATTTTAGAAAGAGAAGCACCGATTAATTATGCGACTTCTGATAATAAAGATGCGCGCATTATTTCTGGTATATTTTGGGATCGCATTAAAGTCGGTCAAGCTTTACAGTCCTGTGCCTCACTTGCCTATATTCTTGGTGTGAATAAACCTCAGTATAGCGCGGAAGATACTATGATTGAGTCTCCTTACAATACCTATAAATATCGCGGTCTGCCTCCAGGTCCAATTAGTAATCCTGGCATCTTGGCAATTGAAGCAGCAATTTATCCGACAAAAACAAATTATAATTATTTCCTGACACCGGCTGGCACAAGTGATATTATTTACGCTGCTACCTATCAAGAACACTTGAACAACAAGTATAAATATTTGCCATAATATTATGTTCGAACAGACTGATCTAAACGGAAAGACAGGGGAGAAGCCCGTTAGTGGGGCAAATAATTTTATTGACCCAGCCGGCGCGCGAGATATACCAGGCGATGGGATTGATAATAAAAAAAGGAAGCTACTCGTAATTGGCACCATCTTTGTCTTAATTGTTATTGCCTTTGCTACCTGGTTTTTGGTGCGTAGTTTTAGGATTGCGACTCATGACCCGTCAGACGATGTGACGGCAACTACAACTGAGCCAACGTATCTTGGCGGACTACAGCCAGAAGGAGATGATGGCGACTTGGATGAGGATGGCGTTGCGGGCGAGGGCAATGAGGTTGAGTACATGTCATTCGCTGACTTTTATCAGCAACCAGCCGAACGTGTGAATGCGGACTCATACGCTACTTACGACTTGCCGCTCAATGTTAAAGTTGACGTGGCAAACTATTATGAACTTTCACGTAAACTAAATCTCGAGGGTGGACTAACTGCTTTGAATAATCAGGGCTTTGTAGTTATAGATAACCCTTTTGCTAAGGAGGCCCCGGATTTTTATGCGCTGACATCACTGCTTGATCAGAAACAAATACCGCTATATGTGAGCGCTGACTTTATTTCCTATTATTATCAAAATGCCCTTAAGGCAGCTTTTAAGGACGTGGAAGAAGGCGTCTTTTTTGATAGTCTTTGGCAGATCAGTAAGGCATTATATGATAGTTCCCGCGCCCGTTACGAGGCGCACTTCTCCGAAGTTGGCACCCGTAACGACCGTATTTTAGAAGGCGAGCGTTTACAAACAGCCTTCTTTGCCGTCGCTCTCGAGCTGCTCAAACCACAAGTTGACCAAGTCGACACGGAGAATAAATTCAATGCGGGTAAGTTCAGTGTGCAAGAAAAACAGCGCCTCGATTTCACTGTCCCGTCTTATTTACGCGATGATGTGATAAAAGAGCTTGAACTAATTCGTTCTTCGAGAGAAAAAAAGAAGTCTCCTGTTTTGCTTTACGATCGTGATTACAAAGATTTCCTGGTGCCGGCGGAGTATAAAGATAATGCCCGCTTAAATAATTTCTATTTAGCGGCCGCTTGGTTAAATTCAGTTTTTCCTCTCAACTACCGCGACGAAACTTGTGCCGACTGTCTACTAGACCGCGATGACTGGCGCATTAATTTTACAGCCGCCTCTTTAATCGCGCAGGACTTTGCAAAGAATCAGGAATTAAAAAATGAATGGGCCCGTGTCTATAAGACGATGTCATTCTTTAAGGGTCTGCGTGATACTTGGGATTATGTCGGCTATCGTGACAGCGCTAAAAATTTGTTTGGTGAAGATTATGACATTGCTCTTGTCTTCGCGGAGGACGCGCCTGAGGGTGAAGAGAACATGCAAAAATTAAGACGTGAACTGCTTGCGCGTACAGTGGTACCGATGCAGGGCGGCTTGAGCTTGCAAACAATGGAAGGTTATAAGCGGGCTGGCTTTCAATTTTTAGCAGATTTTTACTGGCCAAATGAATTTATTTTTGGTCGCGTGAGCTATCCCACGGTTGGGGTCTATCAGGGCGGAGACAGGCCAGCTGGCGGCAATGTAACTGCATGTATGTTTGATAGACGTAATCAGCGCTGCCAAGGTTCGGGGCAAGATATTTTGAAAATGATTTATCCTGACTGGACTAGCACTGCATATTTAGAAAATTCTAACTACGCCAATTATAACACAGCGATGTCTGCTTTGCGCCCGCAAGCGAACGAGGCCATGAAGGGACAATTAAACAATTACTGGTCGTCATTATTTATTTGGCAAAATCATCTCAATGCGGCTTCTGAGAATTTACCACCATATTTGCGCACCACGGCCTGGACAGAGCGAAAGGCGATTAGTGCCCTCGGTGCCTGGACAGACATGCAGTTACCAGCCGATAAACTGACTTTACGGAAACAAGATTATACCACCGGCTTAGCGATATTGAGCGATGCTCCTGATTTTGCTTTAGTTGAGCCCTCTGTCGTCTTCTACGATCGCTTGCTTGCACATAACCGCATGATTTTAGAGATGTTTCAGGCGCTTGGTTTGGGTGAAAGATCAACGCTTGCGACTAACAGATTGCGTGACTCCTATCGTCAGCTTGAAAACTTGCGCACCATCGCGGAAAAGCAGTCAAAGGGCGAAAAACTCGTAGCTGAAGATACGCAAGTCATTCGTGAATTTGCACGTATGCAAACGGTAGAGAAGGCGGGTAGTAAAATATTGTCTTGGAGTAATGGCTTCCTCGGCGCAACCCTAAAAGAAAGACTCCACTTGCCCTCACTGATGGTTATTGCGCATAAAGCGGGTGAGGAAATAGTTTTCGCCGTCGGCCCAGTCTTTAATTATCAGGAGAGTAAATAAATAATCTAGAGAATTATAAAAGCACCTGTCACCAGGTGCTTTTTTTGATTTCGATTAATAATTAATGCTACCTAATATACTCAAACACATGCACGTCGCCCTGGTTTAGTCTTTGCCAGCTATCGGCGCTTAGTTTGGCTTCGGCAATGATCTTGTCACTGGCCCACCAATAACGGTTGATAATTAAGAAAGACCTATCAACGCCAACCATCGTCATCGCTCTTGTCATCGTTTCGCGGTCAGCTTTGATATAGACCATGTCTAAAAAGTATTGATACAAAGGACCGCCGGTGGGAATGGGATAGAAATACATTTCGTCGCCATTAACTTGCAGGTAGCGCTCGCGAAAGCCGAACTCTCGCAAAGCGGCAGCGCTCACTTGTTGATTAGTGAGCACGATGTATTTCTCGCCCGCAGAGAGCTCTTCTGCGGCCCGTACAGCCGCCACATCAGCGGCACTGGTTGAATAGCCACGAGAGTTATGATAGTTATCGAAGCGCGGATAGGAGGCGTAGACAGCGACGAGCAGGAGTAAAGATAATCCTATCGCTGTCGATATCTTCGCGGGGCGAGAGAGGGCGAGAGCACGATGAGATGCTTGATAAAAGAATTCCCAAAACAAGGGGATGACAATAATTAAGGCAATCACCGGGAGTCTGGCGGCGTAATCATCTTGTTCGTAGGCGATGAGGCCTTCGAAATGAAAGCCGCGACTAATTAAGTAAGCAATCATGGCGGCTAGAGCGGAGAGTGCAAGCACTTTAGCAACGCGAAAACTATTACTCTCTTCATTTGGCCACAATCGTCTTCTTCCAAAGAAAATTAAAACAAGGGTGGTCAATAATAACCAGAAGTAATTTTTGATGAGGAAGTAAGCTAAGTCTAAGGCGTATGTTTCCTGGTTGGTTAACACCGGCATCAATAAATCGAGATTGTAACTTTGCAGTTGTAATGGTCCAAAGCCGGCAATCGCCCAGATAGATAAACTAAAGGCGACAATGGCTGCCCCTAAAATATAGGCAGGCTTGCGGTATACGCGCCATTTACTAATGTGCGGAAGAACTCGAGGCGCTAGTATCCAGGCACTTAAAAAAATGGCAGGAAGACCAGCGAGCGGATGAACCGCAAAGGCCGCGACGGCAGTTGTGACTGACAATGACCAGGGGGCATTTTTATAGAGAAAGATGATGGTGATGAGCAGTAGTAGGTAGCTAAAGTTCTGCGGCGTCGTCATGATCAACGGTGAGAAGCCGATGAAGAGCAGGCTGAGACTTGCGAGCCAAGTTGCCGCCTTATCACGGCGGCCGCGGTGTAAATAGGGAAGTATCAATGCCAGCGAGAGCGCGCTTAAAAGCGGGAGGAGCCACTGATTCACGTAGAAGACGCTAAGGCCAATTTTATCTAAGAAGGTGACCAGGCTATATTGACCAAGGTAGTATGGAGTTTTTGGGGAAATGAAACCGTAGCGACTGATTTCGGCCATGGCCGCTTGATGAATAAAGGGGTCAAAGCCATAGCAGAGGCGATAGACAATCGCGGCCACACAAAAAATGCTGACGAAGAAGGAAAATAGTAACACCTTTTTAAATGTCGCGGAAATATTACGGCTTAAAGCCAAGATGAGCGCTAAAGCGCTTAAGCTAAGAGCCACAAAGAACCAAGCGCTAACTTCCGTCCAGGGGGTGATTATAGCGCTATCGGTACGGGCCTGAAAAGCGATGATAATCGCTGTGATGGCGAGACCGAGGCTAAGAAAGCCGTAAATGAGCCCGCTTATGCTTTTCTCCTCTTGTTCTGATGAGGGTTTTATTTGGCGAAGAGAGGGGCGGAGAGCGTAATACATGAAGCCGGTGATGAGCAAACTCGCAGCGATGCCAAGCCAATCAAGGGCGTAAAAATAATAAACCAGAGCTCCAGCGCTTAAATAAAGCATGAGCAGGATCCAAAAGTCGTAAAAATTGAAGACGAAACGATTGATTTTCATATTACTAATATCATAGCAAATTCTTGCTAATTCGGGTAATTTTGGCTACTATAAGAATGTGAGTTATTAAGGCCGTATTACCTATGAAATTACGCTGGTTTTGGCAAAAATTAGACTATATTATCCTCGCTCTGCTCGTGGTCGGTTTTTTTGTCGCGAGCTCCCTGTTTAATTACTATACTCAAGAGCCAGGTTATGTTAAATTTCTGTCTCCCGATGAAACAGCGAACTATTTTTTTGCACGTCACTATGCGGAGTCGGGCGTAATCTCGGTTTTTGAACCTGCAAACCTTATCGCGGAAGAAGTGGTACAGCCACGTAGCATCCGCAGCGATCACGGCTGGTTAAAACCGGTTAGCTTCCTCGGCATTATTTTAGTATATGGCAAAATCGCCTCGGTTTTTGGAACGGGCGTAATTCCATATTTAACACCCTTCTTTGCCTCGCTAGGAATACTATTTTTCTATGGCTTCGTGCGCAAGCTGTTTGGTCGACAAGCAGCCATCATCGCCGCGAGTCTATTGGCTGCTTTCCCGGTATATTTTTTCTACACCACGCGCAGCATGTTTCACAATATTATCTTCACCTTCTTTTTGCTGGGAGGGGCTTTCTTTTTAGTGTACAGCGTTGGTCCAAAGGAGAATGAGAAGACGAAGTTTCTTAGCTTTAAATTAAAAGCGAGTCAGTGGTGGATGTTTTTGTGGTCATTTCTCGCGGGTATATGTTTTGGTGGTGCTGCCGGAGCGCGCTCATCTGAATTACTTTGGCTTGCACCGGTTTTATTTATCGCCTGGCTATTTTATGCCCGCCGTCTCGGTCTTACCCGTCTTGTACTAATGGCGAGCGGGATTATTCTAGCCTTATTACCAATATTTTATTGGAATCAAATTTTATACTCCTCTCCTTTTTACGGCGGCTACGGGGAAATGAATCAGTCGATATCGCAAATTACAAAGGCGAGCAGCAACCTAGTGCAATCAACGGTCAAAGGTAACTTTTCTCAGTATCGCGCGGTCGCTGATACTTTAATGGAGAATATTTTTTACTTTGGTTATCAGCCTTATCAATCACTGAAGATGTTTTATTATTACGTCGTTGTGATGTTTCCGATTTTGGTCGGACTGGCTTTCGTTGGGGGCATTGTCTTTCTGACGCGACTGCGCCGAAAATCAATACGACCGGCGATGCTTTATATTGTTTCTTGGATTGTATTGTCTGTGATTCTTGTATTTTACTACGGTTCCTGGAAATTTAATGATAATCCTGACCCTAGTCGCTTCACCATTGGTAATTCCTATACACGCTACTGGCTACCGATGTATATTATGGCACTTCCGTTCGCGGCTTTAGCAATAAGTTTTTTTGCGCGCCTGTTGTCTAAGATTGTCTGGCTTAAACCAGGCGTCGAATGGCGCACGCGTTCTCGTCGGCTAATTGCCGATGGGTCCGCCTTCATGATGACCGGCTTAGTGATGTTTTTCTTCTTCATTTTTACCGTTTTTGGCTCCGAAGAAGGGCTGATTAATTTGTATTATAATCACGCGATTGATAAGGCTAACGCTGAGGCAATATTGGAAATAACTCCTGAAAATGCTATAATAATGACCCAGTATCATGATAAGCAGTTATTTCCCGATCGTAAGGTTATTAATGCCTTACTGACAAACGATACAGTGAATGCGAGCGTGGGTAAAATTCTGGAACATTATCCGGTATATTATTTCAATTTTGCTTTTCCCGAAAAAGATCTCATATATTTAAATGAAAGGCGCCTACCAAACTTCGGCTTTACCCTTGAGTTACTGATGAGGCGTGGCCGTTTTGGCCTGTATGAGTTAAAAGCAATTGAAGAGCTGCCGGCTCAGTAAAAACTTTACTCTATGCAATACCATATTATAACTATCGGGTGCCAGATGAATAAAGCAGACAGCGAACGTGTGTCCGCTTTTTTGGAGTCACACGGCTATGCCAACAAAAAAGATTGGCTTGGCGCTGACTTGGTTATTCTCACGACTTGTGGCATTCGTCAGTCCGCTGAGGATAGGGTGTACGGACTTGTAAATCAAATACGTAAAAATAATCCTAAAGCCTCACTGATTATTACCGGTTGTTTGGCTAAGCGCGAAGACGTGAAGCGACGTCTTAAGGGAAGGGTTGATTTGTTTATGCCTATAAATGAGTTACCTAATATTTTTGCTTTACTAAAAAGTTGTAAGCAGGACGGCACTTTAAGCTCTGAGGAGGTGCGGGCGCTCAGTGGTGAAAAATATTTAACGATTACCCCGCGCTATGAAAGTGATTTTAGCGCTTATGTGCCAATAGGCAATGGTTGTAATAATTTTTGTTCATATTGCGTTGTGCCTTATGCACGTGGACGCGAAGTCTATCGACCAGCCGCCGATATTATTTCGGAGGTGAAAGCCTTAGTAAAAAAAGGATTTAAAGAAATTACCCTTATCGCGCAAAACGTAAATAGCTACAAGAGCGCTCGCACCGATTTCCCAAAACTGCTCAGTCGCCTCAGCGTGATTCCCGGTGAATTCTGGATACGTTTTTCTTCAAGTCATCCGAAGGATTTGTCTGATGAGTTAATTAAAGTTATAGCCTCGTCGGAGAATATTTGTAATCACTTGCACGTCGCGGTGCAATCTGGCGATGATAAAATACTCGAAGCGATGAATCGCAAATATACCGCCGTCCACTTTGTTAGCCTTATTAAGAAAATCAGAGAAGCGAGACCGGGAATTGCGATAACAACCGACGCTATTGTCGGTTTTCCTGGAGAGACGCACCAGCAATTTCTTAAAACCGCAAAATTATTCCGTGAGCTTGAGTTTGATATGGCCTATACCGCGCGCTATAGCCCGCGCCCGGGAACTGTGTCTTGGAAAATGAAAGACAATGTGAGTCGCGAAGACAAACGCATGCGCGAAGAAACGCTGACAAAAATATTAGCTAAAACCGGACTCAAGGCAAACAAGGCATATTTGAAAAAAGAGATTACCGTTCTCGCTGAAGGCAAGAATCGCAAGGGTAATTACTACGGCAAGACTTCAAGTTTTAAGACGGTTATTTTCAATGTGCCACCTGCTCTTAAGGCGCAAGAGGTGGTCGGAAATTTTGTACAGGTAAAAATAAACCGAGTTCACGACTTCGGTTTGGAAGGAGAATATGTCAAAACAGGTAAATAAGCAGATAAATAAACCGCTAGTTTTAGTCATTCTCGGGCCAACTGCCTCTGGAAAGACGTCTTTAGGTGTCCGTCTTGCTTTTGAACGAAACGGAGAAATTATCTCTGCCGACAGTCGTCAGGTGTATAAAGGAATGGACGTCGGCACCGGCAAGGACTTAGTTGAATATGAGATTAATGGCAAAAAAATACCATATCATTTAATTGATGTCGTTTATCCTAATGATGACTTTAATTTGGCTAAATACCAAACAATGGCGGTCGCGGCGATCGACGATATCCTTGCTCGCGGCCGCTTACCCATAATCGTCGGCGGCTCTGGTTTATACTTGCAAGCAGTGATTGATAACTACGCTTTAAGTGCGGCTAAACCTGATCTAAAAAATCGTATCGCTCTGGAAGCACTTGGCCGCGAAGAATTGTTTGCACGACTAGAAAAATTGAAACCTGAATTTGCCGGCAAACTTAATAACAGTGAAAAAAATAACGCTCGTCGCCTGGCGCGCTATATAGAAATTTTTGAACATGAAGGCGCGTCGGTTGAAAGCAAGAAGGAGTCTCCCTATGACTTCTTAATACTCGGCTTAGATATCTCAGACGAAGAAATGCGTGAGCGCATACAGGCGCGCATAATCAAACGCTTAGATAATGAAGATATGCTTGGTGAGGTTCAGCGCCTTAATGACGAAGGAGTGGATTGGAAGAGATTAATTTCTTTTGGTTTAGAATATAAATTTATCTCCTATTACTTACTAGAGAAGCTCGAATACGATGACATGATTGAGAAACTGACTGATGCCTCTTATCGTTTTGCTAAGCGTCAGAAAACCTGGTTTAAACGCTGGGAAAAGCAGGGAAGGAAGATACACTGGATAAAGGACGCGGGGGAAGCAAATGATTTAATAGCTGCTCAAATATAAACAAAAGAAAAAAGCACCTTTGTGGGGTGCTTTTTCATTCACTAAATCGGTCGCGGAATTAACTCTTAATCAATAAGCTTTTTTTCATAAGGCATTTCCTCCTGAAGGTTTAGTTAGTTAATAGCCCACTTTTCATGGGCTTGAATTGTCGAAATAACTATCTAAATGATAACAAATACGTAAGCGAAGTCAAGATTATTCAAGCAACATCTTCTCTAACATTGGTCTCACTTTTTCAGGGTTAGCTTTGCCCTTCGTTTCGGCCATAACTTTGCCGACAAAGAATTGGATTAAGGGGAATTTACCTTTGCGGTATTCGTTAGCTTGCTGAGGGTTAGCAGATATTACCGTTTTAACAGCTGTTTCAAGCTCTTCGTCGCCATCAAGTTGTTCTAGGCCGAGGCGGTCCATGATATCAGTTGGGTCGCCACCTTCCCAGTACATAATCTCTAAAATACGTTGACCGGTGTTAGAATTAATTTTACTTTGCCAAATAAGGGCCATCAGCTCAGCAAAATTTTCGGCGGTCATTTTTAAACTGTCCGCACTTCTTTTATCGGTATTCAAATTTTTTAACAATTCACCTGTGACCCAATTTGCGGCCATTTGCGCAGCGTTTTTGTCTTGTCTTTCAAAGTCGTCGCCATTAGCTTCAATCCAAGCGCCCATTTCCGAAACAACATTTTCAAAGAAAGAAGACAGCTCTTTGTTATTCGCAATTGTTTCAGCGCTTTCTATTTTTAATCCATACTGACGAGTGAAACGTTTCGCTTTAGCAGCCGGTAATTCGACTAAGTGCTGTCTCAGCTCTTCCAGCCAGGCATCATCAATTTTAATGGGGGGAATATCGGGTTCAGGGAAGTAGCGATAGTCAGCGGCCGTCTCTTTTATTCTCTGTGCCACTGTTTGGTTTTTCTTTTCATCCCAACCTCTGGTTTCAGGTAGAATTTCTTCTTTATTCTCAAGCGCCTTTTCTTGGCGCGCGATTTCGTAAGTAATAGCTTTTTCCACGGCGCGGAAAGAGTTGAGATTTTTGACCTCAACTTTAGCATTTAATTCTTTTTTGCCAGTCGGCAGGATAAGTCCGTCCTCATACTTCCAGTTACCTTTTTTCTGTAAGCTGATATTAGCTTCACAGCGCATTTCACCTTTTTCCATCTCGGCATTACTTACTTTCAAAAAACGGAGAATGCGTTGATAGGCTTGGCAGAAGCGTTTCGCTTCTTCAGCACTCGCAATGACTGGTTCGGTAACTAATTCTACCAGCGGCGTGCCGGCACGGTTGAAATCAATTAAGGTGTCATTACTACTCGTACGGTGAAAGGACTTGCCGGTATCTTCTTCGAGATGAATACGAGTGATATCTATTTCTTTCTTACCAATATCAAGTTTACCATTTTTGCAAAAGGGCTGGTCATACTGAGAAATCTGGTAACCCTTGGGCAGGTCGGGGTAGAAGTAATTTTTGCGGTCGAACTTAGAGTCTCGGTTAATTTCGCAATCTAAAGCGAGGCCGAGCAGTAGCGTCCAGTCGATTGCTTGTTTGTTCGGCACTGGTAGCGTTCCGGGGTGACCGAGACAAATCGGACAAACAAGGGTGTTTGGCGCCTTGCCTTCACTGTTATTATCACAGGCGCAGAACATTTTACTCTTTGTTTTTAGTTCGGCGTGGATTTCCAGGCCGATGATGACATCATATTTCATATACCTATATTTTAACGGAAAAAGCGCTTAGTGGAAAGGAGGCGACAAAAGTAAGAAAAAAAGCCCGTCAAGGGCTCTTTTTTTAGTTTAATCCAGTGCTGCCGAAGCCTTTTTCGCCTCGTCCATCGCCCACGTCAATTGGGCCCTCCTCGACGCTCGGTGTTTCAATCTTCTGGATGAGTAGTTGCGCAATCTTTTGGCCCGCTTGCACGTGATATATATCTTCACTTAAATTCTTAAATACAACTTTTATCTCGCCGCGATAGCTAGCATCAATCACGCCGCCCATAGTTTTAAAGCCCTGGCTAGCGAGGCCGCTTTTATCCCAAATGAGGCCGACATAGCCCTCCGGGATTGAAAAGCGCAATCCTGTGGCAATAGCATCTTGCCCATAGGCTGGTATCGAACAGTCTTCACAGGCAAACAAATCTAAGCCGGCGTCACTCGCGTGGGCTCTCACTGGAAGTTTGGCTTCGGGACGAAGACGTTCGAAGCGAATTGAGCGCAGAGTGGGCTCTGCTGGTGTATGTGCTTGCGCAAGCGCTGGCTCGTCACCCTGATTGCTCGTGGTCGGAGCGGTGGTCGCCCCTTCTTCGTTTTCGTCTTCAGGATGAGCGGGAATACCACGAAGGGAACTATTGATATTGGAATGAATTGGAGTGTCTTGTTCTGGATTTATGGTCATAGAGGCTCGAGGAGCATTCATTAGTTCTGGCAGATTAGGGGTAACACGACCCTTCTTTACTAAAATATCGCTCACGGCTTGGAAGTCTGGTATTTTTTTGATGCCACCAATACTTAAAATGCGGTTAGCATAGAGCCAGACAAGATAATGAATATCCTCGCGACTCATCACTTCGCCATTGCGGGTACATTTAATCAGTCGGAAATCAGGCATGGTCTGAGCAATTTCAAGATACACTTGCTCCGCTTTTTTCAGATGATCAAGATTTTCTTCGTGAATGTCCTTAGTTTTGCCTTTCCAGTCCTCACGGCCGCGATCTTTCGCCATTTTTTGCGCGACCTCAGCTTCAACGTGCAGGATTAGGTATAAGTCAGGTTTAGGGATGTTAAATATTTTATATTCAATTTCACTGAGCCAGTTAAAGAATAGTTTGCGTTCAAGGGCATTAGGAATTTTGCCTCCTTGGTGGGCGAAGCTAGCGGAAACATAGCGGTTACAGACAACGACCTTGCCTTGTTTCAACCATTCACGAATTTGAAAACTGGCATCAAAACGGTCGGTAGCGTAAAGAATCGAAGCTGCGTAGGGGTTCACATCATCAGCGCCGCCATATTTGCCAGACAGATATTCTTCCACCATGCCGGCGGACTTGCTGTTATATTGGGGGAAGTCAGCGATTTGGACATCATAACCTTCGGCTTGAAGTTTTCCAACCAAAAGCTGCAACTGGGTAGTTTTGCCACTGCCATCGGTGCCGTCAATTACGATGAATTTTCCCAAGTATTCCGCCATAGTGATGAGAATTTAGATAAGAAAAGAGCGCCCGGCTTGTGAGCCTTGCACTCCTCCTATTTATGTTCAACTTAATATTGTATCTTAGCGATCAATTTGTCAATCTGGTCGTATAAATCTTGAAGTGTACCCTCGTTACTTAGGTGATGGGTGGCCGCTGCCATAGTTTCTGGTATTTGTTGTTCGGCCTCGCGCTCACTATCTTCGACAAACTGTTCAAACGTCTTATCAGCATCACCAGCGTTTTCATTTCTCTTTTTCATGCGCTCGTACCTTGTCTCTGGCGATGCATCAATGCTAATTAGATGAAATCCAGGCAAGTCTTTGAGGCTGACAATATCATCTAAACGCCTCACACCGTCAACTACTACAATATCCTTGTCGCTATTTTTTACATCCTCGGCAATAACTTGCGCTAAGATGTCGCTGCCAAAGCGATTACGTAAATCAAGCGAAAGGTTTTGCATGTTCTCTCTGGAAATTGGCTGATATATTCGGCCTAAAATATCACGCAGGCAGGTTGAAAATTTTGTAGTATCCGCATTATGCTTTTCCGTGATATAACGCTGGCAGACATCCTTGCCACTAGCGAGCTTACCGACGAAACCAAGAATTAGTTTGGGCATAAGCTTACTGTTGTTTCATTACAATGTCATGTGTGCCACGGCGAACGTCCCAGTCATCAAGATCAAGGTCACAATGAAGTTTCACTTCAGGTAGATTTTCCTGCATAGCGTGAAACATTTTATGGGCAACACGTCTAAGGCTAGGGTGAACTGTTTTACCAGAGCGAAGCTCGGTGACATAAACAACGGAGGTAAGAGGATTAGTGATATGACAGAAAACATTGAAACCCATAGCAGTATAATATTGCTTGGTTTCAGCGCTAGCTTCAAGGCTATCAATCATCTCTTTTTGCTTTGCGATGAGAGTCTCCGCTTCAACCCTGAGGCTTTCTGGCAGCTGCTCTAAATACCAAGACTGGAAACCGAGCTCAGTGGTAAGCAGTGGAGTGCGGGAGATGGCGCTACGATGGCGTTGAATATCCCGGTAGGAACCGTAGTCGAGTAGAAATTCAAAACGACAACTACCGAGATCGCTCACGAAATAGGGGAGGTTTGTTTTAATGGGACGAGTGTCTAATGCCTCAGAATATTTTTTAAGCTCTTCACGGTTAATGTCATGGGAGAAAGCGAATTCTTTTGGATTCTCTGGAGCAAAGTATGAGTATTTGGCCGTCATTTCGTGGCGATATGCTTCTTGTTCCGGATATTGGGGGTGAGAGAAGCTATTCTCGTACTTACTGCGCAGTTGATTTAAAATTTGGTCAGCTAATTCACGCATTTCTGCCAGGGGATGATGTCGAAGCAGGGAAAGCTTATCCCAAGCCTGGCGCAGATTTGTATGCCAACTCAATTGAGTGGTAACGCCGGCTGGTAAAAAGCCACGCATGATATCAAAAGCACGAGCGTTAATGGCTTTGTCGTAAATTTTTTCATCTTCTTCTTCGCGACGGGGATATTTTTCCTTTAAAAATGGCTTTAAGGTTTCTTGACCGGAAACATAAAAATCCATCCAATTTTTTAAAATAAGTTTTGACTGATCTGTCGCGATTGGATCAATTATTGCCTGGCTGGCCATGTCGATATAGCGAGTACTGGTTTCTTGCCCGCTATACAAAGGCCAGTCTTGGATAGCCTTATCAGCCAGAATGCTCAATCCTTCAATGAAAATAGTGGTGCTTCCGCAATCAGCAATTGAGGAGTGACCGTAGCCCACGTAAAAGGTGGACATAAACTTACCGCTGCCGCTCTGTCGGACCTTCTCCACATGTTCTTCAACACTTTTAGGACTACGCGAATAAAGCGCCTGCATCATCGCTGTATCTTCTGGGCTGAATTCGTCGTAAATAAAAACTTTAGCCATAAAATTATTTCATATCTTTATAAATAACAAATTCCTGCGAGAGCAGGGCGAACTCGACCTTTGCGTCAGCGAAAATTTCTTTGCTGCGTGTACCAGTGTGATAATCCTGGGCACAAACAACGCGTTTAATACCAGCATTGATAATCATTTTGGCGCAGGTATAACAGGGAGTCATCTTGCAATATAAAGTGCCACCATCAAGCGAGATGCCCATACGGGCGGCTTCACAAATTGCATTTTGTTCGGCGTGGGTGGTGCGAATGCAATGGCGGCTAGTTGTGCCGTCTTCATGCGTGACGGTATGCATTTCGTGTCCAACTTCATCACAGTGGGGTGCTCCGACAGGCGAGCCGACGTAGCCGGTAGCGACGATGCGACGGTCACGAGTAATGACACAGCCAGCGCGACCGCGGTCACAAGTACCACGAGTGCCAACCATCTCAGCGATCTTGATAAAATACTCATCCCAGGTGGGACGAACGTAAGTCGTTTCCTCACTCATATGATTATATTTAACGAGATTATAATAGTAGTTACATTGTAGTATAGAAAACTGAATTATTAAATATTGACAATACGACCTTATTCTTCTTAACGTTGATTTTTTCCTTTAAACAAGCTAAACTAGGAATAAGAATTTAGTTGATTATTCGTTGAAAATTAGTGATAAATTTATGAAATATTGGCAATATATCGTGATTACCGTCTGTCTGGTCTTTGTCCTTAAAGCACCTACTACCGAGGCAGCGGGTATGGCCTCTAAACTGGCTGGTCGGATTGTTTTAAGTGTGCAGGAAAACGGTGAGGCTTGGTATATAAATCCAGTTGATTCTCGTCGTTATTTCCTAGGACGTCCCGCCGATGCTTTTAAAGTAATGCGGGAGCTCGGACTGGGTATTAATGAGATGCAATTTCAAGAAATTGCTCAGGCCGGTATGCCCGTTGAGGGCAACAAAGATTTGGCCGCGCGTTTGTCTGGTCGCATCATTTTGCAAGTCGAGAAAAACGGTGAAGCTTGGTATGTAAATCCAGTTGATTTGAAAAAATATTACCTTGGTCGCCCTGATGATGCTTTCCGTATTATGCGAGAGCTCGGACTTGGTATTACTCAGGCCGATCTGGCATTAATTCATAGGCCAGGTTTAAGTGAGAGTATTAATGAATATAGTTCGTATGAGTATAAGAAGATAATGACGGAGAGAGGTGAGTTTGGCGCTGATGTGATGAAAATAAGTTTGAAGAATCCGTCTTTGAAAATTATGAGTCTCACGGCGAGTGGGGCTGATTGTAAGGCTGGTCCGTGTCCGGGGAAAGGTCTTGCTTCTTACGTGTTTCCCAATAAAGGCTTCGCTGGTGTAAATGGCAGTTATTTCTGTTCCGGTAGTAATTGCGGTGGAGCGAATTACTTTTTCTTTCCGGTCTATGATAGCCTTAGCGGCGTGATGATTAATCAAGATCAACTTAAATATTGGACGACCGGCCCGCTGATTGTTTTTGACACTCAGAATAAGTTCTACTACTTCAAAGATTCACGTGAGTTTAAATCTGTCTCTGATTTTGAAAGTACTCATGGTGTAAACATCCAGGCGGCGATGGGGAATAAGCCTAGGCTCGTCGAAAACAAGATGAATGTTCTCATTGAATGGGAGCTAGATAAAGGACAGACTAGCGGCAAGTTTTGGCGCAACGCCATAGGCTATAAAGAAGACCATGCAAATCCTGGTAAAGGTGATCTATATATCGTTATTGCTCGCGCGGCAACGGTGGATGACTTAGCCGTCATCATGAAGGCGATGGATATGGATTACGCTTTAAACCTTGATGGTGGCAATTCTTCAGCAATGATATATAACGGTGAATATATGGTCGGGCCCGGTCGCAACATTCCTAACGCCTTAGTGTTTGCACAGTAAAAACAATTATGAATATTGAAGATATAAAACAGAATTTAATAGATAAGGGCAAAGTATCTTTTCACGTTAAGGTATCGCCCGGCGCTGATAAGACCGAGTGGCAAGAATCGCTGGCGGACGGCACCTTGCGTTTGAAAGTGAAATCTGCGCCGGAAAGAGGCAAGGCTAACGCCGAGGTGGTGGAGTTTGTGGCAGTCTGTCTTGGCATCAGTAAAAAATTAGTGGAAATAACCGCCGGAGGCGGCGGTCGCTTAAAACGGATTAAAGCTAAGAACTCACGTTAGTAGCAATATATGGACATTTCTGTCATTATCGTTTCCTGGAAAGTAAAAGAAAAGTTGAGAGCAAATTTACTCGCTCTACAGCCAGCTTTAAGCGCATTAGAATCTGAAGTTTTTGTCGTAGACAACAACTCAGGGGATGGGAGCGCGGAAATGGTAAAGACAGAATTCCGAGATGTACATTTAATTGCGAATGATAAAAATATAGGTTTTGCCGCCGCTAACAATCAGGCAATAAAGCGGGCGACTGGTGACTTCATTCTCCTGCTTAACCCTGATATGCGTGTCTTTCCGGAAACAATAAGCCGTATGATCGTCTGGGCAGGCGCACATCCACAAGCAGTCGTTTCTGGGTGTAAGCTGGTAACTGAAGTGGGAGAACTCTTGCCGCATGTTCGTCGTTTTCCCCGTTTAAGCGATCAGTTGGCGGTTGTATTAAAGCTACCACATCTTTTCCCGCGAATTTTAAACGTGTATTTGCAAAAAGATTTCAATTATGAAAATGAGGCGAAGGTTGATTCTATTCGGGGCGCCTTCTTCTTAATTAATCGTCAGTCCTGGAAAAATATCAGTGGCGAGGAAAAACCATATCTTGATGAACGCTATTTTATCTGGTTTGAAGAAGTTGACTTTTGCCGCCAGGTGTATAAAAATGGCGGGGAAGTCTGGTATACGCCAGCAGCGGTCTGTGTTGATTATGTTGGTCAGAGCTTTAATCAGGTTGGCGTTAATTTCAAGCAGCAATATTTTCAGAACTCAATGCTAGCCTATTTTAGAAAATGGGAGCCAGGAACGCAAGCACACATCCTGCATGCAGTCTGGCCACTCGGACGAATGCTTGCAAAAATTTTTTCTTGATATGAAAATCGGTATCGTCCTCGTCAATTATAAAGACTACGCGGAAAGGTTTTTAGCGCCTTGCTTAGAATCAATTCGCACCCTTGATACCGAAATAAAGCCGGATATTTTTATTGTTGATAATGCGAGTACTGCGGAGAGCATGGCTTATTTACAAGCAGCCGCCCCTGAGGCCAGACTTATTTTAAATATTAATAACGACGGCTTTGCTAAGGGTAATAATGATGCTATGCGCGTGATGCTGGAAGAGGGATATGACTATATCCTGCTACTCAACATGGATGCTTCGCTTGCACCCAACGCTCTAGTTGAGCTTGTAAGCGTGGCTGAGAATATTCAAAAGGCGGGCGCGATTCAAGCACGTCTGATGCTTGATCCTGAGCGCAAGCTCATTAACAGCGTTGGTAACGCCACCCATTTTCTCGGCTTTGGCTATTGTCTCCGTTATCGCGAAAAATACGATGAGGTCTTAGCTGAGTCAGTTGATATTGCCTATCCCTCAGGCGCTTGCGTGCTGTTA
Organism: bacterium; assembly: GCA_030696105.1. Taxonomy (GTDB): domain Bacteria; phylum Patescibacteriota; class Patescibacteriia; order Patescibacteriales; family UBA12465. Next base: position 51,101 of record JAUYNJ010000008.1, read on the forward strand.
CGTTCATCGGCACTCAAAACTGTTGGCTTGTTTGATGAAGAATTCTGGATGTATAATGAGGATCAGGACTTAGGTTGGCGTTTGTGGCTCGCTGGTTATACTTGCCTGATGGCGCCCTCGGCGGTTGCCTATCATCAATATGAATTCAGTCGCTCGCAGAGTAAATATTATTGGATGGAACGCAATCGTTTAATTGCTGCTTGGAAAAATTACTCTGCGCTTTCACTTCTTCTTTTCTTTCCGGCTTTATTAGCAATGGAAATTGGGATGAGCTTTTTCTCAATTCGCTCTGGCTGGTTTAAGGAAAAGTTTAAGGCCTGGTTGTATCTATTTAATCCTCAGCACTGGCCCTATTTACGAGAAGCGCGTAAAAGCGCTCAGACAGTGCGCCAAGTGCCCGATTACAAAATTTTGCCTCTTTTCTCAGGGAGAATATGGTATCAAGAAATTGACCACCCCTTATTACGCTACGCGGCTAACCCAATATTCTCCGCCTATTTTTCGATTGGTAAAATGATAATTAAAGCGCTGAAGCAATAATATGGATCTCTCGATAATCATTGTAAATTATAAGAGCAAAGATAAGTTGGCAAATTGCCTGCGCTCTTTGGTGTCGGCGGACTTAAGTGGCATTGAATATGAAACGGTGATTGTTGAAAACGCTTCGGGTGATGATTTGTCAGATTTATTGAGTCTGTACCCTCAGGTGAGGTTGATAAATAGCCCAGCTAATCTTGGTATGGGCGGAGGTAATAATATTGGCATTCGCGAAACAAGCGGCGCGTATATTTTAGTTGCTAATCCTGATATTGTTTTTACGCCAGACTCGATTAAGCAGATTTACGAATATATTAAGGTGACACCCGAAGCAGCGATTGTGGGGCCGAAGTTATTGAATCCCAATGGGAGCCTGCAATATTCTTGTGCGCGCTTCCCAAATTTTTTCCTGCCGGTATTAAGACGTACGCGTCTCGGTCGTTATTTACCCAGTGTAATTGATCACTATTTAATGAAGTCGACTAATCATAATGAGATTAAAGCGGTCGATTGGATTATGGGTGCCTGCTTCGTGCTGCGGCGCGACGAATTATTTATTGAAGGTAAATTGTTTGATGAGCGCTTTTTCATGTATTTTGAAGATGTCGATTTATGCCGCCGGGCGCGAGCAGCCGGGAAAAGCACTATTTATTATCCGGAGGCCATTGTTACACATGATCATCAGCGTGACAGTGCCAGATTGCCCTGGTATCACGCGCTAGTAAGTGATAAGCTTGCCAAAGAACATCTTAAATCTTGGTGGAAATATTTTATGAAATGGGGTTTGCGTAGCGCCCCTGTTTTAAACAATAAACATTATGCAAAAGATTAGAAAAGCAATCTTACCTGTGGCTGGTTTCGGTACGCGTTTTTTGCCGGCGACAAAAGCACAGCCAAAAGAAATGTTGCCGGTCGTTGATAAACCAGTTATTCAGTATTTAGTGGAGGAGGCGGTCGCCGCTGGTATCGAGGAAATTATATTTGTGACTGGTCGCGGTAAGCGCGCGATTGAAGATCATTTTGATTACTCTTTTGAGCTATCAAAAACTTTAGTCGAAAAGAATAAGTTGGATTTAATTAAGAAGGTGCAGGCGATTGAGAGTCTCGCCAAATTTTCATATGTTCGTCAGTCGATTCCCTTAGGCGATGGGCATGCTATCAGCTGCGCCGCCCACCTGGTTCGCGATGATGAGCCAGTGCTTATTATGTTCGGTGACACTTTATACGATTCCAAGGTTTCTCCAGCTAAGCAGGTTATTGAAACCTTTGAAAAATACGGTGATCCAGTTGTTGGTCTATCGCAGGTGGCGGCAGAGGATGTAAATAAATTTGGTGTTATTGATGGACTTGATTTGGGTGAAGGGAATTTTGAGATTAAGAAGTTTGTGGAAAAACCGCCGATTGGTGAAGCTCCGTCTAATCTCGCTGCGGTAGGTATTTATGCGATTACGCCAGAGGTGCTGCAGATATTAAAAAAAATGGAGAACGGTAAATCTGGCGAAATTCGTCTTGCTGATGCCTTTGATTTAATGCTCGCCGATGGTCGCCCGCTTTACGGCAAGCAATTAGAAGGCGAGTGGCTTGATACCGGCAATAAATTTAATCTCATTAAAGCCAATATAAAGTTAGGCCTGAAAGACGAGGAGATTGGCGAAGATCTAAAAGAGTTTTTGAAGGGCATGGTTAGTCAATTCTAAAAAAGTGTATAAAAAAAGACGCTGGTGAAAGCGTCTTTTTTGTATTGATTATTGTAACTGCAATTTATACACGCCGGACTCCTCACCTATTTTTGCGTAGAAGTAGATAATCTGATTACGCTCATCGAGCGAGAGGTTGCTGATATTTTCGGCTTGAGTCAGGGTGATTGGTGTTTTGACTTCGAGGTTTAAGTTTACGATTTGAATTTGATTGGCGCTACTGTAAATTAAGTAATTCTTGGAACGGTTCCAGGCTAGTCCCGTTAACTCTTCACTCACCCGGATAAGCAGGTCTTGTCGGCCGCTATCCATATCAAGTGAATATATCTCATAACCATTGTGCCAGATTAGGAACTTCGCGCTCAGCCATTGCCAGGAGCTTACCGGCTTTATTTGCTTCGCGATGGGTTGAAGGGCATAGTCGCTTAGAGCATATAAAGCTTGCTGTCGCCTGTCGTATAAATCAAGATTAGTTTCAGTCTGGCGGAAGATATAATCGCCGGCAGGCAAGTCAGAGCTCGAGCGCAGGGTGGAGGTGTTAGCGTCATAGACTCGCAGGAAAATTCTATCGGCTTCATTTTCAATGGTGTAGAGTAGACCCCCGCGAACAGTGTAGGCGACGTAGGTGCCGCCGCTTATAACCGTGCTAGCTACCTGTTCATCGGTGATAATACAGTTGATGGCGCCTCCAGACTGATAGTATATCTTCTTTGAAGATTCGTCCCAAAAGAAATTTGTGGCACCATCACCCAGAGAACTCAAGTCATAATTTGTGTTGCCGCTGTTTAAATTAATGAGCTTATCACTAAACAATATTTGCGTTCCGTTTTGTGACCACTGTACCGGCATCGCTCCTTTGTCAGTCAGAGTGCTGCTGGTTTCAGTTTTGAGATTAATAACAAGACCATCATTAGGTAGGACTAAATAAGTCTTTTTTTCTGGCCCAAAAGAAATGTCTTGCGGTGCACAGATGGCGATATTAGAGGGAGTGGTGCGTCGGAAGAGAATGAAATCTTCGGCGAATGTCGCCTGACCGGACTCAATTTTAATCTTCTTTTCAAGTGGCCAGTATCCTTCTTTTTCAAGGCGTAAAGTGTATTCACCTGGAACTAGATTTTTGATTTTTGTGGGTGTGGTAATTTCATCACGACCAAGATCAAGCAACCAAGAACGGCGTTGCTTTTCGCCATTAAGAAAAATCGCTGATCCGTCCGGCTCACTATCAAGCAGGAGCATTCCGGTTCTTTCCACTAATTGTCCAAAGCGTGGCGGCCAGCTGCGACGAATAGAATAACCAGCGGCGTACAGCGAAACAAGCAAGGTGGTTATCACGAATATAATAATAAACAATATAAAAAGACTGTCGCGAATTCGTTTATTCATAATTATTATTATTCAACGCGTTCAATATCCGCACCAAGCCCGCGGAGGCGTTCTTCCAGTTTTTCGTAGCCACGGTCGATTTGGTAGATGTTGTCTATTTCGGTTGTGCCTTCAGCAATGAGCCCAGCAATAACTAACGCGATGCCAGCTCGGACATCAGGACTGATGAGCCGTTTACCGATGAGGCGGCAGCCGCCTTGAATTACAATCCGATGCGGGTCGCACATGGTAATTTTTGCCCCCATCTGCGAAAGCATGTCAGTCCAAATCAAGCGACGATCATAGATTAATTCTTGTACGAGTGCTGTGCCCTCGGCTTGAGTCATTAAGATAACATAAGGAGACTGCAAGTCAGTTGGGAATCCTGGGTATTCATGAGTTTTTATATCCTTTGATTTAATTTGCTCTGACTTAAAAATCTTTAACCAGTTATCTCCAGCTTCATATTTGACTCCGATTTTGTCAAAGATATCAAGTAAACTTTGTAAGTGTTTCGGTTCGCAGTCTAAAACTGTTATTTCTGCTTTTGCAGCCGCAGCGAGCAAGGCGAATGAACCCGCCTCGATGCGGTCAGGAATAATATGGCAGTCGCCGCCACCTAAAGCATCAACCCCTTCGATAGTAATTGTTGGACTACCCGCTCCAGTGATTTTCGCTCCTTGGGCATTAAGATAATCTGCAAGCGCTTCGATTTCTGGCTCCATTGCGCAATTTCGCAGTGTGGTTGTGCCGGCAGCCAGACAGGCAGTCATCATTAAGCTTTGAGTACCAGTCACACTGACAACGCTGAAGAAGAAATCGCAGGCCTGTAGCTTTTTAGCAGTGATGTGATAAAAGCGTTCGCCGTTTTTCACGCTCGCGCCCATCTTCTTAAAACCCTCAAGAAATAAATCAATTGGTCTTCCGGCTGCGCCAATGACGCAACCCCCTGGATGAGGGAAGCTGACTTCACCAAAACGGGCGAGAAGTGGGCCGACAAACATCACTGAGGTTCTAAACTTATCGGCAATCTTGCCATCTAATTCTGTTTTTGTGACTGCAGACGGATCTAATTCAACCGTATTACCATCTCGCTTAATCTTTACACCAAGATCTTCTAGTAATTCTAAAGACTTTTCGACACCGTCGATGAGCGGAATGTTGGAGAGGCGCATTGTCTCGCTTGATAAAAGACAAGCCGGGAGCATAATCTGTGCGTTGTTCTTCGCACCCCCGACTTTAACCTGACCACCTAAAGGGCGACCACCGTTTATAATGAATTTGGGCATAGAGAGTAAATCTGTTTAATTATAATCTCATCTTAGACCATTTATTGACTTTTTGCAATGATTTAGATAATATGAATGAGTAAATAGGCGCAAGCCTGATTTTTTCTAATAATTTTGCTAATATTACAAGTATGGCGAGAATCGCAGTAATTGCCGCCGGAGGCAAACAATATAAGGTCAAGGAAGGCGAAACCATTAAAGTGGAAAAACTGGATTTGGCTGCCGGAGAGAAGGTTACTTTTGATACCCTTTTAATTGCAGAAACCGACGGCAGCGCTGTTTCGGTTGGCACCCCTTCATTAGGTGCTAAGGTTAGTGCTGAAGTTGTAAAAACTGAGAAGCAGGACAAGGTGACCGTCGTAAAGTATAAGAGTAAGACTCGTTACAAGAAGACCGTTGGTCATCGTCAGCTCATGACTTCTGTTAAGATTTTAAGCATCGCTTAATTTTAATCAAATAGTTTATATATAGAAAATCCACTCATTCAAGTGGATTTTTTAGTGAAGAAAAAGTTTCTGAACGAGGCTGTTCGTTTGCGCCACTTGGTTGTTGAGTGGCGGAGTGGCGAAACTATTTTTGATAGTTTCCTTAAAATTGGAAACTTATAACGTGGCTTAATTTTTATGGCCACGAGCAATATCAACCTGACAACAAGCAGGGTAAGCAACGTAGCCGTAAGCATCATGACCTCCTTTTTTATTTACAAATTATTACGATACTTTAAAGCATTAGCAAGGGTTAACTCATCCGCATATTCTAAATCTGAGCCAGCTGGTAAGCCTCGTGCAAGACGGGTTATCTTTAAGTCGGGGAATATTTTTTTGAGATATAAAGCGGTGCTCTCGCCTTCAAGCGTAAAGTTCAGTGCGAGAATTAATTCCTTTACGGAATTCTTTTTAATAAGTGCGCGCAGGGCATTAATAGGCAGTTGGTCGGGGCCGACATCTTCTATGGTGTTGAGCAGGCGACCGAGTAAAAAATAGCGCCCGGAAAACTGTTTGGTATTTTCAATAACCGCCATGTCTTGGCTATTTAATACAATGCAGAGTATATCAGTCGACCGGTTAGTGTCGGCGCAAAGACTGCAGGGCTCAGCTTCGCTGTAAGCGCCACACTGTGAGCAACGCTTAGCTTTGAAGGGTAATTCTGCTAAGGCCGTAGACAGGGCTTGTAGGTCCGCTGGTGATTGCTGGAGTAAGTAAAAGACATAACGTTCAGCCGCTTTCGGACCGACGCTAGGAAATTGCGAAAAACGCCTGATCAGTTCTTGAATGTAATCAGGGTATTTCATTTTAGTTTAAGCCTGGGAGGCCGCCCATTTCCTGCATCTTCTTGGCCATTAGGCGTTGAGCGCGTTTGATAGCGTCATTGAAGCAAGACTTAACAGCACTTGCTTGAGCCTCGGCGTTCAATTCTGGGTTAAGGGTTAATTCCATTATTTCTAAATTGCCGTTTAGAGTTAACTTTACGCCATTTTTTTCTTCAGTGACAGATTCCTGAGCAAGGGCGCTTTGCATGGTTTTTGCCTGGCTACGTAAATCTTTAAATTGTTTGAGTTTGTTGAACATATTTTTATATTTAGATTACTTAATTGTTGCTCGGATTATTTTGATGTGTTAAATTGCGGAAACTCGCGGTATTTTCATCAAAGAATAAATCGATTTTGCCGGTTGGGCCGTTACGATGCTTGGCGATATATACTTCCGCTTTATATCTTTCATCCATCGGCAAATCGTTCGGATTGTAGGAACGGTCGGCGGCTTTGCGGTATAGAAACATTACAATGTCGGCATCCTGCTCAATGGAGCCGGAGTCACGCAGATGGGAGAGCTTAGGAATAGCGGGGCTAGTCGCTTCGACGGCACGGGAAAGCTGAGCAAGGGCAAGGACAGGGATATTTAATTCACGGGCGATACCTTTAAGTCCACGACTAATTTCACCAATTTCCTGTACGCGGTTATCGCTATATTTACCGCGCCCTTCCATCAACTGTAAGTAATCAATAACGATAAGTCCTAATCCTTTTTCCATCTGTAAGCGGCGGCACTTGGCGCGAATTTCCATTACCGAGAGCGTGCTGGAATCATCAATATAAATGGGAGCATCCGCTAATTCACCCATGGCTTTGCCAATTTTTGTGAAGTCATTATCTTCGTCCTTATCGGATAAATTACCAGTTCTCATTTTCCAAAGATTGACGTTCGCTTGAGCGCAAAGCATGCGATCTACTAATTGCTCCTTGCCCATTTCCAGCGAGAAGATGCCGACCCCCGCTTTGTTGCGGATAGCAGCTTGGCGAGCGATATCAAGCGCGAGTGAAGTTTTACCGACACTGGGGCGGGCCGCAAGAATCACGAGGTCAGATTTCTGCAGACCGGCGAGCAGAGCATCAAGGTCAGTAAAACCCGTTGAGAGACCACGTAGTTTGCCGCCACCGCGTTTGTGTAATTCGTCGATGCGCTCAAAAGCGTCAGTGAGCAAACTATCGAGAGGCAAGAAGGCGTTCTTTAGAAATTTACGGGAGACGCCGAATATTTTTTTTTCAGTTTCATCAAGCAAGACATCAATATCTTTTTCTTCATCAAAGCTAGAGCTCGTAATTTCTGCGGCAGCTTGTTGCAAGCGACGCAGCGTTGCCTTTTTTTGAATGATGCTTGCATACTGCGCAATATTTCCAGCCGTGGCCACTGTGTTTGAGAGTTTAGCGAGATATGTACGTCCACCGATATCAGAAAGTTGTTTCTTGTCTTCTAATTTATTGGCGAGCGTAATAATATCTATTGGCTCTTGGCTGTTATATAACTCTTGTATTGATTCGTAAATCTTTTGATTGGCGTGACGATAGAAATCCTGAGGAAGGATCATGTCGACAATCTTAATAATGGCGTCCTTATCGATTAAGAGGCAGCCTATAAGCGACTCTTCAGCTTCAAGGCTGTGAGGCGGTATTTTTTCCAAAAGTGTCTTGTCTGTAGATACGAGTGTCGCCATATATTTGCACCTTATTTTAGTGCTTATATCTTATCGTATAATCACAAAGCGAACAAGACAAGTTTATTAACTATTTATGCACGCTTTATACACGTTTTATCACTTTATTATTACCGAAAATACGTTCAATTGACAATAACATAACATTATTTTAAAGTAGTGACAACTAACAACGGAGGGAAAATGAACGACAATAGTTTTTTAACAATTCTCGGTCTGGAATACATGGACCTGCGTAAGGTTGTGCCTGAGTTCCACACTCTGGAGCCTGACGTTACCTATTACCGCAAAGGTAAGCTAAATCGCTTTGAGCGAGAATTATTCCTAGCGGAAATTGAGCTGTGTGACCGAGTCAGCGATCTCACCATTGATTCAATGGATGTTCAAGTAGAGTTGACGGAAGAGGCGCCGGACAATATGATTATCGACAGTGATCATTTAGAAGCTGTTCGGTATATGACCGAGCGAGCAACGGCAAACTATATTCCCATGGCGGAAGAAGTCGCTAGTCTTGAATTCCATCGTCGCCTCTGCTGGGACTTTCTCGAAAAAAAAATTCGCGAAAGATTCAAAATTCCTTGGGCACAAGGGTTTGTAATAACGGAAGACTACATTGTCTATTGGTATTACCATGATGATTTGGAAAAATCTCAAGGTGCTTATGCCGATGATGACGACGACGATAACGATGATTGGTAATAAAAAAAATCACCCCAAAAAGGGTGGTTTTTCATTTATGGGAGCCGCCTGTCGGATTCGAACCCACGACCTGCTGTTTACAAAACAGCTGCTCTAACCAACTGAGCTAAGGCGGCGATGTATCTATTTAGTTGTGATAACAACTACTGTGCGCCCAACAGGACTCGAACCTGTGACCTTATCCTTAAAAGGGATCTGCTCTACCAACTGAGCTATGAGCGCGCTCAACTAAAAATAAGTCGTAATAGACTTATATTTGATTTGATATTATCAAAAAACTATTTTTTTGACAAGGGTTTGGGCAAATGCTTATAATATCCATATTATGAGTAATAATAAGCTGACATTCCTAATAAGAGCTCTTGGCTGTAAGGTGTCGCAGTATGACGCGGCGGAATTAAGACGAGAACTCGAATCTCGGGGTCTTAGTATGGTTGAGAGTGACCCCTCGGCGGTAATTATTAACACCTGCGCCGTTACCCATGCTGCTATGCGTAAGGATAGACAATTGGCGCGGAAGCTTAAAGCGACTTATCCCGAGACCCTACTCGTCGTCATGGGTTGCTGGCCGCAAACTAACGAGATGATGGCAAAAACTGACTTAGGGGATGAGTCGATATTATTCTGGGGAGTAGGTAAGATTAAGGAGCTAGCAGAAACTATTTGTGTTAGATTGCAGTTGCCTGTGCAGTCCGTAACAAGCAATAGCGGTTTAGTGGTTAGTTCGGAAAAGTCGCGCTACATTCTTAAAGTCGGCGATGGCTGTAATCAGTTCTGTTCCTATTGTCTAATTCCTTTCGCCCGCGGTCGTCTGCAGAGCAGAAAAAAAGAAGCAATCTTAGCGGAGGCTAAGGCGGCAATTGAGTCTGGTTATGATGAAATTATCTTAAGCGGTATCCATCTTGGTTTATATGGTACCGATTTAAATAAGAATTACGGTCTAAACAATTTATTAATTGAACTTCTACAACTTTCTGAAACAACTCGTTTTCGTTTAAGCTCAATTGAAATAACTGAAGTTGATGATGATTTAATGTCGCTAATAGCCAACAGTGAGGGGCGTCTTTGTCGGCATTTACACATATCATTACAGTCAGGGAGCGACAAAATTCTGTCCGCTATGAAACGTCCATATAACACGGCCTACTTTCTTGATCGGCTTAAGACGATACGAGCAGTTATGCCAGAGATTGGTATCACGACCGACGTCATTGTCGGTTTTCCAGGAGAAAGCGATGAGGATTTTAATGATACTCTGAGTTTTTTAAAGCAGTGCGACTTCGCCGGCATTCATGTTTTTCCTTTTTCGGCGCACGAGCAAACTGCAGCCTATAATCTTCCGGAGAAGGTGTCGCCCAAGCAGATAAAAGAGAGGGCTCTGACTTTGCGAGTTGTCTCAGAAGACGCGGCCTCATCGTATAGAGAAAATATATTAAAACGTTATGCGGGGAAGATGCTTAAATTAGTATCAGAAAAGAAGGGTGGCGAATGCATTAAAGGGCACTCAGAATTTTATCCAGTTTTTTCGTTTCCGAAAATATTAGCACCCGGACTCAAAACAGGGAAGATGGTTGAAGTTGAGGTGAGGCATTTAAGTTAAATACAAAAAACACAATAAGTATAAGGTTAAATCGTCCGCTAAGGCGGACCTTTTTATTATACTGGCTCCTGTGGATAAGTGTGCACCCCACTACCTTGCATAAAAAGGTAGTATGTGCTATATTAATAATAATCATTCAAAAAACATATGCCTAACGAAAACAAAACAAGCCTTGAAAGCTCTCGGGCGCAAATGCGAAAAGGATTACTGGAATACTGTATTCTGCTCGTTATTTCCCGCAAGAAAGTATACGCCTCGGATATTATCTCTTCCTTACGCACTGCTGATTTGCTGGTTGTGGAGGGGACGATGTACCCTCTGCTTAGTCGCTTAAAGAATGACGGCCTACTCGATTACCACTGGCAGGAGTCAAAAAGCGGACCGCCCCGCAAGTACTACGAATTAACCGGTCAGGGCAAAGCGATGCTCAAACAACTCGACCTTACATGGGAAATGCTTCAATCATCAATAAATGCCTTGCGTACCGCAAAGGCCTAACTATATGAAAAAAACAATTTCAATCAATCTCGGCGGCACCCTCTTCTACGCAGAAGACGATGCCTTCGCCCGCCTAGACTCGTACTTGCGGGAAGTGGAGCGCTACTTTAGCGCTAAGGGTGATGACAGCGCTGAAATTTTGCGCGACATCGAAACCAGTCTCGCTGAACATTTCAATGCCGCTGGCGCTGGTGAATTAAAAAGAGCCGTCACTTTACCTGAAGTTGAAGATGCCTTAAAAAATATGGGCACCATCAATGATTTTTCCGACGAGGAAAAAGTCGCTGGCAAAACATTCACAAAGACGGAAAGCGACGGGCCAAGACGTTTCTATCGTGATGGCGATAGCGCCGTTATCGGCGGTGTCTGTGCTGGTCTCGGTCATTACTTTGGTATTGATCCAGTCTGGATTCGCCTGCTCTTCGCCCTCTCCTTATTCCTCTGGGGCTTTGGTGTGATTATTTACTTCTTACTCTGGATTGCCGCTCCTGAAGCTAAAACTGCGGCCGAAAAGTTGGTGATGCAGGGTGCTGCCGTTAATTTATCGTCACTCACAGCACAGATGAAAGAAAATATTAATTCAGAGAAAATTAAAGATACAAGCAATGCCGCTGCCGACTCCTTTACTCGTTTCTTTAAGCGCCTGTTTGCGTTAATTGGTCGCGTTTTTCAGGGCTTTGGTCCATTAATTAGAATATTCTTCGGCCTTTTATTTGGGCTGGTCGCGTTGACCGGGTTTTGTGCGATTACGCTTGTAGGACTGATCGCCACTTTAAACGGTCCTCAATATTTAGAACCAGGATTTATCACTGCAATCGGTTGGTCGTATCCCTGGTTAGTGAGCGCTCTAACGCTTGTTGCTGCTATTCCATTTCTAGTTGTTTTGTTTGCTTCAATTTCACTTCTCATCAACCGTAAGTTAATATCTGGTTTAGTGTGGCTCTTAATGTTACTCTTGTGGTTTGCCGGTATTTTGTCTCTTGGCACTTTAGGGTCTGACGCCTATACCCGCGTTCATCCGTATCTGTCAGAAAGCCGCCTGGAAAATATCACTATTAATGAAGAGGTTAAATCGATATCAGTTGACGCACCTTATTATCTAACAGTTATTGTTGGTAATGAAGTTAAGCTGAGAGCGGAGGGACATCCGGCTGATCTTAGCCGCATAGAAACCTCAGTCACAAATGGAGTCTTGCAAATTGAAGCGCAGCGTCTCGACACCCGTATTTGTATTACTTGTGGACGTTCAATTAATTTAGTCCTTGAAATGCCAACCTCAACCTTACAGAATATTACTATGAATGGTGGTAGCGTACTCAATATGAAGAATTGGCAGTCAGATAAGCTTGCGCTTGCTTTCTATGGATACAGTGGTGGCAATCTGAGCGTGGATGTAACAACGTTACAACTACAAACAACGGATTTTGCTGATGTTGATTTTCTTGAAGGCGAGATTGATGAACTAGCGGCAAGCTTCCAGGGTTGGAGTCGCATAAATACAAGGCCTACAAAAATATCAAGGGCCGCCATAACTCTCGGAGGCTCAGCTCGGGGTACGGTTGAAATCAGTGAGTTATTGAAATTACAAGTTTTACCAAACAGCTCCTCAGCCCGTCTATTCTATAATCCCGATGTTAAATTAATTGAAGCGGATATTTCCGCGCAGAATAATTTGCGTCTTATCGGACAGGAAAGAGACAATACAGATATGTGGGTAGTTGAAGATTCGGTTGAGGAAAACCTGATCCGCCTGGAACGACTTGAAGATGAATACCAGGATTATGAAAATGACGTATATCGCTATCAGGTGAGATAAGTTACAAAACACATGAAAAGCTTGCCTCGGAATCGGCAAGCTTTTTTTGTTACTTTTTCTTTGTGCTAGCGTTTGATATAATGGAATCAAGAATATGGCCAAAATCTTAGATGACCAATTAGAAGCGGAGATGATCATCGCCGCCAAAGACAGAAATGCCGAAGCCTTCGGGAGTCTTTATGACGCTTATATTAAGAAAATTTACAATTTCGTATATTACAAAACATTGAATAAGGAAAACGCTGAGGATATAACGAGCGTAGTATTCATTAAAGCCTGGGAGAAGTTACCGCAGTTTAAGGAGGGAAGCTTTGGTGCCTGGTTGTATACAATTGCCCGCAACGCCGTTATTGACCATTACCGTCGCGAGAAGTCGACCGTTGATATTGAAGATTGCTGGGACTTAAGCGATGGCACGGACTTTCTGGCAAATATCGATCGTGGTCTGAATTTAGAAAAGATTAAAGAAGCGATGTCAGAGCTTTCAGTCCAAGATCGCGAAATCCTCATTATGCGTTTTTGGCAAGACTTATCCTTTCAGGAAATTGCCGACCAGCTTGGTAAGAAAGAAGGGGCGATTAAAATGGCTTGTGGTCGCGCTCTTAAATCCTTAAAAACTAAAATTCCCTTTGCCCTGTTTCTTCTACTGCCGGGAATTATGCAAATATGCAAGAAAATGAATTAAACATTATGTTGGCGGAGCTATACCGCGTCGATCCAACTCTGCGTGAATATGAGGAGCAACTTAAGCACCTTATTACTCAGATGACGGATTTGCGCCCAGATTCACAATTTACTCCCGCTTTAGCGGCGCGCCTAAAGGAGGAGGTAATGAAAACGGTGCAACAAAATAATCATCTCCAAGAAAACAATTTTAACTTTAACTTTATGAACAAGAAATTTTATTACTTTGCCGCCCCCGCTTTAGTGCTTGGTGTCGTAGCGGTCATCGTGCTATTGAATCCAGTGGTACGCACTGGGGACGTGGCCAGAACTGGTGTCTTCAACAACAAGGCATCTGATGAAGGTGTCAGCCGCTTAGCGGCGAATGCTTTCGGTGTTTTGAGTGGAGCGAGTAGTTCGGCTGTACAAAATGAAGCCGCTCCTCTCGCTGCTCGTAGCGTTGACTCGACTTTAAGTGGTGAGTTGGCAAGCGTTTCAAGTGATGGCGATATGGCTGTTACTTCGGGCGTGGCGACTGCACCTGGTTTTGCTTTAGGACTCGGTGGTGGTGGCGCCATGGACGGCAAGATGATAATGCCGTATTTCGACTTTAAGTACGTTTATACTGGCGATCCAATTGTCTTAGAAGAAGGTAGCTCTGACGTCTATCGTCGTTTGAAGGGAGGCTCAACTGCTGCACGCTCCTTGGCCTCAATGGTTGGCAATCTTGATCTTAGTGGCGTCAAATTGAGCAAGTTTAGCAACCTCAGCGCTACAAACTTAACCTTAACTGAAGAAAAAGAAAAAGGTTTAATGATAACCTTAGACTTCATGGAGGATAGTATCTATATTTCTGAAAACTGGCAGCGCTGGATCTTAGCAGAAAGAGACGCTTGTGGTCAGGATGAGGCTTGCTGGGCTCGTTTCCGTCTAAGTATCAATGATGTACCGGCTGACTCAGAACTCATCGCCATGACTAATAAATTCATGTCTGATCATGAAATTGATCTTCAAAACTACGGCACCCCAGAAGTCGATAACAACTGGCGCCTTGGTTACGACATTGCTGAGGATAAGAACAACTTCTATATCCCGGAATATGCGAGCGTCGTTTACCCACTCTTAATTAACAATGAACCGGTTCGCGATCAGGGTGGTAACTATGCTGGTATTCGTGTTAATATCAACTTATTACAGAAGGGCGTAACCGGTCTTTACGGCCTAACGCCATTCCGCTACGAAGCCTCAGCCTATGCTCTTGAAACTTCAGCGGAGAGAATTATTCGCATCGCTGAGAATGGTGGACAGGGCGGCATGTTCTTCAATGGCAGTGAAACTGGTACTACCGAAATACAACTTGGCACTCCGACAAAGTCATATGTGCAGACTTATCGCTATCAGAATAACCGCAGTGAAGAATTACTCGTGCCTGCGCTCGTCTTCCCAATTTTGAATCCTGAAGCCTTCGGTTTCTACGGACAACGCTCAGTAATCGTACCGCTTGTACAGGAGATGTTGGGCGAGCTGGAAGCTAGAAATGTGCCTGGCGATGGTGGTATCGGTATCATGCCAGTAATAATGGAAGCTAGACAGTAAGAAAATATTGAATGAAATAAAAAAAGGTCACGTGTAAACGTGTCCTTTTTGTTTTTAGTGATGATTAAAAAATAACCAAAATAACTCCGATGACGAATAAGGTGGTAAAAATGATCTTATTATAGCGCGCGAGATACTGGGGGAGGTAGATATCGAAATTATCTCGTCTGTCTTCGGTATACTTGCCAGCAACGGCTGTTAGCGGGCAGCTCCATTTATTAATAAGTAAGACGAGGCCTTCAAATACAATGAGTCCAATACAAAACCACAGTAGAGGAGTGAGCTTGTTTGTGTAGCCACTATAGACAATATACAAAGTAGCAGCTGCCATTACAGCCCAAATAATTGTGTGAGTGGTTTTAATTAAAACTAGCTTGCTTATCATAATTGAAAGTATTCAAACAGTTTATGAATAAGAAAAGCCGGCCAGACCAGTGCTTTCAGAAAACCGACGACGCCCATCAAGAGGGAGGTCGCGTTCTGGATGTAATAGATGAGTGCACCGATGAAAGCGAGGCCGTAGATGCCGCTGCCTACGCCATTGTTTTTGTTCATATAATTAAAGTTTAATTGGATATATTAATTATATCAATGGAACATATTTTTGTTAAGAATCGTGCGCCTTGAGGCATATTTGACCAAGCGTAGTAAAAGTACTACTATATCAATATAAATTGATATAACGATATGGAAAGAAAGTGTTGTGAAGACAATAAGTTAACCGAAGAATATGCGAATTTAGCAAAATTCTTGAGAATTGTTGGCGATGACAATCGTCTGCGTATTTTGTGTTTATTAAAGGGAGGAGAAAAGTGCGTCTGCGAAATATCGCCAACTCTTAACATGGCTCAAAATTTAACGTCGAGTCACCTAAAAGTGATGCTTGATTTCGGACTGGTTAATCTAAGGCAAGACTGGAATAGAAACTACTATTCAATAAACCGTCCCATGTTTAAAAAATATAATTTTTTAATAAAAATATTTCTAAAAAATTATGAATAAGGAAATGAAGGTGCAAATTTTAGGTTCCGGTTGTCCCAACTGTAGAAAGTTATATGAGACCACTAAAAAGGTGGCTGTAGATTTAGGCCTTAAAGCTAAAGTCGAATATATTGATGACATTACAAAGATAATTGAGCTCGGCATCATGACCAGTCCTGTCTTAGTTATTGACGGTAAAGTAATCTTAACAGGAAGTGCTCATTCTGAAGGAGATATTGCGAATGCTTTGAAAAATAATAATACGAATGACTCCGCCGATAGTGGTTGCTGCTGCGGTCATCAGCATTAATTATGTTTTATCCTTTACAGGTTTTGGCAGATTGGATGTCTTTCGGATTAATTGGCTTAATGAAAGGCTCACGCTTGGGCGAAGCTGTAAACTATTTTATCTTTGATTCGTTGAAGATTCTCATACTGCTTTTCATCGTTAATTTATTAATGGCGGTCATACGTCATTATTTGCCTATAGAAAAACTCCGTGACTTCCTAGCCTCTCGCAAATGGTATGGGTTAGATTATTTGTTTGCGGCTCTGTTTGGCACAATTACACCATTTTGTTCTTGCTCCTCCATTCCACTATTCATCGGTTTCCTGAAAGCGGGCATTCCTTTAGGTGTGACTTTGTCTTATTTAATTGTTTCGCCGCTTGTTAATCAAGTCGCGGTCGTGCTCTTTGCCGGTTTATTTGGCTGGAAAATTACCTTGCTATATGTTGCGTCGGCAGTTTTACTGGGCATGGTCGGCGGGTATATTCTCAATAAATTAATGCTTGAGAAAGAGGTTGCTGATTATATTTGGAAAATACAAAGTGAAAATGCGAAGTTAGTAACAATAAAGAATTCAAGCAAGGCTTTGCTCTTAAAATTTATACGAGAGGGCTTATCGTTAACTAAAAAAATTACCCCATACGTTTTAATCGGGATTGCCGTCGGCGCCGCGATTCACGGTTTTGTTCCGGCGGGGTACTTTGAAAATCTCATCAGTACCGACAACTTATTAGCGGTTCCGCTGGCTGTTATTGCGGCCGTACCATTATATGCAAACGCTGTTGGTGTAATTCCTATCATGGAATCGCTCGTCGCGAAGGGTATACCTTTAGGCACCGCTATGGCCTTCATGATGGCGGTTGTTGGCCTGTCATTACCAGAGGCGCTTATTCTAAAACGAGTCATGAAGATGAAATTGCTTATTTATTTTTTCGGCATTACTACGATTAATATTATTATCATTGGCTATTTGTTTAACTTCTTTGTGAAATAACGCGGCCCTCTATTTTAACAGGACAAAGAAAAAAAGCTGCAATTGGAATTGCAGCTTTTGCGTTTTTAGAGACGCGAGAACATTAGAACTTTATAATGGTGTACGCACTGAAGGCGTGATATACCATGTCATATCTCAGTTCGAGGATGAGGCGTCCGTAATCCGTTTTGAAGTCTTTATAGACTTCAAACGATGGAGCGAGCCTGAGAGTTGATCCCTCATGCACGCTATTAATTCCGACGGCGGCGGCAAAGTTTCTGTGGCCAATTTTTTTGCTCATTATGAGTTCATGGGTGGAACAGGCGCCACTCCTCTTACTATCAAATTTCACCGCATAGGTACCTTTGGTACTGATGGGTGAAAAGTGTTTGTAAAAGAATATTGGCACTACCATGTAACTGGTAGCTTCAATATAGAGGTCCTGCGAGAAGAAACCTTGGTTGATTTCCCCAAACCCGGCTTGTGTCCGGAACCAATAATTCCCGTTCTGTTGCCAGTTCAGAAACGTAAAGGAACCGAAGTGTTTCAAATTCTTAGTACCGGCAAATGCCCAGTACTGATCATCCGAAACCCCCACCGATACGAAAGCGTGTTTTGGGTGAAAAGCCACCCATGCCATGATCGCATCATCTTTACTCCACTCCTCATTAAAGGAGTGATAACCGAGAGCGTAAACCTCGGCGGTGAAAAGATGATTGGCGATGCGTGTTCCGGCGTAATCCCAAGGGACTGCCGAGGGGCTAATCATACGGCCGATCTCCAGTAAGACATTATAGTTGCCATACTGCTTGGTGGCCCAGGCATCAAAGACGTACTGGTCGTTTTGGTCATGGTCACCCATTTTTACCACCATCGCACTGAGTGTGGTGGTGGAATCTGAGTAGAGGTTTACACCGAGACCCAATACGTCGACGGCGTATTTCTTATAATCGTATTTCAGGTTCCACTTTTCAGTGGAAATCTCTACGCGCTGAACGGATACTTCCGAAACGGCGGTATCCATTTTAATGGTGCTTTCCAGATTAACATTCTGTCCGAAAGCTGCAATAATCATAGTCATGGCTACGGTAATCACAAATGCTACTTTTTTCATTTAATGTACATTATTTGTTGTTATTGTTATTTCTGCGCCTTTTCACGGGCATTTTTCTCAGAAATAGCAACCGCTTATCGTAACCTAATTATTTACATTTGTCAAGCTCACTGTTTAAAAAAGGCGACCCAAATAGGCCGCCGTGAACTGTGTGCTAATTCACCTAGAGTAAGTCTTTTAAAAATTCCCAGCGCAAAGGAAGCTTAACAGCCTCTTCCGGACTGAGCCATCTTATATCTAAAGCCTGCTCGTCCTTAGTTAATTCGCCGGCAGTGATATTGCCGTCAAATATAACTAGCTCAATAATGTCCTCATCGCGTCGCGCACCCTTGTATTCTTCTTTAGAAATATGAGATTGGAATATAATAGGTCCGAGGCTGATTTGATAACCACTTTCTTCCTGCGCCTCTCTAGCTGCAGCTTGTTCAAATGATTCGCCTTCATCGACGTGCCCTCCCGGGAAGCACCATAAACCCATAGCGAGCCGCCCACCTTCTTGTAGTAACAATACTTTATTTTCCTGGCGTAGCCTGACGAAGGCGACTTTAGTTGTAGCTTGAGTCATATAAGTATGATAAATTATTCATCCATAATAATATATCAGTCACGATTTAAAAGCACAACAAGCAATATAAGTTGACATATATATGCTTAGTGCTAAAATTTTAATAATCTCAATCGCTCTCTTATTACTAAATAGAGAAGGAATCTGAGCGTCCCGCCATTTCGAATGCCGGGAAGGCGCCTAATTGACGGCGTCAAACATGGGTAACATGAGTCTGGGGTCCTATTTTCTGGACCCCTTTTTTATTAAATCTGTATCACCATCAAGCAAAATTGGTTTAATGCCGTATATTTCTTGTCTATTCTACAATTTAATGGGGATTTTTAGAGAAATAGAGAGACGGGTGAAATTTTAGATTGCTGAAAAGAGTTTGTAATATTCATTCATCCTGGGCAAGAATTTTTCAGGTTGCATTTGCAGTTCCGCTTTTAATTCCTGAGGACTAAACCATTTCACCTCCTCAACTTCATTTTCTTATATCTTTAGATCATTAATATCTATATCTACCTTTGCGGTAAACCATTGGGTGAAATAATGATGCTTGCCAGTTATTTCTATTTTTGGGCCAAGTGTCGGCTTAATGTTTTTTAATCCAATTTCTTCCTCAGTTTCTTTTGTTATATTGCTCTCATAAGTTTCCCCCTCTTCGACCGTGCCAGCGACAGCCGGCCCCCACATATTAGGGTTATTCAATTTAGTATGATGACGTTTCGCTAAAAGAATATCTCCTTGAGAATTAATAATCCATAGAGCAGAGACCCGATAAATATCATCTTCACTAACAGCGGCCCTGATTTTGTAGCCAATAATTTCATCATCTGAATTTACAATCGTAGTTTTTGGCTGATTTGTTTTATTCATATTAAATATTCTAACTTCTTATTAATTATACCAATAAACCAAATAACCCGCCATAATTTGTTGATTATAGAACGCGTAGCCATAGGGGAATTATCGCGTTCGCCACGTTTTACGTGGCTCACTTGTCCAGGGTTGGCGTCCGATATGCCGCCCGGCATATCGTCCGACGCTCGATTACTCGTCTCGTCTTCCGTCTCGACTCGTATCTCGCTTCCAACCAGTTCGATTCCCCCGACTAGCGTCGGCATAATAAAAATACTCCAACTTTGTTGGAGTATTTTTATTACGTAGTCCCTAGGGGAATCGAACCCCTGTTACCAGGATGAGAACCTGGCGTCCTAACCGTTAGACGAAGGGACCTTTTTGTTATTCTTCAATTAAAGGCGTGTCTGATTTCACGACTTGGCCAATGATTTCAGTCGCTCCTTTTAAAAAGTCGGAGACGTCAAGAGCGTTCCGATTTTCACGCTGTAATTTTAGTATACGTAAAGAATTTTGTCTACAGGCAAGGAAAAGCTCGTTATTTTCTGTATATATTTCACCAACCGGGCGATTATGGTCTCTTTCGTCAACTTCAGCTTTAAGAACCTTTATATGTTCACCGCCAGGCAATTCAAGATATGTACTTGGCCAAGGATTTAAAGCACGTACGCGGCGCTCAAGCTCGGTGGCAGCGCGCATGGGCGTCAGTCGACCATTTTCCTTGGTCATTAAACCAATATAAGTAGCTTGAGTTTCGTCTTGTGGTTCCGGAATAATTCCCCCTTCACAATATAAGCGAAGAGTCGGTACAAGCACCTCAGCTCCAAGCTGTGAAAGTGAGTCGTGAAGATCACTTAAAGTTTCATCACCTTTCAGGTCAATTTTATCTTGTCGTAAAATCGGACCAGTATCAAGGCCGGCGTCCATACGCATAATTGTGACGCCAGTTTCGTTCTCACCTTTAAGGATTGGCGCTTGCAGACAAGACGCGCCCCGGTGACGTGGCAGCAGGGAAGCGTGGACATTAATGCAGCCATACTGTGGGATATCGAGAATCACTTGCGGAATAATTTTACCGTAGGCAATAACAACAATGAGGTCTGGTTTGAGGGCGGCGATGTTATCAATTTCAGCTTTTATTTTTTCAGGCTGAATGACCGGAATACCCGCCTCTAAGGCAACTTTTTTAACTGGCGGCGCACTCAAGGTCTGTTTGCGGCCAACCGGTTTGTCCGGTTGAGTAATAATAGCAACAAGCTCAAAATCAGCGGCTGCAATTAAGGCCTTTAATCCGGGCGCGGCGAAATCGGGAGTACCCATGAATATTGTGCGAATCTGCTTAGTCATATGCTTCATTTTAATGTATTTTGAGCCTAAAAGCAAGGTGCGGCTAATTGAGTTTTTTTGAATATATTGTATAATGTGAGGGCCTTTATCTTAGGCTGATTTATTTATCTATGTTGATTACTCTAGTTGATGCCTTACTTAATTTCGCCCAAGAAATTGGTTATTGGGGAGTTGTTTTTTTAATGGCCATTGAAAGTTCGCTGATTCCATTTCCTTCTGAGTTGGTCGTTCCGCCGGCTGCTTATTTAGCCGCGCAAGGCACTTTAAATATTTGGTTGGTGATTGGGGCGAGCGTACTTGGTAGTTTAATTGGAGCCCTTTTTAATTATTTTCTCGCCTTTTATCTCGGACGCCCAGTGATATATCGTTTAGCTTCTTCTAAATTTGCCCGCTATCTCTTAATTAAGCCCGAGCAAATTACTAGAGCCGAATTGTATTTTGAGAAATATGACAGCACCTCAACCTTCTTTGGCCGACTGATTCCTGTTATTCGACAACTAATTTCATTGCCGGCCGGATTTGTGCGCATGCCTCTATATAAATTCATTTTCTATACTTTCCTTGGCTCTTTGCTTTGGACACTTGTCTTGGCTGGGTTAGGCTATTTTTTTGGTGCGAATGAGACTCTCTGGAAAACATACTACGCCGAACTTACTTGGGGCATAATTGCTGCCGTAGTGATAGTTCTAGGAATACTTATTTGGAAGCAAAGAAAGAAAGGGATTATAAAATAAGAATATCAAAGTACTATATAAAAATACCGGCTAGTGAGCCGGTATTTTTTAATTGATTAAGTGGTCAATGAAGAGGATGCCGTTTAGATGATCAATCTCATGCTGCAGAACGCGAGCGAGATGCTCATCGGCTTGAATCTTTTTTTTCTTGCCCTGAGGATCGTAGTATTGGACGGTAATATTTTTATGACGCTCAACTTGTCCGTATATAATTTTACCACGAGAGTCGACGACCGATAGACAGCCTTCTTCACCAATAACTTTGCCCCAGGATTTACGTGTGATTGAGGGATTAATTAGAAATGTGCTTTTCCCGTTACGGTTGCCAATGACAAATACTCGTTGACTAACTTCTATTTGCGGGGCAGCGAGTCCGGCCCCGTCCTTTTCTTTCATCGTAGCATCCATGTCGGCTAAGAATTGCTTGAATTCAGGAGTGTTGAGCAAATTCAAAGCAAGCGGTTCTGACACTTGGCGCAGAATCGGATTGGGGTGAATTAAAATTGGCTTTATTTCTCCTTTCATAAATCAATGCTAGTTTGTTTAGATTTCTTTTCTTTTTTTATTGGGGCCTCTCTCTTCGGCATATACTGATCGGCAATTTTGAAAAAATATTTCCAGGCGGCCCCAGTCTGGCAGAGTTCTTTAGTGTCGTTCATTGCACGTTCCACCTGAGTGGTCGACAATTCTTTGCAGACTTTAAATACGGCGCCGCGTTTGAAATTTGGGATACTGAGTTGCGTAATAACGCGCAAAGCCAAGTCCTGCCAAGGGTAGGCTGGGGCTTTCTTAGCTTGTCTAGATTTTAATAAATCAGCAAGGTTGTCCATACTAAATCGGTGCGACTTTAAGATTAAAATTTACACTGAGATAACCGACACCAAAGTCGGTTTGATAGGCAAGAATTTCTGGTTCGTAGGTGTCACCAATAATTCCGAGTAGAATTGCCAGTTGTTTTAAGCCACCCTCAAGTACTTCCTCCGTCAACTTCTCATCAATTGACAGCAACTTCTCACGACCATCGGCCGCCTCACCCAAATATTCAATTACGCGATTATCAAAACGAGCGCCTTTGGGGGTGTAGCCTGCTGGTGACTTTTTCTTTAGGCGGTGAGAGAGATCGCCAGCGGCGATTACGGCTATTTTTTCCGGACGAGCTCTTAGAACGGTGCCAATTTCTTGTCCGATAAGGTAATGAGTGCGCCTATCTAAATTTTCAGCGGGGAAGAGCGGCAGTATTTTGATGGCTTTAAGATTTTCAGTTAGCAGCTGTAGGGGCACGGCTGTGCCGTAATCAAGCTCGCGCTGACTAATAAAATTAAGCGCTTGCTCGCGTCCAAGCTGAGCTTTTAAATCATCTGCCAAACTTAGGGCTGGCAGGAATGATTTGATAGTCGCGAGGTAGCCAAATTCTTGAAAACTGAGATTAAGCGTCGGCCCGATATTTAAAGAGAGGCCATCAGGACGAGTCGGTCCGTTTGGCGAAATAACAAGAATGATATCAACCTCCTCCGCCTTTAATATATCCGCCACGGCTTGGTATGCTTGGGTGGTTTTCTTTAAGAGGCGATGATTTTGCTTACCGATTTCGGGGATAAGGAGGGGCGAGGGAGGCAAGAAGGCACTGGCGATAATAGGCATAAATTATAGTGCTAGAGAGACTTAATTATATAATATTTACAGAGGTTTATAAATATTGACACATATTATTAATAATGGCAAGAATGCAAAAACTCCCGCGGTTTGAGGCGGGAGTTTGAGGAGACTTTTTTATTGAGCGACGTCGTAGGTGATAGGAGCGCCGAGAGGGTATAGATACAGCAATTGCGGGCTAACGGTGATGACATTTGACCAGTTATATCCTAAGCGCTCGAAGTCATTACCACTTACAAAAGGTCGTTTCTCACCGTGCACGATTAGATAAACAGCCGGTGCATTTGGTGACTTAAGTAGTTCGCCGTCATCAAATAAGACTGGCGAAACCTTGGTGTACTGTGCGAGCTCTGCGGCAGTGGGCTTAAGAATTGTTTTACCTTTGAACTTAGTGCTTAATAAAACCTTATCGATAATTGGGGCTTTGATACCGTCTTGGGCGAAATAGACACCACCACTGTCGGGATCACGGAGTAGGGCGCCGGTCGGATAGACGGATGTTGCCTTGAGCATTGTGCCCTCGCGGTAGTAGCTCAAATCTTGAGTAGTGGCAGGGATAATCTCTTCGGGGTTAAAGCCAAATTTCTTAAAGGCATCAAGATTTTCGAACTTGCGCTTCTCGTCACCGACGATTAAATAAAGGCTGGCATCAGAGGCACGGACGATGGAATAATTAGGCAGACTGATGGGCTGTCCTTTTTCGTAGCCTTCTAGCTCAACCTTATCAACTGAAATAATCTTATCGAGGCTATAGCGGGAAACGAGGGCGCTCTTACTAGTGAAGGGGCGCTTCATACCATCTCGGATGAGCCATACTCCGACCTCACCTTTTGCCTGCAGGAGGGAGCCGTCAGC
The DNA here is from genome assembly GCA_030696105.1 of bacterium. Lineage (GTDB taxonomy): Bacteria > Patescibacteriota > Patescibacteriia > Patescibacteriales > UBA12465. The sequence continues at coordinate 75,201 of JAUYNJ010000008.1, forward strand.
ATAGCGAGATGAGCTTTTTGGGAAATAACGTTCGTATAAGCGGTATACATTATAATTACCGTCGAAGACGTGGGGCGTATAGTTGTATAGTGCAGCCGTCGCTTTGTTTTGAGGAGTGACGACCATGGTTTCGTTCGAAATTGTACCGTAGGGATTACTGAAAGTATAAGTTTGCCCAGCCTTATAGCTGTAGCGGTGCTGTTCGTTCATGTAGGCAAGAAATTGCAGGGAAGCGCTGTTTACTTGTTTACCGAAGCCTTTGTAATAAGGGTTGCAGGTCCAACCATCAGGGCAGCCATATCCCGTCGCCCAGTCAAGTCGTGCCTGCGCCGGATTTACCTCTTCAACAACGCTCGATTCTTTTTGTAAAAGCACAAGGAGAAACTTAGGACTAACTGTGGTGATGCGGCGACACTTTAATTGCTTTTCAGCTTCAGTCGGAGCGTCGGAAAGAGTGACGCCGGCGCAATCAAAGTTGCTTTTAGCGGCTTCGTAGATGATTTCTGCGGCAGTCTTTAAAGTGCCATGAGCGTTCAGTGTTTTATAGGTGGCGAGGTAACTATTTTTATTCTGTAAAAAATTCTGAATTTGCTCCAGCGTCATGCTATCAGCATTCATTAAATCATCATCGCTGATAATTAAATTGGGATTGAAGTTGGGGTCTATGGTTTGAGCATTTGTGCTCGAAAATGGTGCAGACAGGAGGATGATAGCAGCTAACGCCGCTAGACCGAATGATTTATACATAGGGAGTTTTTATTAATCTTATAATATCAAAAAGCCTCTTCATTATAATATATTTTAACGAGGAAACCAAGCAAAAAGTCACGAGCTTTAAACTGTTCGCTAATAATAAGTAGTAGTTGTAACAAAAAAAGCCGCCAGGAGATTTGGCGGCTTTTTACTAAATGTTTATTTTCTAACTCTTGTTACGGCACGATCAACTGTAATTACGTCTTTACCACTGACATCAATCACAACTTTATCCCCCTCTTGCACTTTATTCTCAATAATACGCATGGCGAGTTCATCAAGAATTAGATTTTGAATTATTCTCTTTAAAGGCCTGGCCCCATAGGTATTGTCGTAACCCTTCTCAGCTAAAACTTTTTTTACTTTCGCGCCGATGCGTAGAGTAATGTTCTTCGCATTAAGGCGTTTCTCAACTTTTTCTAGTTCGAGAGCGACAATTTTTTCAAGATCAACGGGTGAGAGGCTTTGGAAGAGTACGATTTCATCAATACGATTTAAGAATTCAAGCTTGAAGTGCTCCTTTAGAATCTTATCAACCTTCTCACTCATTTCTTTGGTGCGCGCGCTATCCTTTTTTATTTGCTCACTCTCACCACCGAAACCGATGGAGTATTGTTTGATTACTTCATTACCAAGGTTGGAGGTCATAATAATAACCGTATTCTTGAAATTAACAGTGCGACCCTTCGAATCAGTTAAACGACCATCATCAAGAATTTGTAGGAGCATATTAAACATGTCGGGATGCGCTTTTTCGATTTCATCAAGTAAAATAACACTGTAGGGATGGCGACGAACACGTTCTGTGAGCTGCCCGCCTTCGTCGTAGCCAATATAGCCAGGAGGGGAGCCAATTAATTTAGCAGCCGAATGTTTTTCCATGTATTCACTCATGTCTAAACGGATGAGTGAACTTTCATCATCAAAGAGGAATCGGGACAGAGCTTTAGCGAGTTCAGTTTTGCCGACACCGGTCGGCCCAATGAAAAGGAAAGATCCAATCGGTCTTTTTTCTTCATTGATGCTTGCTCTCGATCGGCGAATGGCGCGGGCGACGGCGGCAATGGCACTGTCTTGTCCGACCACTTCTTTTTGCAATTCCTGTTCGGTATTAACGAGTTTTAATAAGTCGTCAGCTAACATTTTATTAACGGGTATACCAGTCCAGCGGGCCACAACTTTCGCAATATCTTCTTCACCAACTTCTTCTTTTAAGATGCGTTGTCCTTTTTTCTGAATTTTAATGAGGCTGTCCTGGAGATTATTAATTTTAGTGTCTAACTCGGGGATAAGAGCATACTTTATTTTAGCGACTTCAGTTAAATCGGCTCCCTGTCGTTGTGAAATTTCCGCTTTAATTTTTAATTCATCGATTTCACGTTTATGGTCACGAATGCCGGAAATAATATTTTTTTCATTATTCCAGTGTAGCTCAAGTTGATTTGCCTTTTCTTTTAATTTGGCGAGCTCGACGTTAATGCCGCGAAGTTTCGGTGATTTTTTATCGGATGACATTAAAGCGGCCTTGTTAATTTCCAGTTGTTTAATGCTGCGTTTAAGTTGATCAAGTTCATCAGGCATCGAATCAATTTCCATGCGCAGGGAAGAGGTTGCTTCGTCAATGAGGTCGACTGCCTTATCCGGCAAGAAGCGATCACTGATATAGCGATTTGATAATTTCGCGGCCGCGGTTAAAGCATCATCGGTAATACGAACACCGTGGTGTACTTCATATTTTTCTTTCAAACCACGAAGCATGTTGATAGTGTCTTCAACACTAGGTTCATTTACCATGATTGGCTGGAAGCGGCGCTCAAGGGCGGCGTCTTTTTCAATATACTTCTGATATTCCTTAGTGGTAGTGGCGCCGATAGTGCGCAACTCGCCACGAGCGAGAGCTGGTTTTAACATGTTTGAGGCATCCATTGAGCCTTCAGAAGAACCAGCGCCGATGAGGGTGTGCAGTTCGTCGATGAAAATAATGATGCGACCCTGCTGACTTTTTACTTCTTTTAATACCGCTTTCAAGCGGTCTTCGAATTCACCGCGGAATTTAGCGCCCGCGACTAACATGCCGAGGTCGAGGGTGATAATTTCTTTATTCTTTAAATTTTCTGGCACATCACCAGCAACGATGCGCTGAGCTAAGCCTTCGACAATTGCAGTCTTGCCAGTTCCAGCCTCACCAATGAGTACGGGATTATTTTTGGTGCGGCGCAGTAAAACTTGCATCACGCGACGGACTTCGGTGTCGCGGCCAACAACCGGGTCAAGTTTTTCTTGACGAGCAAGTTCTGTGAGATTGGTTGTATATTTTTCTAACACCTTAAAGCGACCTTCAGGAGACGCGTCCGTAATACGCTCGTTGCCTCGCAGCTCTTGGAGGATAGCGGAAACTTTCACGTGTTCAACGCTAAAGCTCAGTAAAATATTTTGAGCTGGTGAGGGGATGCCGATAAGAGCCAATAAGATGTGCTCAGTGGAAATAAACTCATCGCCCATGCCATCAGCTTCTTTTTTAGAGCGCTCAAGAATTAAGGCTGTTTCATTAGTGCCGGAAACAGCTTGAATAGGTCCGCTCTGCATGTCGATTTTTGTTTTTGGCAGTTTCTTGATTTCGCCAACGGTGTAATTTTCTAGAGTCTCAGGATCAATAGCGAGTTTTTCCAGCACTGGTTTTACCAAGCTTTCTGGCTGCTGGAGCAGGGATAATAATATATGTATGCCCTCAATATTTGGTTGTCCAAAATTGGCGGCAATAGCCTGAGCATTGATAATCGCCTCCTGAGATTTTTCTGTAAATTTATTGAACATATATGTATTTTGATTAATTATATTTGAAGTATTTTATACGTATTTAGCACTCTTTTGAGATGACTGCTAACGCAAGCACTAGATATATGATACTACAGCAAGAGGTAAAAGTCAATAATTATCTCGGTGGAATAAAATTAAAAAAATGATTGTTTCAAATAATAAAATTAAATGGTATACTATATATAATGAATAATAAATAAATTTTTTTTGAGTCTATTTTTTCCTAATATGTTAAAAACTAAGAGAATGAAAATCTGGCACACGCTTGTGTATTTGTTATTTTTTGCTATCGGCGCTTTGTTTTACGGTCATTTGGCGCAAGCAGCCGCGACCAGCGTATCAATTCAAACTCCCGATTCTATAAATAAGGCTTACGCTAAGCCAAATAGCACTATCCCTGTATTATATTATGTAACTGCCGACCCGCCCGGCTTTTCCGCGTTTTACGGCATAAATCTTATAAAAGATGGTGCATCCTACTCATATAATCAGTTTAACAGAACTTTTTTAGAGGGAAGTCAGGGTTATGGAGATGATTTTAATGTTGGCACTCCCGGCGATGGTCTTTATGATCTGTATATTAATATCCTCGGTGCTCATGATACTAATTTATCTTCAGTCGTAGTTGATGGCACCGCACCGACTGTTCCTACCGTTATTTATCCCAGTGCGTCCGGTATATATTTAAAACCAAGCAATCCTGTTTTGATTAGATGGACTGCTTCTACAGATGCTAATTTCGGTGCGACGCCAATTAGAGTTGTTTATTCTCTGACTGGAACATTTTTGGATGGCGTGACAATTGTTAATTTGCCTGCCACCGCTACGTCGACGACCTGGTATCCACCAGCAGTGAATGTTAACACTGCTAAAGTCGCAGTTATTGCGACTGATTTAGCGGGTAACACAATCAATGATGTTTCTAATTATGCATTTACAATTGATAATACAGCACCTGTTATTAAAGCTGGCGCATATGTTGTTTTAAGTTCACCGGCGACGCCGGGGGCGACTGCAACCGATAATTACACAAGCGGAGCTAACTTAACTTATGCTTGGTCACAAGTTTCTGGTCCTGGAAGTATATCTTTTTCAAATAATGCAATTTTAAATCCAGTTATTTCCGCTAGCGTCAGTGGCACCTATGTAGCTAGTTTAACTGTGACCGATCAGGCGGGAAATCAGTCTACCGATACTTTCTCTTTCCTTTGGGATGGTAACCCAGGAGCATTTAATATAACTGCCCCGACAATCGGACAAATCATTCGCGGCTCAAGTAATACAAGCGTGGCATGGACCCTTCCTCCCGATTCTGATTTGAGTCACTTTGATATTCATTACTCGACTAATAACGGGGGGGATTGGACGCTTGTGACATCAAACCTAGCTTCAACTACGACCTCTTATTCCTGGGCGGTGCCAGCTGCAAACTCTGATCAGAGTGTAGTGCGTGTTACCGCTTATGATGTTGACGGAAATAACACTCCTTCTGTTTCTGATAGTTTTATTATTGATAGCACTGCTCCAAGCATCACCATCACTAGCCCAAATCTAGGGATTATCAACACCCCCACCGCTTCTGGCGCTTCCGCTACTGATGTAAACGGTATCGCATCTTATGCTTGGACAAAATTTTCTGGTCCTGGCACAATTACCTTTGCTACTTCGTCAACCATCGCTAACCCCACCATGGCTGCTGATGCTGACGGTGCTTATGTTGCTCGTCTAACCGTGACAGATAATGCTGGAAATACGAGTACGTCCGATGTTAGTTTTACTTGGGACACTACTGGGCCAGATATTACTATAGCGAACGCTAACTTAGGTGCTATCAATACTCCAACAGCCTCAGGCGCTTCCGCTACTGATGCAAACGGCGTCGCTTCCTATGCTTGGACAAAAGTTTCTGGACCAGGCACAATTACTTTCGCTCCTTCAGCGACAAGTACTGACCCAGTCATGTCCGCTAGTGAAGATGGCGCTTACGTCGCGCGTTTCACCGTGACAGATACTGTTGGTAACAGCAGTACATCCGATGTAAATTTCACTTGGGACACCACTGCTCCAAATATCACAATAACAAATTCAAATTTAGGCGCTATAAGAGTAGCAACTGCTTCCGGCGCTTCCGCCTCTGATACAAACGGTATCGCTTCCTATGCTTGGACAAAAGTTTCTGGCACTGGCACCATCACCTTTAGTTCCTCGGCAACGATAGCTAATCCCACCATGGCTGCTAACACTGACGGTGCTTACGTTGCGCGTTTAACCGTGACAGATAATGCTGGAAATACGAGCACGTCGGATGTTAGTTTTATCTGGGACACTACTGGGCCAGATATTACAATAACGAATGCTAGCTTAGGGGCTATTAATACTCCAACAGCCTCAGGTGCATCCGCGACTGATGCAAACGGCGTCGCTTCCTATGCTTGGACCAAAGTCTCTGGTCCTGGCACCATCACCTTCGCCGCCTCCGCCGCGATTGCTAATCCAACTATGGCTGCTAATACCAATGGCGTTTATGTTGCTCGTCTTACTGTGACTGATATGGCCGGTAACACTAATACTTCTGATGTTAACTTCATTTGGGATACTATCGCGCCGACTATTACAATAACAAATTCAAATTTAGGCGCCATTAGAGTCGCAACTGCTTCCGGTGCTTCCGCCTCTGATACAAATGGCATTGCCTCTTATTCCTGGGCTAAATTTTCAGGTCCTGGTACCATCACCTTCGCTTCTTCCGCGACTATAGCTAACCCGACAATGTCCGCTGATGCTGACGGTGCTTATGTTGCTCGTTTAACTGTCACTGACAATGCCGGCAATACTAATAATGCTAATGTTAATTTCACCTGGGACAGCACTGCTCCTGTCATTACCATTAATCCCATCACTCCTGACCCAACCGGTGACTCCACTCCTACCTTCACCGGCAACGCCACTGACGCACTAAACAATATCAGCGGCGTCGAATATCAAGTTGATGGCGGCGGCAGCTGGATTGCTTGCACAGCGGCTGATGGTAGTTTCAATTCAAGCAATGAAAACTATACTTGCACCATTTCTCCCGCCCTCATTGAAGATGTGCATATCGTCAATGTCAGGTCCACCGATGCAATCGGCAATACTTCTGACGGCTCCGTCTCTGATACTTTCACGGTTAATCTCTCTGGTCCTAGTATTACACCCATGAGCGATAGGGCAGAGAAAGTTCAATTTAATCAGGATGCTACTACTGTTAATGCGACGTCTTGGCTCTGGTCCTTTACTGGTCCTGGCACCATCACTTTTGGCACCCCT
>JAUYNJ010000009.1 GCA_030696105.1 bacterium
GGATTTAATATTAATTTTTCAATTTGTTCGTTAGAAAACTTATTTCTCATATTATTTATTTTAATTGCTTATTTTATTATATCTTACTTTGCCCACAAAAAAAGCAGACACGAAAGTGTCTACTTTTTTGGGTACAGATCATTGCACGGGATGAGGGAATCGAACCCCCGTCACAACTTTTGGAGAGTCGTGTGTTGCCACTACACCAATCCCGCATTGTTACTCAGTTTTCGTAAACGTTTAATAATAATAAAAATCTCTTTTTGTATCCTACTATCTTTATATCTGATTGACAAGCAGCCTTTATAACCTTTTTTCTTATTATGTCCCGTATGAGGCTTATTATATACAGAAAATTGTTTTTTGCAAATAGCTGTAACTTTGGACCAAAAATTTATGATATCTGCCTGATTATGATAATTGTGAAGGTGGATGCAAACAGTGAACCTAGACTCATCAATAACAAAGGCTTTTCGTAGCAATGCAAGATAAACTTTAATCATTAAAGGGTCTGAATTGATAAAATTAAAATCCCCTCCCGCCTTGGCTCCTTCCGCCCAATAAAGCAGTGTGATGAATAGTTTGTAATCCTCATTATTATAATTGTTGTCTCGTAATACCTGGCAGTTGCCCGCTATCTACGCCCATTCATTCTGACGCCTACGTTTATTGCTCAGATTAGCCTTTCGCCTCCCCTCAACTCCCAGCTGATGTATTCTTTGGGCTCCCTTTTCATCTAGCACTTCATGTCTCGACCACAGCGAAACTGTGCTCTTTGCAACATTGAGCTTTAGACTAATTTCGCGGAAAGAATGACCTTGCCGTCTTAAATTAATTGCTTGTTCTTTTAGAGTGTTTTTCATGTCTTAACTATAGCAAAATGGTGATGAAGACACGTTAAAATAAAAATAAACTCTTTTAGCAAGAGTTTACTTTATATTCCAATAATTATTTTTTTATTCCTCCCCATCAAAACCTTCTTTCTTTATCTCCATCTCATGGCCACAGCAGATGAGCTTGCCGCCACCATCTTTAATAAAGGTGACAAGATTGCCACAAGTGCGACAGTAATAGTTTCTATTTACGCGATCGCTCATATTGTTTTGATTATTAATAAGTTTCGGCAAAGATTTCAAAGTAGGACTGTGGATGCTGACAGGCGGGACATTTATCCGGAGCCTCGGTGCCTTCATGGATGTAGCCACAGTTATTACATTTCCAAGGAGTAGATAAATCTTTTTTAAAAACCTCCATCTTTTCGAAATTTTCAAGCAGCTTACGGAAACGCTCGGCGTGAGCTGCCTCCGCTTTCGCAACGTTGCGAAACATCAGAGCGATTTTCTGATGGCCCTCAGCACTGGCCTCATCGGCCATGCGCTGATACATATCCATGTGCTCATAGGTCTCACCGCGGACTGAATCAGCCAGGTTCTTTTCTGTGTTCTCACTAATCATTTCGAGTTGCCTTGCCCAGAGTTTCGCGTGTTCTTTTTCGTTACGCGCACTCTCCTCAAAGATATTGGCAATTTGCACATAACCAGCCTTCCGCGCAATTGAAGCAAAATAATCATACTTATTGCGAGCAATTGACTCACCCGCTAAAGCCTCCTCAAGATTTTTTCGCGTCTTCTCTCCTAACATACATTTGAGCTTTATTTTATAAGCTTGGGTCGCTTGATAGACAATATTCTTTCTTGCTGTCTTTTTTTATCCTCTGCGCTCAGCCTCAATACGTTTAATAGCCTTACGGGCAGCAGGAGTATTACCTTCATCTTCATCCTCAAGCTCATCACAGAACTCAAGTTCATAGATATGAACTATTGTGACAGCGATGGCGATGATGAGCGGACCAATGACGACGCCCCAGAATCCAAAGAGCATCACACCGCCAAGGATGGAGAAGATAATGAAGATGGGATTAACTTGCGCCCTACCCTTAAGCATGTACGCTCTGATTACGTTATCGATGGTGCCGATGATAAACGCACCCCAAAGGAGAATGAAAATTCCCTGCCAAATCTGACCAACGATAAGATAATATATACCGACTGGCACATAGAAAATCATCGAACCTAAGTAAGGCAAAAGCGATAACAAGGCAACGAGGATGCCGGCGAGAAAAGGCGGAAAACCAACAATCGCAAAGCCGATTGCGCCGACTATACCTTGAGCACCCGCTGTGACAAAGGTAGAGATAATTGTTGTATAACTAACCGCGCGAAACTTTTCATATATTTCGCGGTCATAGGCATTTGGCAAAGGTGAGAGTAGCATCAACTTCTTCAACATGTTCTTGCCGTCAACAAAGAAGAAGAACATCGTAATGATGATGATAAACAAGGAGACAACAAACTCGGTAGTACCTTTCAGTAAAGTTGTAGCACCGGAAAGAAGCCAGTTGCTCGACTGCTTCAATGTATCTAAGAAGACGTTCTTAAAGTTCTCATTGTTAACAAACTCAGAAACATCAAAAACACCAAACAGCTTATCGGGAATAATACTTGGCTGAATCACACCATCAACACTATGACGATTAAAAAAATAAACGGTCTGTTCGTAGGCCTGAACTGACTCTTGCCCAGCGTAAATCACTAAACGCACTGTTGGAATAATGATGAGTAAAACAAGCACAAGGCACATTAAAAGCGCAGCTAGATTACGTCTGCCGCGCATTAATTTTGTGACTTTGAGATAGAGAGGATAAAAAATACTAACCAGAACGGCGGCAATAAAAATCTCCGTCAGGAATGGTCTAAAAACATAATAGCTGCCGATGAGTACGAGTCCGACTAAGATTAGTAGGAAGGGTTTAGTTAGGCTTTTAGTCATAATTGCATGGGTGGTCGTATTATTTTGACGACCATTATACTAAAGCTTATAAAAACCAAGCCGCATAAAAGCGGCTAGGCAAAAAATTTATTTTGTTTCCTTGTGTAAAGTATGGGTTTTGCAGGTATTGCAATACTTCTTCATCTCCAATCTTTCCTTCAAAGTTTTCTTGTTCTTGTGAGAAAAGTAGTTAACGGTCTTACACTCGGTACATTCGAGTTTGATCATGTTGTCCTGGGACATAGAATTTTCTTTACTTTATATTTAATTACCTATATACAATAGATAAAAAATGGATAAAAGTCAAATATCAGGCTAAAGTTTCCTATTTTTGACAAGATGGGCAATAGTGGGTGCCGCGACCGGCCACTTTTGCCTTTAATATCGTTTCACCACACTGCAAACAGGGCTGTTTCTGCCGCTGATAAACCTGCAGGAATTTAATGAAACTACCCTTATTACCCTTCCCGTCCACGTAATTGCGGAAAGTTGTGCCGCGTGACTTAATTGCGCGCTTTATCACCCTCACAATTGCCTCATGCAGTGCTTCTATCTTCGCTGGCTTTATTTTATGCGCCTTCATCCCCGGATTAATACCGGCGATGAACAAGGCTTCATCGGCATAGATATTACCAAGTCCAGCAATGAGCTTTTGATTTAAAATAACCGCTTTCACCGGCGCTGTGCGCTTGGCTAAGATCGAGGTGAGCCAGGAAAGGGTGAATGACTTTTCGAGCGGCTCGGGCCCATAGTTCGCTGTCAGTGTCTTTTCCAACTCCGCTGTGTCACTTAGTTTAATGTAACCAAACTTTCTTAAGTCGTTAAAATATAACTTGCCGCCGGAATCGAAGCTAAATATGGCATGCGTATATTTATTAGGTAAATCACCACCGACGGCACTTTTCGTATCAAGTTCAGATAAACTGTGCCCACCGGCCTTTGTCTGTGTGCCCAGTTGATATACAAGTTGCCCGGTCATTTTCAGGTGAATTAACAAATGTTTGTCAGTATCGCCGGCCTTTTCTAAATCAAAGATGAGTAATTTGCCCTTGCGCCGCAAAGCTGTCACCTTTGCTTTCTCCAAGTATTTAGCTAAAAAAGTCGCTTCCGGAGCGACGTTTTTGAAATCAATGAATTTTACATCAGTAAAGCTAGCGCCGACAAGATAGTCTTCTAAATCTCGCCGCACCGTCTCCACCTCAGGTAATTCAGGCATAGCTTAGAGCAAGATGATGAGGGTAATTATAACCGTAAGAGCCACCAGCTCTACGGCGTATATTTTGAGAAGGCTGATACCAATTTTATCTGGGTCAATTAGGGCCATATATGCATATTATAACAGACAATGAGAGAAAGATAAATAATTACTATGCCAGTAGCTGCAGCATATTAAAAACCCCAAGATGTGATATCTCAGGGCTAAGTGTGTCTTGCGATTATTTCGTATAAAATTCTCTGCCGAGAATATTTTTTCTGAATTCTATCCACTCAGGCGTGGGGTTAAAGTGTTCATTTAAAAATATCGTATCAACGACATCTCTAAGAAATTCTTTATTAATCTCGACGTCATGTTTAACCAGGGCGACTGATTTCGATTCGTAAATCCAGACAAAATCGTCTGGTTGTGTAGCCACTCTACAGAGGGCAAGGAAAATTTGCCGCGCCTCTTTACGGCATTGCGCTCTCTCCTGATCATAACTATCAGAGATTGCTGCCACCCTTGAACGGTCACCCTCGGGTACTCCCCATGGCGGAATACCTTCAATTAAAGATTGTTCTCGTTCACCCCAGGCAGCGGCACGATTGAGCTGATGCTGAAAGTCAACTTTACGTAACGCAAACATATCCTGAAGCTCTCTTTCGCTTACACTGCATCCGCTAAACAAAGCGAGCGACGAAAGGAATAGAAGTAATAAGCAGCATTTTGCAATCCAATTATTTTTTCTGGTTTTCATTATTTGGTGTTTTAAGGTTAGGTTTGTTTTATTGAACTAATGATTGAGAACGCTTATGACATAAACGTACTTAATCATTAATTCAATGTGAAGCCCTGTTAAAGTACAATCGTTTGATAGTAACATATAAAGTTATATATGTCAATATAACAAAAGACTCCCTATTCGGAAGTCCTATTGTTGTGTGGGCCGAGCAGGATTCGAACCTGCGAAGGCGTGAGCCAACAGATTTACAGTCTGTCCCGTTTGACCGCTTCGGTATCGACCCATTTAAAATAAAGCACCTGAGTCCAGGCTGTTTCCATTATATAAAATTTGCGGTAATTGTCAATTAAACCTAGTTAGTCAACAAAAAACCACGCGGCCCGATAAGTGACCACGTGGTGAATATGATATATTTTTTACGCGCCAATTCCCTGTATAACGAAGCGGACGATGGCATAGGCTGAGAATATAACTACTAGGCCGATTACCGACCAGAGGATAATGTCTCGACCCTGCTTGACCTTCTCACTACTCCCAGATGAAGTCATCCAAATGAGGCCACCGTAGATAAACATCACCAAGGCGAGTGTACCGACGATGCCAAGCACGTTGTTAATGATGCGAGCGACCAGTTCTTGTGGTGAGTCTATGCCGAGCGGGTTATCCAGACAAATTTCACCTTCAGGACAGGACAGTTTTGCAGTCCCTGATGGATCGTGTGTGATTGTTGCCGTTGAGGTCGCGTGCACAAATGTCACCGACAGAAGGAATAAAAAGATTGAAGATGCAATTAATTTTTTCATATTGATTGTGTATGATCTAATTATAGCAAACTTCGAGATAAATAAAAAAGGGGTTGAATTTTCAACCCCCCAACTTCACTTTCGTTAATTAACTCTTACCACGGTGATGGTTATCACCTGGTTTTTTTTCAGTGCTTTAAAACGGAATACTGGGTCCGTTTTGTCTGGATGATCAACTCCACCAGGATAAGCTGTTTCGTCATCAGTAAAAAAAGTTACAAAGCCGTTATCTGGACTTTTAAACGAGTACTCTACTGTTGTGCAGTTTTCAGGGAACTTATACCATACGCTTTCGTCTCCCTGGTTAACCAACATTGGGATCGTGGTTGTTCCCATCGGAAGAGTGGTAACAGTATTGTTACGAACAGGCGCAACTTCATCTGCTGGCTTGATAGTAAATACCCTATCAATTGAGTCAAGCAAGGCTTGTGCTTCTTGGGCTCTTCCGGCCCTGACTAATTCTGTGTATTTTCCAAGAGCAGCTTGTTTCTGTCTGTTTTTTTCCGCTTCCAATATTATATTGGCTTTAATTTGAACAGAATCAATCTGTCTAGCAGCAAACAAATCAGTCTGCAGTAGGCCAAAAGGTCCCTTGCTCGCTGTTTGCGGCAGGAAGCTGGTAAATAACTGCCAGCCAACCAACACAACTGCGATAATCAGCAGCCACTTAGTTGTCTTAGCTGATATCCAAATTAGCGCAATAGCCACAACGACGGGGGCGAATTTCCACCCGAACGCGATGTGACACATGCCACCAATTACGATAGCCGCAAGAGCAACAAGGTACCACGGTGATTCTTCTATTTTTTTCATTTTTACTTTCTTTGAGATTGGTTAATACTTTAGAATATCGCCCGAAAAATTGCGGGCAGAATTTCGGTGATGGCATCAGAGGCAAGGTGTACCGGAAATTCACTCCAAATACTCCGTTTCTTTGTGGGAGCAGCTGAGCCGTCCGCACTTATAATAGCCGGATTTCTGGCAACCGAATAAGCACCGGTAAAAGCGACCATGCGCTCAAACCAGGGGTCCCCGCTTTGAACATAATCTCGGTCGATTATCCGTTCAATTGCAATTGATACCTCCTCCGCAATTTCCTCGCGCTGCGAGAAAATTCCATATGAAATTGAAATAAAAAATAACGCAAATGCAATTTTCCAGATCCAGTGGTGCCAGTGACCAGGTGATTCAGATCCTTTGATAAGAGCAATTTCAATGTCTGAGTTAGGTGGCTCAGCAATTGATTGCCCATATGCATCAGCTAAGATGCGGTTATGCAATTGTTCCTGCTTCGACAGTCCGGTTTCCTTATCCCGGAACATTGTTTCATGAATAAGCGGTTGGCCTATTCCAATGATAAATGCCCAGATCATAAACAAAGCGGCAAGGCTCAGCAATATGAAAGCCCTTCCGTTGTTGGTGCCAAAATAGGCACGTGAAAAACGTGGTGGCCGAGGAACTAAAATGCGACGCCTAATTCTTAACTTGGCATGATCTTCAATGCCATTTACAATTGCAACAACCGTTTCGTCATCGCCTGGGTTAATAACACCAGGGACGTCCCAGGTCGCGATTCCACGAGCATCGGTTCGTACAGTATGCCGATTATTCTGATAAATAATATCGACATCTGTTTCGACGCCGTATCCGCGTGATTTTAGGACGCGAATAAAGCTCCGAAAGTTGCCAAACCCGTCATGTCGACGGATAAGGATACACTTTTCTGGATCGTTTGCGGTTGCGGTGTTAGCAGCAGTAATCGCAGGAATATCAATCCTACTCGTAGCTTTTACAACTGAGTCCTTCAAATAAGCCTCGAAGGTAAATATTTGAGGACTAGCAGTTGGCGCATTGGTTTCCGTGTAATTGTAGAACCCATCAGTGCCAGTCGTTGAAGAAACAATTTGAACGCCGTTTCTGAAAATCAGGAACTCTAATGCTTGCGGAATTCCATCCTTTCCAGCTCTCAGCCGAAGTGTGATTACACCTGCGGGGGTTACTGTGGCATTCAATTCAATACTAAATTTCGGTGTTGCTGCCATTTCTGTATGTTTTTTGGTTATTATTCTTTTAAGGTCCTTGTCACTTATCGCCTATTATACGATTATATGACCTTTCATACTAGCATATTTTTAGAATATTGTCAAATATCACTAGAAGGGTATCAATTACGTCATTAACTATATCTAATAATAGCCAAATATTAGTAAAACTTAGCTTGACACAACAATTATAATGTATTATAGTTGACTCACAACTCATACATTTGTTCATTAACACTAAATTAAGATGCCCAGAAAAGAGAGAGAGTCGCAGCTTCCAAAAAGCACAAAAAAGTGAAAAACGTAACCCCAAGATGGTGTTGCTCCTACTAAATGAAGAGAATATTCATACCAGTCTGTATGACAGCGCAGGTCCCTTTCACCGGAACGTCAGCAAAGAGGTTGGAGCGATCAGTCTACTTGCCTTTGGTCTACCCTTAAATGGTCTCGGCAATCAGTTTTCACGCATAAGCAAGGAGTCTGATTATTTGCTTATTCACAAAGATTGTGCGGACTGCATGGAGAAAGATACGCGCGAAGAATTACTTCATAGATTATCCGAGATAAAACAGGTGCATAAGGGTCTAAGAATCTTCGCAACACCTCTCGCGGTTAAGGAACTACGTCTCAACGGGTCTACAAATATATTGCAAAGCCCGGAAGAAATTGTAGAATTTATAAAATCCCGAAAAAAATGAAAGAAAAGAAGAGCTTGAGGATAATCTTCTTGCAAGGTGATTATCCGCCTCAACCACAAGGCAACCCCTACTTCGGTCGGGGTGGCAAAATTCATAAATCAATTGAAGCCGCTCTCGGTGTGAAGATTTGCTGGCACTTCGTCGGCGGCTTTATAACCGATGCTCGCGACGATTTCTGGTCCAAGATTAATAACGCTGACGCCTTTTTTACCAGCGATATGAACTGGATCACGAAAACATCCACTGGCACTGGGGACACGCCTCAGACAGCATGAAAAAAGTTCTCGACAAAATTCAGTCGCTGAATCCCAGTATCAAAATTATTTTCTATGATTGGGACTCAGTAAGTGTAAGCGAGTTGGAAAATTACGGGCAGACTATTACCGATCTCCATGATCTGGAAAAAATATCAGCCTGTCTCAAATAGTCGCATCACAAACATATAAAAAGCCACCCTTCGTAGGATGGCTTCTTTTTTTACCTGAGCCGTTTTCGGGATTTGAACCCGAGACCTTCTCCTTACCATGGAGATGCTCTACCAACTGAGCTAAAACGGCAGTTCCCTTGCTTAATCTTCAAGGGTCTCAATTTTTGCCAGCCATTCCGGCAACTTCTTGTTATCCGGATTAGCCGCTGATAATTTTTCCCAGGAAGTCCTGGCTAAATTTTTATCTTTTCTCATTATACTTAAATCTAAAATTAAATCAAGGTAACGGGGATTATTCGGCTCAGCGTCAAGCGCCTGCCTCGTATATTCTAAGGATTCATCCATTAAACCGAGCTGATAGCAGACCCAAGCCAGGGAAAATCTAATTTCTGATACCACAATACCTTCAAGCATTTCTGGATCGCGACGAAGCTGATGAGCGAGCTTTAAGGCGTGCTCAAGTGTTTCCTTGGCCTCACGAAAACTCTTGCGTAGACGATAGCTTTCGCCTAACTCTAAGAAGGCTGACAAACGTTTAGCATCAAGACTTATGATTTCAATAAACTGTTTTTCAGCTTCTTCATAATTATCCATGCTAAGAGCAGCTCTCGCCGAGCTAAACAAATTTTCAATACGTTCCCGCTTCTCCGAAAAGCTCAACTTCTTTTGACGACGTAAATCATCACGTAATTTTGCTAAACGTTGATAGCGGTGCTTTAAAACAGTGCTCAGTAATGTGCCCAAACGACGCTTCACTTTACTCACAGCAGTGCTCACGCGACTTACATCACGCTCGAGGCGCTGACGAATAATTTTTTCCTTGAATTTAGCCTCCCTCTCGCCAGGAATATTTTCCACGTTTAAAATCGCCAGCGCTGGAAACTTGCGGATGATGATATATAGAATAGTAAGTAGTGACAGGCCAGCTAAGACCCAGGCGATAATATCAAGCATATGTTATTTACTTTTTGCATTTACAATGTTTTTAAAACTGTCGACGTAAAGACTAGCGCCGCCAATGAGAAGTCCGTCATAGCCCGCCTTCCCTAAAAATGAAGTGGCATTATCAGTCTTAACACTCCCGCCATACAGAATCGCGGTTTTTTTCAAACCAGCACGCTCGCACCAGTCTTTAATAATTGTTTTCATGCGCGTCGCGATTAGCGGATCACAATTTACGCCTGTCCCTATTGCCCAAATAGGTTCATAGGCAATGACTACTGAACGTAAATTTTTTGCAGGCAAAGACTTAAAGGCGCCTTTGAGCTGACCTCTGATAACAGAGGCTGCCTTACCCTGCTTTCTTTCAGTCGCGTTTTCACCGACGCAAAGAACCGGAATTAATTTCTCAGCGCTTACAGCCTTTATCTTACCAGAGATTAATTTGTCAGATTCCTCCATGCAGGTCCGGCGTTCGCTGTGTCCGATAATAACATACTTAACGCCAAGACTGGATAAATCAAACGCAGACACTTCGCCAGTATAGGCACCGCGCTCAAAAGCCGATGCGTCTTGCGCTCCCAAACTTAGATCGGAAGATTTAAAAATTTTAGATACCGCCGCGAGACTTAAAAAATCCGGGCAGACAACAACTTCATTCTTTGTATCTTTAAAAGTGTGCACAAATGACTGGGCGAGTTTTTCGGCCTCAGTCGGTGCAAGTTGCATCTTCCAATTCGCGATGAAAATTTTCTTCATATTTTTGTTTGAGTTTCTTTTACCCATTGATAGGTCCGCTTAATACCTTCCGCAAAATCAATCTGCGGACTCCAGTCTAAAGTTTCAAGTGCGCGGCGATTAAGTAAAACGCTGCGTCGCTGCTCACCGGCGCGAGTCGGTGCTAGTTCAAGTTTTAATTTCTTACCTGCCGCCTCTTCAATTGCGGTAACCATCGCCCACATATCAATTTCAGTCGCCGTGCTGATATTTATTTCACCGCGGCAATCTATTTTTGAAGCGGCAATCAAAGCGGCAACAACATCGTCAACATAAACAAAATCACGCGTCTGCTTGCCGTCACCGTACAAGGTGCAAGCCTTATCGTTTGCCATCGCTTCCGTAAATATGGCAATAACTCCCGCCTCGCCGCCCTTATACTGACGCGGACCGTAGACATTAGCGAAACGTAAAACAGTATAATTTAAGCCGTAGACTTGATAATAATAATTTAAATATTTTTCTAAAGCGAGCTTATTAATTCCATAAGGCGAAAGCGGATAGGTCGGTGCGTTCTCGCTCGTTGGCAATTCGTCGGTCTCGCCGTAAATTGCACCACCAGTTGAAGCCATTATCACTTTAGAAACCCCACCCTGACGAGCTGCCTCTAAGACATTAAGGCCGCCGAGAATATTTACCTGTGTGTCAAAAGTCGGATCAGCTACTGATTTGCGGACATCAATTTGCGCGGCGAGATGATAGACATACTCAAAAGAAGCATTTTGCACGCGTGCCACTAACTCGGAATCTGATATATCCATTTCCCAGAAATCTGCCTCCTTATTAATATACTCGCGACAACCACTAACCAAATTATCAAGCACCGTCACTTTGTGACCCTGCGCAATAAGTTGATCAACGAGAGTTGAGCCGATAAATCCGGCGCCGCCGGTCACTAAAATATTAGACATATAAGAAAATAATAGCGCAATTACAATAAAAAGCCAAATAAAAAAGGCCTCCTGACGGACGCCCTTGGGGTTTCTTTTATTCGGTGCCTATTTAATAGGCAAGGTGCTGACACAGCCCGTGTATATGGCCCTGTCATGCATCTGCCCACAGTTGGGGCAATATCGCATTTTTTTATCGACGCTAATCGGTTTGCCGATTTTGCGCTGCTTATCCTTGGGCTCCGTTTGAGGCGTTTCAGCCTTTTTAAAAATTTGCTTGATTTTCATTGCTGCTTTTTTCATTTTTAAGTATATTGGTGAATGAACTAAAGTATTATATTAGAACATTTTTTTCTATTTGTCAAGGCTTAGGCACCCTTAGTCGGGTTTGCTTTGCCCGCCTTGATTTGTTATAATATATATAGAAATTTAGGAGGAAATTAATCATTAAAGTAATTCCGTTACCAGGAATTTTTTTTCATTGTATGGCTAAAGATGAACAAAAAAGCAACTACGGCGCTGATGCGATTACCGTCTTAGAGGGTCTTGACCCAGTTAGAAAACGTCCCGGCATGTACATCGGTTCAACTTCGGCCGCTGGTTTACATCACCTTATTTGGGAAGTCGTCGACAATTCAATTGATGAGGCCATGGCTGGCTACGCTACCGCCATCACTGTATCCCTCTTACCTGACGGCATGGTTGAAGTTATTGATAATGGACGCGGTATTCCGGTTGAAAAACATAAAGTTACAGGCTTATCGGCTCTTGAAACTGTTTTAACCAAACTACACGCTGGTGGTAAATTCGGTGGCGGTGGTTATAAAGTTTCTGGCGGTCTTCATGGTGTCGGTGTTTCCGTTGTTAACGCTTTGAGTTCATACTTAAAAGCTGAAATTCGTCGCGACGGTAAACTTTGGCGTCAGGAATATAAAAGAGGTATACCCCAGGGTAACGTGAAAAGCGCTGGGGTCGCCGAAGGCACTGGCACAACAATCACCTTTAAAGCTGACAGCGAAATCTTTACTGAGTTAGAATTTAACTGGGGCAAGATTTTAGATCGTCTGCGTCAGCAATCATACCTCACTAAGGGTATTACCATTAATGTAAATGATAAACGCGAAGGTCACAAAGAAAAAAGATACCGTTTTCACTTTGAAGGTGGCGTTAAGTCATATATCAAATCCCTGCACCGTGGCAAGAGCGTAAAAAACGAAACGATTTTTTACACCGATAAAGAAATTAACGGCTGTCGCGTTGAAGTTGCTCTGCAGTATAACGATGAATACAATGAAACCGTTCTCTCCTTCGCCAATAATATTCATAACCCCGAAGGCGGAACTCATCTTGTTGGTTTTAAAAGCGCCCTCACCCGCACTTTAAATAACTACGGACGCTCCAAGAACTTATTAAAAGAAAAACAAGAGAACTTATCAGGCGAAGATGTTCGCGAAGGCCTCACTGCCATCATTAGCGTCAAACTTGCTGACCCTCAATTTGAAGGACAAACAAAGGGCAAGCTTGGTAACGCTGAAATGAAAGGATATGTTGAACAGGTGATGGGCGATTCCCTTTCTATCTTTTTAGAAGAACACCCAAAAGAAGCGGAAGCAATTATCGGCAAGTGTGTCCTCTCCGCTCAAGCCCGCATGGCTGCCCGTACTGCCCGCGCCACGATTTTAAGAAAAGGCGCTTTAGAAGGAATGACCCTGCCTGGTAAGTTAGCTGATTGTTCTAGTCGTCACCCTGAAGAATGTGAGTTATATATCGTTGAGGGAGACTCCGCTGGTGGCAGCGCCAAACAAGGACGTGACCGCCGTTTCCAGGCAATTTTGCCGCTTAGAGGTAAGATTTTAAACGTTGAGCGTGCGCGTCTTGATAAGATGCTCGCCAACAACGAAATTAAGAACTTAATCATCGCCCTTGGCGCTAATATTGATGAACAGTTTGATCTTGAAAAGTTGCGTTATCACCGCGTCATCATCATGACCGATGCCGACGTCGACGGTGCTCATATCCGCACACTGCTGCTCACACTTTTCTTCCGTCACTTCACCCCACTGATTGATCATGGTCATATCTATATCGCCATGCCACCACTCTTCCAGGTAAAGAAAGGCACTTCCGTCTTCTACGCCTACAGCGAAGAAGAAAAAGATGACAAGATCAAAGAATGGGGTGGAATTCCTGATCAAATTGAAGTAGTTGAAGAAGATGAAAACGGTGAAACGGAAATCCTTGAAACAGAAGAAAGCGAAGAAAAAGCAGCCGAAGTGAAAAGCAAGGCGGCCGCTAAGATTTCAATTCAACGCTATAAAGGTTTAGGTGAAATGAATCCGGAACAGCTCTGGGACACAACTATGGATCCTGAACGTCGCATCGTTAAGCAAGTTACAATTGAAGATGCGGCAAAGGCCGATCAAATCTTCGACATGTTGATGGGTGATAACGTTGCTCCGCGCAAAAACTTCATCCAAACACACGCTAAAAAAGTAGAAAATTTAGACGTCTAAAATATGGTCCCATACTTAATATATCCTATCATCGCTTTTGCTCTCGCTCAGGGCACAAAAGTTGTCTTGAAAAGTTTCCGCAAAAAAAGTTTCCACTGGCATGATTTATTTGCTTATTCCGATATGCCCAGCGGCCACACCGCGACGGTCACATCACTCATGATGATTGTCGGTCTGCGTGACGGTATCTTCTCAAGCAGCTTTGCGGTTGCCTTTGTCTTCATGATGATTGTAATTACCGACGCCATCGGATTACGTAATTACCTCGGACAACACGGTAAGACTCTTAATGTTTTAGTGAAGGACTTAAAAGAAGATGACTTCCTTGATCGCATGTACCCAAAGCAGCTCGAACACATCGGACACACCCCCATGCAAGTTATCATCGGTGCCATCATCGGCATCACCGTTAGTTTAATTGGTTTTTGTTTCGGACTATAATTTAAACAGCGCAAATAAAAAAAGAGACCGTTATTTATTTTAACGGTCTTTTTAGTTTGTTCTCATAGCTTAATGTTTAGAGGGTGAAACTACAAATGTAGTGATCTAAACCTAAACCGCGAGCTTTCAGTCGTGCGAAAAAGCGCTTAGAGAGTCCGTGTTTGTGGACCTCGGCGGCTTCAAGACTCAGTGTTCTATTGATAACCTCCTCCGCGTTATCAGGAGATATCTTGAGTTCATTGGCCATAATTTTGATGGCCTCTTCTTCTTTCTCATTAAGCGAAACTTTTGGCTTCATTGTGCCTCCTTTTGTTTTTAGTTTATAATAATATTAAATTTTTTAAATTAGACTTTCACCAGTCATCCCATTCGGACGATTGATATGCAGTAATGATAAGACGGTGGGGGCGAAATCAGCCAGGGTGCCAGCGGGAGCGAGTAAACTTAAGTCGCCATCAATCGGATCAACTAGACCAATCGTTTTACCCTCATACTCTTCGCCAATAATTAGGAAAGGCACAGGATTTGCAGTGGGCTCACGATCTTCCCAATCAGCTGCGAGGTCGCGTGTACGCTCGGCGTTGCCATAGGGGGCAGTGATAAGGACGAGACCATCAGCATTTAAAACAGTTTCAACAATCTTAGGAAGGAGTTTATCAATCTGCTGTAAACTCTTTACGGTTTCCGCAAAATCGCCACGAGCCGAAGCTTCATGCGCTAAGGGTAGACTCGCAAATATAACATCAACTGTTTGCTCTTTAAGAGCTGGGGTGAGCGCCTGTACAATTTCTTTGCCTAAAGATTTCAAAGACTCTTCTCTTCCGGGTGAAGTAACGCTTAACCACTCTTCACCAGCAAAAGGAGCTTCCTTACCGCCATTAAAGTGATAGCTTAAATTTAGAAATTGTTCACTGGCCGCAATCTTCAGCTGTCGCTTACCGTTTATACTAAGTGTTTCGGATAAACTTGGACCACCTTTTACAAAATTATCACTGTTGTCCTCTTGACCACAACCAAGTGCGAAGTAACGGCGACGTGGATCTTTAGTAGCACCAGATAGCAGGGTTACAGGATATTCACGAACGTATTGAAAAAAATTTGGCATCTTTGCCGTGGCAACCGCATTCACTTCTGTATTAGCCGCGATGCCGAAGCCATCTAAAAATATACATAATAAAAATTTAGGCTGTTTTTCAGTCTCTTCTATACTAGCATCACTGTCATTGTTCGTTCCAACCATATTATTTTGAAACAGCCCTCTTCATAGCTGCAATTTCGGTTAGCCGATTATACTTACTCACTCGTTCACCGCGCGAGAGTGAGCCGGCCTTTAAATACTGAGCGCCGATTGCTACAGCAAGATCAGCAATAAAGTCATCATTCGTCTCGCCACCGCGGTGAGATACAACTAAACGATAGTGCTGTCGTTGGGCTAGTTTCGCACATTCTATGGTTTCTGTCAACGTTCCAATTTGATTTGGTTTAATAACAATCGCGTTAGCGGCTTGCTCGGCAATTCCCCTTCTAAGTCGCTCCAGGCTGCCCGCAAATAAATCATCGCCGGCGAGAATTAACTTGTCGCCTAAAGCGGCGGTGGCTTGCCGCCAAGCTGCCCAGTCATTATCACCAAGACCGTCTTCCAAATAAACAAGAGGGTATTTCTGCAACCACTCATTATATAGTCCTGGTAAATTTTGAGCGCTCATGTAAGTTTCATCGAGCGGAAAAATATATTGTCCAGCCGCCTCGTCATATAGCTGTGAGGAGCCGATATCTAAACCTAAGCAAAAATCTTCCTTTGGCTTATAGCCAGCCTTAATCACAGCCGCTAGAATAAGCTCCATCGCTTTTAATCCGGAGTCCATCTCTGGCGCATAACCACCCTCAAGACCGGTGTCTGTATCGTATCCGCTCTCACGCAGCAGTGAGCCAAGGGCATGATACACCTCAGCGCCAGCGCGCACCATCCTATCGGCCGAATCTTCACAAGTACTTGGTTTAAAAGCAATTGAATTTATTTGTGGGATTAACAAAAACTCTTGAAAATCAAGATTAGTGTCTGCATGCGTGCCGCCATTAAACATATTGAAAATCGGCACAGGTAGACCGACAGCCGGCGGCAAATTATGTGATTCTCCAAGATACTGATATAGCTCCTTACCCTGACTTAAAGCCCCTGCTCTCGCCACTGCCAGTGAGACCGCCATCATCGTGTTTGCGCCCAGCTGATGCCTATCAGCACTACCATCGAGCTCAATTAAGAGCCTGTCGATTACTTCCTGAGCGGTCGCTTCTAAACCAATAAGCCTCGGCGCTATCAATTCATTAATATGATTAGCGGCTAGCAAAACTCCTCGTCCACCATAGCGCCTACGATCACCGTCGTGTAAATCACGCTTACCGTTTGTTTCCTTTTTAATGCCAACCGGCACACTCGCCTTAACCTTCTGGCCTGAGCCTAAAGTAATCGTCGCTTCCAGGGTTGGATAACCACGCGAGTCGAGAATTTCGCGGGCACTAAGCGCTGCGATTTGTGTGACTGTTTTCTTTGGAGGCATATTTTTATTTTGAAATGATATTTTTGAGACCAGGCATTTTCTCTCCACCTAAATATGACAGCATTGCACCGCCCGCTGTCGATACCCAGTCAATATATTCTTCCATTTTAGTAAGCTTAAGAGCTTCAATAGTTTCACCACCACCAACGAGCCCAAATGATGGCCCAGTGGAACGTGCAGCAATAATTGCTCCAACAGCCAAAGTGCCGTGCTTATAAGCAGCGTCTTCAAATTTCCCCAGCGGGCCATTCCAAACGATGGTGTGCGCTTTCTTAATGTATTTGGCAAATAGGGCAACGCTGTCAGGGCCAATATCAAAGATGTTGTCGCTCGTCTTTACATCTTTCACTGAGCGCTGAGCGCTCTTACCCTGCTTTGTACAAACAATAACATCTGGCGGCAAAATAATTTTTGGCATTAACTTGCCTTTCTTATAAAACTGAGCGACAATTTTTTTGGATTCTTTATCATGCAAAGATTTTCCAATAGGGTATCCTTGATATTTCAAAAAGGTATTTGCAAGCCCGCCGCCGAGCAAAATTTGACTAGCAAGCGGGTATAATTTTTTTATAATCGGCGCCTTCGTACTAATCTTCGCCCCACCCATCACCATCACTAAGGGTTTAGATGGCTTCATTATTTTTTCAAGATTCTTAAGCTCGGCTTCAAGTTGCAAACCGGCATACGCGGGAAGGTATCGAGTGACAGCGCTCACAGATGCTTGTTCGCGATGACAGACAGAAAAGGCATCCCCGACATAAACATCAGCCAGTGCGGCAAGCGCTTGCGCAAATTTAATATCATTCTTTTTCTCACCACTTTCAAAGCGTAGGTTTTCAAGAATAATAATATCGCCGTCTTTCATGGCGCTAACTGCCGCCTCTACTTTCTTGCCGATAGTCGCGCCGACAAATTTCACGGGCTTACCTAAAAGTTTTTGCAGATGGCGAGCAAGCGCACGCGTTGATAGTTCCGGGTCAACGTTAACTGGATCACCCCAGTGACTAATAACGATAAGACGAGCTCCCTGCTTTTGCAGAAATTCTATAGTCGGTAACGCGGCTTTAATGCGAAAATCTTCGCTGATTCGTTTGCCAACCCGCGGCACATTAAAGTCAACGCGCAATAAGACTCTCTCGCCTTGCCATTTCTTTTTCTGCTTCAAGCTTTTAATTTTCATAAGTCTTATTGTACTTGAGTAAGCGTGACCTCAGTTTGAGAGGCGACACCATCGCGAATATAGGACACCAGTAAACGATCACCGGGACTATAATTTGCAATTAAAACTGAAAGATTGTTATCTTGATTAATTTCAGTACCATCGATGCGTGTAATAATATCTCCTGTCTTAAGACCAGCTTTGGCTGCTGAGCCATTTACTAACACGGCAGCGGCCTCGCCGTTTGCCCGTAAAAGCGCTCCTTTTTCAGGAAACTCTTTATTACCAACAACGGCTGAAAGATCAAGATAATTAACACCAAATGATGGCAAGGCAAGTGTGCGTGTTTTTAACAGCGAACGCCAATAGGCATTAAGTTCTGGACTAGCAATCATGTTGCCCTCCCAATCCACTGCCCCCACTATTTCTCCAGACAGATTGAACATGAAATAAGGACGATCAACCTGTACATTACTTAAGCTAATTTGTTGTGAATAAACATCACTTGATAGGACTGGTGCGGTTAGTGTTTTCGAGCTAAGGGTATCAAGCAAATATCTGTCACCTTCGGCCGCTAACAGTACCGATAGACCCGGTTTGATATCAGCGTCCTCAACTAAACGTCTCACGCTCAAACTGGTAGCGTCACGCAAATGCATGAAGATAAAACTACTGTCTGGAGCACCCAGCGCTTGATCAACTTCATAGACCTTGCGGTTATTATCAACAAGTATATACTCCTCGGGCAGCGCTGCAATTTCTGCTACCGTAATAGCCTCTGGCCAAGCAACCATCGCCCAACCATCGGTTGTGGCCGCTAAGGCCTGCGCAAATGGAGCTTTTAAATCATACAAAGCAGTGGAGCCTGCCTGCTTGACATAAACACCGAGGAGGGTGCTTCTTAAGTCACGAATAGTTTCGTCAACTTTAACATCTTGATTAACCACCACTTTTTTAGCATCGCGAATTATTAAACCAGGGGAAAGATAACCATAGTTATTAAGATTCAACTCTCGATTAAAATCGAAGCCCCCACTAATGCCCGCCGTGTAGACGTTAGTGAATAAAGCGCCAGCAGCGCCAGCCAGCAGACCAAAGGCGGTTGCAATTAAAATCACGGGTATTAGTTTGTTTTTCATATACTTATTTTTATAGCCAACGCGCGGTCAGCAAGATAATAATTAAACTAAGCGCGGTAAACCAGGCATAATTCTGAATTTTGCGCCTAGTTAAATTGTTTATACTATATAATCGAACAAAATTAATCATTGAATAATATGCGAGCGTGCTCAGTATGCCCGTGATTAAATAATTCAAAGGCAAAAGAGACAACATCATCACAATTTGCAAAGGTAGAATAGATAAAAGTGGCCAGAGCCAGCGATCAGATTTGCGCAGCCATTCTTGTGAATAAGCCAGCGAGTAGGTGCTAGCGACGACAAAGGGAATGAAGCTAGCGAGCAATGGCCAAGGGGATAAACTTAAAAAAGACAGCAAGCCAAAAAAGGAGGTGGAAGCGAGAAAAACTGTCAGTAAGCCGCCGTACAGCGAAACAAGCCGCCAGTCATCGGTTGAGCCGCCATGCGACATGCGATAAGCGGTAAAGAGGTAGCGGTAGATATAAGCGAGAAGTAGTAACCATAGAATTTCAACCTGCCAAGAGGAAGAAAGGAAAGAAATAAATAAATAGAAACTGGACAAGAGCATGCCTAGGCTTAAAAAGATAAAGAAGAAACGACGACCACGTTTTCTGCCAGCGGCCTCATAGGAAACTGGGACCAATAAAACCATGACCGCAAGCAACAAATACCAAAGCTCCTGCGGGTTAGCTAAAATTATCTGCCAGAACAACCAAAAAACTAATGGAGACATCCAGTAAACAATCTTCAGTAATAATAACAAACGTTGTTTCATAAATAATTCAAAATTCACTTAAAGACTTGGATCAAGTGGTGGTTCAGTTGCAGGCTCAGGAGTGCTCTCTGGCGCAACTAGCGGTGTTAAGAGCTCCTCGGCTGGCGCTTCCGGCTCAGTTACGACGACAGGCGGCATAGTTGGGCCCATGGGATTAGTTGGGACTGACGGTTCGTTGATTGCTTCCTCGATTACGGGTTTTGGTGGCTCTATTGGCTGCACTCGCGCATCAGCCTCACTATCAGGCAGCAGTTTAATTGTCTGCAAAGGGTCTAGAGTGCTTAGGGCGTTTACCTTAATATACTTATTAGAAAAAGTATAGATAGCATCATTTATATACACCGCTCTCCTAACTGAGGCGTCGTAACAATTATACCCACACCAATAATCAGCGCGCTGATATTTGCCACCGTCAGAGTGATCAACTTGTCCCTTCAGGTTAAACTTCATGTTTTCAATACTGAAAACAAGGGCGCCGCTAAAATATGTGCGGAAATTACTCGCGACAGATGTTAAAGAAGCAGGCAGGGCCAGCAAATTCTTCTCACGACTAAATAGGAATGCCTTATGGTCAGAAATGGCAAGCGAATCACTGCCCGAGCCGCCACTAACATAAGAATCGAGTTCGCGTGGATTTTTTGGATCGCTCACATCAAATAAAGACAGCTTGATTCCGCCCGTCTTCACGTTACCATAAGCATCAAGCGTAGTATCTTTACCAACACCAATTAAAGTATTTTCATTATATGGATGCAGATAACTAGAAAACCCTGGAACCTTCAATTCTCCTAACAACTTCGGCGATAGTCTATCACTTAAATCAAGCACAAACAGAGGGTCAATTTGTTTGAATGTTACAAGGTATGCGCGCTTGCCCATGAAACGCACGGAATATATACGCTCACCTGGAGCCAGGCGCTCAACGCTACCAATTTGCTTCAAATTACTATCGAGTACATACAAATTCGAATAGGACTCAGTGTTCCCCTCAAGTCCAAGCCCACCACTGCGCGTGGTCGCGATTCGAAAATCACCATTTTCAGCTTCGTCGAAAGAAAACTGATTCAGAGCCGTTCCCGGTACAAACCCATTAGCACGATAGACGGGCTGCTCGTCGCCAAGTGAAAATTTGTAAATTAAAGTTCGCTCCAAGTTCGCTGCCTCAGCCTCATACTTCTGTTTTAAAGCATTTTCTAAATCTAACTCTATAACCAAAGATTCTTCAGTTGAGCGTGTACTTAAAAATGTTTGAAATAATTGCAGCTGCTTTTGCTTTTTCTCGCGCACGGAGAGCACGGCACTATCAGCTTCATCAATCTTACTTAAACGACTACGGTCATCGGCACTTAACTTATCAGTTAAACGCTCACGCATTACTGTTAGCAATAAGTCGTTTTGATCTAGATATTGCGCATAGCTTAAATATATATTCTTAGCGGAGGCATAAAGATTCTGAGAGCCGCTTAAAAGATAAGTTTGTGATTTCACGCTTGCCTCGGCATCACTTAAATCAAGAGTATTGATGGAGGTAAAATTGTATGAGTCGTAAGGGATATCAAAGTAGTATACGTCGGGCGCAAAACAGCGATCATTTTTTTCACAATCAGTTGAGAGAATTTTGCCGTTATCAACTAAGCGCGGAGTCACAACTTCATTACTTATATAGGAATTAAAATTATTTATAATCAAATAAAGACGCTTATCAATGACGCGTGAGTCCTGATAACTTCCCTCCATGCTCAAATCGCGTATTTGCTTTGGTGATTCGCTGTCTCTCAAATCGAATACTTTTACAAAAGTATAAGCTGACTGGCGACGGAATGTTTTATAGACCGCCGTCTGCATCATCTGATCATCGTTACCAATAACAACTAGGCGACCGCTATCAAGAAAAAATTCACTCGGTCGAGAGTTGAAGCTAAGCTTAGAAACCGCTCGCGCCTGTTCAACTGGCTGTGCCTTAATAATATAAATATCATTATAGACGAGAGCGTAGATGTACTCACCATCAGTTTTAATAATATCAGCCTCATCGACACCGGCAACCTGAATATTCGTGCGGGAATAATCATCGGTTCCACCAGTCGCCGCCGCTTCGCCCGTGACAGCACTGCCACGCATCGGTGAGGAGGCCATATCAAGCCCCTGCAACATCTCCTTGTTGCCATAGTTTAGAGGAATATTGAGGCTCTGTGCCTCCAAGAAATTTCGCAGCTCCTGATAAGTGGCAAACTTCTTGAGTTGCCCACTGTTGCTAGTTTCGGCTGGTGCGGCGTTTACTGGTTCGGGACTTGGCTGACTTTCAGCTGATTTTTTCCAGGGCAAAGAACATCCGCCCGCAAACAGGGCGAATATTAAGAGAAAAAATAAATACTTAGTTTTGTTTATCATATATCTTAGCTTCTTTCCTTATATAATAGTATAAAAATAGGCTTTTAACAAACAAAAATTAACGAATTATTATCTGATCGCCGACACTAATTCGATCATAAACATATTCCGCCGCGCCCACTCCCAGGCGCACACAACCGTGAGACACGGCCATGCCTAGGTGATTCTCGCCTTCACGATAACCATTAGGCCAAACTGGCAACTCATGGAAACCAGCTCTCGTCCCACTAATACCCATCCAATAAGGCATCCACAGACCATAAGCCCTAGACCAAGCTTTCTCTATTTTATTCGCAATCTTAAACTCTCCCTTAGGCGTCGGCATACTCGCTTTACCGCTGGATATTGAAAAAGTTTTCCAAGCATAACCATTCAAAAGAAAGTCGAGAGTTTGACTGTGCAAATTAACGCGCAAGGAAGTAATGAGGCGAGCATTGCCACCAAGGGCTGGATCAAAACCAGCGTCAACTTCTTCCCCGTCCCCGTGACCATCACCGTCAGTATCAGGATTGCGTGGATCCGTTCTAAATTTTATCTCCCAGGCATCACTGAGGCCATCTTCGTCTAAATCACTATCAACCAACTTCACTGGCACTGGGTTTGTGGGCGAATAGCCGGCATTAATTTCATCGAAATCGCTAAAACCGTCACCATCGGTATCGCGATTATTGGGGTCGGTAAAATATATTTCAATTTCATCTCTATCGGGCACGCCATCGCGGTCAGCATCTGGCAGGCCATTGGCGTTAGCCGTGAGCGTCAAAGCCAAAAGAGAACACAATGCGAGAAAATATATAAAGAGTTTTTTCATACTATTTTTTTAAACTAAACTCGCAACCACAATATTTTTGTAAATACAGATCATGTTCTTTCGCCCAAGCGATAGATTTACGAAAGCCGTCGTTTACTTGAAAATCGACATCAAGAAACTGAGTCTTGCCCGTTACGATGTCTTTCGACATCCGTCGAATTGCCTCGCCATCCTTATACGGGCTTGCTAATAAACTAGTACTAAAGAAATCATATTTGTCTTTTGCAAAATCATAAGCCCGCTGCAAGCGTTCGCGATAACAGAGTAGACAGCGCTCGCCATGTTCGGGCGCATCTTCTTTCCCTGCCACCATTTCTCGCCAGGCACCGTGCTCATAGGGAACGGCAATAACACTAACATCAATTATCTTAGCTGCTCGCTTCACCGCCTCAAGACGCTTGTCATATTCTGCTTGTGAGGAGAGATTGGGGTTATAGAAATACCAAGTTACACGATAGGCGGGCTTTAGTAGCATTAAGGTCGAATATGAGGCACAGGGGGCGCAACAAACTTGCAACAACAAGGACGGTCGACGCTTGCGCTCCCACCAGGAAAAGAAAACGACGACGATGAGCATCATTGAAAGTAAAACAATTAAGGCAAGTAACTTGCCCTTGCTCTGTAGAAATAAGCCGCTGAGACCGAAGACGGCTGCAAAAGCATAAAACACACCAACTGTTTGCCTTGGTGATAGTCCCAGATCAAGTAAGCGATGATGTAAGTGTCGGCGATCAGCGAAACGAAAAGGATTCTTGCCACTAAGCAAGCGACGAGCAATTGTCCAGGCAACATCGAGAATTGGTAAGCCCATGATTAATAATGCGATGGCAATTTTACCGCCCGAGATAATAGCTAAGACACCGAGAACATAACCAACAAATAAGGAACCGCCCTCACCTAAATAAATTTTGGCGGGATTGTAATTTAAAATCAAAAAACCAAGACAAGCGGCCGCAAAAATCCAAGCGGCGATAGCAATGTCTGGTTGAAAGTATTGAGTCGTCGAGGTAAATAAAAAAATAACGAGAGCGCCAATCACACCCAGTCCGCTCACTAAGCCGTCGACGCCATCAAGCAGCTTCGTCGTGTACATCATGCCAAGCAACCAAAGCACAATTAACAGTGCGCTAATTATCATCGGTACATCAATCACTCCTCCTAGTGGATTCGAAAGACGAGCAATACTAACTCCCCCTATAATCGGCGCGAGAGCGGCGAGCAGCGGAAAAATAATCTGTACACGTGGTGATAAATTATATCTATCATCCAAATAACCGCCTGCCATCAAAATAAGACCACCGAGCGCAAAGCCGGCCCAGTGTGAAAGCTCTAAATTACCTGACAGAAGCACTGCGCGCACTGCATATAGACCAGTCAGGAAAGCAATGAATATGCCAAGGCCTCCGAGCAAGGGTATTGGCTTCGCTTGCAGCTTACGGGCACCGTCAGGGCGGTCAACTAAACCAATATAAACAGCCAGGCGAATAATACCTAGCGTTAGCAAATAAGCAAATACGACAATTGTTACAAATAAAATCAGGTGCATAGTGTAAATATTGCTTGACATTACCTTAAAAAAAAGATATTATATACAGAACCAATAAAACAGCGTTACATGAGAAAAAAAGTAGCAGAGAGGCTAAGGCCCTATCTGGCCTTAGCAGATTCGGAAGCAGATTTGCAGAAACTGATTGAATCCCTTTCGCCTCCACAATTAGGAGAAACGAAGGATTTAATTGATCGCTATGTTCAAGAGGTAGAGGCAAAAGCCAACGCCGAAATAGCTAAGACAAAATTTGCGTCAAATCACGAATTTATCTTATTTCAGCTGAACAAGCCGAAAAAAGTACAATCCATTATCGCGGATGCATTCAACCTCCGCAAAATGAGAAAATTAGAGAAACGCTTAAGTAGCTAATTAACCCCCCCCTCCCTCAAAAAAAACTCTGCCCGATTAACACAATCGGGTTTTTTTATAATTTCCTCCCTTTCAACACACTAATTTCTGCCTTCGAGTCGATAATAACAGTATCCCTTCTTTTTAGTTCTCCGGCGAGAATCTTATTGGCAATCTTATCCTCAACTCGGTCTTGTAGCAAGCGTCGTAAAGGACGGGCACCAAACTTGGGGTCATATCCCGCCTTCGCCAACTTCTCAGCCCCAAGACGATCAGCCTGTAAATCAACGCCCTTCTCAGCTAAACGCTTCTTAATACCTTTCAACATTAAGGTTGCGATACGGAAAATATTTTCTTCAGTTAAAGGTTTAAAGACGATAATGCCGTCAAAACGATTTATGAGTTCCGGCCGCATGTATTTGTTAAGCTGATTATCAATAAGCTCCTGCTTTAAAATATTTAAATCGGTCCCCGCCTTGATTTGCTCCTGAATATAAAGGGCGCCGATATTTGAAGTCGCGATGATAATTGATTCGGTAAAACTAATCGTTCTTCCCTGTCCGTCGGTTAGGCGTCCGTCATCAAGCATTTGTAAAAACAAATTTAAAATATCAGGATGCGCTTTTTCAATTTCATCGAATAATATTAAGGAGAATGGTTTTTTTCTCACAGCTTCTGTTAAATAGCCGAGCGTGCCATCAACATCGCCAATCATCTTGCGTGTACTGCCGGCGTCCTGATATTCACTCATATCAAGACGAACCATGTAATTTTCATTGCCAAAATATGTTTCGGCAACCGTTTTTGCTAATTCCGTCTTACCAACACCAGTCGGGCCAAGAAATAGAAAGCTAGCGATGGGGCGTTTAATATCTTTCATTTCAGCGCGCGCCCGCCTCAAACTCGCACTAACTGCACTAACCGCTTCTTCCTGCCCGACCATGCGCTGATGAATGCTTTCCTCTAAGCTCAATAACTTTGCGCTTTCATCTTCGGTTAACTTCTGAATCGGAATGCCGGTTTGCTCACTAATTGCTTCGGAGACATGCTCTTTCGTACAAATTGAGGCCTCTGGTTTATGACGAGCATTTTTCGCCACGCGAATAACGGCATTGCGTAAAAGGTTAACCGCCTTCTCGGGTAAAAACTTATCATGAATGTAACGAGATGATAACTTCACGCTTTGCTCAATCGCTCCATAAGTAACAAAAACGCGGTACTTATTTTCAAGCATCGCCACTTTGCTTTCCACCATCTGTATCGCCTGATTAATTTCCGGTTCCTTAATACCAATTGTCGTCATCGCTTCACCTAGGGATGTCTTTTCAATTACTTTCGAATAGTTATCGGTGGTGATGGTTGAAATACAGAAAATACTACGACGAGTTAAAGCCTCCGATAATACTTCAGACAAATCAAGGCTATCCTGTCCGCCAGCAGTAATGCCAACAAGATTTTCAATATTCGCGATATGCAAAATGATGTTGCCAGCTCTTGATGCTTCACTAATACTATCGAGTAAACGCGCTTCTGCTTCCGCCGGTGCGGCACCTGCAACTAAACGAGAGACGTCAATTTCAACTAAGCGCTTATCTTGTAAAAACTTCGGCACTCTTTCTTCTACCATCAATTGAGCAATACCATTAATTACCATCGTTTTTCCAGTACCGCTAGCGCCAACGAGCAAGACGCCGCTCTGTCCGCTCTCCATTACCTCAAAAATAGAATCAATTTCAGCCTGGCGACCAACGCATAATTCGAGGCGGCCGTATTTTGCCGCCAATACTAAATCGTGCGAAAAGTGATCAAGCGTCGGTGTGGCAACGGCGGTGTAGGCTCTGTCCATGCCAGTGCCCGGTTTAAGTGCCGCCAAGCGGTGATAAGAACGACTGCGCTCCACTAACTGATGGTTTATGTGAAACCACTCGCAGACATTGTTAATTTTATCGGCATCGGTTTCTAAATCATATAAAATCTCGGCCAGAATCGGGTCACGACGATAGCAAAAGATAACCGCGTTAAGAGGGTCCACACTAATTTCACGTCGCGTCAGCGCATCAATAAAGGCAGAGATTAATACTTCTTGTAATGCCTGTGATAATTCCGGCCGCCTATCCTTACCAGGCATGCCACCCATATGCTTTTCAATTTTCCCTACCAGTTGCGACGCGTTGATGCCAAGTCTAATGAACATGTGCTGAATCTGAGTTGTGGTCAGGAGTGCACGGAAAAAGTGCATGATTGTTACTTCCGACTGTTTTAATTTTACAGCGATTAAGAAGGCATCCTCTAAAACTTTTTGAAGATCAGCACCCATCGCCGTCGCACCGTTAAAATGCTCCTTGCCCGCGGCTGGTTCTTCGCGCCAATGACGATGATTAATTTTCTTCTTATTATTACTGCGCTCACTGTGTCTAAATATTAAAAAGAGATCGAGCCAGGTTGATAGAAAAAAAATAAATAAGAGCGGATGTTGATATTCAAAGAAGTGAAGAATAGCAAGCGGATTTTCAATAAAAACCTCGCGCTCAATAAATACCCAGACCGCTAACGCCACCCAGCCTGCAATCGCCAGAATGAGCACAAGTGTGTCTAAAGCCTTATCAGCCCCTTGCTGTAAACGATTGGCGGCGATAATGGAGCGACTAAGCTGATGACGCCAGAAAATAAAACGTCCTTGCCGCCAAGCGCCAAAGCGATCGTCATTAGTTTCAAATTGAAGTTCACTAATCGGTTCCATGGCTATTTTTCTAAAAGTTGATAAGCGCTCGCTAATATAATTAATATTGGCAAAGCCAACCAAGCAATAATTATGCCTAGGCCAATGATTATCCAAAACAGCAGCACTAAACTACGAGCGATAATCTGAACAGTGCGAATAAAAAAACTTATCACCCGACCGGCAATATCACGTTGACCATACATTGGCACAAAACAATTCTTGACCCAGACAGTAAGTCCCAGTGAACGCTCCTCTTCTCTCCAAAGAGTCCAGATTTTTGAAACATGACGCAAAAATCCTAAACTATACCACCAAAGAGGAAAAAAAATAATGTTCCAAGCGAAGCGCATTATCACTTGTACACTTGTAATTAAAAAATGTGGCTTAGTCATATATTTGATTTAATTATACCATTAAATTGCCCTGCCCGCAAAAGAAAAACCCCGTTTTAATAAACGGGGTTTTATCAAGTCCAAGCAAATTATTTATTTAACAATTCCACTGAAGCTGCCAACCGGAATTTTATTAATATCCTCATTACTGATGCCTAAACTAAGCATTCTCATAATTGCTAGCGCCTCCACTGGACGACCTAAGTAGTAACGACGCTGAGAAATCGGGTCAACATACCAAGCTTCACCGTTTTGCTGCACTTGGATAAAAATGCGACCATTATTTTTCTTAGTAAAAGCGAGGTCGGTTTTAGGTTTACCACCTGACAAAGGATCGTAGCCATTTTTTACTTCTTCATAGTCTGAGAAACCATCGCCGTCTGTATCTTTCTTGAAGGGGTCGGTACGCAAGCCCTCTTCTAAGCGATCAGGCAGGCCATCTTTGTCGCTATCAACGTCCATCGTTAGACTACCGTCAATAATTCCAACCGGAATCTTATCTAAATTACTCGTTAAAATTCCGTCACCGAGTATACGCATCACCTGAAAGGCATTAGTGGGACGACCTAAGTAATACTTGTGGTTATCTTTTGGATTAATATACCAAGCCCTTCCTCTGTCCTCAACTTGTAATACTATGCGACCAATTACTGATTTAACTAGATTTGTATCCACTTTCGTAAAGTTCTGACGAGCGAGTTCAATAACATCAACCGCCTCCGGATCAAAGGGGTAAGTCGATCCAGTGCCAGGCACAATTGGTTCCTCGACTACCGGTGGCTCTGTCGGCGGAAGCTCAGGAGCGACACAGGTCTGAGTAACTGCAATTTGCTGAGCAGTAGTTAAGGAGCAAGATAAAGGAGAGCGACTAAGCACGGTGCGCGTCTGAAAACCGCCATTACACGTGCCCCAAGCACTGTAATCAACTTGTGTACAGTAGATAATCGTGTTGCCACCACCACCTCCACCACCGCCTCCAGTTGGTGTGATGTACCAGGTGAAAGCCACGGAACTTGTGGCGGTATTGCCAGCCTGATCGGAAACACTCAGTAAGGCGGAATAGTTACCATTAACAGAACCGGCTAAGGTCGGGGTAAGGATGGTGCTGCTAGAAATCAATAGGTTGCCACCAGACGGAGCACTAAGAACTGACCAATTATATGTTAACTGACCAGCACTAGTAAAGTTATCAGTGGCGCTAGCAGTCACTAAGGTCGCAGTGTTAATAGTGCCTAAAGATGACGTAAGATTTACCACAGGCGCGCTCGAATCGATAGAAAACAATCCGGAGTTAGCGATATATGGAGTATCAACATTATCATAGGCAGTCACTCTAATCATATTATTCATTGAGTTCGTGCCAGCAGAGATATTCCAAGGTGTAGTTGTCGCGTCATTAGACAAACCAGTCGCTATAGTTGTCCAGCTAACACCAGAGTTTTCCGAAGACTCTACTTGATAACTGAGTATATTATCAGCACCCGCTAGTGTCCAAACTATATTAGCAGTCCCAGCGGAAAGATAATTCCCAGCACTAGGATAAATGACTTCTGGATAAATAGAGCCACCCTGCCAGTTAAATATTGCCTCCTCGGTCACAGTGTTGCCTGCTCTATCGGTAACAGTTAGCGCCAGTGTGTAAACACCGTGTTCATCACCGGAAATTGAAGGGTTAGCAATGAAAGGAACTGAAAAATAAACATTGCCGCCCGCTGGAGCTGATACCACGGACCAAGCGTAAGTCAGTTCGCCGGCTGTATCAATATTATCGTTGATAGTTGGATTAGGTGTAAAGACTCCCGCCATAGCACCAAAATTAGCAGTAAGAATCACGTCTGGCGCTAAGGAATCAATTGCAAAAGTTGACGAGAGGCCAAGGCTTTGATTCCCCGCCAAGTCGCTTGCAGTTACCCGCACCCTTGCCGTTGGCGCTGTCGCAATGACTGGCACTGTCCAAGTATAGCTACCGGAATTAGTTGTGTTTGCAATTAGTGCGGTATCATCAAAATTCCCGCTCACCGAATACTCAAGTGTTATTGGTGTTACACCAAGATGATCATCTTCCCCTCCCGTCCAAGTAATTTCTAAGTCAGACCCGCCTTTCACAGGCAAGGTTAGGGCGTCTGGATGCGTCACTAAAACTGAGGTAGGGTGAGTAGAATCAATAAAGAAAGGCAAACTCACTGTGGTTGTAGAGTTAGTTGCGAGATTATATACGGCCAATTTAAATAAGTGTCCACCGCTATCAACTTCAGGGGACTGCCAAGAATAAGTAGACGTTGTTGAAGCAATATCATCAGCCAATAAATTCCAGGTATCGCCACTATCGCCCGAATACCATAATTTAAAATAGTCTAAATCATCCTCGCCAGAGCTCACCCAAGTTATATTTACAGCAGTGTCGCCTGCTACATAAGAACCGCCAGCTGGATTGGTAATATATGGAGTAGCGGGATCCCCTGACCAAATAAATTCTACCGTGGAGCTAGCAGTATTACCCGCCTCATCCCAAGCCTCAACCATCACTGTGTAAGAACCAGTTAAGGTAGCCGACAGAAGTGGATTAGCAATTAATTCATTATCAGTGAAATTAATCGAACCGGGTCCGGAGATTTTTTTCCATAGAATATTAGCAACACTATTATCATCAGTGATACTGGTGTCGGAAAGACTGGCAATGCTAATAGTTCCTAAATCAGGAGTGTTAACAGTAATAACTGGGGGTGTAGTATCCCATATTAATTGGAAGGAAGATACCGTATTATTCAGATCATCGGCGGCGGTAAGAGTAACAGTATAGGTACCATCAACACTAGCAGAGATGGTGGTATCTTCTTCGTTGGCGGTGCCAAAAGTAATCACACCAGGACCAGTGTAGGTCCAAGTCCAGGAGATGGCGCCGGTTGTAGTTGCGTTTTGGGTGAAGAGAGCGTTCTCACTACGATCAGACATCGGCGTGATGCTCGGTCCAGAGAGATTAACCGTGAAAGTATCAGAGACGGAGCCGTCAGAAGTATTGCCGAGCGCATCGATAGCAATGACGTTCACCGTGTGGCTAGCCTCAGAGAGCGCCGGTGAAACTGTACAAGTATAATTTTCGTTGTTTGAGTCGAAGGTACCATCAACGGCGGTGCAAGCAGCCCAAGAGCCGCCATCAACTTGATATTCAACACCGGTGATATTGTTTAGTGCGTCAGTGGCGTTCCCAGTGAAAGTAGGTGTAGAATCGCCAGTTGGATCAGGAGTGATGGGGTTAATGGTAATGACAGGAGCGGTGCTGTCCCAGGTGAGCTGAAAGGATTCTGCGCTGTTAGTGAAACCATCATTTGCGGTAAGGGTAATGGTATAGATGCCATCAGTATTTGCTGTGATAGTTGTGTCTTCTGCATTAGGGGTGCCAAAAGTGATGGTGCCAGGACCAGTAAAGGACCAGAGCCAAGACGTCGCATTAACAGTAGTAGCATCCTGATTAAATTGAACTTTCTCTGCCCTATCGCTCATGGGTGTA
>JAUYNJ010000001.1 GCA_030696105.1 bacterium
GGATTTAATATTAATTTTTCAATTTGTTCGTTAGAAAACTTATTTCTCATATTATTTATTTTAATTGCTTATTTTATTATATCTTACTTTGCCCACAAAAAAAGCAGACACGAAAGTGTCTACTTTTTTGGGTACAGATCAGTTGCGGAGAGGGTGGGACGTAGTTGGAATGGTTTTCAACTAAATAAAAAAGGAAGATCGCTATTAATCTTCCTTAAATAATTTCTTATTTTAAATTTTAAATACTATTGACCCCCCTTCTACAGAGATTAATTTATCTATTGTATAACAATCTTTTTCAGCGGCTTTAATACCTTTTTCTCGACACTCTTTTAAAAATTTAGAATCGGCTGAATATACAACGGTTTTAGAGATATGATGCTCCGACATTTCTTTCAACACATCACGCCCGTGATCATTGTTAAGAAGTTGACCATCTAAAGTAATTAGATCAAAGTCCTTTTCTGCCATAAGATTGATAGCTTCTTCTTTATCTTGTGCCTCAAAAGACTGAAAATTAGGAATAACCCAATCTAGAAACCTAATAATTTGACGTGCAATACATTCATCATCTTCGATAATTAAAACATTAAACTTTTTCATGATTTTTATTTATTAAGATTATTATTATTTGATCAATCGCTAAATTCACCTGCTTACAGACGATCTTAGCAATTAACCAAATTTAACCTTATTTTTTAACGTTCTAATACAACAAAAAAGTATACCATACAGGCATACTTTTGTCAATCTGCGGAGAGGGTGGGACGTAGTTGGAACGGTATTTAGTTCGTAAAAAAAATTGGAAATATAAATATATTATCCAACAAGTATAGCAATATCCTTGCTCTCGCCGTAATATCCCTCAGCTCGAACTGCATATTTAATTGTGTATTTACCAGGCGCGGAAGGGGTTTTTATCTTTAAACTACGAGGGGTCGCTGGACCAATGCTTAATGTATTAAGACTTATTTGCACCGTGCGTATATTTTCAAGGCTTGGCTGTCTCCAACTACTAGCTTCTGGTGGTCTAATTAATTCAAAGCCATCCGGAACATAAAACCACACAAATGCATTTTTAAGTGTAGATCCTTTAATGAGTTTAGCTCTAAAATTTATTTCCAACTCCATTGAGGCCACTACATTTAATGGGAATGCTTTATCAACAAATTGAACAATGGCTTCCTCTTGATTGTCTTGTTTATGCTCGTTTAATGCTACTTTAATAGCTTCTTTTAAATGATGATATTGGTCGCTTTCTTTTTTGTTTGCACTGATTATTTGGATTAATTGTAGACTTCTATAGAGTCTCCAAACACCTATAAATATTAGCAAAATTTGAATAATGGAAATGGTAAAGCGAAAAATAATATTTTCCGAGATGAATACAGAAAGATTCAATGTAATAACCAAAATAAACAACACACAAGGGATAATAACTGTGTTTAATAAATTGATACGTTTATATTTATTTCTGATGTTTGATATTTCTTTCTCTGCGCTTGATTTTTTGATTTTTAATGCTTCTAATTTTGCAGTAAGACTCGTGGTGTCCCCATCTTGTCTTGCTTTTTTTAACGCCGTCTCTACTTCATCAATTTCTATTTGCGCATCGGTTTTTGCATTTTCACGTGCTGCCTTCTCTTCGTTTTGCGATTTTTCAATGGCTGTTCCAAGAAGTGTTACGGCAAATACAAATATCGCTGGAGATATAGCTAATAATACATAGGCAAGACCACTTAATTGTTTCCCTACTAATTCCCATTCCATACTTATTATATTAAATTAAATAAAAATTCTATAGTTAAATCATTTTTACTTATTTGACATTATAAACATCATTCCCATCAGATGCCTCCTTTTTAACAACACCTCTTTTTTCTAATTTTTCTATTGATTTTTTTGTAGCGTTTTCTCCCATGCCGATAAGAGACGCTAACTCGGTTATAGACATGGGTCTGTTTTCAGAGCAAAGGTAGGATAAAATTTTAGCTTGTTGCTCTGATTTTGGAAGCGCATTAGCGGTTATATTCAGAGCTAAATCTTTTGTTGTTTTGATTTGACTTTGCAAGACATTCATTTCTTTGGATATAAGATCTCTTAATTCTTCCCTCTTCTCAAGATTTGGGATAGTATTACTTATTCTTTCTGGTATTCTTCTAACCTCATCCTCGGCAACCTCTACGCTCTGTTGTAATTTCCTATTCAATAATTTCAAGAAATTATCATCATTTTCAAAATCGCTTGGGGCATATAATACATGCGTTTTGAATATTAACGTAATAAAAAATAGTAACACTAGTAGCGTCGGGAATCCCATAACAAACCAAATAAATATTGACTGAATTTCTTTATCAACCAGCACAAATGATGTCGTCCCAACAACTTCAGCCAGAGCGGCAAAAATAGCTATAATACTTAGTGGATTACTAACCTTTTTTATTTTTTCTATCATATTTTTTAGGTATTCTTCAAAATTACAATAAAAATACTAAAAAGTCAAATGTTTAATTAATTGATTTTAGCGCCTATTTATGCCAATATGGCTATATGACTTCTGATAAAATAAAGCATAAATTGAACGCCTTTATTGCCCAGTACCAAGAAAAGCTCGGAACTTTTAATGGCAACTTAGTTATATATGACTTCATGGAATTTATAACTACTGAGACCACTGTCAAGAAGTTGATGAAAGATCAGTTTGCATATTTCGAAAGTCAAAAAGACGTTCTTCTAAATATGACTGAAGATGAACTAGACGTGTCTTTTGATAATATAACAGCTATTGACCCCATGGATCCTTCTTCGTGGCCCAAAGGACCTATTTTTGCCAAAGAACATGAAAATGCCTCCAATATTCTGACATCTTCTCGCCCCTTCAATCTCTACGATATAAATTTACCCATTAGTCTCACCTACCTATCTGCAATACATATGACAGTAGGTAAGGCTAAAGAAGAGAAAGGCAACCCTGAAAAGACAAGAGAGATTGCTCAGGTTCTTAAAGAGCTTTCAACGACCTTAATACCCTTTAAATACAAAGATAAGGATGGAGAAAAATCGCTTTCAATGTCTCTGCCTGCCTATTGTCTGAATTGCCTAAAAGATGTTAGCTCTTATATAGCAAATGAGTTGGATTCAAAGGACTTCCTTGAAGGGACTAAGCCACAATCACCTATTAGCTTTGATAAGGAGGAGAGCGTTCTTAATATCAAAGGTGATTTAATAAAGATTACACTGAGGGCTGAGCGCCCAATAGACCATTTTATCCTTGAGGCTATCTTTGATAATGAGGATCTTTCTGAGGAGATATATTTCAAAGATGTTGCAAAAAAAATAGATGAATTTGAAGACTATGATAGTGATAAGGATTGGCGCAAGTTTTACCGCGCATGCCAAAGATTGAATTTAAAGATAGAGGAGGCTACTTCCAAAAGAGTGGTTGGCTTCATAGAATCTCATACGGGAAAAAGGGCTTGGTGTAAAATTAATCCTAAATATTTGAAATATTAGCAATATCGTTACAATTTAATAATCTTTACCCGTAAATCAGGGTAATG
The DNA here is from genome assembly GCA_030696105.1 of bacterium. Taxonomy (GTDB): domain Bacteria; phylum Patescibacteriota; class Patescibacteriia; order Patescibacteriales; family UBA12465. The sequence goes on from JAUYNJ010000001.1 coordinate 3,561, forward strand.
CCAGTTACGTAAACTACCAATAGAAAGCAATTGGTAGTTTTTTTATGGCGCATTATAGCTCACAACTTATTACTGATTTTCAAGTCTATTTTACGGAACTCTATGGGCGAGAGATAAGCCAAGAAGAGGCTGAATCTTTTCTCGTATCTTTATTGAATCTATATAATTCCCTTTATTCAAGCAAGCAGTTCTTTTCCTGTCCGCTCATTTCCGCCTTCAGGCGGTGAGCGGAGAGGAAAAGGTCATCCTTGTTAAAGAGAACACTTAATTAGAAATTTTATGGATAATCTCCCCGATGAGATCCGTTACGCCCCTTCTTGTAAGTATTTTTCGAATTTAAAAGTCGTTAAATCTGGTACATTAATTGAAATATATCAATTTGGTCGAGACTTAAGTATGGGTAAAACCAATACGCGCGAAAAGACTGATGAGGAAATAGAGGTTGCTAAAAAGTTTCCTAAAATTAAAGCCAGTCCTGATGAAATCCTTAAAGCATCTGCCAGGAGATCTAAAAGAATGATTAAACGGCTTATACGGTCAAATAGTTTTCAGTGGTTAAATCTAAAACACAAACCATACTTGCCAATTACTCTAACCCTTACTTTTGCCGAGAATATATCTGATATTAAAAAGGCAAACTATGAATTTACTAAATTTATAAGGCGTTTAAATTATGAAACAAATGATATTGAAAAGAAGGACTTAAAACAGAGTAATCTTAAATATCTTGCAGTTTATGAGTTACAGAAAAGAGGTGCTATCCATTATCATATGATATTTTTTAATCTTCCTTATATCCAAGATGTTTACAACCGCCTAAGGGATATTTGGGGACAAGGAAGGATAATGGTCGGCGGAAAACAAAAGAACTTTGAAAAAATCAAAGATCAAAAGAAGTTAAATAAAATTATTGAATATTTTACAAAGTATATACAGAAATCTGTCCTTGAGAACAGTTTTCCAAGAAAAAAGAAATATATAACTAGTAAAAATTTGCATAAACCTCTGCAGAATTCATTTAGCGAAGTAGTCTCACTGATTCAGAGTCGCATGCCTAGTGATAGTCTTGTTTATAAGTGGGACGGAGAAAGCGAATATAACAAAGCTGACATTAATGAAACCCTTGGAAAGACTACAAACTTTATGCGTTGGCTAAATTACTATCAGCATGATTTAACCGATTACCCCGAAATAGATGAGTATATAACAAAAGTGCTTTTAGGCACTCAATAGGACAATATTGATTTTTAGACTGTTCTTTGATAGATTGATAGTATTGACCTCAACTTGAACTATTTTGCCCAAAAGCCTTTTTTATAGGTTTATATTTGCCGTTTGAAATGAGCAGTTCTGCTTAACGACAAATTAGCTTTTGGCTAGTTTTAAGTTGAGGTCAATCAGGACTGCTCTTTTTATTTATCTATTTTCTTTTTTTGCTCCTCTTCAAATGCTTTTTGTTCCAAGTTTAATTTATTATGAACATATTCAAAGTAGTTAATAAAGCCACCAACAAAATCTTCATGTTGAAATAAGTCTTTATCTTCTTTTAAAAATTTTTCATAAGGTTTTATCCAGTATCCGTTTTCAAAAGAATCTTTAATATAGTTGTAAATGTAGTCATGGCCATATTCCTCTATATTTTTCTTGGCCGAACCATCTTTTGATTCATTAACCCAAACAATTTGTCCAGGTACTTTTCTACAAAAACTGATTAACCCATCAATAAAAAAAGTTAATACATTGATTTTCTTTTTTGTTTTCTTTAGATCAATATAAAAATATATATTTACAATAATTAAAACGATAATGAGACCTTCTAGCATAATGGCATTTTATTAGTAATTATATCTAAATTATATCTAAATTATACCATATAACTCAAAAATATGAATAAAAATGACAAAACAATATATGCCCTCTACTGTCGAAAATCGACAGAGGATAGTAGCCGTCAAATTCTTTCTCTCGATTCACAGGAGACGGAAATGTTAAAGTTGGCTGAATCTTTGGGGCTTAACATTGTCCATACATTTAGAGAAAGCAAGTCAGCTAAGAAGCCCGATAACCGTCCGGAATTCTCTGAGCTCGTTAATATGATAAAGCGGGGAGAGATTACCGGCATTCTCTGTTGGAAGATAGATCGGCTGTCCCGTAACCCAATAGATTCGGCTACTATCCAATGGCTCCTACAACAAAATGAATTAACAATTATCCAAACCATGGAAAGGCAATATCTTCCTGGCGATAATGCTCTGCTATTTAATGTAGAAAGCGGAATGGCAAACCAATATATTTTGGACTTGAGTAAAAATGTAAAACGAGGTATCAGGGCTAAATTGGAAAAGGGCGGATGGCCAAATTTAGCGCCTATTGGATACTTTAATAAAGACAGTTCTCTGGTTGTTGATAGAGAAAGAGCCCCATACATTAAAAAAGCATTTGATTTGTACGCGTCAGGTAAATACGGCGTAAAAGAGATTTCGGATATTTTATTTCAAGAGGGCTTTAGAAGTCGCGCGGGCAATAAATATCACAAAAGTAAAATTCATAAAATCTTAAAAGAATCTTTCTACTGCGGATTAATGGTAAAAGATGGTAATAGCTATTTAGGAAATCATGAGCCAATTATCTCTAAAGAGTTGTTTGATAATGCGCAAGAGATCTTTACAGAGAAAGCCCACGTTAAACACCAGACTATTCCTTTTGCCTTTAGAGGAATTTTAAAGTGTGCTAAGTGTGGATGCCAGCTAACTGCTACGAAAAAGAAGGGTCGCCTAGTATATTACTACTGCACTAACGGCAAAGGTGGTTGTGATGAGCATAAAGCCTATATCAAAGAAGAAGCTCTTTCCAAGGAGCTCGTTCGGGTGTTTGATAGTTTGGTGTTTGACGATAAAATCGTCGATCTCGTCTACCGAGCAAAGCTCGAAGAGGGCAAGGCGTCCTCTTCCTACCTACAGGAATGCGCCCTCAGCCTGCAGAGCAGGCTACAGGGAATCGATGAACGCAAAAAAGCCCTTCTAGACGCTTACCTCGATAAAATCGTTTCAGCAGACGATTATAGAGCCAAAAATGAAGCCCTTGCTAACGATTCTGTTATCGTTAATAAGGATTTGCAGGCACTAAAGGATAAGAAATCAGATCAGGAGCTTGTTACTTTGGAACGGGTAAAAAATTTCTTTTTAGAGCCTAAACAAAGGAGAAAAGAGTTTTTGAAGCTTTCTGCTGATAAACAAAGAAGTGTGCTAATTTCTCTACTTTGGAACGCTGAAATCGAGAATAAAAAAATCGCCAATATTTCATTCAAACAGCCTTTTGACGTGCTATCAAAAATTGAAAATAAAGACGATTTTAACTCAGTGCGGAGAGGCGGGGATTCGAACCCCGGATACGCTGTTACACGTATAACAGGTTAGCAACCTGCCGCTTTCAGCCGCTCAGCCACCTCTCCAAAATATATTAAATTGTAATAACCATTAGCAACCTGCCTCCGCCAGCCGGCGGATTCAGCCGCTCAGCCACCTCTCCAATAGTATTAAGCTGTACTTCTCAACAAAAGACACTAAATAGGATTCAGTGCCTCCCATATTGTTCTAATATTTTAGAATTTATGTTACAATCACTATATAAAATCTCATCACCATTGTCAAACAAATATGCCTCAAACCAACAATAACGTGAATTTCATTGAATGGCAAGTGCCAGAGTATAAAAAGCCAGAAAGAAGCCGTAACTGGTACATCGCCGCTGCCGTTTTTGTCTTTATCTGCCTGTTCTTCTCCTTCTTTACGATTGTGGGATGGAACATTGTTTTCCTCGGCGCAAACTCGAATTTCCTCTTTGCCCTCATTATCTTCATCGCTATGGCGATTATGGTGGTAAATGATGGCCGAGAGCCAAAAATGGTAACTATCAAGCTCGGACCGGAGGGGATTAATATTGGGCGCCGTTTTCATGACTACGACGAAATCAAGCAATTCTGTGTTTTATATAAACCCCGTCAGAGTGTTAAAAATCTATATCTCGAATTCTCTAATAAAATGATGCCGCGCCTATCTATTCCCCTGCGCCGTCAGGACCCGCTCACTGTTCGCAACTTCCTAGTCCGATACTTAAATGAAGATTTAGACCGGGTTTCCCCGCCTTTATCGGAAGAGTTGACGAAATTACTAAGGCTATAGTATAATTCGCCTATCGTATAATGTCGATTATAGCCCTTATAGTTTAATGGATAGAACGCAAGATTGCGGATCTTGTAATCCAGGTTCGATTCCTGGTGGGGGCACATAAATTGATCAATAAATAGGCGCTTGTTTGGCGCTTATTTTTTTTAAAAACCATGCTACTCAGCGTCCCTTTGTCCGCCCTTAACCGGGTTGGCAAGACCACAACTCAATCACTTAAAAAACTTGGACTAGAAACAGTGTCTGATTTGCTTTTATATTTCCCTTTCCGCTACGACGATTTCAGTAAAGTCACCGCTATTGAAGATGTCGATGCCGGACAAAATGTAAGTATCGCGGGAACGATTGAAATGATTCAGAATAAGCGAAGCGCTCGTCAGCGTCGGCAATTAACCGAAGCTTTAGTAAGCGACGATACTGGGTTAATAAAAGTGGTCTGGTTTAATCAGCCATTCATTGCTCAGAATTTAAAAGCGGGAGACAAAGTATCCCTTGCCGGCAAAACTGCCGAAAGCTATGGGCAACTCTCACTCATCTCGCCACAGTATGAAAAGATTGGATCTGCCGGCTTAATACATACGCAGGGCTTAGTGCCCGTCTATCACTTAAGTTCAGACCTCTCTCAAAAACAGTTGCGCTTTTTAATCAGTCAGGCTTTGCCGGCTACTGAAAAAATGACGGAGTGGTTGCCGGAAAATTTACTCAAAGAATTAAAACTCCTCCCACTCCCGGTTGCCATTAAGCAGGCTCACTTCCCTGAAAATATTGAAGAAGCTCAGGAAGCCCGAAAGCGCCTTGGCTTCAGTGAATTATTTTTACGTCAGTTGCGCTCACAATCAATTAAACTAGAATTGAAGAATAAACCAGCACCGAAAATTGATTTCCAGGAAATGATGACGCGTCAGTTTGTGCAGGCTCTACCCTTTAACCTAACGGCCGGGCAAAAACAAGCAGCCTGGGAAATACTGCAGGATATTAACCGTGAAGCGCCAATGTCACGCCTACTCGAAGGTGATGTTGGCTCAGGCAAAACAGTGGTTGCCGCTATAGCCTTATTCAACGTCGCTATTAATAAATACCAGGGAGCACTAATGGCACCGACCGAAATTCTTGCCACGCAGCACTATGGGAGCTTACTTAAATTACTCGGTCCTTTTAATGTAAAAATTGGCTTGCTCACTGGTAGCCAGGCTGAAGCTAATTTTGATTTACCAAAAACAAAAAAAGACAGACGTGAAAAGATAATTTCTCAAGCGGAAATTATTGTTGGCACCCAAGCGCTTATTCAAGATTACAGCATTGAAAGATTGGCATTGGTTATTGTTGATGAACAACATCGCTTTGGTGTGAGACAAAGACAAAAATTGCAGCAAAGCGGCGGCGGACTGTGGCCACACTTTCTGTCGATGACAGCCACACCAATTCCCCGCTCTCTCGCTCTCGCCATCTACGGCGACCTTGATTTGTCCTTAATCAAAGAATTACCCAAAAACAGAAAACCCATCATCACTCACGTTCTGCCGGAAGAAAAGCGTGAAGAAGCCTATGAAACTATTCGTCGCCAAATAAATACCGGTCGACAAGCTTTTGTGATTTGTCCGCTCGTTGAAGAGTCGGATAAACTCGGTGCACGTTCGGCGACGACTGAATATAAGCGTCTTAAAAATGAAATATATCCTGAGTTAGAAATTGGCCTTATCCATGGAAGATTGAAAAGCGCTGAGAAAGAAAAAGTAATGAAGGATTTCGCTGATGGGGTCACTAAAATTTTGGTCGCCACCGCCGTCGTGGAGGTCGGCGTTGACGTGCCCAATGCCAGTATTATGTTAATTGAGGGAGCCGAGCGTTTTGGTCTTGCTCAGCTTCATCAATTCCGTGGACGCGTCGGTCGCTCTGAACATCAATCCTACTGTCTCTTGCTCACCAGTAAAGATCAGCAAAATCCCAATACCGCCGAACGCCTTCAAGCTTTGAGTAAATATAATGACGGCCTCTCTTTATCAAAAATGGACTTAAAATTGCGCGGGGCTGGTGATTTGTATGGACGCATCCAAAGCGGCTTTCCTGAGTTACGCATTGCCTCTTTGTTTGATTATGAGATGATTAAGGCGGCCCAAAAAGCGGCGGAGAAGTTAATAAAAGAAGACCCGGATTTGGATAATCATCCTGAAATTAAGGCTCGCCTCAGCGATAATCCGGAAAATGAAGCCCATTTGGAATAGTCAGCTCTTGACAAAGTAACCTAAAATCTATAAGATAGCGTTATTGTAACTTAACATTTTGTTTCACCAAAAAATCACAAGACATGGTTTTTCAAGCTAAACACCAGGGCCAGTTGATTGTTTTCACTAAAGAAAACATCTTCACAGAGAGAAGTCAAATTATCGTAAAAAAAGCCCGCATCTGCCTGGGCGATGACAATACTGTATTTAAGGGTTATTTCAATAATATCGAAGTCTGCTTCAGCCGAGGAAATGTCTTTCTCGAAGCTGGCAAAGCGGTAGTAAGACACGCGAAATCTTGCGACGAAAACTCCAATAGAGCTTTTCCGACTACGATTCTTCTTTCGGAATTAACAATGGAGGTAAATGATCTATTAACCATTCAGCAACTTCTGACAAAAAATAAGCCTGTTCCCGGAAAGATACTATTAAGCAAACTGCAGATGAGCCCCAAGGAAAGGGATATGATTATCCAGCTTCAGCTCAAAAGAAAAACTAAACGACCAAAACCGGTCGAACTATCTGTCTAAAACATCCAAAAAGCCCATTCTCAAATGGGCTTTTTTATAATAAAAAAACCCTCCTACAAAACGTATTTTGCGAGGAGGGCACTTAAGCAGCAAATTATGCAAATATTTTTTCGATTCTATCGAGTAACTTGTTAGGAATAGATTTTTTGTAGTTGCCAATTAAGGTGGCGAGGACGGTCAATATGACCAGTATTGAAATGTTCAGTGGACTATTGTGATTCATAATGAATCTAACAAGGTCGCCAGGATCTCCTCCTTCACCAAAAATGTAAAGCATCATAGCAAACGCTGAAAGAAATATGGTTATTCCTGAAATTAATCCTAGAACGAAAATAATCGAGAAAATAATCGATAAAATGTTTTTCATGTTTTAAGGTTTTTGGGTTTGCAGCGTCTGAGCACTAAAAGTGGTCAAACCTTGTAAACTCAAAAACCTATTTTAAAAGAACAATACTATTGTAGCATATTTAAACATACTTGTCAATACCCCAGAACAGTTCCTATATTATTTCCACTAAACCAGCCAAATTCTTGATTTTAAGGAGCTTTAACTTGCCCCCCTTGTATTCGGTCCCACTAGGCACAGCGGCACTCATAAAGCCCAATTTTTCGGCCTCACGGAGACGTTGCTCGAGACGAAAGACCGGCCTCAGTTCAGCGCCAAGACCGACCTCACCAATAAAAACCATACCCGCCGGCAAGGGCTTATTTAAATATGAAGAAATGATGGCGGCGCAGACAGCTAAATCAAGCGCTGGGTCGTTTATCTTCAAGCCACCGACTGCATTTAAAATAATATCGCGGGTCACTAAATTAATCTTACTGCGCTTAGCAATAACGGCACTTAACACCTGCAAACGATTTAAATCTAAACCACTCGCCTTGCGTTGCGGATATCCAAAAACAGTTTTTGTGACAAGCGCCTGAATATTTACTAAAAACGGTCGGGTGCCTTCAAGCACGCAACCGATAACGGAGCCGGAAATGGCATCAGCTCCTGAACCTAAAAATACCGAACTCGGATCTTTCGCTTCAATAAACCCCGTGCCCGTCATCTCTAAAACTCCAAGCTCATTAACCGACCCGAATCGATTTTTACTCGCACGCAATAAACAATAATTACTGCCCGACTCATTTTCTAAAGATAAGACCGTGTCGACAATATGTTCAAGTGATTTCGGTCCGGCCACTTGTCCGTCTTTTGTAATATGTCCGATTAATAAAACAGTAATTCCCTGCTCCTTCGCCAATTCTAAAAATTTAACTGCCACCGCTCTTATCTGACTAAGACTCCCCGCTCCAGAGGGGATGAGAGAGGAATAGACGGTTTGAATTGAATCGACAACCATTAAGGCTGGCTTCTCTTTTAAGGCCGCTCCTGATATTTTTTCAACACTGGTTTCACCGATAAAGCGCAATCGATTAAGATTACAGCCTAGTCGGGTTAAGCGGGATTTAACTTGGGCGGCCGACTCTTCGCCACTGACATATAAGACTTCGCCTGCCTGACTCAGCTTGTCAGCGAGCTGCGCCGCCAAGGTACTTTTACCAATGCCTGGCTCGCCGCTTAGTAACAATAGAGACCCTGGCAGTAAACCGCCGCCTAAAACGCGATCAATTTCTTCCCAGCCACTTTTGATTCGAATTTCGGGTCCACTTTTTAAATCACGCAAATCAATAACAGTGGCGCCCCCAATTTTCTTGGCTTCTTCTTTCTTTTCTGATTGCGCATCAATCATCTCTTCCCCGAGTGTCCCCCAGGAGCCACATTCCAAACAACGCCCGCTCCATTTGGGGAACTGGGCGTCGCAATTTGTACAAGTGTATATCTTCTTTATCGCCATAGATTATTTTATCCAGTAAGCGCCATCAACCAGCCAGCGGTCCCCCTCTTTTACGAATACGAGACGCAGATCTTGATTAAATTCACTTTCGCTGCCATCAACCTTCGTCTCCCGGCGAAGCGTACCAACAACTATTTCAGCTGTCCCGGCGTTATCATTAAAACTCGTCACGCTAGTGTTTATCGTGAAGGTGCTGATGCCATAATAATTACCGTCATAAGGATTATCAGCGCGCATCTTTTCTACATAAGTCTTTGCCCAGTCACGCATCGTTGCGGTCATGAAGATATTTAAATCTTCAAAGTTACTGTAGTTTGACTGATTGGAAAAAGAGCCAAGACGCTCCGCCACAATACCGGCGAGCTTAGCGACGTCGGTCGCATTGGTTTCGTGAGGCGTTTCTGAACTTAAGTCGTAGGTATTACGACGAGGCACATTGCCAGCGGTAAGATCGCTTTCTTCGGGCGCGGTCGGTAATTGCCCAGAAGGGACGTCTACTGGCGTCACTGGTTCCGGCTGCTCAACCGGTCGCATGAATATGAAGTAAATAATGGCGGCGATGACGAGTAAGCCGGCAATTATTATCGCCAGGCCGGTTCTTTGTCGATTATTCATATATTTTTATGATTGTTCTTGAGTTAAACTTTCATTAAATTCACGCTTAGCCTCTTCAATCTCGAGTAACTGTCTTGGGTCTGAGGTAATCAACTGATCTTCAGCGTAAGAAGCAACGACTTTCATGGCCACGTGCTTATTGCCGGCAAAGAAAATACCCTCACCAACACCACATTCGAGTAGTAGATATTTCTCACCTTCAGTTAGCAAGAATGTTTTTTGCACGAGATCAATCGCGGCTGGTGATTGTTTGAGCAGTATCTGTAAGGAGGAGTTCGTCACGATTGCCTGACCATACGGAGAGGTTAAAAAGTCATTTACGTCCTGGGTAATCGTTGTTACTCCTAAATAATATTTACGGCAACGTTTCACCAGGGCAAAAATGAATTTAGCACTGTCTTCATTTTGCATCATCCACCAAGCTTCATCAATTACGAGAATGCGCTGTCTCATTTCACTGCGAACGGTATTCCAAATGTAGTTAACAATGGTATAAATCGCGAGGGGACGTAACTCGTCTTCCAAGTCACGGACAGAGAAGCAAACAAGCTGATTATTCATCTCCACGTTGGTTGGACTATTGAGTAGGCCAGCGAAGGTGCCTTCAGTAAACTTCTTTAAACGTAGAGCAAGGTCGGAACCGCCTTCCATGCCATCGAGCACCTGCTCAAAGTCGGACATAATAGGCGCATCAATCATCGATAAATCAGAGTCAGGGGTAATATCCTTCTTCGCGTAAGTTTCTAACAAGGCGCGATCAACAATTGAGTCTTCGTCGTAATTAAGTTTACCGAGCATTAAGCGCACCAAGCCTTTTAAGGTAATAACGGCGCTACGAATAATATCTTTTGGCTTAGTTTCACCGCCAACGGCACGTGGCAAGTCAAAGGGGTTCAGCTTATTTTCTGAGGCGAGCGAGATGTTAATATAGGTGCCGCCTACTGCTTCGGCTAAGTGTTTATATTCGTATTCAGGATCAATCACAATAACTTCTGAGCCAAGCATTAAGGAGCGCAAAATTTCTAACTTAATCGCATAAGACTTACCGGCACCAGAGGTTGCAAACACAACTGAGTTCGCATTTTGCAAAGAGAAACGGTCAAAAAGAATTAAACTATTATTGTGACGGTTAATACCATATAAAACACCACGGTCACTCGTCAGTTCACTGGAGATGAAGGGGAAAGACGAGGCGATGGGCGAGGAATTCATGTTGAAGGTAATGTAAAGCTCATCATTCCCAAGAGGGAGTGTAGAATTAAAGCCCTGCTCTGCCTGGAAATAAACACGGCGAGAGTAAACAAGGCGTGAGCCAAATATATCTTCCACCTGATCAGACATACGATCAAGCTCTTCCATATTATCGGCATATAAAGTCACATACAGTGAGAACTGGAAGAATTTTTCTGTTCCCTGAGTCAAGGCGTCACGTAAATATTCGATATCGCGCAACGCGGTTTCGCGAAGCGGATCACGCGCGGCTCCCTTTTCGGCATCCGAGATAATCTGCGCCTCCAGGGTACCAACTTTATTTTTTAATTGCTTTAAAATCACCGCACTCTTAACCGGATAAAAGAACATGGAAACATCAAAGGTCAGATTAAGATTGATAATTGGGGCAAACCAGCCGACACTGATATATCTTGGATAATTGATGACAAAAATTGTACGAGCGAACTTGCCGCCGAGCATGATGCAATTTGGCTTCACTTGCAAACTGGCCGGTGAAATAATATCGCGTACCGTTAAAACGCCTCGTCTAAAGGCCTTTTCTTCTTCAATAATTTCACGCGTCATTTCCGGGTCATTCTCAATAACAGCGCCCTTTGAGCGTGGCGTTAAAGAGATCGGCGTATTTAACGTCATTTTCTGTTTGTCGTCGTTCTTATTGAAATTTATCATAGACGCTTATTTTAATTGCCTTCCACGCGCATTTTTTCAAGATCAGCTAAAGCCTGGTTCTTCGAAGTTTCGGGATTATATGTTTTGTAATAAAGCTCGATTAAACTCTGAGTATCGAGTCTCGCAATACTAACTCCCATCGACTCTAGTCCGCCAATAACACTTTCAAGGCGTCGATTAAGCATTTCTTTGTAGCGGTTAAAGCTCTTCTCTTTCAAAGTAATCGAAGTTGCTGGACGCACGGCTTCCCCAAGAAGCTTAAAGAAACCTTTGCGCTTGTCGGACAAGGGATTATATGGAACAACCACATAAAAGCGTTTATTCATGATCTTGCCGATAGAGGTAAGCTCTTTGATATAATTGATGTATTCGGAGGTTTGCATTTTCAGCAGCTTATTGAGCTGCTGTTTTTCTTTTTCTTTTAAATACACGAGATAATTTTCGATGTCCAGTTCACGTGACTGAATAACAATCTCCAGCATGAAGTTGAGATTGTTTAAAAACATCACGTAAGAGTTAATAACGGCGTTTTGTTCATCCTCACTCTTCAGGGCAAAGTTAATACTTGAAACCAGCAGGACCGCGCGCAAGGTGCCATCCTTCATGATGACAACATCATCTTTAATCTCAGCAATATCAAGATATTGCTGCGTAGAGACGTTGACCTTATTGCGCACTAGTTTATTTATTTCAGCCATATTTATTAATTATCTTCCCCGTCGCCGCGATAGCGCCCCTTAGTGTCGACTACTAAGGCTAAATCAGCTAAATGTGATGAGCGGTATATCTCTTTCGGCTTAATACTGACTTCGGGCTTGGTAAGTGGCGCCTGCGGCATACTAACAGAATCGCCTTGCCGATGATTCCAGACACGAAGATTCGGGCGGCGGAATGTTTGCACCAAATTAAGAATGAAATAATGAAAGGGGCGTCCGTTAATTTTAATAAAAGCAAAGACAAAAGCAATAAGTGCAAAAACAATCGCGAGTGTCAGAAAAAGAGCGAAGTCAAAAATTTTATAGCTAATGCCAATCAAAGTTGCTGCCCCCAGAAAAATCAGAAACTGGCGAGTTGTAATCGGACCGATTATCTTGCTTTCAACGTCGATAAATTGAGGAACGGTAAACTGCTGCATATATTTTAAAACATCAAGGAGTTATTCATCGCGACAATTGCTTCTATCTCTTCCATTGTGAGCACTTCTTTCTGCTCCGCTTCCCGACTAGCTACCGCTTCCCTTAAGGGGATGCCTTTAACCACGGCTTCATGTGTAATGCGGACATAGAGTCGATTAACCGGACTCTGACGCCAAGCTTTAACACCTTCAACCATACGGTCATAACCATCTTTTTCGAGTAGGCGGATTTTCGTAACGACTTTACTTGTTATCTCTTTTGGACTCGCGCCTAAACGTCGGAAATTAACCAAGTCAAGATAACGCAATTCTTCAATCGGTCCCATGACCTTGGGCTTCAACTTCACATCATCCATCTTCGGTCGATGTTCGCTCGAGGCGGCTGGTCTCACCCTTACATTGTTATGCATGCTGGCAGCCCGAACTTCTTCCTCTAAATTTCTAGCTACATAACTAGCCGCTTCTGGGGCCGGACCAGATGTGCCCTTAAACAACTTTGACCACATACCCGCTTTGACAGCGGCTGGAGGTCGGTTAATACGAATAGGGGCGGGCGCCGAAACGACGGGCTCTTTCTCTGTTGTTGTTGGTACTATTTGAGGAGGAGCGACGGGAGGCGTAAGGTCTGCTTGCGTCGCTACTGGAGCTGAAACTATTGGAGTAGCTGTAGCGGGAGTTGCTGGGATAGTCGGAGTAACAGGCGCGCTGGGAGCAGTGCGTACGGCTGGGCGCATCAACTGCTTTGCTTCATCTGGCGCGGCAATAGCAAATTCAGGATCAGGGGCCTCAATTTCATGTGAGACGTCTAATTTAGTTAGTGTCGGTTTAAACTTATCAGCTAAAGCAGCCGGTGGTTTTATTTCACCCTTAGCTAAAGCGGCTTTAAAATCGTAAGTATTACTAGCTTCACTCTTATTAATCAAATCATTAATCGCCGCTTGAGCGGACACAGAAGCAGCAATCGGCGCCGCCATCTTCGGTTGATCAAGCGCGCGCAAGAGTCGATCAGCGGCAGCTGGGTCTAAGGATAGGCCGCCAACTTCGACGGGACGCTCGAGAGCGGAACGGGCGTCAATTTTGGTACGCACGCCCTTGCGATAAGTTAGCAAGATTTGCCGGCAACGTGAGATTAAATCCTGACTAGGCAAAACGATGCCATTCTCTTTCATCAAAACCTCGAGTTCTTTATCCTCTGAACTCAGCATTGAAACCGGTCTAATGCCAAGATAAGTTGAGACTGCGAACAAGAGGCGTTCCTGCAGTTCACTACTCAAAGAGCGCGCCTTATCCGAACTTAGACCGAACTCGGAAATGAAATGTGAGGTTAAATCCTTCACCAGCACTTGCTTAATCATTACCTGCATGACAAGCATCGCTAGACTAACGCCATATTTACTTTCCAGAGACGACAAAATCTCCATAGCGGCTGGCGAGGAGACTTTTTCCCTTAGCTCTTTGGGAAGCTTATTAAATTGTTGCAAGTAATCGAACATGAAACAGGACAAAAAAATCCAAAAATTATTGCCAGGAAATATACTGCGGGCATTATCTTCATTTTAGCATATTTGCTGTAGAAAGGAAAAGCCAAAATCACGATAATTTTTACCTGAAAAAAATATAAAACCGCCTTACAAGTGAGGCGGCTATATTTCAGATTTTTTACCAAGATTAACGAGCAGAAACGCTAAAGCGCAGACGGTCAAGCTCTTGTCTAATCACCTTATACTCGAGGCTGCCGACCGGATAATCCTTGAGGGCAGCTTGGAGCTTAGAGGCTTCAGAATTTTGTATAACTACTTCATCACGTTCTAGTGGCAGAGGTTTTTTTGAGGTATCACTTTCCTCAACATCAGCTTGGCGGCCCAGAGGTTCAACCTCTATATCTACAGGGATTATGCTCCAAAACCTGACGGGCGTTTTATCGGTAATTTCATCAAAGTAGCTAATGTTGCGATAGACTTTAAAAATACGCGAAAGCAATATTTTCTCAGCCGCTGACAACGATTTAGCGTTTTTAGAATTACTAATATAATTTGCCAGCACAAGATCATCAAAATAACCACTGCCGTTAAGAGCAACAAAGTCTCTTATCCAGTTCGCGACTGTCGCTTGGTGAGCGCCCTTTTCATCTATTATCTTAGAATTACTTACAATCGTTGGGTTGCTCATAATGGCCGCCTCTAGTTCGGTCAGAAATGCAGGCTCATTCTTCAATAAATAGAAAACGTTGAGATTAAAAGACTCCGCTAAATCTTTATCGGAAATAAGTTTAAGCAAATCGTTTTTTAATGTTTCCTTCAGGCTAAGTGCATCAATTTCTTGACCAGGAGTAAACGTGGCAACTAAACGCGAAAAAACGTTTCTGGTTAATTCACGGCTCACTTCGAGTGCATCTTCTTCGCTCAAGTTTTCTTCTTTACGTAAATAGTCCGCAACTTGAGTCGCTTTAAGCTCACCGATGCCGACTAAAATGAGCGGGAGACTCGTATTGACCCCGTATTCTAATTCAATTTCTTTGACAACAACAAGAGCTTCGGGACCACCCAAGATTTCCTTTAGACCTTGAGGTAGCTTACTAAACTTTTGTAGACATTGAGCAATATAATCCATATTGGTGATGTTATGAAGTCTTTTTATCCTCTGAAACAGAGGCGTTTAAATCCTTGGATAAATTATGAGCAACAACTTCAAGAGAAACAGGAGAAGGTTCCTTATCCCCACCAAGCATTTCCGCCGCCTTTCCCGCTTTCCCGCTTTTTAGAATCGATTTCCGTAGTAGGGTAAACCAATAAGCAAAATTTTGCGATGATGGCCCGGAATTACCAGCGTTACCAACACTCGATCGTTTGGGCACAGCGAACTTATTCCCTAAATCATCCATTTTCTTAGTTAAGGCTTCAACTGAAACATCAAACCGAGATGAATCCAGCTCTACAAAGGAGCTGTCTCCTTTAATTTCATCCGGTCTAACCTCTTTTTTGGGTTTATCTGCAAGAATATCATCAACAGCTTTCTTGTCCTTACGAGTATCATACTGCTTAGTTTGCATTATTTGTTCCGTTGCATAGTTTACATCATCTTCATCATGATAGCCCAAAGCATGAACCTGTTCGTGAACCACCGTATCTTTAACATCACTCAGCTTATAGTCAGCCGCGCTGGAATTAATAAGCTGCATGTTCTGCAATTCCTCTGGCTTTTCAAAACGACTCTTCGCAGTTTGCAGATTTTCTAAACGTTTCTGGTCGCCACCACTCAAATTCGGCTGTGCCTTTAATTTAGATATTTCTTGACCCAAAATATTAACCATCTGACCGGCAATTTTTTGCATCATCGCGGGATTATTGGTATTCAAGCCCTGAGTGCCACTCCAATCAGCGGAGCCCTCAGCCTTTTCGATCTCCTTGATATTGAGTTTTTCAAAATCAACTGCCACCATATCAGATTTACCGCGAGCAAAATCATTGACCGCTAAATTGCCATTTCCTCTTGGTGCGTCTTTTTTATTAGCTTCAACTGGGGTGGTAGTATTATCCTCAATTTTTTTCTTTCGAGATTTTTTGTAATCATTCTTGTATTTACCTGTACTTTCCAGACGAGCAATTTCATCTGCTGGAAGTGGTAAACGAGATCGCCTCATATAGCTTCCAAATTCATCTTCGCCTGTAAGTGGTTCCCCTGCACGGTCAGTCCCAGGTATCGGCGAATTACCACTTAGGCTTCGTCCCCTATTATAAGCACCGCGCTCATCGGAGTTTTTTTCAATAAAAGTTTTTGCGCGACCATCTAGCACAGCGCCAGATTGACCAATCCGATGCCACTCTGGGTCTGATAATTTTTGCAAGGCTTCGCGCGACATGCCGGCTAGTTGTTCTTGAACCGCTTTCGGTGTACTTAGTGCACTGGGCATCATGTCCTGAGCCTTTGATTTAGCGGCCATTTTATCCGCACTAAAGCCACCGCTGCCTTTCGCATAGCGGGCGATTACGCGGGTATCTTTGATATCACCGATTTTCTTTTCAGCCTTATCAGAAACTACTTTCTGCGCTCGATTTAGCCCAACCAGCGAACTGGTTGCCAGCCCACGCACCCCTGTTATAGCGGCAATTTTACCAGCGACACCCGAAGATGCTGCGATAGTGCCTAAGCCTTGTTTCAAATTTGTTTTTTTTGCGATAGCTAAGCCTAGTGATCTAGAACGTCCTAAAGCAAAGCCCCCAACAGCGCCCGCCCCCATCGCGCCCAACTTGCTCAAATTACCCATGCCTTTACCGGCAATTGAACCAGCCGCACCGCCAATTTCTTGCGCAATTTTTAAACCACCAATTAACATACCGATGCCAATCACAAATTTAACCAAGGCGCCTGGCGTTGAGGCCTTCGTTTCAGCAACAGCCGCATTAGACTCACCTTTTTGACCACCAACAGCGCTGGTTTCAGCGCTTATATCGGAATTATTAGCATCAGTAACAATATTTAGGTCGGTTCCAGTTTGCAGAGCCGCAAACGCTAACCAGATAAAGAAAGCGAGGACTGGGCCGACAATCAAGTTTTGGGTAAAATCTTTCCACCACTTAGAGGCATACTGAGCGCCGCCCGGGAAGGCCGAGAGCAGATAAGCGAGCGGTGAAAGTACCACATAAATCCAAATCATCACAATGCGCATGGCAAGAATCATCATCATGGTCGTAAGCACCACGAGCGCGATAACCATGTAGATAAGGCCGAGTACATAGGCGCCAATAATGGTCCAAAAACCACTTCCTTCGGCGTTCTTTTCCATGGTGACTATATCGGTAATACCAAGCATGTCGATAAAATTACCGCCAGCCACATCTTTAAAAGCGTTAACAAAGGTAAGCATCACAATCTGGGCGACGTCAATCATTAAGCCGCAAATGGTTTTAGAAAAATTAATTAAAATGGCCATCAAAATTAATTTTGGTAGCCACTTTTTATAGCTATAGTTCTCAATGTGTAAAATCGTGGAGAAGGCAATGACGAGTAAAATAACGACAAAGAACATGTTCGCGATGTCGCGGACAATTACCCAGCCCTCAAGCACTGCCTGGGCACCAATAAAAGTTTGATAGCTAGCAATGAGGATGAGGCCCTTAATAACCAGGATGAGTATTAACCCTAAAGCACTAATGAAAACACCAATAATACTGCCAATAACATGCCCTGCCGTGTCACCAAAACCTGCTAGCACTGGTTGTGCAAAGATGAAACTGACGCCTACAATAAATAGTAGCCAAAGGGAATGTCGGTTGCGTTTAAAAAAATTGAGAGTTTTAATACTCATATCATTCAAAAATTTATTTTACTGTCTCGTCAGCTCGAAAAAATTGATTCTAAAAATTGAAGACCGCTCCTTAAAGGGTTTGCAGCTACTTCAACAACCAGCGAGGGAATAATAAATGACGTTAATACGGCTACAAATAATATCAAACTGATAAGAAGTACTCCCATTGTTTCCACTGTCTTCACTTTTGCCCCGTATTTATCGCGCATCGCCTTTGTAATGCCGGGCCGATCAAACCATTCCGAACCTAAGGGGGCAAACTTGTCATCACCAAAAACATTTTTTAAAAATAAATGGGCATAGACATAAAAGAAGGATGCTCCAAAAGTAAAGGGGATATTACGATATGCGCTTATCAGAAATTTACTCGGCCCACTGCTCATGCTCTTTTTAAAAGACTGCCATCGCCCTCCCTGCTTTTCTTTTTCGGCCTGTTCTTTTCTATTTTTTACCTTGGCCCCGTACCTGGCGGCGAAATAATTCTCAGGCGGATAATTATCACCACCTTCCGCTCTTTTCTGCTCTCTCAAACTACCAGAGCGTTCCGCACTTTCGTCGGCTTGATCATCCGGCTGCTCGTTTTGAGGTGTTGTTGCAGACGCTCGCATTAGCTGGTCATTGATAGACATAAGTGAGATCAGAAATAAAATCCTTACTACAATTCATTCTCTTATATTTTACTATAAATAAGCGGAAAAGAAAAGAAATTTGCCGGGCCTCCCTTAATATCAATATGCTTTACTTTTAGGCCTTAATAAGGTAATTTTATTATATAAACTTGAATATTTCTATGAATACTGATAAGCACAATTTAATTAAGCGCCTCTTCCCTACGACTTTGCTCACTCCTGATGAATTAGAGCAAAAGTATCCAGAAAGAACTTTGCCTTTAAACGCGATGGTAACGAGAGTTGCCCCGAGCCCGACTGGTTTTGTCCATTTTGGTAGCATTTACGCCTCCCTGATTTCCGAACGCCTCGCTCACCAAAGCGATGGCCTTTTTATCCTGCGCATTGAAGATACTGATAAGAAAAGAGAGGTCGCAGGCACAGCCGATTTATTTGCCGAAACTTTAAAACGTTATGGTATCATCGCCGACGAAGGACTAATTGAGCCTGGCAAAGAAGTCGGTAACTACGGCCCCTATAAACAGAGCGAAAGAGCCTCAATCTATCATTCCTACATTAAACATTTACTCGAAAAAGGCGATGCTTACCCCTGTTTTGCAACCCCGGAGGATTTGGAGGCCTTACGCGCCCGACAAGAAGCAATGGGCGAACGCAGCGGCTACTATGGTCACTTTGCGCTCTGGCGTGAGAAAAGTATTGAGGAGGCTATGGCGGCGCTTGATGCTGGCTTACAGCCAGTCATCCGCTTAAAGTCACCCGGCAACTTCCAAACTAAGATCATGGTTGATGATATTTTGATTGGAAAACGGGAAATGCCTGAAAATGACCAAGATATTGTGATTATGAAGACTGATGGTCTGCCAACCTATCATTTCGCACATGCCGTCGACGATCATTTAATGCGCACGACGCACGTTATTCGTGGTAATGAGTGGTTTCCTTCTCTGCCTTTACATTTACAACTTTTCGCCGTTCTCGGCTGGACGGCTCCTGCCTACGCGCACCTTGCGCCGATTCAAAAAATGGAAGACGGCAAGAAGAGAAAGTTAAGTAAACGCAAAGACCCAGAAGCAAATATCGAATATTATCGTCAGGCTGGATATTTAGAGGAAGCAATCATTGAATACTTATTAAACCTTGCTAACTCCAACTTTGAAGACTGGCGTCGCGCTAACCCAGCCGCAGATTACCGTGATTTTCCACTATCACTTAAAAAGCTCGCAAATTCCAACGGGCCGCTATTTGATCTCGCCAAACTAAACGACATCAGCAAAGACATTATTTCCCGCCTGGACGCGAAAACAGTTACTGAACGTGCATTAGCTTGGGCGAAAGAGCACGACGTCAAGTTATTTGAGCTAATGAATAAAGACCGCGCCTACACCGAAGCGATTTTTAACATTGAGCGTTCGGGTGTGCCAAAACCTCGCAAAGATATTGGTCGCTTCGAAGAAGTACGCAACGAAATAAGTTATTTTTTTGAGGAGACTTTTGTGTTATCAGATGAAGATTTGAAGACGGCCATTGCCGATTTAAATGGAGCTGAGCCAAAAGCTTTGGTCTCTGATTTCATGGCTGTTTATGATGAAAAAGATTCACCAGAAGTTTGGTTTGAAAAGTTTAAAGAAGTTGCGGCACGTCATGGCTTTGCGAAAAGCCCGAGTGATTATAAGACCAACCCGGATAAATTCCGTGGACAAGCTGGCACCGCCGCTAAATTCCTCCGCGTCCTGCTCACCGGACGCACCCAAACCCCAAACCTCTGTTATGTGATGCAAGTGATGGGCAAAGAAAGGGTGATGAAGAGGATAGAGAGAATATAATAGATTATACCAAAAGAGCTATCTGATGAAGATAGCTCTTTTTTATAAAGCGAAGGATATGAAAAAGTAAAAAGCCTGTTATTTCTCTTATTTTTTATAAGAGTGATTATAACAGGCTTTTAGATTTGAGGTTCCATACAAGGAGGTTTTTTGCGTAAAAATTAGGAGAATTAAGGTTTTCCGATGACCATGTATTGATGATCGGGAGGAAATTCAACGTAAATGTTGTTTTTTTCCTTTAGCTGTGAGATTTTCACATAAATTTCCACATCCCATGAATGGCTATGATCCATACCAGAATAGCCTTCCAGCGTTTTTCTTGCCCTCACATAAAGGTACATAGTTTGGCCGAGATACATACTATAAGATTGGCCCTCAAAGACTGATTTTGTAGTTGGATACGAATACACCAGATCGGCTACAAGAGATAAGTCGTTTTGCCTTAATAGGGACACTCTGTTTACATACAATCCTCCCTCATGATCAAAATCATCATGAATCGGTCCAAAGTTTACTGTGATTTCAACCTGCTTTTCGACAGGGGGGATGATTGGCTTAGGATCATCTTCATCTTTTTGGCAGGACATAAGTCCTAGGCCTAAAAGGCATACGAGCATTAACAGCGTTTTCATTTTCTTTCCTCCTTATTTTTATTGTTAAAAAAACAGAATTTACTTTCAATAATTGTATTATATAACATTTTTACACAAATGTCAAGGGTTTACTTTACCTCACTGCTTCCACCCGTGCTAGACGAAGTGCCGGTTGGGCAATTGCCGCCACTGCCACAAGAACTACTATTTTGTGTGCAGCAATATGAGCCCCAGTTATCAGAAGCCTTTATTCTAATATCCATCAATTGATTCGAGCCTTTGTAGAAGTGATAAACGCGGTGCGGCTCACTGGCATTAGGGCGATTATTCTGATTAACAATGCTTTGCACCGAACCGTCTCCCCAGTCGATAATAAGCTCCTTCATCGGTTGCTGTTCGGGGTCAATTTTAGTATTGAAGGTCAACGTGTAAATACCAGGGTTAGGAATGCTCTGGCCACCAGATGGTATGGTGTTACCATTCAACCTGATGTTTTCAATCTTTGGCCAATTCGCGCACCAATATGCACTGTAGTTACTATCATTGCCAGTTAAGTGACTTGCATCTGAACAGGATGTATTTGTATTAACAGTCGTAATATTATTCAAGTAATCAAGCCTATAATGTGACGGATTGGCAGTGAGGATAGAGTAGCTTCTTGTGCTCGTGCTATAGCTGTATTGAGCATAGTTTTTTAAGAACACATTCTTTAGAATATTCCCGGCATCATAATTAATATTGTTTACAATCTGCGACGCATTCCACAGTGGCATACAAGTTCCATTCGTGCCACAGGACTGTCTTGAGACCAGACTCTTATTCGCACTACTCGTTGGGTCGAGCACGCAGATGATATTTGGATCTAAACTGCAGAAGCCGAGATTGGAACAGCCGACACCACTACAGCCATAAGGACGTCCACCGAAAACAGTTTGATCAATTTTTTTAGAATATTGATTGCGGAATTTAATCGGCTCACTCGCGGTAATGTTAAAGTTATCCGGGAAGGTGGCTGCGCCAAAAGGAATAAGGTCACGATTGCGACCAAACAGGGAGAAGCTGTAACTATTTGTTGCTGGAATAGCGCCAGGAGTTCCGCAGATAGATTCACCAGTGGTTACCTCATACTTCATACAATCGCCAACGTTCTGACAAGAAGGATGATAGCAAGTATCACCTAGAACTTCATCACACTCACAGCCATTGCCGCAAGAACACCACTCTGCGCAATTACCTCCAATAGTCTCCTTATAACAAGATTCGCCGTAATAGGTTGTCGCATCACGGAAGAAGAGTGGCGTGGTCAGGGGATATGCGCTATTCTTACTTGTTCGTGCAGCCCAGGCCTTATTATTCCCCATCGAATCAACGACTTGCACAAACTTGCTACAGGTTGGGTAGAATACTTCATCTGGATTTGAGGAAGATAAAAGCTTCAGCTGTGATTCATCGGCCGGTGGATTATTGAAGTCGTATACGCGAACTGCTGGATCTGCAGTCTTTAATTGATCAAGGTTGCCACCTTTATTCTTTGAAATTCCATTATAAGGGTACCAGCCGCTATATCCAGAGACGTCAAAAGTGAAGCCATAATTACTACTCGCAAAAATATCAACCGGGCCAGATGCAATTAGCCTGCCCACTTTATTAGGAATACAAAAGACATCAAATTTATCCCAACCGACAGCAAATAAAACAAAATAATCAAAATTATTTTTTTTATCAGGCTCGCAGTATCGACGAATTGATAGCCGGTCAACATAATCGCCGACATGCTTTTCGCCAAAAGCTACATAGTTTTGCGCACAATAATTATCTTTCTTAGCTTCATTTTCATAATAACAAAGGAAATAATCACTATTATCATCGAAGTCTTTAGAGTACACTCTTTGAGCCGCCCGCTTCTCCACTAGCGTAAAGTTACCATCCGCCTCAACACAATAGTTTAAGGGGAAGGCTCCTTGATAACCGAGATTAGAGCGAGCAGATTTAGCGCCCGCACTGATTTCGTCAATCGGATACCACATCAGACAAACATTCTTATTCGCTGGATCGTGCTGCAAACAATAGCCATAGAGGCCATCGCGGATAACCTGACTATTCTTACTAATACAGAAAGCAGCGTCTTGGGTTGGATATAGACGACACTCTTTAGCAATATACTGACTCGCTGAACTTGAACTACCGGGACTAACTTTTAGTACAGGCTCAATATTTATATCATCAAAATACACATATCGTTCCTCGAGTGTATTTGAATTGACGCCGACATAAATAATGATAGAGTCGACAGTTGTTAGAGAAGTTTTGGGTATTTTCACTACTTTTCTTTCCCAACCATTAGGAGCGCTAATTGCCTGAGAAATTACATCAGTCTTAGTAGCGGCATTTACGATACGTACAAAGGCTGATAAACCCGAGTCCTTAGTGTTCACGAGGAAGTTGAGATAATAATCTTGCTTTCTAACAATATTTATCGGTGAGTTTTCCGAGTGTGGCGAAATTAACTGACCCGACATTACCTTTAAGTAAGCTTTGCCCTCTGCTGGATAATCGGTCGGCGCATTATTCGGTGAATTAACAATACTGTCAGCCACGATGCCATTATCAAATTTACACTCACCATCAGTGACCGTTTTACAAGTTAGATTTGGACTGCCCTCCTCAAAATTAAAGTGGGCATCGGTATTTAAGCCAACCTCAACCATACTACTTAAATCAAGTTGATTTAAGAGCGAGTAACCAGTCGCCTTTGCGACGTCACTCGTTTCCTGATTAAGCTCAGCGTTAAGTCCCTTAACGAAGTTTGTACATTCATTATTATCACCTAGACGATTACACTCGCCGATGGAGAAGCAGGTGCGTTCATTAGTTTCGGGGTCAACAATGTAGGTCTGACAATCAAGCCAAGTCGCACATACGCGATCAGGGCGAACTTTAATTAATTTGTTAGCCGAGCAATTACCGGTCGTGCAAGCAGCCGGTGATTGACCGTTGAAACTTGCAGCCGCGTTCCACCAACCACTAAGAGGCAAATAGCCACTGGCGCCATTCACCGAGCGTTCGTTAAATAAGATACAGCCGTTATCTGCATTCACAATACCATTACAGCTAGACTGATCGACTTGTTGTTTTAGTTGATAGCTGGTAATTGCCTCGCGCACAACAACTTCATAACTACCAGTGCTGCGACTGATAGTAGCGGCGTTGTTGCCCCGAGAGTAGAAGGTGAGGCGAGTAGTCGGTGAGGCGGCGGGAATAATCAAGGTGTTAACAGCTGTAGTTGTTAATTCATTATTGCCCTGCAAGAGCGCTACGCCCGCATCAAAAGTCAAGCGAACATCGCCCGTGCTCAGACTTGTCTCACTTGTGGTCAGTGAGAAGATATGTAAAGTGTTGGGGTCGATGGTAAAGCGCTGCTCACGTTTGCCGGTAGCATTATTTGTCTGCCAACCGTTATAAGGAGTCAGGCTCGGATTAAAAATTAAATTCGGCGAATGAGTACTTACCGGATCAATGTATTCAGTGCAGCCTGAAGATTTCGCTTCACACAAACCAGCGGCTTCGCTTGGCACTGGAACCTGCTGTCCGCCGCCACCGTAACCGATAGTTTCTAGGTAGGAAACGCTACAGTCGTAATCGTTATTATCAACTAAGCACGGTCTGTTGCCGGCACAATCGGCAGCGGAAGAACAAACCGACCCGCTTCTTTCTAAAGCCGTACCAATGCTGCCGTTATTATTAATGTCGCAGCGCATCACTGGTACTTTATACCAGTTCTTACCTGGACGAGAAGGATCCGTGCTAGCGCGATAGACACAAGCGTTATTGCCGGGATTCTTAAAGTAACTCATTCCGCCTTCGTCTGTGCGCCAGGCTTCACAGCCGGCATCACCCTCCTCACAAAGAATTTGATTATAAGTATCAGGGTCATTACGTTTAAAGACGTCGC
Organism: bacterium; assembly: GCA_030696105.1. Taxonomy (GTDB): domain Bacteria; phylum Patescibacteriota; class Patescibacteriia; order Patescibacteriales; family UBA12465. Next base: position 28,295 of record JAUYNJ010000001.1, read on the forward strand.
TCCAGACAGTATTTGTGCCCGATGAAGAGGACTCACCTAAGCGTGAACAGCCGGCATCGGCGCCATTACAACGTTTACTTTCATCAAAGATAGCGTAAATAAATTTATCTTTTGGCACACTAATACATTCGGTTTCATTGGAGTCACAAACACCGTTCTCATTTGTGTCTTTCCAGACCTCGGCATTGAAGTTATCGGAATTAGCCGTATCAACCATTAGTTCACAACCAACGGCTGAGTCCTGACAAAGACGATTAAACTGTCGTAAATAATGAGTTTTTCTAGCTCGATCAAGATACTGACTACAGCCAAGATTATAGTCCTCGCCCTGATAGTTATTCAGCATATCGTAATAACAGATATCAGGAATCTTGCTGCTACCCTTAATGAGATAGTAGCGGCTATTAATAGCCGTAAGAACGATATTATCAATGTAGAAATCAGCATTAGACACAATTACCAATGACTCATTGGCCGTGACAGCATGATTTAACTCCGCCAAATTTACTTCATAGGTGCGCCATTCATTATTACCGCTCACCGTGATAGCCCCAGTAGTATTATTTTCACTGGCGTTGAAGTAAACGATTTCATCGTTTGCATTTAAGAAAGCAAAGCTGACATTGGTCGCAGTAGCAGCGCTCGCGGTGAATTTAAGAGAATACGCACTTCCCTGCGTGAGCTTGGAGCCCAGTACTTTTTGAATATAGGAAGCCGGGGCAGCGTTAGCACTGTTACCAAGGATTTTATCTAAGAACGAGACCTGTCCTGTTGGCTCACAACTTGTCTGATGTTGAACGCCACCGGAATTAGCGCCGCGATCATAGAATAATGACTTACCATTGTTAGTGCTTGCAGATTGAGAAAGTAAAGCGGCGTCACCGCAACGTCCTTCCCAGCCATCGAGACCATTTTCGAAATTAAAAGCAGATACTAACTTAGTATTGTTTCCCAAGCTGCCATTATACTCACGGCAACCGTTTTGCGCGGCTGTACATTTCTTACCTTCGTTTGGTATCGCTGAATAAATACAAGATTGATACTCAGTGCTCCAAGTGCCGCCATTCTGACAAGAATAACAAACTGAACCAGCAGCATTCCAAGAACGACTTGGGCCAGTACACTGCGCCTGAGTTAAGGTCGTGTCGATGTTTTTTTCAGTCTGACGATAGGTGTGACAATCCTCTGAGCAGGTTATCGTCGAAGCGGATAAATGATATGAAATCGCACCAGCCTTATTGTAATACTGGCGACAATCGGCATTGAAGCCGGGATCGGTAACAGGTAGGTTGAAAATTGCCTCATTACATGAAGCGGAGTCATCGACGGTAACGGCCGGATTGTTGCTAGCGTCCTTTTTCAATACTAAAGCTTTGAGTTGATAACCATTCTCGTCATTACCAACCCAAGTGTAAAAGTCGGCGCAATCGGCTCCCGGCTTAATACACTGTTTTAATTGAGTGTAATATTCTCTCGTTTCTCCACCGCTCGCAGCTGCGTCGAGATTAGTGAACTCAGTGCAACCAGCGGCTGCAGCACCACACTTCTGACTATTAGCCGGAATAATTTTATCAGCGTAGGGCGAGAAAAAATAACTGCTACGGGCTACATAAACATTGTAACCATTACAGCTCGCATCACAATAATCAGCCGACACCGCTTGGGCGGCAACTGAGAAACCAGACGCAGTTTGTGTGTACCGTTCACACCCAGCCTCATCACGGTTACACAAACGTGCGAAATCAGCGCAAGCGACCGGTGCATCGGCGCGTAGGCGATAGTCGGGACTTGTTGGATTAGTACTAACATAACAAACAGGAGCGAGATAAGGCGGAATTAGTTTTTCATAAGCACGATATGAACCATACAATGAAAAGCCTGAGTCCCATGGATTCATTTCTAATTTAATATTTCTCACCGCAAAGCGGGCCTGATTCGTGTTACCGTAATTGGTGATTCCTAAAGTCATTTCGGAGAGCGGCTTGTCTTTCAAGCTGCGAGTTACTGATAAGTGTCTCCAAACTCCCTTGTCTTTTGTTTCAGCGGCGACTAGGTAATCACCTCCCAGCACAAGGTGTACTTTTTCACCTTCAATTAAATAAACATCCGCACTGAAAGTATAAGTTTCACCCGATAATAAGTTAAGGCCGGTTGGAATTAATGAAACTGCATTATTTGAGTAAAGACCGATGGTTGTAGAAGCATTGCCACTGTTACCAATAGACTCAATTAATAAGACCTTACCTGAGGAAGTGGTATCAAGTGTCTGCGCATCAATAATAGAAGCGGCCTTATTGCGCGTTGACCAAATTGGCCAATAGCCATTAACCAAACTATCAACCATGGTGTCGCCAATGTTGTCCCTCACAAAACCGGCGCCCATGATGAGATTTGCACCCCAGCCTGGCTTGGCTCTGAGTAATTCGGTACAACCTTCGTCACGAGGAGAACAGCCAGACATCTTATTATTGAAATAAGAGGTTACCGCCGGTATTCCTGACCAGCTGACTTGCCCCGTTGAAGTGGCGTAAGTTCCAAATACAGAGTAAAGCTTACAACCAACGGAGTCAGCACTGCAACCAGCAAAATCTAAAGTATTTTCTAAATATGAAACACTTTGCCCGCTTGTCGAATTTACAAATGAAGTACAAGTATTATTAATCGGCGAACATGATTTTGAGTCAAATGACCAAGTCTGGCGTTCAGATTGACAGTAGCCATAGGCTTCACAACTACCATCTTCTTTTTCCTTGATACAGGTTTGTTCATCAGCACAATAATCACCAGCGCGGGTAATGAGCACGGTCTCATCATTAACGCCGCTAGTAAAATTATTACCTGGAACAACGCTAATATCTAAAATTTGACCGCTGTAGCCTTGCTTCGCACAATAATTCAGAGGAGCTTTGAGTACCCAGTTTGGATCAACCAAGCCTCGACACCAGGTCTGACTTTGAATATTAAAAGTTGAGGAGTATTCATTGTATTGATCAACATCGCTAAAACAGGACATCAAGTCACCGAGCGTCGCTGTCTTGCCGGAGGCGGCCGCTACTTCCCAGCCGACTGATATTAAACGATACTTCCTCATGATTTGTAGATTACGGAGGTTATATGCTCCTTCACGATATTCGGAGGTGACGAGCCAATCTTTACGCAAATACCCTTCACGTATCGCTTCTGCAACTGTTTTCTTTTCAGTAATACCTTCCATCAACTGATCATCAATAACGCACTCGGTCGGTCCAGGGTTATTTCGATCACGACAGATAGTAAGGGCTGATAAAATATTATAATCGGCGCGCACGCTGAAATTTGGTTCAATTATTTGTGCCAAGCTCTCTTTAACTGACTTCTCGCCGTAGACAACGTTAGGGTCAGTAGACCGGTTATTACTACCCGCACTTGTGTTATCAGTTGCTGTTTTGCCAAGGTTGCTCATCGCTTTCTTAAACGCAGTAAGAGCGAGCTGATTTAAAAAGACATTAGCGGCATCAATTAAGGCGTCACCCGAAAAGGTCGCCATGTTTGAGATATATCCTTGTTGAGCTAACTCAGATTGAAGTTTGCTATCACCAGGGATGCTCTTTAAGTTACCGGCAATATTACGAACATCAAGCCAGCCTCCGTTCGCTGTAAGTTGAGTTTTAGAAGTGTCTTTATCAATAACAACTTTTTCCTGCATACCGGCGCGCAAAGACATGTAAATACCAAGGTCGTTTGAAACAGGGTTAAAGATACCTTTAAACTCATCAAGAAAATCAATACGCCTAATCGACGATTCCCAATTATCAACTAGCTTCGTGGCCGAACAATTTGGTGCTTGCGGACGTTTATAGTCAACCAGACCAAGAGTAATTTTAAGTTTTGCTTCTAAGGATGATGGCTGGCAAACAGAGATATTTGAGCTAGCAGTTTTAGTTGCAGTCTTTGTTGTTGACGTGTCTGAAAAAATATTACTAACACAGCTTGTTTGCTCCCTAAAACAATTGGTATTACATTGATGGTCGGGATTACCCACGCAAGCCTGACCGCACAACTTAAAGGCAGTATTACAGCTTTCTTCCGCGGCTTCTTTGCTCCGCGTTTCCGCAGCTGAATTCGCCCAATTCTTCACGGCCCCTTCAATAAACTCACCGGCCGCTTCATCTCCTATCTGGGCCAAATAATCTCCCCAGCCTTGAGTTACGAATAAGGGTTTCTGTCCTTCATTACCAGAGCCAATCCAGGTCGCCGTATCAAAGGCAATTTTATTTAAAGCCGAGCGTGTTGCTTTTTGAAATGCAGCCGCACCTCCTTTTTCATAGGCTTTTTTCACAAAAGCCCATATTGGCGTCAGGATATTGTTTACTGCCTGATTAAAATCGGTAAAAGCATGAGCTTCTTTAGGTGCTGAGAGGGTTGAAAACACCAATATGCACAAAAAAGCCACGGCTATCCCCAAACGGCGCCGATTTATAACGGAATTGAATCTCTTATTCATAATTTTTTTCTGATATTTTTTCCGCAAACAAAAAATAAAACTATTCTTCTCCGCCCTGTTCAACAAGCATTGCTTGATACGAGGCAATGAGCTCTTCATCACTTAATGAATTTAATATTTCAGCACTAACACCACTATCAAGTAATAGTGAGCGCAGTAAACTAGCGTCAGCCTGTCCAGACATCATGAGTTGCAAAGTGTCTTCATCAGCGCTATCGGTATTAATTTGAATTGGCTCAGGAATTAAATCGTTGACCGTGCTTGTCGCTTGCGCAATAACACCTAGATCACAAGCAGTGCCGGCAGCACAATTTGGATCAGCACCTCTTTCAATTTCCTCGCGATCGCTAATACCATCACTATCAGAATCGGCTAAATATGGTGAGGTGCCGTAGAGATTAATCTCTTCATAATCAGTCAGGCCATCACCGTCTGTATCAACATCACTTAAAGCGATTTGAAAATCTTCTAGACTTGAGGTCGGCGCTTCAACAACCTGAAAAGGACGAGTAATTTTATCATTGAACTGCCAAACCCAAAAAATAAAAACGCCCAGACTGAGAGCGGACAGGAGCAAAAAAGCAGTCCGTTGCGGTCTGGGTAAACTCTGTAAAAATGAGGCATGAGACTCATCTTTTAATGGTTCTTGAAAATCGTTAGGCATATTGCAGTCTGTCCTTTTTTATTTCGCGAAGAATAATCGAGATTACTCAAATTATAACACGAAATCAGACAGTGCCGCAACTAAACGGCGCCACTCTTCCACACTCAAGGCCTCCGCTCTTGTCATTGGCGAAATATCGGCCTGCTTAAATGCTTTGTCAACACTCTCAGCACTAATTTTTAAGCCACCAATCAAATTATTTTTCAACATTTTGCGCTTCGCCGCGAAACCAATGCGAGCAATGCGGAAAAAACGCTTATCCTCTTCAATTGAGGCGTCAGTTGGGGTCGCACGCTCGTAATCAAAACGCAAAATCGCACTATCAACCGCTGGCGCAGGCCAAAAATCAGTCGGGGGGACTGTTCGAATTATTTCGGGCTTGCCGTAATAGTGAATTGATAAAGATAATAAAGACATGTCAGGCTCAGCCGTGACAATTCTTTCAGCGACTTCTTTTTGAAGCATCAAAACAAGAGATCTCGGCGGACGCGCTGAGGATAGAAAGGTGCGTAAAAAAATGGAAGTAATATTATAAGGCAAGTTTGCAACCACCCGATAATCCTCGTCGGCCGCCAAATAATCTGAAGGGTTAAAACGAAGAATATCCTGATTAACAATTTCAATGTTTTGAACATCCTGCGAATCAATGGCGATAGTTAAGATTCCTGCCAGCTTGTCATCGAGCTCAACGGCAATCACCCGCTTCGCTGCCCGCGCTAACTCGGCTGTTAAGAAACCTAAACCCGGCCCAACCTCAACCACTGTTTCTTCTGGTTTTAAGTCGGAAGCCCGAATTATTGCTTGATAAATACCGTCGTTAATTAAAAAATTCTGACCTTTGCTACGCGCAGGCTTAATATCATATATACGGCATAATTCCTTTGTACGAGCAGCAATGTTATCCATAATTTTTTCAGTTTAAACGACAAAATTTACTAATCTCTTTGCGACAAATATCTTTTTTCTTATCTCTTTTCCCTCTAGCCATTTTACTATCGCAGGTTCGGCGGCGGCCGCTTTTACAACCTCGTCTTCGGTGGCCTCCGCTGGCATTTCCAGCTGTCCGCGCAGCTTGCCATTTATTTGTATCATGTAAGAAATGACTTCGTCTTTAATCAAGACCTTATCGAATTGTGGCCAAGTAGACTTGAAAATACTCTCCTTATACCCCAACTTCTCCCAGAGTTCCTCGGACAGATGCGGCGCAAAAGGCGCAACGAGTTGCAAGATTTTAGCCATGTCCTCACGCGTGAGCGCCCAGGCATTATTCGCGTTATAGTAATCGGTTAACTCGTTCACGAGAATCATTAAGGCCGATACGGCGGTGTTAAAATGGAAAGCCTCAATATCATCACCGACTTTTTTGATGGTCTTATGTAGCAATGACAAAATTTTCTTATCAAGTTTCACTTCTGCTGATTCGGTACAAAGTTTTTCAACTTTTTCTAAAAATTTCCGCGTCCCGGAAATGCCATTCGTATTCCAAGCAGCTGCCTGATCAAATGGACCCATAAACATTTCGTAAACGCGCAAAGCATCGGCGCCGAAGCGCTCCGCCATGGCGTCAGGATTGATAACATTACCCCAGCGCTTGCTCATTTTACGTCCATCCTCACCCATAATTAAGCCCACGTGCTGCAATTTAGTGAAGGGCTCTTCATGACTAACAACACCAATGTCAAATAAAAACTTATGCCAGAAACGAGCATAGATTAAATGTCTCGTGGCGTGCTCGGCGCCGCCGACATAAAGATCAACCGGCGACCAGCGCGCTTCATTTTCTTTATCGACTAATTCTTTATCATTTTTAGGATCAAGGTAGCGTAAATAATACCAACAAGAACCGCCCCACTGTGGCATCGTGTTAGTTTCACGCTTCGCCTCGCCACCGCAGGTCGGACAAGTTGTTTGCACCCAGTCAGTTATCGCAGCTAGTGGTGACTCACCGGTGCCGGTGGGCTCATAACTCTTCACCTCGGGCAATACAACTGGCAGCTGTTCCTCTGGAACTCCCACCACGCCGCACTTTTCGCAATGTATGAGTGGTATTGGCTCACCCCAGTAACGCTGACGAGAATAAACCCAATCATTAATCTTATAATTCACCCGCCTGCTTCCCAGTTTTTCCTTCTCTAGCCAAGCAGTCATTTGCATGCGCGCTTGCTCAGAACTGAGGTTTGAAAACTTTGCCGAATCATGCAAAATACCGTCTTCGCTAACAACAGTTTTAATCGGCAATTCGTATTTAAGCGCAAACTCATAGTCACGTTCATCGTGTGCTGGAACAGCCATAACCGCGCCGGTGCCATATCCATTTAAAACATAATCGGCCGCGTAAACGGGAACTTCTTCGCCGTTGAAAGGGTTGATAGCATATACACCCTCAAATAAAACACCGCTTTTATCTTTATTTAAATCGGTGCGCTGCAAGTCGGTTTTATTTTTTGTTTCTTCAATATAAGCTTCGACCGCCTTCCAGTTTTTCATTTGTGGACGCAAAGCAGGTACGAGTTCATTTTCGGGAGCAAGCACAACGTAGGAGCAGCCAAAAATCGTGTCGACCCGCGTCGTAAACACGGTGATGGCCCGCTCGCTATCTTTAACTTTAAAAATAATGTCAGCACCCTCGCTGCGCCCTATCCAGTTGCGCTGCATATCCTTCACTGCCGGATCCCATTCCGGCAATTTTTCCAAATCATTTAAAAGACGCTCGGCGTAATCGGTGATTTTCAATACCCACTGTCGCATTGGTTTTTGTTCAACCGCCGTGCCACAACGCTCACACTGACCATCTTCAACATCTTCATTAGCTAAACCGGTCTTGCAGGACGGACACCAATTAATTGGTGCGTGCGATTCATAAGCTAAGCCCTTCTGCCACATTTGCAAAAAAATCCATTGCGTCCAGCGGTAGTATTCAGGGTCGGTTGTATTTACTTCGCGCTCCCAGTCATAACAGAAACCGAGCATATTTAACTGCCGTTTGTAATTGATAACATTTTTTTCCATCGCTACACGGGGATGAATTTTATTTTTTATCGCGTAGTTCTCTGCCGGTAGACCGAAAGCATCCCAGCCCATAGGGTGAAGCACATCATAACCTTTCATTAAACGAAGACGAGCAATAATGTCGGTGGCGATATAACCCTTCGGGTGCCCCACATGCAAACCCGTACCAGAAGGATATGGAAACATGTCTAGGATGTAATATTTCGGTTTTGACTTGTTCTCCTGGGTGCGATAAAGGCCGCTTTCCTCCCAAAGCTGCTGCCATTTTTGTTCGACACTGCGGTGATCGTACATATTATTTAAGCTCTATCCCGATGGGGGCGTGATCGGATCCTAAAACCTGATCGAGAATAAAGGCTTGTTTTATCTTTTTTCTAATTTTAGCGGAAATAACAAAATAGTCAATGCGCCAACCGACATTACGGAAGCGAGCGCCACCCCGAAAACTCCACCATGAGTACTGTACTTTTTCAGGGAAAAATGAGCGAAAAGTATCTATGAACCCACTGGCTAATAATTTGCTAAACCAAGCCCTTTCTTCGGCGGTAAAGCCGGCTGAGCCGACATTAGCTTTAGGACGCGCGAGGTCGATTTCTTCGTGCGCAACATTGAAATCGCCAGTGATTATAACGGGCTTGGACTTCTCTAATTTTTTTGCGTACTTTAGTAAAAACTCGTCGAATTCTAATTTATAGGGCAAACGGCTGAGAGTATCGTTAGAATTAGGGAAATATACGTTGATTAGATAAAAGCTTGGATGTTCGAGGGTTTGAACCCTTCCCTCATCATCGTAAATGTCAGCGCCAACACCATTAGAAACAGCGATTTTATCAAGGCCGGCTTTAACTAAAACAGCCGTTCCACTATACCCTGGCCTCTTAGCACCGTGCCAGAAAGTTTGATACCCGGAAAAGCTAAAATTCGCCTTTTCTCGGGCATTGTCATCAATTTTTATTTCTTGTAAACAGATGATGTCGGGTTGCTCGGCCTCTAAAAAAGAGGTAAAGCCTTTATTGATGGCTGCCCGAACACCGTTTACGTTCCAGGATATAATTTTCATCGTCTTAGTCTTGTGTTATAATTAAATCATTATTAATACTGTCTTCAGTATAGATAAAATTACTCTTTTTTTCAATCAAATTTATGAGCCTAGATGAACGCATTGAATATTTAGAAATGAAAAATCGACATCAGAAAAAACTCCGACCTTGGTATAAAAAAACCTGGGGGGTTTTGGTGATAATTGTCGGAATATTAGCAATTTGCTTCATTATCGCCGGCTCCATATACGTGGCTCAGCAAGTACAAGCCATCAGGTCACAGGAAAGTGCTGATTTAGAAGCTAAGGAAATCGCCAAGATTACAGCAGCTATTGACGGACGTGGCGAAAGCTACAGCCTTGGGCCAATTGACGCAAAAGTGCAAATTGTTATCTTCTCCGACTTCGCCTGCCCTTACTGCCAACAAGCCGCACCAGTGGTGCGCCGTTTGGCTGATAAATACAAGCAGGATGTGCGCTTCACCTTCCGAAATTATTTCTTCCACAACAATTCAATCGGTCTTGCCTTGGCTGCAAATTGCGCTGGAGAACAAGGACGCTTCTGGGAAATGCATGACATCATTTTCGAAAGACAGGACTCATATAGCTCACTTAACGATGATAGCGTTAAAGAACCAATGAAAGCCTTAGCAGCGGAACTTAAGTTTGATACCAATCAATTCAAAGCCTGTCTTGATGATAAGAAATATCTTTACCGTTTAAATGACGACTTTACCGATGCTGAAATTTTAGGATTACAAGGTACACCATCTTGGTTTATTAATCGCTACAAAATAACTGGATTTTATCCAGAAGAAAATTTCATTAACGTTATCGAAGGACTCATCGCAAAATAATTAAAGGTGACCCTATGCTGCAAGTAAGAATTCACGGTCGAGGCGGGCAAGGAGTAGTCACCGCCGCTGAATTAATTGCCTACGCCGCCTTTAAAGACGGTTATTTTGCACAGGCGTTCCCCTTCTTTGGGGTGGAACGTAGTGGCGCGCCAATAACAGCTTTCGCTCGCATTGATAAAAAATCAATCATTACCCGAGAGCAAATATATCAACCCGACTATTTAATCGTGCTTGATCACACTCTTATTGTTGACGAAGTTTGCTTACAAGGAATTACCAAGAACACGAAACTTATCGTTAACAGTAAAGAGTCGCCTGAAGTGATTAGTAAAAGCATCAGCAGAAAAGTTAGTTCAAAAAATATTCTCGCCCTTCCGGCAAGCGACATTGCCATAAAGTATCTGGAGCGTAATCTAGTAAATACTGTTATCCTTGGTGCTTTCGCTCGCCTAAGCGGAGAGATAAGTCTGAGCTCACTGAAAAAAGCCATCAGCGAAAAATTTGCCGACAAAGGATCGGCGCAAGTCAATAAAAATATCACTGCCGTCATGGCGGCCTTTAAATATGAAGAAATCAGCTAATCCTCACCGCCCCCTCGCCCGTCCTGGTTCTGTAAGCGAAAATAGAACCGGCTTTTGGCGTACCCAGAAACCTATATTTGACGAGAAATTATGTACTAGCTGCTCTCGCTGCGCCAAACTTTGTCCTGATGCCTGTATTATTATGCGACTTAATAAAGAGGGTAAATTAAAAGCGCAACCTGATTACGACTACTGCAAGGGCTGCGGACTTTGTGCCGCGGAGTGCCCTTTTTCAGCCATCGCCATGAAACCGGAATAATATATGAAGATTAGTTTTTTAGAGGGATCACGCGCAATCGCGCAAACAGTTGCCAACATCAAACCTGAGGTTGTTTCTGCTTACCCAATTACTCCCCAAACACACATTGTTGAAGATCTTGCCCGCTTCAAAGCTGAGGGCAAAGCTGATTATGAATACTTACTCGCCGAAAGCGAAGCAGCCGCAGCATCAATTGTGTTAGGAGCCAGTGCGGCTGGCGCCCGTGTTTATACGGCGACGAGTTCACAGGGATTATTACTCATGCTTGAAGTTTTGTATAACGCCTCCGGTCTGCGCTTACCCCTTGTCATGACCGTCGCCAATCGCGCAGTTGGTGCTCCGATTAATATCTGGAACGACCATAGCGACGCCATGGCGATGCGTGATGCCGGCTGGGTAATGTTGTTTGCCGAAAATCATCAGGAGGCAGTTGATCTGCATGTAATTGCTTACCGACTGGCTGAAAGCACGAATTTGCCAGTTGCCGTTAATGTCGACGGCTTCATTTTAACGCACTCACACGAAAACGTTATTGTTCCTGATAATAAAACGATTAAAAAGTTTTTACCTGACTACAGACCTGCTGCTGGCACTTTCTTAGACCCGCAAAATCCTAGCACCATCGGCGGCTTCTTTACACCTGAACATTTCTGGTTAGAGCGCCAGCGTCTTGATACAGATTTAAAAAAGTCTCTACCCTTAATTAGCAACTTATATAAGCAATGGAAAAAAATATTGCGAACCCCTACGCCCTCAAAAATTAATTTTGATAACGGCTTAGTAGAATATTGCGGACCTTCTCACCCAGAAACACTGATTATCGCGATGGGCTCGATGGCAGGCACAATTAAAGAAACAATTAGAGACAATAAAAATGTTGGCTTGCTTAAAATCAGAAGTTTCCGCCCCTTCCCTGATCTTAGAAAGTTTACGTCTACCTGTAAACGTATCGCTGTGATTGAAAAAGCGATGTCGAGTGGCGCAAGCGGTCCTTTGTTCGCAGAGGTCGGCTCTTCACTGTCTAATTACAAAGGGGTTATTAGCGACAATATAGTTGGCCTCGGCGGTCGTGATGTTAGTTTACAAACAATTAAGCATATTATTAAATCATCCGGCAAAGCGGGGGTTAAATTTTGGTAAACGCTATGAAGCTAAAACAAATCATTTCCTACGTAAGTTTACTGGCCTGGCCCCTCACATTTTTTTTACCTAAACTTGCGCACGCCGATATCAAAGACCCGCTTGTTTTCGAGCCCCAAGTCGGTTTGCCGGGACTTCTCAGCGCAACGACGACCATGTCTCGCAGTGATACTAGCTACATCGGTCAGCTCGCTAAGGGATTTTATGATTACGGCTTAGCCATTGGTGGCATACTCGCCGCTATTATGCTCATGGCTGGTGGTGTTATCTGGCTCACCTCGGCGGGTAGCAGTGATGCTGTCTCTAAAGCCAAAGGTTTAATTTCCGGCAGCATCGCTGGCCTGGTCTTATTATTCGGTGCCTGGTTTATGTTGAATACAATTAACCCGGCCCTAATTAATCTAGAGGTTCAAGAGATAAGCGCTATTAGACGAATCTCAAATATTTGCTGTGAATACCGAGAATCTGGCTCCAGCAAAGCCCTAAATACTCTTTCTAATGACTGTGAGAAAAAAAACGGAACAGCCTACACTAGTGATGCTAACGGCACTTATATTGCTGGGGCGACTAAATGTATGTATACAAAAATAAGCTGCAGTATACAAAAAGATTGTGAAGGCAATGCCAAGAAATGCTTTGACTCCGATGTCCAGCAAACAGAAAGACAAAAGTGTGGCAGTAATTTTGTCGACCTATACGATTTCAAAGAAGGTCGTTGTGGTAATCATCCAGAATGTAAGAATTTGATTGCCAGCTGTACCGGGACTGTAAATGGAGATAAATGCAAAACAATAGATGGCGGAGACTGGTATTTCCTCTGGATTAATGGTGTTAAAGTGCCAGGCTATTGCTACAACACCATGTGTTATATTGGCACAGCGAAAGAAGGGGAATCATGTGGCACAAAGCCGGGCGCGGGTTGCTACAGCCTAACTTGCAGCAACCTAGGCCAAGCTGGACAGACATATTACAGAGATAACAGTAGTGGTCGTGATTGCGGCACAAATTTGTACTGCTGTTATAAAGAATAAATGAATACTTCACATAACAACCTGACTCCCGGTCACAATGCTTGCGCTGGTTGCGGGCAACTTAGCGCGGCACAATCTGTAATGCGTGCGCTTGATAACGACACGATCCTGGTAAGCGCTACTGGTTGTTTAGAGGTGACCACCACTGCTCACCCGCAAAGCGCCTGGCGACTACCCTGGATGCACTCATTATTTGAAAACTCAGCCGCGGTCGGCAGTGGTATTAAGGCAGCTTTAAAAAATAAAAAGAAAAATACGAAGGTAGTTATCCAGGCCGGTGACGGTGCGACATATGACATCGGCATCGGCTTTCTAAGCGGTCTTTTTGAACGAGGTGATGATGTTGTTTATATCTGCTACGACACCGAAGCGTATTCCAATACCGGTATTCAGGCGTCAGGCTCAACTCCGGCCGGCGCGAAAACAACGACAACGCCAGGCGGTGCTAATGAAATAAAAAAAGACATGCTCGCTATCGCTCTTGCGCATGGCGTGAAGTATGTCGCGCAGAGCACGGCCGCCTTCCCTGATGACATTACCGCAAAAGTTAAGAAAGCCTTGCAGGTTGAAGGACCGGCTTATATCCAAATTCTTTCTCCCTGTATCCCCGGATGGAAAATACAAACTAACGAAGCGATTAAAGCTGCACGTTTAGCAGTTGCTACCGCCTCGTACCCCTTGCTTGAATATACTAATGGTCGTTTAAACAACTCGAGCATTAAAGACTCATTTCGCGCTCAAAAAGTTGAGGATTACCTACAACTGCAAGGTCGCTTTAGTCACTTATCTCGCAAACAAATCGCAAATATTCAAAGTCAGGCTGACAAAAATATAAAAATTTACAAGCTATGAAAAAAAACTTTTTCACTTCCTTTGCGTTAGCGATAATTATCGCGTCTTCTTTGTTTCCCTGGCACGCAACGCAAGCTGCTGAGACTAAAATGAAAAACTGTTCTTGGGAAGCGCTGGCAACTGGTCAAACCTTTACGCAAATCTGTTTTGCAAAAGGAAAAAGTTCGGTCTATCCCGCTAATTGTGCCGATCTAAGCAAGCCCGTGCCCTACTCCCCTGACGCTGATTTGCCTTGTTGTTGTAATATTGTTCAAGAGTATTCCTGCACTTGGAAAAAAAGAGTATACGTACCTAGCAACCACGGAGCAGGACAATATGTCGGTGGATGCGGCTCCACAGAAACTCCTGGGCCTGATTGCGATTTAAGTAAAAAACCAGCCTCCGGCACCAACACGGAAGTATTCTGCTGTTGTCAGAAGACTAACACTGTAAGTTATAGTAAGGCAAACTTTACCTTACCACAACTTCAAATCCCAATTGACACAATCAGTCTCTCTGATGCTAAATGTACTGGCGAAGATCATACTGGTAACTGCGAAATACCTTGGATTGCAGAATATATAAACGGTATATATAAATATGGCTTAGGCATTGGCGGTATTCTGGCTGCTATTATGCTTATGGCTGGCGGTGTACTCTGGCTATTATCAGCAGGCGACGCGTCATCAATAACCAAAGCTAAGGATTTGATTATTGGCAGCATAACAGGCTTAATGATTTTGGTCGGAACCTATTTCTTATTAGTAACAATTAATCCAGAACTTACGACTTTAAAAAGTGTTTCGATTAAGATGATTGAGCGTAAAATTTTAGAAAGTGACGTCGAAGGACAGGGCGCCGTCTCACTAGATTTAGAAGGTATTAGTCGTGTACTTGGAGTAGAGTGCGGCTCTGTCGGTGTGAAAGATCTAGTTGATAAATCTAAAGGCAAAGTAACCTACAATAATCCTAATCGAGGAAAAACTGGCCCAGGAAATACTGTGTACAATGACTGCTCTGGTTATGCCAACTTCGTTCTTAAGTGTGCTTTAAATAAGGCCGCAGCCTCTCAGACTGCTGATTTTTTCTCCGATCAAGTAGCATGGGACGGAAAAGCGAACTCACTTCAAGCAGGCGATCTTATCGGATGGGCCCCCAAGAATTCATCAAAGAATGAGGGCCACGTTTTCATTTACCTTGGAGACAATTTATTCGGTGACTGTCATGGTGGCGACAGCGGACGTCAGACGGGAAACTGCATTTCAAACAATTTATCCATAGAAGATATAAAAGCATCAGCAGGAAGACACTCAGGCGGAAAATTATTCTTTAAGAGGTACTAAATTTTAATCAACTATTAATTACTCAAAAACCGGCTCACGCCGGTTTTTTTATCTTCAAATTTATACGCCCCTATCCATCGCTTCATTTGCCAGACGGTCAGCTTCTTTATTCATTTCTCGCGGCACATGAATAAAGCGATAGTTTTTAATCTTTGTCAGCAGATTGCACACATTTAGAAATAGTGGCGCCAGTTCTTTATTCTTCACCTTATACTCACGATTAATTTGTTTTACGGCCAACTCACTGTCGAGAAAACAATCGACATTATCCGCGCCTAAAGCAACCGCCTTCTCTAAACCCGCAATCAGGGCTTTATACTCAGCCTGATTGTTAGTTGCCTCGCCGAGGTATTGAGAAATTTCAGCGACAACTTTGCCCTCTTCGTTATGAATAATAGCACCGATGCCGGCTGGACCGGGGTTCCCGCGGGCCCCACCATCAGAATGAATAATTAACTTCATATGTTTTCTGCCGGTCGCCAGTCAATAATCTTGAGTTGCACTTCGCGGCGCCCGTTAAAGGCATTTATATCTAAGTAATAAGCTAAGTCAATCACATCGCCAATTTTTATACCAGCATAGGCCGGTGCGCAGCTAAACGCTATCCCCCAATATGAGGGAGCGGACATATCTTCTAGTGATGACAAGCGCAATTTAACATGCTGCTTCTCTGAGCCCATTAAGACCACATCATCCACTCGCAAACCGTATGAGGCAAAACGTGGTTGTTGATTATTTTGCCCGAATGGTGAAAGCTCATTAATTGCCTCATTTAAAGGCAGGCTAATTTGATTGAAAGGTAAGCTCGCATCAAGTTTTAATTTTGGCACTAAAACTTCAGCATCAATGCGCTCGGCGGCAATCGCTAGTAATTTTTCTTTAAATAAATTTAAGCGCTCTTCACTTTCGACAGAGAAACCGCAGGCCATTGGGTGTCCGCCGTATTTATCCAGATAATCAGAACACTCTTCAACAGCCGCGATGAGATTAAAGCCTTCAATTGAACGGCCAGAGCCCTTAAAGCTAGACTTAGCGGGAGTAGCTGAACCGTCCTCTGCATCGGGCGCACCCTCTTCACTTGTGCGGGTTATTACTAAAGTCGGTCGATGGTATTTTTCACAAATTCGTCCGGAAACAAGACCAACCACGCCTTCGTTCCAAGATTGATCTTCCCTGCAAAGGCCGATAATGAGTGGCGGTAAATTATCTTTATCAATTTGTGCTTCAACTTGTTTAATTATTTCTTCAGTAATTAACTGCCGACTTTGATTGCGTTTATTCAACTCCTCAGCTAAACTTTGTGCCTCCTCTTCATTGCTTGCACTAATTAAGGCAAAGGCACTGTTCGCGTGACCAATACGACTCGCGGCGTTTAAGCGCGGTCCGAGCTGCCAGCCGACATTCCAAGCTTCGAGCGGTTTGTCTATTGCAATCTTCGCTGTTTTAAATAAGGCCCTCAAGCCCGCGCGGCGATTTTGATTTAAAACTGTCATGCCGCGCTTCACTAACCAGCGATTCTCACCCATCAAACTAACCATATCCGCAATAGTGCCAACAGCTACTAAATCAAGTGAACGCTCAGCAATCAGTTTCTTCATTGCCGGCTTAAGTTTTGATTCCTGTAAAATTGCGCAAACCAGCTTGAAAGAAACGCCGACACCGGCGAGAAATGGCCAGGGGTATTTATCCTCACTATCTGCGGGATCAATCACGAGACAGCTCGGCATATCTTCTCTTTTTTCAGGCAGGACGTGATGGTCGGTAATAATAATGTCGAGACCGAGTTCTTTACCATACTCGACTTCCGCTTTGTTACGAATGCCATTATCAACTGTAATCACAAGGCTTACTCCCTGCTCTTTAATTTGATTTAAAGCTGGCTTATTTAAACCATACCCTTCGGTAACGCGATCAGGCAGGTATACTTCAACATCTGCTCTTAAGGTGTGCAGGGCTTCGGCTAAAACCGCTGAAGCAGTGACACCGTCAGCGTCATAATCACCATAGACAACTATTTTATGACCAGCTTTAATATGACTAATGATTAAAGCAACGGCTGCCTTCATATCACGAAACAAAAAGGGGTCGTAAAACAACAAGGAGCCGTCTCCCGCTAAATCCTGCGCGAGCAACGGATCAATTGAATCATTTAAAAAAGCCCGCGCCGCTTGTTCGCTGCGCAAACCTCTATTCCATAGGACACCAGCAACCACTGGATTCACATCAGCCAAAGAAGCGCGGTACTCCGCACTCGGGCCCTCGGCGATTTGCCATTTCTTTTTCATAAAACGGGATTAAAACATCACAGAACCGAAGGTCCAAGCAAGCATTGAAATCATGATAATAATCGACATCACTGTCCAGGCGATTTTTACAATTTTTTTGCGTTTCATAGTTTTATCTTTTGAGTATTTTAACAAAGGTGTCAGAGGGAATATCAACGCTACCTTTACCAGTAGCCATCATCTTCTTCTTTCCCTTCTTTTGTTTTTCAAGCAATTTGCGTTTGCGACTAACATCACCACCGTATAGCTTCGCGGTTACATCTTTACGCATGGCCGCAATGCGTTCAGCCGCCACAACTTTTCCTCCCACGGCTGCCTGTAGTTTCAAGACGAACATCTGACGAGGCAAAGTATTTTTTAAAATTTCAACGATTTCTTTTCCCTGTCTGAAGGCCTCGTCGCGATAAACAATCGTAGCTAAAGATTCAACGGGTTCTTCCGCTACTAAAATATCAAGCTTAACCACATCGGCTGGTCGATAATCAAGATAATCGTAGTTAATAGATGCATAGCCAGCACTAACACTCTTCAACTTATCATAAAAATCGGTGAGAATAGCGGCTAAGGGCATGACATAATGTAAAATCGCTCTTGCCTCTTCGCTGCCCGCCGAAATATACTCCGTGTTATTATATACACCACGCTTATCCTGCGCCAAGCTCATGATATTTCCAATATATTCCTGAGGAGTAATAATGTCGAGCGTCACCCAAGGCTCTTCCACTGACTCAATTTCACTTGGATCAGGTAGGCGCTGTGGTGTGCGCACAATTTCATCGGTATTATTCTTTTTGTAAACTCGATAAGCAACACTGGGCACTGTTACAATTAAGTCTAACCCGTATTCACGACGTAGACGTTCTTGAAATATTTCAAGATGTAGCAAACCTAAAAAACCACAACGAAAACCAACCCCAAGCGCATCTGATCTTTCAGGCTCAAAGGATAAAGCGGCGTCATTTAACTTCAACTTTTCCATCGCGTCTCTCAAATCTTGTAAGTCATTGCCTTCACGTGGAAAAACACCGGCAAAAACCATAGGCTTCACCTCTTTGTACCCTTCTAAGGCTGAGGCTTTTTCGCGGTCGGGTCCAGAAACAAGCGTGTCGCCCACACGACATTCACCTACTTGTTTAAAACCAGTCACCACGTAACCAATACTGCCTGACTTAAGCGAGCCAGTGGAAAGATAAGCTGGCTTAAAAACACCGATATCTAATACTTCACTCTTAGCCTTGGTGGCGAGTAAATGAATATGGTCGCCTTTCTTAATTTCACCATCAAAGACACGAATAAAGGCGACGACGCCTTTATATTCGTCATATTTGGAATCAAAAATTAAGGCACGAGCAGTCGGAGCAGTGGAAAGTGTAGGCGGCACGCCTTCGGCAATCACACGTTCAAGAATATCGGCCACGCCTTCCCCGGTTTTTCCAGAAGCAGATAAGATTTCCTCTTCTTTACAACCGAGCAGGCGCATAATTTCCGCCTTGGTTTTAGGAACGTTCGCCGCGGGCAAATCAATTTTATTGACAACAGGAATAATGGTTAAATCTTGCTCAAGCGCTAGGTATAAGTTAGCGAGAGTCTGTGCCTGAATCCCTTGGGTTGAGTCCACGAGCAATACGGCGGTTTCGACCGCCGCCAATGATCGTGACACTTCGTAAGAAAAATCAACGTGGCCAGGAGTGTCAATTAAATTCAACTGATAACCTTTATAGTCCATCGTTACCGGCTGTAGCTTTATCGTAATACCGCGTTCACGTTCGATGTCCATGCCGTCTAATATCTGATCTTTCATCTTACGTTTCTCAACGGTCTGCGTAATTTCAAGCATGCGGTCAGCCAGCGTTGATTTACCGTGATCGATATGAGCCAGAATGGCGAAGTTGCGTATTTTGTTAGTTTCGTCGTTCATGGTATGCAAATTTACAATAATATTAAATAAATGGAAGCTGATTTATGGCCCTTCAACTTTCCTGCTAAGTGAAACTACAATAACATTAATCTGACTCCTAATCAAGACCTGTTTTAAAGTCCGCGAGCCTCGCTCTGGTCGCCTAATTTCGCTTTCTTTAGCGGTAATTTGCGCCTAAATGCCGCTATGGCTGCCATCAATTCTTCGCTGCGCAATACATAGCAGAGCAAGATATAGGTGCCGAGACCGCCGAAACCGGCAACGACAAGCTGCCAAATAACACCAATATAAGTAGTCATATCAATAAACGGCCAAATCGCAATTTTTAATAACTGCACCATCGCCCCTGCCCCAATAGCAGCGGCTGCGAATTTTGTTACAGAGATAAATATCTTATCAAGATCTAAGGAGCCAACTTTATAATATAACCACAACCAAAGACACATGAAATTGAAGATGCTTGCAATTGAGAAGGCGAGAGCCAGGCCGGCAACACCAAAGTAGTCGCGCAACACATAAGCTAGAAAAATATTTAAAGCGACCGAGGCCATGCTCAGCAAAAACGGTGTCCAAGAATCACGACGGGCATAAAAAACGCGCACGAGCAAGGGGATGGTTGCCTGTGCGAAAAGACTGAGCGCGAAGAAACCCAAAGTATTCATGGTAAGAATTGTGTCATTCCAATCAAAATTACCGCTACCATAAATAACACGAATCAACTGCGCGCGTAATGTTATCAACAATACAGAGGTTGGAATAATAAAGAAGAGTATCTGTCGAATGGTTGAGGAAAAACGATTTTTTAATTCCTCAATACGATAAGCATTCTCCGAAAGAAATGGAAAAGCCGCGACTGCAAATGATATACCGAAGACGCCTAGGGGAAATGACTGTAAGTTATTCGCGAAATTAAAAATAGTTAACGAGCCAGGCTCAAGGGTTGAGGCTAAAATTGTCATCGCCAGTAAATTAACTTGAGAGATGGCGAGTGTAAGCGTACGCGGCCCCATCATTCTTGCAATTTGACGAAGTCCTGAATCAGCGAAGTCTAAAACAAGACGATAATTGAAGCCAAGTTGAATTACAGCTGGGACTTGAACAGCAAAATGTAAAAAAGCGCCAAGCACAACACCCCAGGCAAGACCCGTGAGACCCAGCACTGGCTCAAGAAATAGAGCGCCCGCAATAATACCAAGATTGTAAAAAATCGGAGACAAAGAATAAATAAAGAAACGTTTATAGCTCTGTAGGATACCCCCTAAGACACCAGACATGCCTAAGAATAATGGCGAAAGAAACATTATCCGAGTTAAAGCCGCAACCTGTATTTGCGCTTCGGGGCTTAGTCCCGGGGCAACAAAACGTGTTAGTGGCTCAGCGAAGATAATACCAACTACAGAAAGAATGAGCAAAAGAATCATTAAAGCATTAAAGACATTGCTCGCCAAACGAATAAGTTTTTCCTTATCTTCCGGCCCATTCTCTGCTTTTTTTATCATCTCAGAAAAAACAGGAATAAATCCAGCCGAGAGTGCGCCTAAAACAAGTAAGTTAAATATAAAATCCGGCACACGGAAAGCAGCAAAATAAATATCAAGACTTTCACCAGCACCAAAGCGTCCGGCAAGAATGTGATCACGAACAACCCCGAGGAGACGCGAAGCGATAGAAAATGTTGCCACCAAAAAAGCAGCGCCAGTAATGTTGTGCATGGGACGGTTAACTAGTCCACGAAAAGATAAATTCATAATTATTCTTGTTTTAGTTCTTCAAGCATTTGCGCCGCCCCAGTATGGCGTGGATTAAGGCGCAAAGTTTCCCGCCAAAGCATGGCTGCTTCTTCATATCGTCTCTTCTGATAGTATACACGACCTAGGTTAAAAAGGGCGACATCATATCCCGGATTCACTTCTAACTCTTTCTTTAACTCAATTTCTGCCCGCCACCAATCTTCGCGGTCAATATAGATAGCTGCTAAATTATTATGAGCCATCACTTCTTCTGGGTTTAATCGTAGCGCTTCGCGATAACGGTGCTCAGCGGCGACTAAATTACCCTCTAGATAATACATCGCACCCAGATTGCGTTGCACTAAAGGCGAACGCGGTGAAGTTTTCACCGCATGTTCCCAGAAAGTAAGACGATCGCGGAAATTGCCACCATGCTGCCAGGCAAGCAACATAAAAATAATAACACCTAGTCCTAACAGACGTCGGCGCCACTCAAGACTAAGCCGGCTCCAGTAGCCCTCAGTCTCGCCAAGGACAAGCAGTAGGCCAAACATTGGCACATATAGTCGGTGTTCCATGAAGTTGCGATACAAGTCAGAATCAGGACGAGACGAGCCTAACACGAGTAATGGCCAGAACCAGAGCAAGCCATAAAGAAATCGCTCATAACGCCAGGGGCGCGATACAATAAGTAAAGCACCAAGCATTAACACGGCTGCGATTCCATAAAGCCAGGTCGTATCAGCCGGAATCGGGTAGACTGAAAGATTAAAAGGCAAAATACTCTTACCCAGATATATCACCGGTGAAAGTAAGTTAGAAACAAAGGAGTCAAACACAGAACCGCCACCACTACCTATTACTATAGTTCGCAGCAAGTACCAAATAATACCGCTGACAGCCGCTCCCGCAGTTGCTAAGCCCAGTTTAAACCAACTAAAAAACGGACGCTCATAGAGCCATATCCAACCTAAAGCTAAAAATGGTAAAAAGGCTGCCGTCTCTTTTGTCAGCAAGGCTAACAGGAAAAATAGCCAGGTGAAACCGAGGTCTCGCCCTTTTTCTGACCGAAACCAGCGTGATAGAAATATAATAGTTGAAAAAATGAAGATGGCCGCCAGCGTATCGTTACGTCCGGGAATCCAGACAACTGCCTGCGTTAAGGCGGGGTGAATTGCGAAGAAAAAAGATAACCAAAATGCGACCGTCCTACGAATACGTGCGCGTCGCAGCAAGACATATAGTAACCAGACCGCAATGATGTGATAAATAAGATTACTAAGATGAAAAACCGTCAAACTACCACCGCCCAGATGCCAGTCAAGCACAAAGGACCAAGTTAAAAGTGGTCGATAATAAAATTGGGCATTTCCAAAAAAGACATCGTTAAAAAATATCTCGGACGGATCAGCTTTTTGTAAAATCTCAGCTGATTCCATGATTAAGCGCTGATCATCAAGATAAGTATAATCGAAAAATACACTCTGTCCGTAAATAAGCAGAGGCGCAAGCGCTAATATAAGATACGCGTGCCAGTTGCGCCAGCGATATCGTGCTTGTAATTTTTGCAAGAAAATATTCATACTAGGGACGATAACCGAAGAAATAGGCAAAGGCTAAACCCAAAGTCGACAAACCATAACGTAAACTTCGTCGCCAATTAATTGATGAAGCCTCCGGAAAATATCTGACCGGTACCGGAATTTCGCCAATTCGCCATTTACGAGCACAAATCTGTAATAAGGCTTGAGAGTCAAAGACAAAATCATCGCTCATTTTTTCCAAACTTAAACTTTTCAGCACGGCGCGTGAGTAAGCGCGCATGCCAGTGTGCCATTCGGATAAGTTTTGACCAGTGGCAAGATTCTCCACCAGCGTTAAAAAGCGATTAGAATAGTATTTATATCGCGGCATACCACCAGCTAAAGCCTCCCGACGCGTTCTAATACGCGACCCCAGCATGACGTCAAAATATCCGTCCGCAATAAAGGACGCAAAATATGATACTAAGCGCGGATCATACTGATAATCAGGATGCACCATTACAACTATATCAGCACCATGTTCAAGTGCTAGGCGATAACAAGTTTTTTGATTGCCACCATAACCTTTATTTTTGTCATGCTTAAAAACCGTCAGACCGAGCTTTTCCGCCAACACCACGGTATCGTCACTACTATTGTCGTCTACTAAAATTACCTCGTCGGTTATGGCGGGTAAATCTAGCACCGTTCTTTCAAGGGTGCTCGCCGCGTTATACGCAGGTAGCACTACAATAATTTTCTTACCGGCGTACATAAATTAATAATAGAGCTAAAGATATAAGCCAGCCTGCCACTAAGATGGCGGCGTTTACAAACAAACTAAAGAGACCTGGAAAAATGAATTCAACAATAGCGCCAAGGATTAAGAGGGTGGAGAAAAAATTAAAAGCTTCTCGTATTAAACTTGAGATTTGTCCGCGAGAAATTGTGTTAATATTTTGCTTCATACTAGAAATTGGGCATTAATTCTCGAAGTTTATCTTTTAAATTTTTTCCTGAAAATTTAATGCTGATTTCTTTAATTTCAATTAAACCGCCGGCGCCACTATCTAGACGCATGCCAGGAGCAGATAAAATTAAATTGTAATTACTTTTTTCACGATACAAATCTCCAGACGCAAACACGACACTTGATTGCAACCAGCCGTCTTCTAAAATTTGCGCTGGTTGATAGTCAGCAAAGACGTAATCCAATTGTCCAGAAAGAGGCGCAAAGCGGTCTAAACGGGGATAATCAGGATTTATGAGCTGCTCTATTTGAGCGGCAAATACGCCATTATTTTCCAGTAACACGCCGCCACTCGCTAGCTCTATAGCCGAGATGCCGGGAGTTGTACTTTTTATCTCATGTTGTTTATATATTTCATTTAACCGCAGACGCGCAGTGCCAAACTTTATATCTTGTAAAACAGCCGGATCAATTGCTTTTGCTTGTAAATATGACGCATCTGAGTAAAGGCGAAGAGGCTCAGCATCATCTGGCCATATTTTGTTAATAGCTGAGAGATAAGCAGAATTAACGCTTAGCTTGCTTAGCGACAAGTCATCATTAGCCCTGAATTCAAGTCGATATAAGCCAGGGGATATGTCACTACGAGAAATACGGAAGGACTGTGGCGCACTATCTTCCCCGCTCATTTCTATTTCTTCACGCTTATCTTCAATTTTAACCGAAGCAACCAGGCGCATCCCAGCAAAAATTAGAAACTCTGCATCGTCTACTTCGATATTATTATTACGATCCAGCAGCTGGCCGCTTATTTCTAAGTTGTTGCCACTTAGGTAGAAATAAAATTGATGAGCCCCGCGGAGACTATATGGAAGTTCGGTATTAGCTTCTGTTTGAGTCAGTAAAGATAAGTTAAGTGATGGCGGAAAATCTTGCAGGTCGACGTTATAGGTGCCGATGCAATTTACTTTCTCACAAATAGCTTTGCCGGTCTGCCAGGCATTTAAAAAATCCGATATCGATTTAAAGCGGTCTTCTTTTTGAAATAATAATTGTGTGTCCTCTGTAATGACATTCCAGTCACTTAAGCCCTGCTCTAGCCAAAGATTATAGACCGGCCGCAAGCGATATCGCCAAAGCTTGGCGTCAGCTAAAAAACCAGTCTCAAAAATTGGCGTTGAAGAACTTAAGTGCGTTCGATAAGTGATTGTGACTTCCGCCGTGCTAAACGCCCGCGGCGTGAATACCGAAAAATATACTGGGTCAGCAAGCAACAACAAGGGGCCACCTGGTCCACGCGCGACTCTCTCGCCTGGACTTGCTTGCCCCAAACAAGAACGGTTAAAAATATTTTCACCGCGCTCCAAAAAATCCTGTTGACAGGTCCAGCTGCCAGCCGGCGAAACTATCTGAAATCCAAAAAAGACGATAATTAAAGCAATTAAAGTGAACCAGACTAGTCTTATTCTTTGTTGAAAGTTAGCCATAATTTCTTAATACAGCCCTTCTTCAAGTAATAATCTGTATATTACTAATTATACAAGATTTGAGCAAAAATAACAGCATATTTTCATAAAAAAATCTCCCCGTTGCCGGAGAGATTTTTTAATATAATCTGATCTTATTTTTTCTTTTCTACTTGCGCCTGAATTGGTTCGTAGACATCACGTACTTTTTTACCCTTGTAGCCGGTTCCGGCCGGGATTAAGCAACCGATGATAACGTTTTCCTTTAAGCCTTCAAGGAAATCAATCTTACCATTAACAGCAGCTTCGATTAAGACACGTGGCGTCTCCTGGAAGGAAGCAGCCGATAAGAAACTGTCAGTCGTAAGTGAAGCTTTGGTGATACCCATTAATAAGCGGTCGCCCTTAGCTGGTACTTTTACTGACAAGTTTGCATGTTCAAACACTTCAGCTTCAACCGTTTCACCGGGAAGCATCGCAGTGTCACCCGGATCCTTAATTAAGAACCTGGAGAACATTTGACGAGCGATGACTTCAATATGTTTATCATTCAACGGCTGACCCTGAGAGGAATATACGTACTGAATTTCGCGGATAATATATTTCTGGGTCTCAAGTTCGCCCTTAAGTTTATACAACTCACGTAAATCAAGACTTCCTTCGGTCAGCTGCGTGCCTTTTTCAACAGCATCTCCGTCTTTTACCATTAACATTGTGCCCTTCAAGATTGAATATTCTTTAACCTTATCAACCTCTTTGGCGACGCTAACGTACTTATCGTTAATGGCGATGACTCCACCACTCTTAGCTTTAACGGTTTCAGCGGCAACCTTAAATAACTCAGCGCCCTTCGCAACCTTGTCACCCTCTTTTACTAACACTTCAACAATCAATTTTTTCTTATCTTTGGCCGTCATGCCGCTAGCCAACTTCATTTCATTAATCTTTTCTGAGAAATAATATTTTTCTGCTTCCTTGCCGCGATAGATAATGCTTAATATCTTAGCTTGCGGATTAGGAACAACGATGTCTTTGCCATTTTGATCTTTAATCGTCTTCTGTGCGAAGTCAATTTTGACGCTACCCGAAACATCCGAAATCATCGCTTTCTTTTTCGGGCTACGTGCTTCAAAGATTTCTTCCACACGAGGTAAACCTTGAGTAATATCATCCTGGCCAGCCACACCACCACTATGGAAAGTTCTCATCGTCAACTGTGTACCAGGCTCACCGATAGACTGAGCCGCGATAATACCAACCGCTGAACCGAGTTTTACATCGCGATTATAGGCAAGGTCCCAACCATAACACTTAGCGCAGACACCTTTGTGGAGGTGACAGCTCAAAGCGGAACGTAATTTAAGCACGCCCACATTTTTTACTTTCAAGTCCTTCGCTACTTCTTCAGTAATTAAAATACCTGCCTTATACATTACCTTACCTTTTTCATCATCAACATTAACAGCAAGATAACGACCTATAATCTTCTTAAAATAATCTTCACCAGTTTTATCAGTGTCAATGCGGTTATAAGTAACGCCCTTCTTGTCACCACAATCGTCTTCAGTCACGATGACATCCTGAGCCACGTCGATTAAACGACGGGTTAAGTAACCAGCGTTAGCTGTTCTTAAGGCGGTATCAGATAAACCTTTACGTACACCGTGAGTCGAGATGAAGTATTCAAGCACACCAAAGCCTTCCTTAAAGTTACCCTTGACCGGTAACTCGATAATGGCGCCAGACGGTGAGGTCACAAGACCCTTCATACCTAGAATCTGGACCGGCTGCGCCCATGAACCACGAGCGCCGGAATCAATCATAGAGTAAACTGGAAGAATATCCGCTAAACCAGCCTTACAAACATCAGCCACCTTATCTTTTGTATTCGTCCACTCTTCAATCACCTTGGCCAGACGTTCACTTTCGGTTAGCAGGCCTTCTTCGTATTGTTCTTGAATAACATCAACTTTCTTATTCGCCTCTTCAATTAAACGATCCTTCTCCGGTAAAGTCGGCAAGTCGCCAAAGCCCCAAGAGAGACCAGACTTAGTAATAAAGGCGAAGCTCTTATTCTTTAAATTATCTATAAATTTGACAGTTTCTTCTTCGGTATAATGACGGAGAGAATCACGAATCAAATCTTTCAATTTGCCTTTACCGACAACTTCATTAATATAACGAAGTTTTTCAGGAAGAATTTGATTGAAAATCATGCGACCAATGGTGGTGCGGACACGTTCGCCATTTAACTTAATAACGACTGGCTCATGTAACTTTGCATAACCATTGTCATATGCAAGCAAAGCGTCATTATCATCATAAAAATGCTGCAATTTATCGTTTGCAATATCTTTCATCTTCGGATCTTCCAGGGTAATATAATATGTACCCCAAACGATATCCTGACCAGGAGCGACGATTGGATCGCCAGTCGCCGGTTTTAAGAGGTTGTGAGAGGAAAGCATTAAAGTCGCAGCTTCGTGCTTCGCTTCTTTGGTTAAGGGGACGTGTACAGCCATCTGGTCACCATCGAAGTCGGCGTTAAAAGCGGTACAAACAAGTGGGTGAATTTGAATCGCCTTACCTTCAATTAAGATTGGCTTGAAAGCCTGAATACCGAGACGATGTAAAGTCGGAGCACGATTCAATAAGACGTAGGCCTCTTTAACTGTTTCTTCTAAAATATCCCAAACTTCATCGTGACCAGCCTCAATATAACGAGAAGCGCTGCGAACGTTATGTACGATTTCACGCTTAATCAGTTGAGAGATGATAAATGGCTTGAATAATTCGAGTGCCATGATCTTCGGCAAACCACACTGATCGAGATTTAGTTTTGGGTTAACCACGATAACGCTACGACCAGAGTAATCGACACGCTTACCGAGTAAGTTCTGACGGAAGCGACCCTGCTTACCTTTTAAGCCATCAGCTAAAGACTTGAGTTGTCTTTTCTGTCCAGTCGAGGCAGTTACCGTCTTGGTATGGCGAGCGGAGTTGTCAATTAAAGCATCAACCGCTTCCTGTAGCATGCGCTTCTCATTGCGGCAGATAACTTCTGGGGCATTCAAATCAATCAATTGCTTTAAGCGATTGTTGCGGTTAATAACGCGGCGATATAAATCATTTAAATCAGAGGCGGCAAAACGCCCACCATCGAGGGCTACCATCGGACGTAAATCTGGCGGTACGACTGGTAAGGTGGTCAGAATCATCCATTCAGGACGCAAGTTATTATTACGGAAACTCTTGAGTAGCTTTAAACGCTTAATCAGCTTGTCGCGCTTGGAATCAACCGCGCCATCGAGCTTTTCTTCAATTTTATCAATGCTCTTAGTTAAGTCGATGCGTTCGAGCAAGCGGCGAATAGCTTCGGCGCCGATGCCGGCTTCAAAAATATGACCAAATTTTAAACTTAAATTCTGATACTGGTGTTCAGATAAAATAAGCAAAGGTTTAAGTTCTTTTAATTCCTTCGTGACCTGGGCAAAATCTTCTTCGAGACTTTCAATCTTTTCATCGCGCTCGCGGGTCAGGTCTTTTAAGGTGACGTGCTCTTCGCTCTTCTCGGCCTTTTCCAC
Organism: bacterium; assembly: GCA_030696105.1. GTDB lineage: Bacteria > Patescibacteriota > Patescibacteriia > Patescibacteriales > UBA12465. The sequence continues at coordinate 57,008 of JAUYNJ010000001.1, forward strand.
CTTCTCACCTTTTTCAAGCTTGGCTGCTTTTTCTAAAGCCTTTTCTTCTTTTGACTTCGGCTTCACCTCTCCTTTTTCTTGAAGACGTTTAACTTGCTGAGCAAAGTCACTATCAATACTCTTGCGTTTTGACTTGTGCTCGCTTTTAATCTGCTCTAAAGTTGTCTCCTTTAAGCCCTCGTCAACATCAGTCACGATGAAGCTCGCAAAATATATAACTTTTTCTAATGATTGAATGCCAAGATTGAGTAATAAACCAATCTTTGAAGAGATGCCGCGTAAAAACCAAATGTGAGTACAAGGAATCTGCATGAAGATATGCCCCATGCGCTCACGTCTAACGACGCTGCGAGTCACTTCGACGCCGCACTTATCGCAGACAATGCCCTTGTAACGGATTTTTTTATACTTGCCGCAGGCACATTCCCAGTCCTTCGTCGGACCGAAAATCTTTTCACAGAATAAGCCGTCTTTTTCTGGCTTCTGTGTGCGATAGTTAATCGTTTCCGGTCTAATCACCTCACCGTGAGACCAAGAAAGGATCTCCTCCGGCGATGCGAGTTTGAGGCGGATAGCGTCGAAATCGCTAGTTTTGATTGGGTTCAACATATATATTTTAAGGGTAAGTTGATAAAGCCTTTGCCAGGTTAATTATGCGTTATCGCCCTGGGTCTCTATACGGTCATCTACGGCGATGATTTCTGGCTTGTCATGATCGAAACGCTCATCTTTGGGCACATCGATAACTTCGAGGTCAAGATCAGTGACAACTTCTGAGGCTGGTAAACCGCCGCCGCCGGAGCCACCCAGCAACTCGACACTTAGGCCTAAGCCCTTAAGTTCGCGAATAAGAACGTTGAAGGATTCTGGTACATTTAATTTTTCAATTTCTTCACCCTTAATGATGGCTTCATAAGCCTTGCTGCGTCCAGGGACGTCATCAGACTTAATCGTCAACATTTCTTGCAGAGTATGGGCGGCGCCGTAACCTTCAAGCGCCCATACTTCCATTTCACCGAAACGCTGACCACCAAACTGAGCTTTACCACCCAAAGGCTGCTGCGTAATCAGTGAGTAGGGTCCAATTGAGCGCTGGTGGATTTTATCTTCCACCATGTGGTTCAATTTCAAAACATATTTATAACCAACGGTAATCTTGTGATCAAAAGCTTCACCAGTGCGACCGTCAAACAAAGTGACCTTACCATCTTCTGGTAAACCAGCTCTCTTTAATTCGGATTTAATTTGGTCTTCAGTGATACCATTTAAAGCGGGTGTTGCAACTCGGTAGCCAAGCTTCTGCGCGGCAAAACCAAGATGTGATTCCAGCAACTGACCGAGGTTCATACGGGAGATAATACCTAAAGGAGACAGGATGACATCAATCGGCGTACCGTCGGCCATATAAGGCATATCTTCAGCGGCAACGATACGGGAAATAACACCCTTATTACCGTGGCGACCGGAAACCTTATCACCGACCTGCACCTTGCGCAGGTTGGCAACGGAAACCTGAATGGATTTCAAAACACCGGCGGCAAGCTTGTCGCCTTCTTCACGAGAGAAGATTTTTACATCAACAACTTTGCCGTGTTCCCCGTGCTCAAGATACAAAGAGGAATCACGCACATCTTTCGCTTTCTCGCCGAAAATCGCACGCAGTAATTTTTCTTCGGCCGAAAGAGTTGTTTCACCCTTTGGAGTAATCTTGCCGACAAGAATATCACCAGAAGAAACTTCAGCGCCGATATGAATAATACCGTCTTCATCCAGATTCTTTAATTTCTCTTCGCTGATATTAGGAATGTCGTTGGTAATAACTTCCGGTCCAAGCTTAGTATCGCGAACATCAATTGTGTAATTTTCAATATGAATAGAAGAATAGACATCTTCCTTCACTAAACGTTCAGAGATAATAACAGCATCTTCATAGTTAAAACCATCCCAGGTCATGAAGGCAACAAGCACGTTCTTACCTAAAGACAACTCTCCGTTATCAATCGAGGGGCCATCAGATAAAATTTGACCAGCCTTCACCTTCTCACCGACTGTTACTAGAGGGTGCTGATTAATACAGGTCGAAAAATTTGAACGTAAAAACTTATTCAAAACGTATTTTGTAACAATTCCTTTTTTATTCTCAACTTCGATAACGCTGGCGTCAGACTTAATGACAATGCCGTCTTCTTTAGAAATGACGACATGACCGCTATCACGAGCCGCACGGGCTTCAACACCAGTGCCCACGATTGGCGCTTCCGCTTTCACTAAAGGCACAGCCTGACGTTGCATGTTTGTTCCCATCAGTGAGCGCTGTCCGTCATTGTGTTCCATGAAAGGAATAAGCGAGGTAGCGATGGAAATAATCTGATTCGCGGCCACGCCGACGAAATCAATCTTTTCAACTTCCTCCATTCCGGGCTGACCAAACTTTCTCACTTCAAAACGGCTAACGATAATACGATTATCGGCATCAACTGGAATAGTAGCATCGGCAGTAATATATTTTTCTTCTTCAAAAGCATCGATAAATACGATTTCATCGGTAATACGGCTACCAGTCTTATCATGTTTAACACGACGATATGGAGTTTCTAAGAAACCATAACTATTTAAACGAGCAAAGCTGGATAAGTGACCAACAAGACCAATATTTGGACCTTCAGGAGTAGCAATCGGACAAATACGACCATAGTGAGTGGCGTGTACATCGCGGACATCGAAGCCAGCGCGTTCGCGGGTTAAACCACCCGGACCCATCGCTGATAAACGGCGCTTGTGTTCGAGTTCAGCGAGCGGATTGGTCTGGTCCATGAACTGTGACAACTGAGAAGACATGAAGAATTCCTTCACCACACCAATAACAGGACGAGAGTTCACTAATTTATTTGGGGTAAGAGTGGCGATATCAGTCGTGGACATGCGGTCCTTGATGATGCGCTCCATGCGGGCTAAACCAACACGGAAACGATTCTGAACGAGCCCACCAATCGCGCGAATACGGCGATTGCCGAGATGATCAATATCATCTTCAGCTTCTTTTGTAATATTTAAACGAATAACTTCTTTAACAATAAGAAGTAAATCTTCCTTTCTTAAAACGCGGTTCTCTTTTTTATTTGCTAAATCTAAACTAAAGCGGCGGTTGAGCTTATAGCGACCGACGCGACCGAAATCGTAACGGTCAAAACGGAAAAACATCGAGTGAATCAACTGACGAGCATTATCAACTGAAGCTAAGTCCCCAGGACGGATGCGACGATAGACTTCCTGCAAGCCTTCGGCTTCATTCTTAGCGGTATCTTTTTCAATAGTTGCCTCGATAAATGTCTGCTCCTCTTCATTCTTAACTAAATCAACATCAGCGAATAACTTCTTAATTTCTTCATCTGTTTCATAACCAAAAGCACGTAATAACGACGTTACCGCCACCTTACGCTTTCTATCAATACGCACCCAGATAACTTTATTTGAATCAGTTTCAATTTCTAACCAAGCACCGCGATTTGGAATAATCTTCGCGCCGTAGCATTTCTTCCCTTTAATAAATTCAGCGGTAAACATTACACCAGCGGAACGAATAAGCTGAGACACGATAACACGTTCAATACCGTTAATAATGAAGGTGCCCTTATCAGTCATGATTGGGAAATCACCGAGGTATACTTCTTGATTAGAAACGCTGTCAGTCTTCTTATTCACGAGGCGAGTCTTTACGCGGAGAGGTGCTTCGTAAGTAATGTTCTTCTCACGACTCTCAACTTCAGAGAATTTCGGCTCATCTAGGTAATATTCTTCAAAATACAACTCTAAATCACGGCCAATGAAGTCCGTGACTGGGTTAATTTCGTCAAATAATTCAGCCAGGCCCTCTTCCAGGAACCAGCGGTACGAATCTTTTTGAATCTCAATAAGATCCGGTAAGGGCATCACCTCTTTAAAGTCGGTAAAGAACTTACGTTCGGCGATTTTTTTATCTACGGTGATCGCGTTTGGCATATGCTTTAAGGGCGGCAAACCATGCGCCATCTATTTAAAGTAGAATGGCGATTGTTTAACCTGAATTTTATTGACTTGATGAGACAAGCGCATTAACGAAAAAAAGCCTCAAACCGAAAATGGCTTGAGTTTTCATTACTATCTTTTGTTGCGCTTTGAGTATATAATCACTTTAGAATAATGCTTATTTATAAAGTGAATTTGAGCGAAAAATACAAAAAAAACGGATGGTGTCGAAATGAAAAATTCTGCACCTCTCTTGTCGTTTTTTCTAGATTTTTTACCTAATTGCTGATTGTAATTCTTATAGTATTACATTCCAGAATATTTGTCAACAGGTTCTTTTGACAGCTCCTCCCTGGCTACCCAGCGGTCATCCCAGGGTATTTTTTTGTCATCAGCGACGCAGATATACTGCTCGGCCCCTTTGCCGGTAATTAACACTAAATCGGAAGGTTCCGCGAGCTTAAAAGCCAGACGGAAGGCTTCACGACGGTCCAAAACCTTATATAAGTCAGTATTTAAGACTTTGCCGACATGATCGGCCCCAATAGCGACCTGATCAATAATTAACTGTGGATCTTCGTCATAAGGATCCTCGTTAGTGACAATGACGATATCCGCCTGCTCACCAGCCATCTTCCCTAATATCGGGCGGCGCGACTGATCGCGACCCCCGCCAGTTGAGCCAAGAACATGGATTAAACGGTGATGCGGAATGCGGTCTAAATTCTGATATAGCGCCTCAAGCGCCTTTGGTTCAAAGGCGTAATCAATTAACACCGTAAACGACTGGCCAGCCTCAATTTTTTCCATCTTTCCAGCCAACACCTTAATACGACTAAGCGCATCAATTGACTCACTTAAAGCAATATCCAGACAATGGGTTGCACTGAGAGCGCTTACGGCGTTAAAAACATTATATGAGCCCAGTATCGGCAGATGACACATTTCACCATTAAACTTAAAACGTGAGCCGCTGGCTTCTGAGAATAATGGCTCATAAACGAGATATTCCGGTTCTGGTTTTATTTCGTCGCCGTCTTGATAATATAAATCCCTAGTTTTTAAAGATGAGTTTAAGGTATAGACGACTTTACGCTCAGCGGCGAAGGACAGAAAATATGAAGCATATTCATCATCACCGTTAACGATAATCGTTTTCTTAATACGGCGTAGCTCAGTTTTTTTCAAACCACTCGCGCCCATGACTACTCTATTATTCTCATCAAGATACTTAACGCCACAAGTGCTCAGATGCGCAAATAACTTGCCTTTCGCTTTTTTATAATTTTCAAAATTACCGTGAGCTTCAATGTGCTCCGGATACAAGTTTGTAAAAACAAGCAAATCGTAATTAATAAAACGATGCCGGAATTGTTCAATTCCCTGTGAAGTCGTCTCCACGACCACGGCCCGACAACCATTCTTAATCATGCGACGAAGTGAGCGCTGCAAAAAGAAACGACCGGGCATAGTCATTTTTTTATCATTCAACCACTCACGAGCGCCATCATCAAATTGCGCTGTCGAAGTATATCCCGCCTTATAGCCACTGGCCGATAAGAGACGCGCTAAAAAATAGACACTAGTTGTTTTACCGGTCGTCCCCGTCACACCAATAACTATCAGTTGCCGACTAGGGAAACCGTAACATAAAGCCGCCAGGGCACCCATCAGATAATGATAGATGGGCTGTAACCAGACGAACAATTTTTGCGGTATTAACTTTTTGAGTTTTGATAACATATATCTATTATAACAAGAAAGATAAAAAGAAAAAACTGTACAAAAAAGGCCTTTGTCAGGCCTTTTTATCTTGTTCATATTATCAACTATCGACTGAAAAACATGCCTTCATCCTCTTCCTCGAAGGCTCTTGGTTTTGGCTTCGATTTTGGCGTCGCTTCTGCCTCTGTCGTGTCGGGAGTGGTAGTATTATCTTCTTCATCAACAACTTCAAGCTCTTCTTCAGTTTCTTTAACTTCCGCCTCTTCATCCACGTCCTCCACATAATTATTTCCGGCCGTTTTACCTGATCGGATATCATCAAGAATTTCTTCTTCATTTTTTACATCATCTTCTGAGCCATCATCGTCGAGCAAGAAATCAGGCGTATCCTCAACAGTAGTTTCCACTTCCTCGATTTCTTCCTCATCATTTGAGAAAGCGAGAGTGCCGTCATCGCCCTCATCTTCACCGAGATATGAACCAGGGGCTTGTGCTTCGCTACGTTTATGAACGGGCAAACCACTCATGCCCTGACTCTGCATATTTTCAAATTCTTCACGACTAATTAATATCTCGCGTGGCTTCGAGCCGTTTGACGGACTGATTACGCCGGCGTCTTCAAGCATATCTAATATTTTTGCAGCGCGACCATAGCCGATAGATAAACGTCTTTGTAGAAGTGAGGTTGAAGCCTTACCGGCTTTAATAATAATTTCTTGCGCTTCACTCATTAATTCGTCTTCATCGCCGTGAGTCCCGTCCATGCCAACACCGGCATTACCACCAACCTTCTGTCTATCAGTGACGCCTTCAAGATAATCAGCCTCGCCGCTCTTTTCTTTAATGAAGCTGATGATGTCATTTATTTCTTGATCGCTGACATAGGCGCCCTGAATACGTTTTGGTTTTGAGAGCTCAGCAGTGGTGAGCAACATATCTCCCTGCCCTAATAATTTCTCAGCGCCGCTCATATCAAGAATCGTTTTGGAGTCAACCAAAGAAGTTACCGAGAAAGCGATACGCGCTGGCACATTAGCTTTAATTAAACCCGTAATAACATCAACGCTTGGGCGCTGCGTCGCGAGAATTAGGTGGATACCAACGGCACGCGACATCTGAGCAAGACGAATAATCGCCGCCTCCATTTCTTTACCTGAGGTCATCATGAAATCAGCGAGCTCATCAATAATAAAAATAATGTAGGGCAACTTCTCTGCCGGCTTGTCGCTATTATAACTTTGAATATTTTTCTTGCCAGCCTTATTTAAAACATCATAACGACGGTCCATTTCATTCAAACACCACTTCAAAGCGTTGATTGTTTTTGAAACATCGGTAATGACCGGGGTAAGCAAGTGTGGAATGCCATTATAGGCTGGTAATTCAACGCGCTTTGGATCAACCATAATAAAGCGCAAATCGTCAGGATTATTCTGATATAAAAGTGAAATAATAATGGTATTTAAACAAACTGACTTTCCAGAATTAGTCGCGCCAGCCACCAGTAAATGCGGCATGCGGGTAATGTCATAAATCCAAGATGTGCCAGATACGTCCTTACCGAGCGCAATCATCATATTGTGCTTGCGACGTTTAAAGACATCGTCTTCTAATACTTCCCTTAAACCCACGATAGCTTTAGTTTTGTTTGGGACTTCCACGCCAACAAGCGATTGCCCAGGTATTGGCGCTTCGATACGTATAGGATGAGCGGCGAGAGCTAGGGATAAGTCATTATTTAAAGTAATGATGCGCGAGACTTTAACACCCTCCGCCGGTTTAAAAGTATATTGGGTCACGGTTGGCCCCACTTTAGTCTCGGCCATATCAACCATAATGCCGAAATTTTCTAAGGTTCTTTTAATCTTTGCGGCCGCCGCCTGAGTGTCTCCGCCAATAGCTTGACCAGTCTTGCCGTTTAATAATTCCAAAGGCAAATCGATACGGAATCTTTTTTTCGGCCAGACAATTTTTTCTTGAATTCTCTCCGGTGCTGATTTTGCGAGCTTAGCCTGTACCTCAGCAATTTCGGCTTCAACCTCTTCATCTAATTCCTCCTCTTCATCGCCCTCTTCAATCATTTTGCTTTGCCATGCCTCTAAGGCCTCTGCTTTAGCACGTTCTATCAGTTCAGTTGCCTCACGACGAGCATCCTCTCTTTCCGGGCTAGTCGTAAAGACGCCACTAAAAGCTTGTCCGATCTTTTTTATTATCGAAGCAAAAGGACTTTCAGCTCCGATAATTTTTGAGAGTGAAGTGTTGAAGACAATAACAAGAGCAACAAGAAATAAGCAAACGATAACTGTAACCCCTCCCCAAAAACCGAAAGCATAAAAGAAGGCTTCACTTAAATATAAACCGACATAACCACCACCGATACCGTCAATTACATTTTGCTTCCAATCGGTGCGGTCAAAAAAGAAGTGAAATAATGATTGATAGGATATAAATAAGAGGCCAAGACCAAAATAATCAGTAAACTTAACATCCACAACCTTATTACGCACTAACAAAATACCCCAGAACAATGAAATAATTGGCACTAACCATTTACCAAAACCAAAAATAAGGGTTAACCACTTCGAAAAGAAAATACCGGCTTGTCCCGACATATTTAACAGACCAAACAAGGATATCAAACCGAAAGCGAAGACTAAAACAATGCCGATACTGCGCTTGGCGCGTTCATCAAGGCTAAAGTCCATGTCTACAGCATCAAAAGGATTGCCATTTTTTTTCTTTTTTCTTCCCATACATCAAGCGCCTTTTTGGTGGCGACGTTAATTTGCACTTAATTCATTATACCAAATGAGCGGGTTTATGCGCAAAGTCTTTATATAAGCATTTAAAGCTCGTCAGCAATCTCGTCTAAAAACAACTGCGTCCGACGCGCTACTTTTGCTTTAAATACAGTTAATTTATTTTGATAGTCCTTACTTTGTTTTACAAAATGCTTCGCTCTTTTGAGAAGAGCGCCTTTTTTCAACTCATCTAACTCAACAATTGACTCAGGAATTCCGAGAAATCTTGCGAAATTACGATTACGTAAATCATAAGCGACATTAATTTCAGGAGTTATCGCGCCAGCGGCCATTACACATGAGTGAAGCATCATGCCAATCACTAAATCTAGCTTTCCGTAGAGTGTTTTTTGTAGCCGCGGCTCTTCGTCTAATAATTTTAAGCCTTTAATCTTGAGTTCTGGATAAATATTGTCTTCGCCGGGATGATGCTTTAAATAATAAACTGAGGCACCATAATTTTCTTGAAAATATTTTGCAGTCTCGCGATAAGAATTAAGAATATCTTCACGCCATTGCCCAAATCCAAGCCACCCAGAATAATTTAAATTCAAACCAAGTTTAAACCCAGGTGCTAATTTTATTTTTGTACTCGGCTCTTGCAGCAGTAAAGCGGGGTCACCAATAACTTTTATTTTTTTACTTGGAATTCCGTATTTAACCAAAAATCTTTTTGTGTAATTTTCACGTACACTCAAAAAGTTGGCTCGCTTTGCAAGGGCGATAACACTATCGCGTTCTTTTTTCGCTAACGGCCTTGCGCCAACCTCGCGAATGTAACCCAGACCAAAAGTTGCAAACGGTTTTTTGATTGCGCTTATCATCTCTAAAGAGAATGGCAAAAAATATCGATAAAACAAACCGCCGCCGCCCATAATTACTAAATCTGCACTATTTAAGGCCGCCGCTTTTTTTTGATCATAGGTTTTTAAAACTTCAACCGGATAATCAATAATATGCGCCTCTGGAAATTTCGCTAATAGTAATTCTTGGGCCGCTAATACAATAGCTAGATCGCCCTTATTCATCTTGTCCCATACATGGATATGGGCTATTGTTTTTACTTTCTTTTTCATAAGCTATATTTTTTTGTAGAGCGCTGCATATAATGGTGCGGATGCATCCCAAGACCAATCCTTATGCAAGCCACTCGCCTGAATACGATCAAACTTCTTTTTATTTTTATAATACAAAACTAAGGCTTTTTTAAAGCTAGCAATGAAAGCAGCACTTGAATAGCTTTCAAAAACCAGTCCAGTCCTCCCGTCTCTTACCGTATCCTTTAAACCGCCGGTCGCGCGCACAAGTGGCACTGAACCGTAGCGCATCGCAATCATCTGCGTTAAACCGCAAGGCTCAAACAAAGATGGCACAAGAAAATAATCACTAGCGGCGTAAAGATTACGTGCCAGTGTTTCGTCAAAGGCGACGAGCGTACGTGCGTTATCACCAATATCAACACTAATATTACTCGCTAACTTTTCGAGCGGCTTTTCACCGCTGCCCAGTAATATCATTTGAAAAGGATACTGTCTATTCAAATCAGACAAGGCCTTCGCATTGAGCAGTTCGAGCCCCTTCTGTCCAGAAAAACGGGCAATAAAAATAAACAATGGTAAATCATTCGCTGTCATTTTAAAGTAAGCGAGAACTGCATCTTTGTTTACTTCTTTGCCACTCTTAACATTCTTCACGCCATAGGGCTGCGCGAGTCGATCGTCAGTTTGAGGATTAAAGTCATTAACATCAATGCCATTTAAAATGCCAACGAGGTCTTTCTTGCGTGAACGCAATATTGTTTCTAACCCGTAACCATATTCAGCGGTTAATATTTCTTTAGCGTAATTTGGGCTTACGGTTGTAATTTTATCCGCTCTCAAAATACTAGCAGCTAAAAGATTAACAATCGTCTTATTATTTTTTGACGTAGAAGAATTTGGAAAATCACTTAACAAAAAGCCAAATTGAGCAAGAACTTCAGCGTCAACGTGTCCTTGATGTCGCAAGTTGTGAATTGTTTGAATTAAGCCTGGACGTTTTTTGCGATTCACAGAACCTAATTCAGCTATAATTGGAGCAGCATGAAAATCATGCGCATGAATAAGGTCGGGAACAAAACTTATATTTTTAATAGCCTCAATAGCGGCGCGACAAAAAAATAAATACTTAGCGGCATTATCGCCAATATAGACATCTTCACTGAAATAGTTTTTATTTTTTAAGAGATAAAAATGTGTGCCCGCAACTGAGGCCTCGTAAATATATACTCGCTCTTTCTTTCCTCTTGCCATAACATAAAAATCAGACAAAAGGCGAGCTTTTAAACGTTTAAGTGAAATTGTGCCGTGAGCCGGCATTAAAATTCGAGCCACAACACCCTCCTTTTTTAAGGCCGCTGGCAAGGAGCCAACAACATCAGCTAATCCCCCCACCTTCGCTAAGGGCACGCATTCCGCAGCACACATTAATACTTTAACTTTTTTACTTTGTTTTTTAATTTTGAGCATGGAAATTATTATGAAAATTTTCTTTAACTTTTTTAATTAACACTTCTGCTTTTGCTGTGTCGCAATTAAACTTCATTAAATAAAAGCCGGCAGTACGAATAGTTGTGAAGTTATAATACAAATCAATACGAGACTGCAATGATTCATCAAGATCGCGTCCAGACTCTTTTAAATAGGCTTCAAGGAATAAGCGTTTCATCTCGCGAGCGAAATCCTGGTCTTGCAGATAGTTACCAATTTTATACTCAATTTGTTGCATGAAGGCACCAAGATCACGAGCAAAGTCAGCTGGGCAGAAATCCGTAAAATCAATCATGCCAATTCTGTTGTCACCCACCGCAATGAAATTTTCTGGATGGGCATCACCGTGTATTAACCAGCGCTCATTGGACGTAGAAAAGTAATTGTCTTCTTGGGTAATAAACCGCTGATAAAAACTCGCCAAATCATCAGCGTATTCACCATTAAAGCGCGCTCTAATCTCACGAATAACAACTTCACTCCCAGGCACAACTGATACTAAGCTTCGATTGTTATCAGAAAAAATTGAAGTATCATCAGGCAGAGGCAAAGCGTGAAGCCTCGCTAAAATTTGAGCTGCCCGTTCGGTGTTTAATGCGACCGCCTCTCGATTATTTTCCTTAATATAGTGCAGTAAATTATTTCCTTCAACGGCACGATAAAAAAATCCTTGGTAGTACTCAGAGTAGAATAATGGTTGCGGTAAAATTACTCCGTTTCCACTTAAGCCGCTATCCCATAAAAATCTCAACACCTGATAGGCCTGAATGCGCGGCTCTTCACTGTGCGCTGAACAAATAATCTGAATTTTTTCTTCACTCCCGTCGGTCTTTAAAAATACAACGCGGTAAGAAATTACAACATGATAAGTCGTTTCCCAAACTAATCTTTTATATGGCTTAACAGCGACGCTAACAATCTTCGTAAACTCAGGGTATAAAGGCAACACTTCATGCTCTAACAGGGCTCTTACTTCCTCCTCCTGGAACAGAGCTAAGATCTTGTTCATAAATTGATATCCGCGGTGCGCGGGTGTATGTATAATTGTAAATTAAAAATTTTTTTGCCAATGTTTTTCCCAAACTTTTTGGCGAATGCGAGCGACTAGTTTTTCAGCCTTTATTTTTTCTTTTTTACTGCCCTTATCTTGAAGCGAGCGGACCGCGCGTGTTAAATCGTTTAAGCCATTCTCGATTTCATCTGGATTCCAGGCCACTGGGCCCATGTTGTGAAAAAAATCGCGCCCGCTGGCCCACCAAAACATACAACTCGCCAAACCTCTGTCGAGATGCCAACGGTAAGCGGCGTAGTTTGGGTCATTTGGGTAACGATTGCCGACGGCGATGACGTAATAGGCAAACTCCCATAAGTATCGCTGAATTTTATTTCCCTTCTCATGCCAGACAGCGAAAGGCTGACCCTTGTCTGCCTCCCAATTAGTCTCCCAAGAAGCCGAGCGCAGTTGCACTTGTTCTTCACTAGTATAATCGGCAAGAAATTCAGAAACTGTTTTCGATTTCAACTCCCTGAGCGCCACCATTTTTTCCAGCTCCGCAGTAGGATCTTCGTGTCTTAAGCCATATAACTCAGCGTCCGTGGCAGTGATAATAGTTTGTGGTGTTATTTCATGACTAATGAGTTCTTGAATTAAATCAGGAGCATAAGTATTAGAATAATCGCGGTGACGCACAATCACTTTGATACCGCTATTACTATCAACACATGTCCCGCTTCCATACTCAACACCTTCAGGCAAGGACGCCTCATCTATAATTAACCAGGAATAACCCAGACCTTTTATTATACGGGCAAGTTCAGGGGTATATGCTAGCTCAGGCAAAAAGAAACCACGACCCTTAAGATCAAGCCCCAAAATGTCGGCAGTAATTTCTTCTTGTCTCTTAATTTGATATAAAACTTCCTCTTCGGGTAGCAAAGGCAAAAAACCGTGATAAGCCGCTGAGCCCACAAGCTCCAAGCGTTCTTCCTTTATCAAGTTTCGCCAGCGATCGAGTAAATCTGTAAAGCCACCCTCAGCTAAACGCTCGAGTAAACAGCCACTGATGTTCGCCGTGAAGGATAAATCACGGTTTTCTTCTAACAGCCGCGTTAAACGATAGTAGCTTTTATCAGCTGCTTCTTTAATACGTTCATTCGTACTATTTGCTGGTTGATATAAATGTATGAAATTAATCCAAAGCATATTTTTTATTTTTTTGCCCGGCGGTAAAGCTGGACATATTTTTTAGCGGGGATTTCCCAGCTATTAGACTGTCTCATTGTCTGTCTAACAAGTGCTCCCCAGGCAGCACGATGTTGATAATTTTCCAGAGCGCGCATAATAGCGCCAAAAAAATCTAAACCATCTTCTCTCTCAAAGGTGAAACCATTACCTCTGCCGGTGGCAGGATTATAATCTTCAACTGTGTCGTAGAGCCCTCCAACCTCTCTCACAATAGGCACGCAGCCATAACGCATAGCGATTAACTGATTAATGCCGCATGGCTCATGATTTGAGGGTAATAAAAATAAATCTGAAGACGCATAAAGAGAGGTTTCCATTTTACCGTCAAAGGGTAGCCAGATAATTTTACGTCCATACTTCTTTTGCAGTTTTTGCAGTGGTTGAATATATTCTTTACTACCATCGCCCATAAATACTAATTGCACATCAAGGCGCAATAAAGCGGGCATGATTTCAAGGATGAGATTAAAGCCTTTCTGAAAGGTAACGCGTGAGGTTGTGCAAAGCATGGGCACGAGAGAATCTTTTGGCAGCCCCACCATTGCCTGTAAAGCAAGCTTATTCGCCTTTTTAGCAGATAATTTCTTATCTAAAGTATTAGCACTATAGCGCTGCGTTAAGCCCTCGTCTTTTTCTGGGTTATAAGCGTTATAATCAATGCCGTTAACAATGCCGAAAAGTCTATCGGAGCGATTACGTAAAATACGATGTAAATCCTGTCCGAATTTTTTTGTCATTATCTCTGAGCGATACTGTTCACTGACAGTATTAATAATATCAGCCGATAAGATTGCCCTTTTCGCAAAGTTCACTGTTTCTAAGCGAGGATTATCAAGGTGAGGAATAGGGCCACGGCCGTAGTCTTTATGCTCCAACGGAATTTCCCACCAGTTACGCCCAAGTTGAAAAATAAGATTATGAATAGTGAAAATTGATTTTGCGTTCTTTAAAGTTTTAGAATATCTGAAATCATGTTTTAAATAATGTGGAACAAGCCCCGTCTGCCAATCGTGACAATGAATAATATCAGCCGGAAATTTTATCATTGATAATAATTTCAAAGCCGCAACGCTAAAAACTAAGAAGCGCGCATTTTCATGACTAGAGCCATATAAACGTTTGTGTTTGGAAAAATATTTTTGACACTCAACAAAATAAACAGGTAAGCCGTCCATCAGTTGGCCCTGCCAAAAATTAACCATGATTTCATCAGTAGAATTCAGGCGTAAATTTACATCGGAAAATATAAGCTTTAAATTGTGCTCCTCCTTATTAATCACCTTTGTATAAAGAGGAGTAATAATACAAACCTCGTGCCCGAGACGTTTTAAGGCCTTAGGTAAACTTCGAGCCACGTCTCCTAGTCCCCCTGTCTTTGAGAAAGGCGCAACCTCGGAAGCGATGTGTACTATTTTTAATGCTTTTTTCATACTTATTTATTTAAAATCCGATAATTTGCTCCGCAGATAGCAGCAGCTAGTGCGTCGGCGGCATCATCGGGTTGTGGTAATTCAGACAGATTTAATATCATCTTCACCATCTTCTGCACTTGCAACTTTGAAGCCTGACCATAGGCCGAAACGGCCTGCTTCACTTGTGCAGGAGTAAAGTCGAGTAAGGGTACTCCCGCCTCACTGATAGCGAGTAGGGCCACACCTCGCGCCTGCCCGACAATTAAGGCGGTGCGCACATTCTTATTGAAGAATAATTGCTCAACAGCTGCCGCCCCCGGTTTATGTTTCTTAATTAACTTTTGTAATTCTTTAAACAAGGTGTGTAGACGTAGAGGTAATTCTTGTCCGGCCGGAGTCTTAATTGAACCGTACTCAAGACATTCAAGCTTGCTGCCATTCACTCGGATAAATCCGTAGCCAGTGTCAGCGATGCCTGGATCAATACCCATTATTATTTTTTCCATATTGCCCTGTATTAATCGGCGATGTTAGTATAATAATCAGTGACATCTTCATTATCTTCGAATTCTTCTAAGAATTTTTCAATTTTCGCCGTATCCTCCTCGTTGAAGCTAGTCTTCTCTTTAGCGACGTAACCGACTTCAGCTGACTCTGCCTTAATATCTTTAGACTTTAAATAATCTTGCATTTTTTGAAAGTCGGCTAAAGCAGTATAAACGGTCACGCCCTCTTCCGCCTTTTCAATATCGCTCGCTCCGCCATCAATGAGCTCAAGTTCAAATTCATCGAAATTAATCTGCTTGGCACTAAGTTCTTCCGAATTAATCATAACAATTCCAGCCTGATCGAAATTCCACATCACAGCCCCGAAAGAACCACCATTCTTGGTGAAGTTGTGCCTAACCGTCGAGCCGCTACGATTACGATTATCGGTTGTGCATTTAACAATCACTTGCACGCCAGCCGGACCAATACCTTCATAATATAACTCCTCAACCTGCTCACCACCCAATTCACCGGTTCCCTTTTTAATTGCTCTTTCAATATTATCTTTTGGCATGCTGGCGTCGCGGGCACGGTCAACTGCCGCTCTAAGCGAGGGGTTAGTGGCCGGATCGCCGCCAGTTTTTGCGGCGATAGCTATAATATTACCTAATTTTGTAAAGATGGCGCCACGTTTGGCATCAACGATTTCTTTCTGGCGATGAGTTGTCGCCCATTTAGAATGTCCTGACATAGATTTCTAAACTTAGTTAATTACGCCCCCATTTTATCCTAAATTGAAATAAAAATCAATATCAGTTATAATGGAATCATCAATAAAATTAGGCAAAATTTCAATTTTATGGCTAAACAAGATTTTGAAACCTTAAACATTAGCGTCCTTAAGGCCTTGGTTTTTTTTCAGAAGGAAAAACCAATACGTTTAAATGTGAAAAAATATACTTTTCCGATCGTCATTGGCAGTGGCAACGCCTATCATGCGGGGCAAATCATTTTTTCTCAGCAAAAAGCCTTATTCGCAACTGAAACAAATCTAATTGAGGTATTTAAACGCTATAAGGATCTCATAAAATCAAAGGTTGTCACCCACGCTGTTGTTATTTCCGCTTCTGGCGAGAAAGATTCAGTCTGGGAAATAAAATTAGCGAAGAAAATTGGTCTTAAAACGGTTCTGCTGACCTGTTCGCCTAACTCTACTGCAGCCAAATTAGCAGATGAGGTACACTCATTTAGAAAACTAGAGGAGCCATATACTTACAACGTTTCTACTTACCTCGGCATGATACTCGCCGCTGGCGGTGAAAAAGCGGCCGACATCGCTGCCTCAATATTAAAACTTAAACTACCGAACAATTTCAAGAAGTTTAAAGCCTACGCCTTCATTCTTCCAGACGAAATGGCTTCTATCACGCCAATGATTGAGATCAAGAAAAGTGAACTGTTTGGGCCCAACCTTTCTATTCGAGCCTTCTCCTACGGCGAAGCGAGACATGCTAAGTTCGTAATCAGAGAAAAGAGTGAGTTAGTTATTAGTTTTGGGGAAAATAAGTATTTTGGTAATTCCAATAACCGTCTCATAATTACTCCACCTAAGAATGCCGGCGCCGCCTGGATGATGGCTGTAAATTACTTCCTCGTCGGTCTCATCCAAAGTGCTAAGCCAGATTATTTCAGCAAAAACATTAAGAAGTTCTGTGCTGATTACGGATACAAAGCTTATCCCGATGCGAAACCGTTTACTACTATAGTTCCGGGGAATTAAATAATGCTATAAACAAAAAACCCTCCTAGTCGGAGGGTTTTTGATACGTCTGATTTATTTTTTTATTTTACCCTGATTTGTAACTTTGGAGGTTGCCGCTTGCAGTTCTTTCTTACTTGCTAAGTAATACCTCTTTGTCGGTCTCATTTTTTTATCAAACTCATAAACGAGAGGGATGGCCGTCGGGATGTTAAACTCTACAATCTCTTCTTCAGGCATATTCTCAATTAATTTAACGAGAGCGCGCAGACTGTTACCAGAGGCAGTAATTAGCAACTTGTTACCCTCTTTAACATAATGTGATATTTCATTTTCCCAGATGGGCGCCACCCTTGCCACCACATCTTTAAGACTTTCTCCTTCAGGCACTTTAATGCCTTGATATCTAGGATCACCTTTCTGATTGAATTTATTTTTACTATCAATTTTCGGCGGACGAACATCATAGCCACGACGCCAAATCTTCACTTGCTCTTCACCAAACTTTTTAGCCATCTGTATTTTATTCAATCCTTGAAGATTGCCGTAGTGACGTTCGTTCAAACGCCAGTCTTTCGCGACCGGCAACCAGAGCTGCTCCATTTCCTCCAAAACAATATCTAACGTTTTCAAAGCTCTCTTTAAATATGAGCTATAAGCGGCATCAAAGCGAAATCCTGCTTTTTTGAGCTTTTTTCCAGCATTTTTTGCTTCTATTAGACCATTTTCACTTAAATCAACGTCAGTCCAGCCGGTAAAGAGCCCTTTTTCGTTCCAAGTGCTCTCTCCGTGGCGCAAAAGTACGAGTTTATACATAATTTTATTGCTTATTATCTTTGGCTAATTGTAACGCTTTTTATCATTATATCAGACTTCTTGCCTCGTCAGCAAATTGACGCCAAAAGCGCAAAGATGATAGTATAATTAAGCATAAAGCTTAATAATATTGCTCCCAATAATAATCGCAAATTAAAGAAAATAGCGATTGAATCTCTCCTTGTTGGCCTGAAAATTGTCATGGGCATAAAGGAGGTAATCGTCAAAATAATACCGGCTGTATTCCAGCCCTTTTTTTGGTTGGGCAAGTTATTATTGTATCGCCCCTTTGTGCACTTATACTATTTAATTTTCCGTGTAAAGAAATATGATATAGGTAACCAGTCGAAGATGGAGCTGATTCGCAAGAAGTCTTTTCACGTTACCGCCCTCATCTTTATCGTCTTTGCCATCAGCCTTAATATCACCGACAAAAAGCAAGCAAGCGCCGCTGTTGGTAAACAAAAAAGAAGCGTCATGGCCGAGGTGGTGAAAAATGAATTCAGTCTTGTTGGACAAGATAACGATGAGTTAATTCAAGAAACAGCAATTGGCTTTACACCGCAAACGAGCGAAAAATACTTCACTCGTCGCCCAGCCGTCACTGCCCCTAAAGGCATAACCCCGCAAACAGAAGATACTGATACCTCAGTCATCGCGCGCAACGGTAACATGATCACCAACCCTAAACAAATTATTCCTGGCGCCGGTGAAGTTGATGACACTCCAGTGAAAAGAACCGAGATTATCAACTATGCAGTTTTGCCTGGAGACACCATCAGCACAATTGCCCGCCGCTTCGAAATTAATGTGAATACTGTTTTGTGGGCGAACAACCTAACGGCTTTTAGTATTATTCGCGCCGGTGATAGTTTAAAAATTTTACCTAGCGACGGCTTCCTGTATACAGTTAAGCGCGGTGACACTATTGGTCGACTCGCGCAAAATTATGATACTACGGCTGAAAAAATTGTTGAAAGCAATAATCTTAGTGGCGCCGGTATAATTGCAGCCGGACAACAACTAATTATTCCGGGCATTAAGAGAACCGTCACGGCTCCGGCAGTAGTTACTAAACCGGTCCAAACAAGCTATTCCGGTATTGATGTCATTAAAGATATTGTGTCATCAGACAAGCCAATTGTAAGTAGCAATAAGATGGTTTGGCCAACCGAAGGATCTCGTATTACGCAATACTTCTCCTGGAAACATAATGGCGTTGACATCGGAAATAAAGTCGGCACTCCGATTTATGCGGCTGATTCCGGTGTGGTTGAATTATCCCAGGGAGGCTATAATGGTGGATATGGTAATACCATTGTCATTAACCACGGCGGCGGCAAAAAGACGCGCTATGGTCACGCCTCTAAACTATTAGTTAAGAAAGGCGCAGAGGTTGAGAAGGGTCAGCTCATTGCTTTAATGGGCTCAACCGGACGCTCGACCGGCTCTCACTTACACTTCGAGGTCATTATTAACGGCACGAGATATAATCCCCTAAACTATATTAAATAAAGTTATGATCATCCTTGGAATAGTCATCCTGGGCATTGGCGCTCTGTTAGTCGTTAAGACTGATTGGTTCCTAGAGAACTTCGGTCGCATTGCCTGGTTTGAAGACAAGCTCGGCACCGACGGCGGTTCACGCCTTGGCTATAAGTTGCTGGGTATTGGCGCCATCTTTGTTGGCATCGTCTTAATGAGCGGTAATGGCAGCAGCTTCTTTAACTGGCTACTCTCACCACTCTTTCCTAAGCAATAAAGACAGCGCTTAAACAGTGTTAATAGATAGATATTGACGACTGCCCTAATTCCCGATAGAATAGTTTCCATTGGGAATAAACGGGCCCTTAGCTCATCTGGTAGAGCACCTGCTTTGCAAGCAGGGGGTGGCAGGTTCGAGTCCTGTAGGGTCCACCTTACGAGATTTGGCATTAGCCAAGTCTCTTTTTGTTTCTAATATTGGCGATAATTTCGGAGTTTGAAATGTGTAAAAATTAAAAGAGGGCTTTTCTTTAAAAATCGAACTCTGAACTTTGAGTTTGGTGGCATAATCGGCCTTTTCATAAAAGTCCGGCAGATCACACATCAAATCAAAAACCTTATCAATATTCTTTTTAACGTCAAAACCATCGTCTTTACAATTCAAGAGTCTTTCCTGTTTATCGGATAGCATAATTTTTACTTTATCCATTTCTTCCCTAAAATCTTCATCGTCTAATAACTCCTTTTTCTTCATCTCAATTAATTTGTCTTTTTCCGCTTTCAGATTTTCCAATTGCGACTTGAGCAAACCGAAATTGCTATGTATCTCATTCTTTCTCTCATCATAAACCTCGATAATCGCTTTTTTAACGGCCTTGGCCATATAAGGCTGAAAACTAATCTTTTTTAAACCGAGTGAAAAATTATCTTCTACTTCTTTTTTAGTAATTGATTTTAACTGACCGCATTTTTTGTTATAACATTTATAATAGGGGTATTTAATACCCATTTTGCCGGTTGAAAAACAAGCGGTTAGCGGACTGCCACAATGCGGACAAACTACAAAATGCCTTAGAGGAAAACTTTCGTTAACTCGACCTAAAGAAATACAGTCGCCCTTATCGGCATTTCTAAATAATTTCTGACACTGCCAAAAAATTCGCTCATCA
Organism: bacterium; assembly: GCA_030696105.1. GTDB lineage: Bacteria > Patescibacteriota > Patescibacteriia > Patescibacteriales > UBA12465. The sequence continues at coordinate 77,442 of JAUYNJ010000001.1, forward strand.
ATAAATTTTTCATGACTGCCGGCATATTCTTGACCCTTAACCGTCATAATCCCGATATAGAATTTTTCTCGGAGTAATTCGTGGAGCGTTTGCAAAGTTAACTCCCGGCCTTTATGCGTTCTAAACCCTTTATCATTTAACATCTTTCTGACTTGTTCAATTTGATATAAGCCGGTCGCAAATCGCTCAAAAGCTAATTTGATTAAAGGCATACGAACCTTATCAAAGATTATCATCGCTTTATTTTGAGCGTCTCGAGCGTTTAAATAGCCAAAGGGGGCTTTAAAACACCAAACGCCCTGTTTTATCCGTTCGTGCATACAAGAGGAGATTCTCTCACTCCTAACATCATTATCAAACTGGGCGACCGAGGCAACGATCGTCCCGACTAATCGACCGCTCGGCGTCTCATCAACCGTTTCCGTCGTCGATATAAACTTAATTTTAAGTTTATAGAGCGACGCCAGAATGCCAGTATAGTCATTAACATTACGAGACAAGCGGTCAATTTTATAAACAATCACACAATCAAGATTCTTGGTATTCTTTACACAGTATTTTAATAATTCTTTTAAGCCCGGCCGTTCAATAGTTTTTGCCGATACGCCGTCATCGTGAAATAGTTCGACAATTTCAATATCATGCTTGAGAGCGTATTCCAAGCAAGCGTTTTTCTGTTGTTCTAAACTAACACCGGATTGAGCCTGATCTTCAGTCGAAACCCGGTAATAGATAATTCCTTTTTTAGTCATAAATTTAAAATTAATAAAAAGAGAGCAGTAAACTGTTGGACACAATTAAGCAAATACTCAATTGAAACAGTCACTGCTCTCTTTATCTCAAAACGACATCTCGCCGTCATTATGACTTGAGTAAATATTTGCTATATTAATTGTGTCCATTAAGGATATTAGCATAAATTCTCTTTTTTACAAGATTAAGCTACATTAAGGTCGGATTAATATGGCGTTTATAATACTCAAAAGCCAAATAAGCTAATTGATACAAATCACGGCTAACTTCCATTAATTGAGCGTCGGTATATTCAGAGGATTTCGGGCCGACCAACTCTTTCATTTTTTCTAGTGTTAACATATATTTTATTGATTATTTTTTATATTTATTTAAATAAGTTAGGATTTTGTTGATGGATATCAAAGGCGAGATGAGCAAAGGCGTAAATATCGTGCCTTATTTCTTCAAGCTCTTCTTCGGAAAACCGCTTAGCACGACTTCCCAGCAGTTTTCGCAGAGCCTCTAAGCTCATCATTCAATTCCGAAAAATGTCTGCAGAACATTTTAATTAGTGAATTAAAATGTCTTTGTTAAAAGACAATATCATCTATATTCAGTTCTTTGTTTTTTGTTGTTTTTTCTGATTTATTATTTTTAATAATTTTATCTAATTCTTCGTTGTTTATTTCGTTTATTTTATAAATGGTTTCTTTTATTTGACCTAAGCGGTCGCTGTAGAATTCCCGTTCTTTAATCAGATCTAAAGAATCGGGGCTAAAGAAGTCTAAGAAATTGTCCACCTCGTCTGGGTAGTCGATTATTTCCGGTTGATTAAGATTTTTTGAATAGAAAAATTTTCGTTTCTTGAAATATCTCGGATCGAACATTTCCTTGCTTAAATATTTCGAGATATAAATACCGATATTCTTGGCGTTGTTAATAGGCCTAAAATTAATAAAACCATTTTTCCAGTATTTGTCGGCAAACCACCGTTCATATTCTTTTCGCTTATCACCAGTTTCAAATTCCGGCAGAGGGTAATTAGAGACTAAATGATAATGGACTCTTTTCGACTGCGGCTGAAATTCGGGAACGGCTAAATATTGAAAATCATTTTGGCCATAACTGATCCGCTTAATAAAGCGGTCAAAATATTTATTGGCTGTTTTTAAATCCAATATTTCGTCTTTGAACGTCAGCGTCAAAAAAGTTTTGAGTTGCGGATTAGAATTAATTAGACGAGTTATTTTCTGTCTGGCTCGCTTAACATTATCTTCTCTAATTTTAATCTGCTCCGATTCTAAGCGAATATGCTTAAATTCAGGGCGATGAATTTTCCGATACTGTGGCCAACCGACCCAATATGATTTCTCATACTCAAATATCTCAATAATATTTCCAGACTTGATGATTTTTTTCTTGACCTCGTAAGGTAAACTATCCATGCGCTTTTTATTATTGTCTTAGATTAATAACTTGTTTTTTCGACTCGTGTAATATGAGTGAATAATCAAGTTATTTATTAAGTTTTTAAAGTGCTGGCTCGGGCGTTAGCAGAACGCCCTCGCTTTTGTTTCTTTTATGCCTTATCCGGCCATTCCGTTTTTCGGCCCGGCTCCCCCACGGGGGATCCGCCGGGTCCGAAAAAACGGAAAATGGCGAGAAAAGGGGCGATATAAACAAAAAACCATAAGCTTAGTGTTTATGGTCTTATGATAACGAATTGAGTTGTAGCAATATATACCCGCTAAAATTATTTTGCTTGTCCGGTCAATTTCTTTGAATAATCGAGAAGTCTTTTAACAATTTTAGCAATATCTTGATAGCCGAGAATTTTGTCCGGGTATTTCTCGTTAATTATTGAGGCTATTTCCTTATCTTTCTTGCCGTTTTGGCGTAATTGATATATTTCCAAGTCTCGACCAACATTAACTCGTGGCGAGGCTTTTAGGGGCTTAGAATCGGACAATCTAACGACCGCCTGTCTTATTTCATTCCAGTTTTTTTGCAGTTCGGTTATGGTAGTTTCCGGGTTTAAACGGATAACCGTAAATTTTTCTTTGGGGTTAGATGGATTTTCGATATTAAAAGGATAAAGCTCCTCAGACAAGCCGAAATAACTAATAATATCTCTCTGTTCAATAAAATCTTTTAGTGAAGTCTGATAAGCCGGCGACAAATGATATTTTAATCTCAAATCGGAAACGGCTTTATTGTAGTTATTCGTAAATTGATGAATATCGTCTAAACTTTTTATTTTGATTGTTGTTTTTATAGATTCAGACGAATTAATATGATCTTCCATTCCTTCGCCAGCAACATATAATTTAACTATCGGAACATTTTCTCGAATATATTGGATGTCGGCTCTAAAATTCTCATTAGTAATATAAATTATATAGAGATTTTGATAAAAATTAGAGGACATAAAAATTTTATTTTTTACTATCCCTAATTAATCTATTAATCTCTTCTACCAAAAAATGAATACTAGTTGACGGATTCCCTTTGGCACTCAAACTATTCTGCCAATTAATTTTTTCATAATCGGGCACTATGTCTTTAGCATTTTTAATTGCTTGTTCTTGGAATGGTAGTAATATTTGAAAAATTTCTTGATTTTTTTGAAATTTACCTAACTTATTTTTCTTAAAGGCCTCAATAATTTTCTTTTCAATATCTTCGCCCCTGCAAATTTGACAATTCGGTTTTTCAAAATGAAGCAAAATCCAAAGTTCGAAACATTCATTGACGTAAGCAATCTTAATATTATTATTCACGGCATTTTTAATCGCCGCTAAAAGCTTCTCGCCATCATTCTTATAAAAATCATCAACATCAAAAATACACCACACCTGATCGCCGTCGTCTTCGGAAACTTTAACTTTTTTCCACTCTACAATTTTTTCTAATAATTCTTGCGGAGTCCAGTAAAGTTTTTTATCTGGCATCAATAAAGGAGTTTTCAAATAATTCTTAAATTCTTGAAAATACTCTATCTCTGCCCGCATTGTATGCGACCAAACAAAAATTTTTGGGTGAGCTTCACGATGTTTAGTTTTACCTCTATATTGCGCCATATTATTTTGAAAATTTTAAATCTTCAAAATCCGAAATATATGGCAAAGCATTATACCTACCCTCTAGATATCTTTTAGCAAAATCTACACCCTTTCTTTCAGATATATCTGATAATGAGAATAATTCAGTTGCCCCTTTTTCGTTTTTCTCTGTAAAATAAATTTGATCACGGCGAAGAAAATCCTCACTCATAAGAGATGTATCGTGGGTAGCAAAAACTAATTGAGCATTATTTGGATTCTTGTCCTTCGAATTAAAAATTGAAATTAAGTACTGACAAAGTATCGGATGGAGGCTTGCATCAATTTCATCAATAAATAAAATTTTTCCATTATCCAGTGTATCAATTAATGGGGCGGATAAAGCGAACATATGCTGAGTACCATTCGATTCTTCATTAAAGAAATCAAACGGCTCACTCTTTAATTCTTCTTCATTATTGCCAAATTTTTTATGTAAAAACCTAATGCTACGCTCGGCTATTTTGGAATCTTCTTTAAAGAATAACTCTTTAAATTTATCCGGCATATTCTGAATTTGCTTGGCGGAAACCATTTTTTCACTCGCCTCAATATTCATAACACCAAAATCAGCTTTAACAATAAAATCTTTCATTTTTTTAGCCATACTGGGGTTATTCAAGAATTGACCGAATGAATAATTCAAAGTATCACCACTATTTGCATCCAGTATTAAATTTGTATTCTTCACAAATTCAACAATTTTTTTGGATATCGGTTGGTTATTACTAGAAAGGACTGACAGAAACAAAACTCGCTCGCCAGTATTATTTTTTAAAGCCGCTGATGCCTCTTGAAAATAATTCTTATTACTTTCAATTTTTTGACCATCCCTTTCAAACAAGGTTTTCTTGCCCTTTTCTTGCTTTAACCATTCCGTGCATATTTTTTTCTTGTCCATTTCAAACCCATAACTAAAAACTTCGCCATCAAGCAAAAAGGTCATCTCAAAAAACGTGGGCTTATTTTCAGTTTCTGAACTTAACTTAAAATATTCATTAGGCAAATCAACTGCGACATTACTTCGAAGTAATGACTCTAAAACCATCATACGAAAAACAAAAAAGGATTTAAGAATATTACTCTTGCCCGATGCATTTGGGCCATAAATAGCCACCGATTTTAACAATGATTTTTTACCACTTTCAAAAACTGCATTTGATTTCATTGTTTCGTCGCTTGTAGCACATAGATCAAGTATAATCTCATCTTTAATTGAACGAAAATTTTTAACCTTGAAAGTTAACAACATATTTTTATATATTGAATTATTATTCACAATTCAATATTAGCAAACTATTTTCCAAAAGTCAAGACTTTATGACAAATATTGTCAAAAAAGAGATAAAAATGGAAATATTTACCTAATTTAGTCATTTTTATTGAAATATTACCACAATGATTTCTTTCTAAATAGAGTCTAATTATAAAAAATAATAAAAATTTAGTCCTTAATCTTTCTTGTTATTATCACACCATTATCGATTGGCAATGTATAAGAGGTAACTCTTCTATCACTTTGAGAATTTGGCAATTTTGTGCCTAATACTTTATCAAGATAATCTTTCATCATATGTCCGTAGTCAAAAACATTATCTGCTATAATAAAGCCGCCATTTTTTAACAAAGGCATAAATAACTCAAAATATTTTCCATAATTTTCTTTATCAGCGTCTAAAAAAATTAAATCTAATTTTTTTATTTTCCCTGACTTTAATATTTCCATAGCATCACCCTCCAACAAATCTATATTATTGAGTTTTGCTTTTTTAAAATTACTTTTAGCTAACTTTATTTTTGGTTTTAATTTTTCAATAGTATTTACTCTTCCTTTATTATAACGAGCTCCCATAGCCAAATACAGAGTAGAATAACCGGCCGAAGTGCCAATTTCTAATATATTTTTACTCTTTGTCGCAACGGCCATAAATTCTAAAAGTTCGGCGGTAGTCCTCGGCACAGACCATAATTTAATCGTCTCACCAACAACTTTTTGTCCAAATTGTTTTTCATTGCCATTATATTTATATTCCCAATTGGTTTCTATTTTTTCAATTGATTCAGCTGTTAAAATTATACTCTTATTATCCCTTAAATTATTTATAATATTTAAGACCTGAGGATTGTATTTATAATTCAACTTCTCCAACACCTCTTTGGTGAATTCGATTGCTTCGTTCGAGTTCCAATTCTCCATAAAAAAATCATAATAGTGCTTAAACAAAGCGATATTATTAATCTCAACTATAAACGGTTCCGGCCTCCAACCTAATTGCAATATTTTATTCTTTGTAATTACCAAGCCAACCGGAATATTAAAGTTTTTAAATTTTAATTTTAAATTGTTATTATCAGAATAAGTTTCGCCTGCTGTTATTTCTAATTTTTTATTGAAAATAGCTCGATCATCAATTTTTTTCTTAGCGAGGCTCAAATGAAATTGTTTAAAAAGTTTTTTAATTTCTGGGCTTTGATATTCATTCTGAAATGCAAAAGCATAATAAAAATCACCCGCCGTAAGTTCTTTTTCAAGCAAAGAATAATAATCAATAAACTGTTTTTTACCAGAAATGGTATTTATTGTTTTCATAGATGTTTATTTATATTTTTTATCCCAAATTTCATTAAAGTAATTTTTGTAGCTCTCAACTATTTTAATATCCTTAATTTCAAATGCCGATGGCTTTGATCCCCACAAAAGATTAATAATCCTGTCATTTAGAATGATAACACCATTTGGGATTTCTTTTTTTGTTGCTTTAATTTGGATATTCTTATTACTACTATAGGCAAGGTTTAAGGCCGACAAAGTTTCTTGACGACAAATTGCTCTATCCTCGATTGATTTATCGGCCAACTTTTTATGAACATCTGATAACAAATCACGAACTGCCGGATCTAAATATTCAGAATTAAAAGCAAAAGCCGAATAAATATCTTCTTTAGTTAAACTGTTTACAATATTTTCGAATAACTTTTTAAATTCTGTCGTCCCCTCATAAATAACTTCCGCCTCCCTATAAAAAAATGGATATTTTTCACCTTTCAAAAAAACCGGAATATATTTTCCACTACTTAACAATTCGCTCTCATAATGAACAGACACTTCGCCATTATTTTTTAATACGCCCACGCCCATCCATGGTAATAAATGTGTTTTTCTTTTAACTAAGAAAATACCGATATGACCCTCCTTGGGATGAACTGTTAAGCGGATGCCTCCCGGTACTAGTAAATTAAAGAAATCAGCTTTCTCTAAAGCGTGTTGAACGACCATATATTCAAAAGCGCATTTTTCCGCTCTTTCGTTAATTTCTTTTTTCTTTTCCTTTTCCACATCGCTTAAATCCCAATCTTCTAAAAAGTTAATTCTATATAAAAACTTAAATGAAGCATCTGACAAATTAATATTTTGTTTTGCTGACTGGATTATCTTTTGAACTTTTTCATTGTTAAATTTTGTAGTTTGCCATAAATTAGTCATTTCTGCCCTCGCTTCATCATAAATTGTTGAAAAGTTTTTAATCTTTTTCAACTCTTCAAGAGCGTCTTTTAAAATAATCACTTCCCCAAGATTTAGTTTCCTAACAATATCTTTCAGAGATTTAAAATATCTTTCTGCGTCTTCTTTTTCATGTAAAAAATGCCGGTAGTAAAGGTGCCCGTCATGAAAAATGGTAAATTTTGCTCCCGGTTTATAAATTATCTTAATTTGTAAATTGATTTCATTCAACTTACAAAATGAACCGATCTCGGCTAAGTCCGCATCCCTTCTTGATGATTTCAACGGATTAGCAATTTTAAAAGGAAAGGCCGGGAGCATAAAATTTATCGGCTCTTTTTTATCAATAAAATAATTAATCTTTTTTAAAATATCTTCTTTATATTTTTGCAAATTAATTGTTTCTAAAGAACCATTTCTGTATTTAGGAGAAGTAATTATATGCAATATTTTTTCTGCTAAATCTTTGCAACCATTAAAATCTTTTTCATTAAAATAATTAATTTGAGTATTAAATGTTCTTAAAAATTTTTGGTAATCAAATTTAATAATTTCTTCTCTTTGTAAATTTTGATAATTATAATAATTTTCTTTTATATTCTCACTTATTTTTTCATAAATTGTTCCCGTCATGTCTATTCTGGTTAAATCATAGTCCGACGGTAAAACTACATTTTCCACTTCTTGCTCATAGCCAGCTTTATTTAATAAATTCAAAATTTCCGTTTTTTGATATTTCCTATCTCTTCTTACGCCGAATCTAATAGCCTTTAAAAGGCCTTTTTGTTCCCAAAGTCTAAGCGTATTTGGATGACAATTTAATAATTCGCTCGCCTGCTTTAGGGTTAATAATTTGGACGTTATGTCTTTTTTCATAAAAATTGATATTTACTTAACAATACATACCAATAGTATACAATACTTAATAACATTTGTCAAGAACGAGAAAAATCATTATTTAAAAACCCCGCCCAATACTTAATTTCCTCAATAATTTCGTCTAAAGAGTTGGAAATCCGTTTTTTAACGACCACATTAAGTCAAGACTCCCATTTTGGGGGTCTTTTGCGAATAAGGAATAAGGCTCTTTAAATTTAATATTAGTTATTTTTCCGTCTTTAACTTCAGCGTTCCAAAGTATATTTTTTATTATTTCTCTTTGTCTATTAGGTTTAGCTTCTAAAAACTTATTTTTCATTGCCTGTTGGGCTAAAAATAAGTTTTTGACTTGTTCCAAAGTGATTTTAGCTAGTGGCTGATTTTTGTTCTCTAATGATTTTAATTCCTCATTTAATAAGTTCAGCTCGTCAGCTATCGTCTTTCGCTTGGCCTCAAAATCGTCCTTGTTAATGGCTTTATCTAATAGCAGGTTAAATAGTTCAGCTTGTCTGTCCTCTCTAATTTTGAGCCGTTTTGAGAGTTCGTTTTTAGTTCTAAGATATTCTTGATTCTCTGATTCCTGTTTTAATTTATCTAGGCTCGCCTCATACATTAAATTAATCATTTCTTCGGGAAAAGTTAATCGCTCAAAAACATCAGCCAACATTTTAATAGCCTCGTCTTCTTTTAAATAACTCTTATGCTCCTCGCATTTATTTCTGCCATTAGTACAGTAATAGTAAATATGTTTGCCCCTCTTTTTACTGGCGGTATATAGACAACCACAACGAGCGCAAACCATTAATCCCCGGAAAATAAAGTCTAAGCGATTCTTTTTAACATGCTGTTTTTTGTGCGCCATTTCTTGCGCCTCTTCAAATAGCCTTTTAGTGATTATTGGTTTATGGCTCCCTTGATACTCCTCGCCATGAGATGTCATTACCCCATAATAGAATTTATTGTTTAGCAAAGTATATATTTGCGACTTATGGTATTTATTACCGCCCCGGCTTTTTAACCCGGACAGATATATTTTATTTGCTATTTCTTTAATCGTATAATTACCGCCGATATACATAGTAAATATTTGCTTAACATAGGGCGCTCGTTCCTTATCTACTAAAATTCCGCCCTTACCATCATTTAAATAACCAATCGGAGCGATACAAGGCCAGCCGCCTTTTTCCAGTTTAGTCCTTAATCCTCGTTTAACATTTTTACTCAAATCTAAAATATACTGGTTAGCCATTGAGCCCTCAATGTTTAGCAGTAAAACATTATCACTCGGCAAATATTGTTTATCGCTCGTCTGAATCACTTTGATTTTAGACTGCTGTAATAGCCATTGAATTTTTCCGCTGTCTATCGGATTTCTAGAGAGCCTATCTATTTTCCAACATAATATTCCATAGCCCTCGGCTTCATTATTATTTTCTAACAGTTTAAGCATCTCTAAAAACACAGGCCGATTATTTGGCAGTTTAGCCGATTTACTTTCCGTATATATTTTAGCAATTTCCAAACCTAAACTATGAGCCAGTTTTTTCATCTCGTTTACTTGGCTTTCCAGGGATAGTATTTGTTTGCTCTTGTCTTCACTAGACTTACGAGCATAGAGAATATATTTCATATTGGTTAAATGATTAGCTATTCAGATTCCTGTCTAATTATAAGTTCTTTTAAACAAGGATAACTTTTTCTTTTCGGCTCCCCCTCCGGGGGATCCGCCGAAAAGAAAAAAAGTTTATTCCTTGGTTAATAGAGAAATCAGATAAAAAGAAAGAATCTTAATACTACTATTATATGGAAACGACTTGCACCATCTTGCATGCAAGACTGAATCCCATATTTTATTGTATTTATTGGCTTTTTTATTGGTTTAGCACCATTACCTTATTAGTATAGAGAATCGGTCTTGTACTATCTTGTATACAAGATATAAATTAAAGTAATCCTGTTTTTATTGGTCTTTTTATGCTATTTTGTACCATATTAGGCCGGGCTTGACATTAATTGACAAAAATGCTATAATTTAGTCATTAAAATGGTTCGTTTACAAATAAGGTTAAATTTGATTAATTACCAAGTTCGTCTGAAATTAGGTGAATTTAGTAATTAATCAAATAATTATTAATCTTAAAAAAAGGAAGTCATGAAAAAAGGAGTTATTATTATTTCGTTTGTTATCGCAATTCTTTGCGGTTCTATGGTGTATTTTTATCTTTCAACAAATAAAAATACGGAAATTAAAAAAAATCCAGAAAAGGTTGTTCTTACAAAAAATGTTGGTATGGAAAATCCTATTGTTATAAAATATTCTGAATACAATGGCCAGCCAATTGAAATTGTGTATGATTCAATCCAGAAAAGAATAAGCCTTCGTGTTCACGAAGATTACGTATGCGGTGGCGATAAAGAGTTGCAGGTATTAAAAACAAAAGTATCCGAAATCTGTACCAGTGAAAAAATTATTACCATAGGTAATAGCGGGTATAGTTTATGCTTTTTGGGCGGGTTTCCAGAATGGAGCCCATATCACTCCCTTGGACCTAATTATTCTAACGCCTGTTTGCTTTTCTCTAGCAAAACAACCCTAAAAAACAAAGTTTTTTATATTACAGGCGAAAATAATAAAAGAGGGTATTATCCTTATGCCGATTCAGTGGGAACGACATTATAGTTTAAAAGAGCTAAAGGAAGTCTATCAACGACTTCCTTTTTTATTTGTCTAAAGCTATAATATCAACATATCTATTATTAACGAGCCATGTTCCTAAATCGTACCAGGCTCCCCACGTAATAAAAATAACTCCACCTGCGTGGAGTTGTTTGTTAACAGCATTAGATTCAGCCTTTTAAAAAAGCCGTAATAATTTTACGGCTTAAAATTACTTGAAAAACAACTCCGGACGCAGGTCGCACTCGAATAAATCGACGCCCTCCAGCTGCTTATATAGCTCCACCCAGGGCTGCTGCAAAACGGCACTTAACTCCTTTTCTCTTGGCTCGAGTGCAAGTTTTGCCATAGTACGTACCTCATTATTGTCCATAATCACCAAGGCTGTTAAGGGGTCAACCTGCAGATAGTCTCGGTGCTCCCTCAAAAACTTCTCAACTGCACACATTTCTTTATACGCCTGCTCTCGCTCTGGGCCGAGATCGATTTGAGTATATAAATTTATATACAACCAAGAGCGCAAGTCAGCAAATTGCCGAGCAGTTTCACACTGACTGAAACTTATTCGTCCTTCCTTCTTGCTTTCTTTCACTAGTTCACTAATGCAAGTAGAAAGATCTAAATAAAGATATTCAGCAGGTAGATTTTGCGGCTGAAGGTATCCAATTGATAAAGCATCCTCAATATCTTTAAAGACATAAGACAATTTATCAGCAAACATCACGGCGTCATATTCTAAAACAACGTCACCATTAGTTACCATTTTACCCATGCCACGCGAATGCAGCATAATACCGACAAGCGTTTCGTAGGCAGCGTTGATATCGACTTTAGCAATATTTACGCTCATAATCTCATGCTTGAACGTTTTGCCACTTAGAGCCGAAGCACACCTTTCGCCTAAATGGCCGAAGGGAGTGTGCCCAATGTCATGCAGTAATGCAATCGCCTGCACAAGCGAAACATTTAACCCGGTCTCTTGGGCAATTCTTGTTGCTACCGAGAAAACCATCATCGAATGCTTGAGTCGGTTCGCTACCGGCAGTGATGGGTCAAACACTTGGGTTTTATTCGCCAAGCGTTTAAAAAAAGGACTTTGGGTGGCAGACACCAGATCGTTTAAATATGGATCGTTCCCCACTTCTGACTCGTCAAACGGCTACGGCCGCGAGAGTGCGAATAATCAAAGGCACGCAGGCCAGAAATTATTGTTGTTTTCATGATTTATGTTTTTTTTCTTGTTTACTTGTGAAGAACTAATTAATGTAAAATATTATAATCATTACAAACAATTGTCAACATAAAATCCGCCTAACTAGGCGGACCTATGAGGAGCAAGGAAGAAAATTAGTACAATTCGTAAGCAATAAACAATAAGTATAAGGCGATAAGAACAGCCCCCTCCCAACGCTCAAAACGACGTTTGGTAACGTAAAACCAGGAAATACATGCTAAGGTCAAACCAATAAATAGCATTAAAACGTAATAGCGCCAATTTACATTTACCGTTAGAGGTGCAATAAAGGTGAGAATTGAAAGAACCAGGATATTGCTAACAGCGGACCCTACCAGGTGTCCAAAGGATAAGTCGCCACTTTTGTTTTTAACTGAGCGCAGCATGACGGTAATTTCTGGTAGGTTCGTACCAATCGCAAAAACTAGCAAGCCGATTAAAAATGGTGGCACAGATAACCTCGTGAGCGCGATGTCGGCAATTTCCATAATGACGTAAGATGAGATGCTCACTAGTGCTAGGCCGGCGAGCGCCCAAATAAATTCCCGTTGCAAGTTTTTTCGCCACTGCATCGCCCTCTGCCAGCGACCACCAACCTTCTCCTGCTCTAATACTATTTTCTCCGTTGATTCGTCTTTGTGATACTGACCACCAGTCTTCAAATCTAAATATATCAAAACAAAATAGGCAATCATCAACAAGGCGCCATCATAATAATGAAGAGTGCCGCGGAGACCTAAAAAAAGTGACAAGATGATAAGAATGAAGCTAGGTAAAATCACCACTAAGCGTCCGTCCGTTTTAATTTCTCTTTGCAAATAAATTGAAGAGCCAAGAATTAAGGCCAGAATAACCATAATCCCTCCCCAGATATTTCCTAAAGACAAGCCGGGTAAGCCGCGACTGACGGCATTAAGCCCAACCATAAACTCAGGGATTGTCGTCAAAAAACCTAGCAGTGTGCCAAGCAGCACTGGATGTATTTTGGTATGATCTGCAATGGCGCGTAGGTTGCCGACGAGTAAATCAGCCCCGCGTCCGAGGATAATAAAAAAGACAGCGGCTAAAAAAATAAGAGCAATAGTCGTTGCCATAAATAAGTAAAATTAATATATATCTATTCTAACAAATACTAAGAGAAGCGTAAAACATCGATAAATATCTAAGCCTTGACTATTCTGATACTATGGTTTAGTATACTAATAACCAACAAATAAAGCGATGGAAGACGCAACAATTTCTGAACTTTTACCATCCGCAATCGCGCTGATAGGACTCTTAATAGCTATCATGCCCGAGCCGATGATGTATGAACAACTCTTTGTTTGTAAAGAAATTTGGGTCACAGAACTTTTTTGTAGGTGTGTAACTACGACGCGACAGGGTTATCCGAGTCAAATCGAACACATCCCGAAAAGTCTGGGCCAGAACTGCATCCACACTTACCTCTCCAAGGTAAGTGTTTTTCTTTATATGTCCCTTTTTGCCTATTCACTTCCGCCCGTGCTAAAATATAGACATGAAGAAAACAACTCCAAAATTTGTAATAATCGATGGAAACGCCCTAATTCACCGCAGTTTTCACGCCATTCCACCCTCTTTAACCACGAAAGATGGGACCTTAGTGAACGCGGTTTATGGCTTTACTTCTTTCATATTAAAGGCTTTTTTGGAAATACGTCCTGAATTCGCAGTTTTAACCTTTGATCGCGCCGCTCCCACCTTCCGTCACGTCGAATATGCCGAATATAAGGCGACAAGAACTAAGGCGCCTGATGAATTATTTGCCCAATTCCCCATCGCTCGCCAAGTGGCTGAAGCGCTAGACATGCCTATTTTTGAACTTGACGGCTTTGAAGCCGACGACCTTATTGGCACCATTGTGCGCCAAGCTGCGGCTGACACGCATTGGCACAGCATTATCATTACCGGCGATATGGACGCCCTACAACTCGTCGATGATCGCACCAGCGTCTATGCGATGAGCCGTGGTCTAAGTGACAGCGTTCTTTATACTGCGAAAGAAGTTCAGGCTAAATATGGCTTAAGCCCCGATCAAATTGTAGACTACAAGGCCATTCGCGGTGACGCAAGTGATAATATTCCTGGTGTTAAAGGCATTGGTGAAAAAGGGGCGACTGAATTATTGCAAAAATTTAAAACTTTAGACGGCGTCTACGCGGCTGTAGAAAAAAAGGACGCAAGCATTAAGCTGCGCACCCTGGAACTTCTTATTAACGATAAAGAGAGCGCTTATCTAAGTCGTAGTCTTGCAACTATCGATTGTAAGGCCCCTATCACTATCACTTGGCCGGACCTGCGCCTGGACTCTTTTGACGAACAAAAAGCAATTACTTTATTTCACGAACTTGAATTCAAATCACTGCTCGGCAAACTTGAACAAGTTAAAAATATGCATCGCGGTGTTGCGATAGATGCATCCGAGATGATTGAGTCCCCAGACAAATTTGAAAGAAATAGAAGCGAGCGGAAATATAATTTAATAAGTGACGAAAAAAGTTTCAATTCATATTTAAAAATACTGTCACAGCAAAGCGCGCTTGCTTTTAACTTAGAAACTGAAGGACAAGACCCGCTCACCGCTAAGCTGCTCGGCATTTCTTTTGCCTTCAAAGACGGCGAGGCGGCGTATCTACATCTCTCTGCACCGACCGAGACAAAAGCTAATTTGTTTAGTTACAAAAATGGCGAAGAACAAGCTCACGCGTGGCTCGAAAAACTAAAACCAATTTTAGAGTCCGAGACAATTAAAAAATACGGACACAATTTGAAATTTAGTCGCCGTCTCTTAAAACAAAGTGGCATCAATCTAAAAGGTCCCTTTAATGACACCTTGTTAGCTTCGTATATATTACACCCCGATAACCGTCAGCACAGCCTTGAAGCCCTTGCCTTCCGTGAACTTGACTGGGAAAAAATTAGTGAAGCAGAACTGCTTGGTAAAGGTAAAGAGGCGACGAGTATGTCGCAAGTACCGTCGGATAAATTAACGCAGTTCGCTGGTGAAAATGCAGATTGTATCTGGCGCTTGCAAAACAAGCTAAGTAAAGAGCTGAAGAAAACTAAACTTGAGAATTTACTTTCTGACATTGAGCTGCCACTGACAGCCGTGTTATCAGACATGGAGGACCATGGTATTTTGCTTGACGCTAAAGAATTAGGGAAGCTCGCCAAGAAACTTGAAAAAAGACTTGAGACCTTAACTGCCGACGCTTATCGCCTCGCCGGCGAGGAGTTTAATTTGAATTCTCCCAAGCAATTGCAAGTAATTTTATTTGATAAACTTGCTCTTAATACAAAAGGTTTAAAGAAAACCAAGACGGGTGTTTCAACGGCTGATGATGAACTAGAAAAATTAATTGGTTCTCACGATATTATTCCTATCATTCAGCAGTATCGAGAATTAAACAAACTACAAACTACTTATGTCACTGCGCTGCCGAACATGATTAACCCCCGCGACGGCCGCGTGCACACAACCTATAATCAGACGATTGCCGCAACCGGTCGTTTATCATCAACCGATCCTAATTTGCAAAATATTCCTACTCGCACCGAAGAAGGTCGCGAAATTCGTGCCGCCTTTGTAGCCGAAAAAGGTTATAAATTACTCGGGCTTGATTATTCACAAATTGAACTCCGTCTCGCCGCCCATTATTCCAAAGACAAAAGAATGACTGCCGCCTTTAAAAATGGCGAAGACATTCATACCATCACCGCCGCTGCCATTCATAACATAAAGCCAGAAGAAGTAACGAAAGATATGCGTCGAGCCGCGAAAGCCACGAACTTCGGCATCATCTACGGACAAGGCCCACACGGTCTCAGTCAGGCTGCCGGTATTAGCTACGCCGAAGCGCATGAATTCATCGATAAATATTTGAAAGTATATCCGGGTGTCAAAAAGATGATGGATGAGTTTATCGAGTCAGCCCGAGAGTTGGGATACGCGGAAACACTATTCAAACGGCGCCGTCCTTTACCGGATTTAGACTCGACGATGATTCAAGTTCAGCGCGCGGGCGAGAGAATGGCGATTAATACCCCCCTGCAGGGAACAGCGGCGGATATGATAAAGCAAGCAATGCTCGACATCGCCAAGTATCTGCAAGGCAAAGAAGATGAAATTAGAATGCTCCTGCAGGTGCATGATGAGTTGATTTTTGAAGTTAAAGCGGATAAGCTTGATGAACATATCGACATTCTCAAAAAATTAATGGAATCAGCCCTTCCCTTGTCAGTTCCGGTAATCGTTGAGGCGGCTTCTGGCGATAATTGGGGAGAACTTAAATAAGTATGATGATTGAATCACAAAATATTGCCTTGCTCGGTTTGGGCAAAGATAACCTGGCGCTACTCAGCTGGCTTTTTAAGCACGGCTACAGAGGAAAGGTCGCGATTTGTGATCGCCGGACAAAAAAAATTCTCGAAGGCGTATTAAAAGAAGCTGGGATTAATAAACGTATAAAACTAGAATGGCGAACAGAGAGAAAGTTCAATCAGAAACTGAGTGATTTTGAATTATTATTCCGTTCTCCAGGCTGGCCCCTGGCCTGCCCCGGAGTTCAAGAAGCACTCGCCAATAATGTTTTAGTAACAAGTGCCATGGAATTATTCTATGCCGTTTGTCCGAGCAAAAATACTATTGGTGTGACCGGCAGCAAGGGCAAAGGCACAACCGCTACGCTTATTGCTACGATTTTAAAAAAAGCTGGAAAAAAAGTTTGGCTCGGTGGCAACATAGGTATCGCCCCATTCACTTTCTTCGATAAAATAAAAAAAACAGACTGGGTGGTAATGGAATTATCTAGCTTTCAGCTTGAAGATCTTGTTGTTGGGCCTAAGTATTCAGTGATCACAAATTTATTTCATGAACATCTGTCCCCTGCCGACCCCAATAACCCAAACTATCACCACAGCTTTAAAGATTACTTTCAGGCAAAATTAAACATTGCTAATCATCCTGACAATAAGCTTTTAGTCATCAACAAAAATCTTAAAGTTAAAATAAGCAAAGAAAGCTTGCCTGGCAAAACTATTTTCTTCACTGATAAAAAATTAGAAACAAAATTGCGCGGTGATTATAACAATGAAAATATTGGCGCTGCCTATGCGCTTTGTGCATATTTAAAAATACCTGAACGCACCATTAAACTAGCAATTAAAAATTTCGGTAATCTTGAACACCGCCTTGAATTTGTAATTGAGAAAAAAGGCGTAAAATATTTTGATAATAGTTTTGCGACCACTCCCGAGAGCACTGCGCTAGACCTACTATCATTCTCAGAACCTATAATCCAAATTGCCGGCGGTGCAGATAAAGGAGCCGACTTTAAGCCCCTAGCAAAAGTGATAACAAAAAAAACTAAGTGCTTGATTTTACTTCCAGGTGAAGCAACAAAACGTCTCGGCAATGAAGTTAGAAAAGCAGGACTAAAAAAAGAAAAAATCTTTGCGGCCACCAGCATGGCTGAAGCTGTTACCATCGCCCGCGGTCAATCAAAACCTGGTGATGTTATTTTACTCTCCACTGCCTGCGCCAGTTTCGGAATTTTTAAGAATTACAAAGACCGTGGCGATCAGTTTAAACTATATGCCAAAAAGTAAACAAACAATTAAAATCGGCGTTTTCGATTCTGGGCTTGGTGGCCTGACTGTTTTAAAGCATCTTCTCAAAGAATTACCGGCCTACGATTATCTATATCTCGGTGACACCGCCCGCGTCCCTTATGGCAGCCGCTCGGCCGATGTAATATATCGGTATACGGAAGAGGCGGTTGATTTCTTGTTCTCTAAAGGTTGCCAACTTATTATTCTGGCTTGTAATACCTCTTCGTCACAGGCTCTGCGCCGTTTGCAGCAAGAATATCTGCCCAAGAGATATCCTGACCGCCGTATTCTCGGTGTTATCATCCCCCTCGCCCAAGCCGCCGCTCATAACAACAACATTAGTGTTATCGGTACAAAAGCTACAATTTCTTCGGGAGCATATAAGGAGGAGATTTTAAAGATTAATAAAAAAGCCGCGGTGCACAGCAATAGTGCCCCCTTACTTGTGCCCCTGATTGAGGAAGGTTTAGCTGGTAAAACAGCGACCAACATGATACTCAAAAAGTATCTGCAGCCCTTAAAATTAAAAAGGATTAAGACTCTAATTCTTGGTTGCACTCACTACCCTTTTGTTATTAACGATGTGCGCCGCATTATGGGCAAAAACTGTGAGGTGCCCGATCCTGGAAAAATAATCGCCACCAGTCTTGCTGAATATTTACAAAGACATCCTGAGTTTAATACAGATAATAAATCAGCTGGTAAACGCGAATTTTATTTAACCGATGAACCAAAAAGCTTTAAAGTTATAGCAGAAAAATTTCTAGGTTCTAAAATTGAGCACATTGATCTCATTGAATTATGATATTCCTCCTCCATGGCGCAGACTCTTTTCGTCGCCGACAAAAACTGAATGAACTGAAAAGTCGTTTTATGGCCGCGGTTGATAGCCTCGGTCAGAGTTTGATTGTTATCGATGGTAAAACGACTGATGCGCGGGAACTGCAAGACAAAATTAGTGCCGGTTCTTTGTTCACTAAGAAAAGAATGATTGTGATTGAAGATATTTTTCAGAACAAAAGTGAAACCGTTTTCACCTCCCTTCTTACACTCTGTGAAAAGCATGCCGGCGCTGAAGATAACGCCATTATTTTTAACGAAGGTGAAATTGCACCAACGAAAATAAAAGCGGACGCTAAAAAACTTTTTGCCTGGTTACAGAAACAACCCTTCGTTCAAGAATTTAAACCCCTTAACAACAGTCAAGTTATTGATTACGCCAAGAAAGCTATCACTGCGAAGGGTGGACAAATTAGTCCTGGCGCCTTATCGTTACTCATTACTAGAACCGGCAATGATCTGTGGCGACTTGATAATGAAATCTCAAAACTGGTGGCCGCCAGCTCTGGAAAAATAATCGACAACGCCCTGGTGCTTGATTTAGTGAAAGGTGAAGTTGAAGATAATATCTTTGCTCTCACTGATGCGCTTGGCAGTAAAAACAGTAATACTGCTCTCCAGCTACTCGAAGAACAGTTTGCTGCTGGTTTAAGTGCTGAATATTTACTTGCGATGTTTCAAAGGCAGTTTAAAATAATGCTGCAGATAAAAACAATTCAGGCAGCAGAACGTCTTAGTGAAGCGCAAATTGCTACTAAACTAAAGCTCCATCCATTTGTCGTTAAGAAGAGTCTATCCCAAAGCAGTCGCTTCACACTCGTTGAGCTGCAAAACGGCCTTGAACGACTCCTCAAGCTTGATTATCTCAATAAGCAAGGACGAGCTGATATTAAAAGCGAACTTTACGTGATAGTGGCTTCACTGCGCTAAATAAATGGCCTAAAATAACTCTTGCTTTTTTGTTTGCCTTCTGTTATATTTTAGCAAGAAGTTGCCGAAAACTTATTTTTTAGTGTTACTTTTGGAAAATAAAGGGCAATTAGCTCAGTTGGTTAGAGCGCAACACTGATAATGTTGAGGTCGGAGGTTCGAATCCTCCATTGCCCACCTCATAATTAAAATCTTAAATGATCGCGGGATAGAGCAGTTGGCAGCTCGCCAGGCCCATAACCTGGAGGTCGCTGGTTCGAATCCAGCTCCCGCAACTAGTTAGAGAGAGCCTCGGTAGCTCAGTGGTAGAGCAAAGGACTGAATTTCGGTCCGCCCATTGGAAACGGTGGGATGAAAATCGGGTGAATTCGGGGAAGCCTTAAGCTATTAGCAAAGGTAATCCCGAGCCAAGTTTTGGTCGGGTTTAAGACCAAAAAAGGTGTAGAGACTAGCGGGTGAGCCCAACAATAACCCCGCCGCGAGCGCCCGACTCCGCCCTTTATTCAATCAGAATAAAACGGAGATGATATAGTCCAATCCTTAGGGAAACCTAAGCTCTGATATAGGAAAATCCTTGTGTCGTCAGTTCGATTCTGACCCGGGGCACAAAAGCGTTAGACAAAAGAATGAACCCATGATAAATTGACTACGTAGGGTTCATTTTTTTACGAGAAGCGATAAATTAGAGGCAATTGAATTAAGGAAAAGGGGGTTCACTTACAGTCAAATAAGCGACAAGCTTGGCGTAGCCAAAAGCACGCTCAGCGTTTGGCTAAAAGATCTTATCATCGACGAGTCGTCAGCAAATAAGATAAGAAGTCATATTTTTTCAACGCGAATTTCAAAGTTAATAGAAAGAAATAAAGAGCGCTCATTAATTACGAAAGAAGGACACGCTAGAATTCGCTCTCAAGCATTCCTAGAAGCCAGCAAATACTATAAAGACCCCTTGTTTATAACCGGATTAGCATTGTACTGGGGAGAAGGTTACAAAAAGGGCGCACTCGGCAGCAAATGGAAGAGCATCGATTTTACTAATGCTGATCCGTCGATGATAGTAGTAATATTAAAATTCTTTCGCAAGTACCTACCAATTCAGAATTCTGACATAACAATACAAGTAATGCTGCATAGCCCTAAGGTCGAGAAAGCGTGTATTGAATACTGGAAATCAGTCACCGGCTTAGACAGAACAAGCTTTATTAAAACTTGTTTTGTTATTAGCAAGTCTAGTAAAAAAATTGTAAAGAGCAAGCTTGCAAATGGAACCATTCATGTTAGAATAAATAACGTTAAGCACTTTTTTAGATTAATAGGATGGATTGACTTTCTAAAGAAAAAGATGGAAGATTAAATATTATCGGGGTATGGCCTAATTGGCTAGGGCGCCTGCTTTGGGAGCAGGAGATTCTGGGTTCAAGTCCCAGTACCCCGACGAGTGAAACGAGGAGAGGTAAGCAAGCCACCTGCGTGGCTTGCGTCTGGGATTTGAAAGCCGGAGCGATATGCGGAACGAAAGTGACGCATCGCGAGGCCGGGTCGGGGCGCTTAGTGAGCGAAGTTCGCGATTTTAGCGAACAAGCGAGACCTCTAGCGACCGTGACCAAGTCCCAGTACCCCGACAAGTGAAACGAGGAGAGCCCCGTATAGCTACTTCGCAGCCACGGGGATCTAGCGCCGTGTCACGTGCCGCAGGCGCGGGACTATACGGTGAAGCCACATTTTTTATAATATTACCATAAATCTGGCATGAAATCGGCCTTGATTTTTATTTAGTTTTGTGCTAACATAAGATTACTTTTAATAATTTACCCAATATATAATTAATTTCGTATGCCTAATAAGAAATCGGCTAAAAAAGAACTCAGAAAGAGCATTAAGCGTGAAACCGCTAACGTTAAAGTAAAAAATATCATGAAGACGGCTGTAAAGAAGTCTCTCAAGAAAATCGAGGCCGCTGACAAGAGCGTCAAGGATGATTTTGCTTTGATTATGAAGAATATTGATAAGGCTGCTAAAAAAGGCGTTATCAAGAAGGAAGCTGCTAGCCGCAAAAAATCACGTTTAGCTAAAAAAATAAACGCGCTGAAATAAGCGCAAACTAATCGTCACTTTTGCTGGGATGAGGGTGAAATTCCCTGTTCTCGGGAAAAGCGCAATAAAAGTATGTTGGACAAAAAAAGTAAGGAGAAAATCATCAAGAAATACCGTGTTCACGATACTGATACTGGTTCCCCTCAGGTGCAGATTGCCATCTTAACTGAGGAAATTAAAGAATTAACCGAACACCTTAAGCTTCACAAGCATGATTATTCCTCACGTCGCGGTTTACTAAAAAAAGTCGGTGAACGTCGCAAACTCCTCAAGTACTTACAGAAAGAAAGTTTCGAACAATTTAAGGCCTTGGCTGAAAAGCTAAAACTGAAAATTGCCACCAAACTTCAGGCCGAAGAGGAAGAGGAAAAGCTCAAAGAAAAGAAGTATGGCGTAGTGGATGAAACTGAAGATACTGAGCTAATTGCGGATGCAACCGAAGACAACGCATAATTTAGTATGATAAAACATGAAGAACAACGCGTCGGCGTCCTGATAGATGTCGCAAACATGTACCACTCCGCCAAGAACCTTTACGGCAGACGCGTTAACTTTAAAGAAATACTTACAAGAGCAGTGGCTGGTCGGAAACTTATCCGAGCCACTGCTTATGTTATCCGGGCAGAAAGCGAGGAGGAGACCGCTTTCTTTGAGGCTCTGAGCCAACAAGGTTTTGAAGTGCGCATGAAGGACTTACAAATCTTCGCGGGTGGCGCCAAAAAAGCCGACTGGGATGTTGGCATTGCTATCGACGCTATCAAACTTGCCGATAAACTTGATGTGATTGTTTTAGTCTCCGGTGATGGTGATTACTTACCGCTAGTTTCTTATTTGCAGAATAATAAGGGTTGCCTGGTTGAGGTGCTCGCCTTCCGCAAGACCTGCTCTTCAAGATTAGTTGAGGAAGCCGATGATTTCATTGACCTCGGTGGCGATCGTAAATTTTTAATCGGCTCCGCTAAGCCGCGTTTAAATGTAAAATAATGAATAATAAAAAAAGTTAAATAATATAATGTCCTGACCTTTAAATAGATAGTACTGTAGTGATACAGTCCTGTAATTTAGAGGCCAGGCACAAAAAGTATGGAAAAAATCGTAAGTACTGACTGGCTTGGCCGCCAGCTCACGATTAAGACCGGTAAGTTAGCCTTGCAGGCTGACGCCGCTGTCTTAGTTCAATACGGCGAAACTGTCGTCATGGCAACCGTCGTTCAAAATAAGTCTCTCCGCGAAGGGGTAGACTTTTTTCCGTTAATGGTCGAATTTCAGGAGAAGCTTTACGCCGCCGGGATCATTAAGGGTTCTCGCTGGATTAAACGTGAAGGTCGCCCTACTGACGATTCAGTCTTAACTGGTCGCATGATTGACCGCACTATTCGCCCGCTCTTTAACCAAGATGATCGTCGCGATATCCAAGTCATTATTACCGCCCTCTCAGTTGACCAAGAAAATGATCATGACGTCCCTTCCCTTATCGCCGCCTCCGCTGCTTTAGCGATTTCTGGAGCTGATTGGCGCGGTCCAATTGGTGGTGTTCGTGTTGGTATGATTGAAAATGAATTTATTTTCAACCCAACTTATGTAGAACAGGCAAAAAGTAGTCTTGACCTCATCGTCGCTGGCACTAAGAACAAGACCATCATGATTGAAGCAGCTGGCAATGATGTTTCCGAAGAAATAATGTTGAAGGCGATTATTGCTGGACAAGAAAAAATGCAACCAGCCATCGACTTAATTGAAAAATTACAAAAAGAAGTACCTGCTAAACAATTCCGCACCCGTCAGGTTTTAAAGAGTGAAGACGAGCTTAAAGCTGAACAGGATAAAAAGGCCATGCTCGAATTAAGTTCTGCTTGGCTAAAAGAGAATGTTAAGAACTTCTTATTTGATCAAGAATACTACACTAAGGGCGAAAGAAAGGGTGCAGTTGTTGCTATTAAGGAACAATTAGACGCGCACTTATTTGAAAAAGGATATTCTCCTGCTAACCGCTCCTACGCTGTTAAGTCCTTAGTTGAAAAAGCAGTTGATGAAGAAATTACCCGCGCCTTATTAGAAGACGGACGTCGCGTTGATGGTCGTGCTTTAAATCAAATTCGTGAATTAAATGCTGAAGTTGCCCTCATTCCTCGTGACCACGGCACATCACTTTTCTCTCGTGGTGAAACCCAGGTAATGTCTATTGTTACTCTCGGTGCTCCTGGCATGGAACAAACCCTTGAAGGCATGGAAGGACAAAGCAAGAAGCGTTACATGCATCATTACAACTTCCCGCCATACAGTGTCGGTGAAGCTGCCCCCTTAAGAGGTACTGGGCGTCGCGAAATTGGTCATGGTGCTTTAGCTGAAAAAGCTTTAATGCCAGTTGTCCCTACTCGTGAAGATTTTCCCTACACTGTGCGTGTAGTTAGCGAAACTCTTGGCTCCAATGGTTCATCTTCAATGGCTTCTACCTGTGCTTCTACTTTAGCCTTAATGGATGCCGGTGTTCCAATTAAAAGCCCAGTTGTCGGTATCGCCATGGGCCTCGCCTCTTACCCTGACTTAAGTAAATGGAAAGTATTAACTGATATTCAAGACCTTGAAGACGGTAACGGTGGCATGGACTTCAAAATGACTGGTACTGCTACCGGTTTAACAGCTATTCAGCTCGATACAAAGACTGAAGGTATTACTGCGGAGATTATTGAGCAAACACTTAAACAAGGTCGTGAAGCTTTAAACGAAATCTTAAAAGTAATCACCGACGCTATCCCTGCTCCGCGCGCCGAGCTATCCAAATATGCACCTCGCATTATCAGCTTCTATGTCAATCCTGAAAAGATTGGCGCCATCATTGGACCGGGCGGAAAAGTTATTAATAAGATTATTGAAGAAACTGGTGTCAGCATTGATATCGAAGATGACGGGCTCGTTATGGTCTGCGGTGTCGAAAAAGAAAAAGTCGATGAAGCCGTCGGTAAGGTTAAAGAGATTGTTCACGTCTTTGAAGTCGGTGAAATTATTGCTGGCAAAGTCGTACGCATTCTTGACTTCGGCGCTTTCGTTCAATTAAACGCTAGCCAGGACGGCATGGTACACGTGAGCGAACTTGCTCCCTATCGTGTGGAAAAACCAAGTGACTTCCTCGATGTAGGAGATATCGTCACTGTCCGCATCAAGGAAATTGATGACCAAGGCCGCGTTAATCTCACCATGAAGAGCTTATTAGAAAACGAAGCGCTTTGGAAAGATGAAAAAGGTAAGTCTACAGGAGAATCAAGACCAAGCAGTGGCGGTTTCCGTCGCCCAGCACCAGGCGGTCATGGTAACAGCAGTGGTCCTCGAAGACCACGCTTCTAACTTGACTTTTCCCAAGCATTAAGCTAACATTTGTCAATAAAGAATACAAAAGCGTTATTCGTCTGGAGTTTAACCGATCGGATGCGCCTCACAAACACCTATGTTAATGATAAAATTATCGAAGATTGGTAAAACAAACAAGAAAGTCTTCCGTTTGATTATCTCTGAAAAGGGACGTGATACCTACGGCAACAACCTTGAAATCCTTGGTTCATACAATCCGTATTCAAAGGAATTGCAGGTTAAAGGCGACCGCGTTAAGTACTGGCTCAGTAAGGGCGCAGGCATGACTCCAACCATCAATAACCTCCTTGTTTCTAAGGGTATTATTGAAGGCAAGAAGGTTACCGTCTCCAAAAAAGGTACTGAAAATGAAAAACGCACCGCTCAGTTAAAGAGCAAAGCTGATAAACGCGATGCTGCTGAACAAGCTGCTGCGCCTGCCCCTGTTGAGGATGTAAAGGCTGAAGCTAGCGAAGTAGCCGAGACTCCCGCCGTCGAAACTCCTGAGGCTCAGGCTTAAATTGACAAACCGGGTGTAAACGTTATAATATTAGTATAAATCTTGCGAGAGCAGGGTAATATAATTTAAGTCTAGGATCTTTCAAGTTTGGCGAACATCAGTTTGGCTCATTTGAAAGCCCAGCAACAACAAATATGGAAGCAGACAAACAGTTCCTCGAGATGATCGTAAAGAACATCGTCAGCAATCCGAACGACGTTTCTGTAGACCGCACCGTCGATGAAATGGGAGTTCTCTTAACTCTCAAAATCAATCCAGCGGATATGGGCTACGTAATCGGACGCAAAGGTCAGACCGCACAAGCGATCCGCACTCTGCTCAAGATTGTAGGCGCAAAGAATAATTCCCGCGTTAACCTCAAGATTTTTGACCCAGAAGGCGGCGCACGTCGCACCTCTCGTCCAACTGAGGAACGTGCTAACGAACTGGCTGAAGTTGATACCTCTGCCCTCGACGACTTAAACATCTAATTTCACATCGAAAATAGCGAAAGGGCCGGATTTCCCAATCCGGCTTTTTTGTTATAAGATATTGTTATGAAATTCAAACTACTTACAATCTTCCCCGACATTCTCGACTCCTATCTTAATGACAGCATCATCAACCGCGCTGTTTTTAAGAAAGCGATTAAACTCGAGAAATATAATCTACGTGATTGGACCACAGACCGTCATCGAACGGTTGACGACACTCCCTATGGTGGTGGGGCTGGGATGTTAATGAAAATTGAGCCGCTATATAAGGCGCTCAAAGACATTAACAAAAAGAGCAAAACTAA
This sequence comes from bacterium, assembly GCA_030696105.1. Lineage (GTDB taxonomy): Bacteria > Patescibacteriota > Patescibacteriia > Patescibacteriales > UBA12465. The sequence continues at coordinate 103,708 of JAUYNJ010000001.1, forward strand.
TCCAAAGAAGCGTAAGATTGTCTTACTCTCAGCGAGTGGAAAAACGTGGACACAGAAATTAGCAAGGCAGTACTCTAAGCTCGATGAAGTTGTTTTTGTTTGTGGTCGCTATGAAGGTGTAGATGCACGTATTAAAAAATTTATTGACGCTGAGATTTCTATTGGCGATTATGTTTTAACTGGGGGCGAATTACCGGCAATGGTAATGATTGATTCGATTACCCGTCTACTCCCCGGAGTGTTGGGTAACGCCGCGAGTATCGAGGAGGAGTCACATTCCGATGTTAACGTGCTTGAATACCCTCAATACACTCGCCCTGCCGTCTTTGAAGCGGAAGGTAAGAAATATAAAGTGCCAACCGTCCTCATGGAGGGTAACCACGCAAAGATTAAAGCCTGGCGTGATAAACAATTAAAAGCAAAGAAATAGATATGAAAAAGACCTGTATTTACAGGCCTTTTTTAAAAATCTTTTACGACTACTTGGGCCTTGTCATCTTACGCCGCCCTTCGCCAAACTTCCATTCGTAAGCAGCACCATTTTTGCCCTGCTGACGATACACGTTAAACTGATAACTAACCGAGTCGTTATACAGCATCGCTACCGTGTGGTAGTCGGGCACAAGGTATAAGTTGGTGACAATTTTATCGCCAACTTTTAATTGCATAACTTCCTCACAATTACTCAACTTTGACAATTCACTTGCCAAGGCTTGGTTTGTGGGCCCACTGAGCGGCTGGACATACCAGCGCGTCTTTCTCTCCTTTTCCATTTTTTCTCTCTTTCTTTTTTAATTAACAATAATAAATTTTTTTCCTTTTTTTATCAACTTACCCGGAAAGGCAAAGCCGGAAGCACGTTCGTGTCCGCCCCCACCGAGGGCTCTCGCGAGCTTATCGACGTTCACTCCATTTGCCGTACTGCGCAAACCGCCGCGAATCATGCCATTACGGTCTTCGTGTAAAAGTAACACTGCTTTAGCGCCGGCCATGCTACTTAAAAAACCGGCAAGCCCGCTAAACAATTCACTTTCAGCGGCGACGTCAATGTCGGCAGTACCCAAAATTGCATCAATGTCTTCTCTTGAAATCACGCTCACAGCAATTTGATAGCGCGTGTTTAACTGCAGTCTTTCGAGGGCCAACCCCCACATCTTCACCATCGCCATATCCTTGTTACCAAGGGTGTAGCTGACAATTTTTGAATATCGAGCGCCGGCCTCAAGGGCGGCCGAGGCTACTTTCATGGTCGAGTCCGTAGCAGAAGGATACAGGAAATTGCCGGTATCTGTCAAGATTCCAGTTAAGACACAATCCGCCATCTCCCGAGTAAATGGAATTTTGTTCGCCATGATAAAATCATAGACTAGTTCAGCGGTCGATGATTTTGAGGGCTCTCTAATTTCTAAATCAGCGTAATCATCAATGTGGGGATGATGATCGAATTCAATAATCTTGCCACCAGCCTCACGAAAAGCAAGGAGTTCTGACGACAAGGCGGTGCGACTAAAGGCACCACAGTCAGCGACAATCACGAGATCAAAACGATCAATTAAGCCACCATCAAACTTACCTCTTTCACGTAAGGCTTCAATATTGTCATCAATTTCAGCAAAACCTGGAAGATAATCAAACAACTCGCTATTCTTACTTTGACTGAAAGCGAGACTGTCCTTCTCTAGCTGCTTAGCCACCAGCCGCAAGGCACACAACGAGGATAAGGCGTCACCATCGGGTCGCAGATGCGTCACAAAGAGCAGGCGCGAGGAGGCCTGCATCATTTGATACGCTTGTTTGAATTTATCATTAGTCAACATAACTCCTTATTTTATCGGTAATTACTGAAAAAGTCAAAACTATCACATAACAAAAAAACGACCTATTACATTGGGTCGTTTTCTATTTATTGGAACTTATTTATCTTCAAGCGGTGTCTCGTCTAGGAAATTTTCATCATCCTCCTCGTCAATCTTATGAAAATACTCTTCTAGCACAGCGGCTTTTCTTTCAGTCGGATCAAAGTCCCAAAGTAACCTCGGCACTTTACGTAGTCTCGTCTTCTTAACAATTGCTGAAGCTAAACGACCAGAGGCGGCTTTCAATTTCTTAATGGCTGTTCCCGCTAATTTATCGGGCAAAACAGAAACTGTCACCTTAGCAAACTGAAGATCAGGAGTAACTGAAACAAAAGCAACAGTAATTAAGCCATCCGGAAAATCTACCTCCTGGCCGATGGCGGCCGCTAACTCGCGGTGCAGTAATTCATTTAATTGATCAACTTTAGACATTAATATTTTAAATTATATTTTTACAATCTTCTTTTCTTCGCGGTAGAATTCAAGAATATCACCCTCAAGAATGAGCGGTCGGCCCTCGAACTTCATGCCACACTCTTCGCCCTCCTCGACAAATTTTACCTCTTGTTTAGCGGATTGTAGGCTACTAATTTTACCAGTAGTAATAAACTCTTCACCTCGCCACACATTGACCGTCGCATTATTCTCCGGAGAACCAGAAATAACTTTACCCCCGACAATCTGATGCTGTTTGTCGGTGCGGAAAATTGCGAGCACCTTTAATTTACCTAAATCAATACGTGTAATCTCAACCGGCACCATCTTCTGCATCTCTTCCTTTACGTACTTAATCAAATCGTAGATGATAGTAAATGATTTAACCGTTATATTCTGGGTACGAGCGACGTTTTCGACTGGAGCGGGCATTTTAGTGTTAAAGCAGATAATTTGTGCGCCTGAATCTTGCGCGCGCTTAATGTCGCCCTCAGTAACGTTACCGAGTCCTTTATAGATAATCTTTACTTTAACTATTTCCGTATTAATTTTCATTAAAGATTCCTCAATTGCTTCAGCTGAACCTAAGAAATCGCTTTTAATTAAAACATTCACTTTCGGGATATTCTCGTCAGCATTATCCTGTTGTGCGATGGACATGATTTTTTCCTTCTTGATATCCGCGCTTTTTATTTTACGCATTTTTACCTTCTTGCCCTCACCAACATAAAGAATATCGCCGACAGAGGGTGAGATTTTAAGGCCTAAAATCTTTACCGGCACCGATGGTCCGGCCAACAAAATGCTTTCACCTTTATGATTCTTCAAGGCTTTCACTTTGCCGTAAACAATATCTTCAAAGCAAAGCTGATCACCTACTCTTAAGGTACCATTTTGAATTAAGATAGTAGCTACCGGCCCAGCGGTCTTATCGACATTTGACTCAACCACGGTGCCAGCCGCTTCGGCATTCGGATTTGCGCGCAAAGAATCGCCCAACTCAGTATCAGCCGTAAGCAAAACCATATCAAGTAAATCTTCAATGCCGGTGCCTTCTTTCGCTGAAATCGGAGCACAAATTGTTTTTCCACCCCATTCTTCTGGAGTAATATTTAATTGTGTCGCCAAGTCTTGCAGGGTGCGAGTAACGTCGGCATCTTCTTTATCAATTTTATTAATCGCCACGAGAAATGGTAATTTTGCGGCTTCGATAATACGGAAGGCTTCAACTGTCTGTGGCTTTACACCATCATCAGCGGCAACAACTAAAATAGCGACGTCCGCGACCTTAGCGCCACGACTTCTCATCGCAGTAAAAGCTTCGTGTCCGGGAGTATCAATGAAAGTGAGGCGACGATCCTTACGGGTCACCTGATAAGCACCAATATGCTGAGTAATGCCACCTGCTTCCCCGGCAACAACGTCGGTTAAACGAATCGAGTCGAGTAGTTTCGTCTTACCATGGTCAACGTGCCCCATGACAACTATTACGGGAGAGCGAACCTCCATGTCTTCCGGTTTTTCTAAATCTAAAATATCCTGGAGCTTCTTTTCTTCAACCTCACCGTCATCTTCCTCTTCCGCCATTAATTGGACATCAAGATTTAGGTCAGTACCAATAATTGAAGCCGTATCAAAGTCAATTTTTTCATTAATAGAGGCAAATACACCATTTTTAATTAATTCTGTCAAAAGACGATTCACTGGAATTTGTGAAACTTCCGCTAATGCCCTAACGGTAATGACTGAAGGGATATGAATGGTCTTTCTTTCTTTAGGCAAAATAGCCTCGTCACGCATTTTTGCGCGCTCAACTGCCTTGCGTTGTTCCCATTGACGTCTAAAAGCGGGCCAATTTTTAATGATTTTCTTGGCAGTATTATTATCAACCTTAATTGCCTTCTGACCGATAGCAAAACCTAGTTCAGGCAACAGGTCGCGCAATTCCTGAGGGGAAATGCGTAATATTCGTGCTAATTCTGTTATATTCATAGAAAATTTAAAAAAAGGCTTTATTTGTGAGACTTTTTATTGATTATTTTTTAATATTACTTTATTTTTTTCCTTTAGTCAACAAATTAATGGCATTTTTTACTTTACAAACCAAAAATTACTTGCTAAAATAATTACTAATATTACTAAAGCAATTATTTAATAAACTGTAATTCAAGCCGAGCGCGGTTGCCAGCGGATAGAATTCGTACCGCATAAGACACCGCCCCACTGATTCAATATTTATCTTATATTACAACACTACCGATGACCCACAGTAAAACATCACATTTACACACATATCACCCAAAATCCTTAATATAAGGGAACTTTTTGAATTAATGCCGCCCGCTTACTTGTCTTCCAGTATTCACTTGTATGGAATACGTAATCGCCGCTATCCTCGCCGTGGGTGCTTTTTTTGGAGGTGCTTGGTACCGACAGAAAAAAACCAGCCAACAGGCGAGCAACGCACAGAGTAAAGCCGAATCGATCTTAAATGACGCTAAGAGCAAAGAGAAAGAGTTACTTTTGAAAGCTCAGGATAAGGCCCTTAAAATCATCGACGAAGCCAAGAATGAAGAAAGTCAACGCCGTAAGGAAATTAATGGCCTACAAAGCCGATTAGAGCAGAGAGAGAATTCATTTTCTCAAAAGTTAATCGACTTACAAGAGAAACAGCAGAAATTATACGATAAGGTTAATGAAGTTCAAGAAATCAAGGAACGCATCAAGGCTATTAAAGAAGAGCAGATGCAAAAACTGGAAGAAGTCGCAAAGATGAATCAAGATGACGCGAAGAACCTACTTCTTAAAAACGTTGAAGAAAAAGCTGAAGAAGATTTACTTATACGCATCAAGAAGTTAGAAAACGATACTAGTGATACTTTACAAGAGAAAGCAAAGGATATCATGGCGCTCGCTATGCAGCGCATGGTTTCCTCATATACAGTTGAACTGACAACTACTACCATCGATTTACCCAACGATGAAATGAAAGGACGCATTATTGGTCGCGAAGGACGTAATATTAAAGCAATTGAACAATTGACTGGCATTGAAATCATTGTTGATGACACGCCAAACGCAATTACCGTCTCCGGCTTCTCACTTATCCGCCGCCACATCGCCAAAAAGACTCTTGATTATTTAATTAAAGACGGACGCATCCACCCCACCAAAATTGAAGATGCTGTCGAGATGGCCAAGAAAGAATTAGCTGTTGATATCAAGAAGGCTGGTGAAGAGGCAATGTACGAAGTTGGTGTTACTGGCTTCGATCCTAAATTAGTTCAGATTCTCGGTAGATTAAAATATCGTACTAGCTACGGACAAAATACCCTCAGTCACTCCATTGAAGTTGCCCACCTCGCCGCAATGCTCGCAGAAGAGTTAGGTGCCGACGTTACCCTGGCGAAGAAAGGCGGCCTCCTCCATGATATTGGCAAAGCCGTTGACCACGAAGTTCAAGGTAATCACACTGAAATCGGTCGCGACATCGCTAAGAAGTTCAATTTACCACCAGAAATTATCGCTCCTATTGAAACTCATCACGAGGATCAACCATCTGGCCTCATCGCCGTCATCGTCAAAGTCGCCGATGCCATTTCCTCTGCTCGACCAGGCGCCCGTAGCGATAGTCATGAAAATTATATTCAGCGCTTACAGGAACTTGAAAAAATCGCCACCGGCTTTGAAGGCATCGAAAGAGCCTACGCCATTCAGGCGGGTCGTGAAGTACGTGTCTTCGTTAAACCAGATGCAATTGACGACATCAAGGCTCATAATTTAGCTAGGGATATTGCTAAAAAGATTGAAACAGAGTTAAAATATCCTGGAGAGATTAAGATCAACGTTATCCGGGAAACCAGGGTAACTGAATACGCCAGATAATTATAATTAACGTCCCCCGCTTCCTTGAAGCAGTGACGCCAAATATATGAATAAAGCGCAACTCATCGACAAGCTCTATCGCGAAGTAGAGGGCTTGAACAAAAGACAAGCAGAGAAAATGATTGATGTTCTTACCGACACGATTATCGAAGAGCTTAAGAATGACCGCGAAGTCACAATCACCGGCTTCGGTACCTTTCTCTCTCGAGTGCGGTACTCCCGCGGCGGTGTAAATCCTCAGAATCCGAAGGAGAGGATTACTATTCCGGCTGTGAAAGTGGCTAAGTTCAAGACTGGCTACAATCTTAAGCAGGCGCTTAAAGGAAAGCGATAAACAACATATATACATTTTTACTTGGCTTGCTCGGGTGACGGCATCCGAGCAAGCCTTGTGACTTTGTAAAGAGCTCCGGTAGCTCAATTGGATAGAGCGTGTGGCTTCGGACCACAAGGTTAGAGGTTCGAGTCCTCTCCGGAGCACTGCGTAAAACGCGCTTTTTTATTATATTTACGCCGCACCCTTGACTCTTCTCACTTAGATAAATATAATAGATTTTGTGTGACTCGCGGCTGGGTAGCCGTTAAAAAAATGGCTGGGTATCCGCCCTAGGCGGAGTAGCACCCGATTTACAAAATGGCTGGGTAGCTCAGCTGGTTAGAGCGTAGCACTCATAACGCTAAGGTCGAGGGTTCGAGCCCCTCCCCAGCCACATTTTAACAACTTGTTGTTAGCATTTATTGCGCCTATAGCTCAGCTGGTAGAGCAGCTCCCTCTTAAGGAGACGGTCGTGGGTTCGAATCCCTCTGGGCGCACTTTGTCTGTCGTTCATTCTTTAATACATTCTATGCTTAATTATATTATTTTCGGACCGCCGGGAGCCGGCAAAGGCACGCAAGCCCAAAAACTTGCTGCTAAACTAAATTTAACGCACATCTCTACTGGAGCGCTGTTGCGGGAAGAAATTTCCCAAGGAACAGAAATTGGTCAAAGGGTGCACGAGGTGATAGCACGAGGAGAACTGGTCGACGATGAAATCGTTGATTCGTTAATTAAAGATAAAGTACAACACGGTAATGAGGCCGGTTTTATTTTTGATGGCTATCCTCGCACTATCAATCAAGCAAAAAGTCTTGATGCACTCCTTGCCGCAAAGGCTCTCCCGTTGACATTAAACTTGGAGGTAAGTGCAGATGAGTTAGCAAAGCGTTTAGCTTTGCGTGGACTTCAATCCGGACGTTCTGATGATAATGAAGCAACGATAAAAAATCGTTTGTTGGCTTACGCGCGACAGACCGAACCATTGCTCGATTTTTATGCCGACCATAAACGCTTGATCAGCGTTCCCGGCGAAGGAACAATGGACGATGTCTATATGCGCCTCGAAAAAGAAGTCAGTTAAATAAGCATATATACTAAAAAGCCCGCTAAAAAGCGGGCTTTTTGGTTATTGAAGTTTTGTTATTTCTTTAATGCTCTTCGTCCCTTCATTAAATAAGCTGTAAAGGCGATGGGAAATACTAACCAAGCGAGAATGAAGAAGAAGCTTGGAATAAGTTGAATTAATTTGATATTAAACCAATTAACATCGTAAACTAAGCCAACGACGATAAAGTAAACGTAAAAAGTTAAAGGAATATAGGCAAAGATAACAATGCCAATTAAGGCAGCTCGCGCTATTTTCATAAAAACTTATTAATTACTTCTTACCTCCGCCAGCCGTTTCTACCTCTTTGCTTTTTACTTCCGTAATAATTGCTTTACGAATTTCTGCCGTCAACTTCTTATCTTCCTTAATCATCTTCTTCGCGGTTTCACGGCCAACACCAAGCTTGAGGTCGCCAAATGAATAAGAATTACCGTTCTTCTTAATGACATCGTAAGTAATACCGGTATCAATTAAATCGCCGGCAACGGAAATGCCTTCATTATACATAATATCAAATTCGCAAGTGCGGAAAGGAGCAGCAACTTTATTTTTAACAATTTTTACCTTCACACGGTTGCCGATAATACCTTCACCCTGCTTAATTTGAGCGGCGCGACGAACTTCGACACGAACTGAGCAATAGAATTTTAAAGCATTACCACCTGAAGTTGTTTCCGGGTTGCCGAAGAAAACTCCAATCTTATTTCTAATTTGATTAATGAAAATAACACTGGTCTTCGTCTTCGCAATAATACCGGTCAATTTACGAAGAGCCTGACTCATTAAACGCGCCTGCAGACCCATGTGCTGATCGCCCATGTCGCCTTCAATTTCTTTCTGTGGCACAAGCGCGGCCACGCTGTCAACGACGATTACGTCAACCGCGTTAGAGCGAACGAGAGTTTCAACAATTTCTAAAGCTTGCTCACCAGAATCAGGTTGGGAAATCAATAATTCATTAACGTTAACACCGATTTTCGCAGCGTAGTCAGGATCAAGGGCGTGCTCAGCGTCAACGAAGGCGGCGATGCCACCAATTTTTTGCACTTCAGCCACAATGTGCTGTGCGAGTGTTGTTTTACCAGAGGATTCCGGTCCATAAATTTCAATGACACGTCCGCGAGGAACACCGCCAATACCAAAAGCAATATCAAGTGAAAGACAACCAGTGGAAATCGCGTCAACATTTGTTTTACGCACGTCACCGAATTTCATAATTGCGCCATCACCGAATTTTGATTTAATTTGCGCGATAGCATCTTGTGCTGCGCCAGCCTTATGCTCGTGAGCAGCGGCGGCGGCAGTAGCGGCCAAGGACTTTGTAGTCTCGTCCTTAACCTCTACAATCTTTTTTTCTTTAGACATAAGTATAGCGCCGGGAGCGGCAGATTCTTCAGCCAATCGCACGACGCGCATTATTTATTAATAAGTTTAGCTTAGCACATCGCTCCTAAATTATATTTAACCGACGGCTAAACAATTACTAGCGACTATCTGATTATACTATAAAAACACTGTTATTAACAGTAAACATGGGCTGATTATTGATTATTGCTCTTGACCTGTAGCCAGTAAAATGAGAAAAAATCCTTTAAGCCCCGATTATAGAGCTTAGCGTCAAGATATCGCTCCGGCGCCTCCGCAAAGATGCCGCTCACAAAGCCCATAAAGCCCTCACTTGGCGCTGACGACTGTATTGGGGCTGCTGTTTGCTTAATGGTGTTGATGGCTTCACCGGCCATCGCCTGCGCAACTGCCCTATCGGCAAAAATGTCTACATTATCAACAGCAATTATAGCCACCTCCTCACGCACGCCCGCGGCCATCGAGCTGGAAGAGGGTGATGCTAAGCGAGCAATAGCCTCAATTAAACTCCAGGCCTTACCCGCTGTGTTCGCGGTGGCAACGAATGGCTCAGGCTTTTCCTCCTCACCCGAAAACCAGACCGCAGAGAAAGCAGCCAGAAATAGAAATATGGCGAGTGTTAGAATTTGCGTAATCGCGCGGCGCATAATGTTATACTTTGACAGCTGACTTAGCAGCAGTCTTATTTAGCAAGTGAACTTGGCCATATTGGCCATCGTAGCCAGAAATTAAGTGGACCTTCCCCGCCAGCATCCTTTCAATTAAAGGGGCAATCTTGGGATATTCAACTTTTAGCTGCGAAGTATCGGCTTCAGTTAGGATATATAACTCATTTCCAAGCTCCTTAATCATCTTATCATAAATACGCGTCACTGTGAGCGCCCGACGATTCTTCACGCCTAGCGCTTCGGCGATAATTTTACTTAAACCAACAAGACTAATATAAGGCGCTGCGTTTTTTAGCTGATAGCCTTCAGGTCTGTCAGATAATTCATCAACTCTACTCGCCACTCCAATTACTAGTGGTCGCTTACAACGCGGACAAATGCCATTATTTTTTTTGCTTTGCTCGGGGGTGCAACCGTAACCGCAATCGCGATGACCATCAAAATGATAAGTGCCCTCCTCTGGAAAAAATTCAATCGTTGAAACAAGTCCATTTTTATCATCACCGCTTGAAAGTTTATTATTCTTAATGACACGATAAATACTCGAGTAATCTGTTTTAGCGAGTGACATCACCGTCGCTTCACGACCAATATTACTTAGTCCGTGCGCATCTGAACTGGAAAGACGCGTAAACTTATCAAGCGAACTTACCCGCCAATTCATAGGCGGGTCGCTGGAGAGGCCGGTTTCATAGGCGTAGATATTTATTGTCTGTTCTTTAAAACACTCCTCCAAAGAATTGAAGCCTGATTTCGAGCCCAACACCGAATACCAAGGCGTCCAGATATGCGCCGGATAAATAATAAAGCAGGGGTCAATATCGAGGCAAAATCTCACAAAATCCGGAGCACTAATTCCTAGAATTGGTCGCCCGTCGGCACGCAAATTATACTTTGTGCCTAGCTTTTTATTCAATTTATTGACGGCCGCGATATTAGGTGCGTGAATAACCAAGTGAATACGACGTGCTTTGTCGTCATCACGATAAACTAAAGAAACTTCAGCGCTCAATATAAAAAGTGCCGCCGACGGCACTTTTTTATGTCGATATAATCCTGAGCTTTCCACTTCCTCCAACTCGCTTACAATTGACTTGAACCAGGCCGGATGAGTAAAGTCGCCGGTGCCAACAATGTCTACCCCTTTACGCTTCGCTGTTATTGCGATGTTCTCAAGAGTTAGCTCTGGCGAACAAGCACGCGCAAAGCGGGAGTGAATGTGGAGGTCAAGTGTAAAACGCATAGTTAAGCGCTTAATTCCGATGACTTATCAATCAGGGCCGTTAAGCCTTCAGCTATTTTTAATTCGTCTAAACTATTTATACCCATTGCCTCGTGGGTCTCAATCACTATAGTGCCCACACTAAAGCCTTGATTAAAGGCAATTTTTACCATATCAGTTAAATAAAACTCGTGCGCCTTATTATTGTCTTGCAATTTATCAATGTTTGAAAAAAGCCATTCCTTGTTTAAACACATGAAGCCTGGATTTACTTCTGTCACAGCTATTTCCGCAGGACTTGCATCTTTAAATTCCACAATTCTTTCTACCGCACCTTGTGCGTTGCGAATTATCCTGCCCCAGTGATAAAAATTTTGACGCCAACCTTCAAAATCATCAAGCATTGCTGGCATTATCGTCACCGACTCTGTCTCCATTTCCGCAAAAGATCTAATTGATGATGGTTTTATAAAGGGATGGTCGCAATATAATACTACGATATTATCTGTATCTTCTGGTACCATACTTCTCGCGCTGGAAACAGCATGTCCGGTACCAAGTTGTTGGTCTTGCACAGCGTATAACCAATCATGCTGCACTAGCGAGGACTTAATTTCATCATGATTTGCCGCGGAGACAACAACGATCGGTTGAAGGTCAACGCCTGCAGCAACTACTGAATCTGCTAAGTATTGGATCATTGGGCGACCATTTAGTGGTACCAAGGCCTTCGGTAAATCCGACCCCATGCGCGTACCCTTACCAGCTGCTAATATCACAATTTTTGTCTTCATATAAGTATGATTGCATTACTCATCAATTAACCTCTATTTTAGCATATTTTAAGAAAAAATTCCACCCCAGCCAGCATCGTAATAATTGACTTTCACCCTTAAATATTATATAAATAAATATCGTTCTTTAAAATATTAACCAAAAAGCAGCACACATAAAAAATTCATTGGATTTCGAATTTGGCAATGTTCTGGCTTATCTTGTTGCCACCCTTGCCTTTATGTATTTTGTGTACGGCTTTTCGCCCGCGCACATAATCGTCGCCCTGAGCACAGCCCTGTTACTATCGGTAAAGTCACAGAGTGATGTTGGCGAAAGAAAAATCGGCATAATTGCCGGCACGCTGCTCGCAGCCATTCCTCTCAGCTTCTGGTTTGAGTCCAATGAGGAGTTAAGCTTGCTGATCATTTACATCACAGCCTGCAGCGCAGCTCTGATTTATGTTCTCAGCCACTACCGCAAAGAACAGTTAGGCTCAATTCTTTGGTTGTTCTATTTTCTGATCAGCTTTAGTTTCGCCTCGTCAGCCGTTAATAGCTTGACTCTGTTTGCTGAACTAATTTTTTGGACAATCGCTAGTGCTGTTATTTTAGCACTCGTCGTTACAAAAATTCGCAAAAAAGTCAGAGCACATCGTCGTGCGCGTCCGATTAGCAAGAATCGCTAATATATTTGCTCGCCCCTCACTGGTGCGAGCTTTTTTATTTTCCAATTACTCCTTTTATGTCATCTGCGCGTGCCTGGGCAGTTTTCAAATCGGCTGCTTCAGCATATATTCTAATAATCGGCTCGGTATTTGAGGCACGTAAATGAACCCAAGAATCTGGCCAGTCAATTTTAACACCATCAATATCGGTAATTGTTTCATGCTTGTAATTAGCTTTCACTTTTTCTAAAATTTCTTTGATATCAATGTCGGTGCTCAATTCAATTTTATCCTTCACCATCCGGTACCGTGGATACTGCTGTTTCAGCTCGGAAACCGTTAGCCCACTGTCCACTAGCGCCGACAAGAACAAGGCGATGCCCACAAGCGCGTCGCGGCCGTAGTGCAGTTCAGGATAAATAATTCCCCCATTACCCTCGCCACCAATAACGGCGCCCGTTTCTTTCATTCTTGATACGACGTTAACTTCGCCGACAGCGGCAGCGTAATAGCCACCACCACGTTTCTCAGTGATATCTTTAAGAGCGCGCGAAGATGAAAGATTGGAAACAGAAATCTTTTGGTGAAAGCAGGGGCAATATTCACGCAAGACATAATCGGCGACTGCAACCAGCGTATACTCTTCACCAAACATTTCCCCCTTCTCATCAATAAAGGCGAGACGGTCGACGTCTGGATCAACCACAATACCTAAGTCCGCTCTACTCTCTATTACCTGCCTTTTTATCTCACTTAAATGCTCATCGAGTGGCTCGGGATTATGCGCAAATTCACCGTTTATTTCGGCATTGATTATTTCTATCTTCGTTACGCCCAGGGCGCGTAGCATAGCAGGCACCGCCAGAGCGCCAACCGAATTAATACCGTCAACTATAATTTTAAAGTCACGCTTAGCGATGGCTGCTTGATCAACTAATTTTAATTTAAGAATGGCTTCAATATGAGACTCTAAAGCATCTGAAACAATAAGGTGCTTGCCTAGCTCATCCACTTTAGCAAAAGTGAAATCAGAGCTAGCGGCTAGAGCCAATAATTCTTGGCCATCAGCTGCGCTCATAAATTCACCGTTTTCGTCCAGGAGCTTGAGAGCATTCCACTGCTTAGGGTTGTGTGAGGCGCTCAAAATGATGCCGCCCTGCGCTTTTTCGCTAATTACCGACATCTCGACCGTCGGCGTTGTTGCCAGACCAACATCAAGGACGGTGAGGCCATTAAATCTAAGCAGCGCGCTCACGAAATCATGTAAAGCCGGACCGCTAGCGCGCCCATCGCGACCGAGCACAATCGTTGGACTTTTCAGCTCAGAAAATTTATCACGTCGCTGCTTCGCAAAGGCTGAAATGAAGTCGACCAAATCTGTTGGTGTTAAATTATCGCCGGCTTTGCCGCCGATAGTACCACGAATACCGGAAATTGATTTAATTAAGGCCATATAGTTATAATTATTCTCTATATTTTACATTATAATCACCTATTTTTCAAACCCCAGCTGTCCTTTACACTTAGCGCTACTTTATATAATATTACTGGAAATAGTTATAGTTAATTACCAACGAACAACTTAGTCATGGAAAATCAAAAAGAAGCAACGTTAGGTACCGACAAGGGCCTTCAAGGTGTAGACGCCGAAATAAAACGACATCAAGATGCCTTAGAAATTGTGATGGAAAACTAGAAGTTCTCTGATGCCGAAATTAGCAGCTTACGCCGCTTTGCATCTGACAAGGAGGCGGAGCTTAGGGCGAGAATTAAAGTCTCACATGACTTTCATGTCAACAAGTTAGCAATCTTAAATTCTCATGCTAATCATGAAGATGAGTCTGCCTTGCAACTGCGGACCAGAAGAGAATTAATCTCGCAGTTCAATACTTTACTTGGAGCCGAAGTGTATCATTATAAAATGAGCATCGGCCACTTCATGTTGATGTTGGATACCTAGCGTGCAAAATTACGACAAATATTTTAAAGGAAGCAAAGCTTCCTTTTTTTTAATGCAAAAAAGAAGTCCTTGTTAGGACTCCCTCTTATGCGGCATTCTCACTAACCCTATTTTAGGGTATCAAAAAACACCATTGTTCTGGCGGCGACCTACTTTCCCAGGGCTCAGGCCCAAGTATCATCGGCGCTGGAAGGCTTAACTTCTGAGTTCGGGATGGGATCAGGTGTGACCCCTCCGCTTTAACCACCAGAACAATGGTGTCTTTTGGTTCCACCCCAATTTATATTAAGGTGGATATTTTGTTGTGTCTTTGAAAGACAAAAGTGTGGGAAAATCAAACGACTTATTAGTACTGCTCCGCTCAATCCATTACTGGACTTACACGTACAGCCTATCAAGGTCATATTCTGTAACCAGTCTGTGAAACCTAATCTTAGAGACAGCTTCGCGCTTAGATGCTTTCAGCGCTTATCTTAACCGAAGGTAGCTACCCTGCAATGCCCTTGGTAGAACAGCAGGTACACTAGAGCTTCGTCCTTCCCGGTCCTCTCGTACTAAGGAAGGGCCTCTTCAAGTTTCCACGACCACAGTGGATAGGAGACCGACCTGTCTTACGACGGTCTGAACCCAGCTCGCGTGCCGCTTTAATGGGCGAACAGCCCAACCCTTGGGAGCTTCTCCACCCCCAGGATGCGACGAGCCGACATCGAGGTGCCGAACCAGGTCGTCGATGTGGACTCTTGGACCTGACTAGCCTGTTATCCCCGGAGTAGCTTTTATCCGATGAGCTTCCACCATCCTATATTGAATGGTCGGATCACTAAGTTCCGCTTTCGCGACTGCTTGACCGGTAAGTCTCGCAGTAAAGCTGGCTTGTGCCTTTACACTATCTCCCGGGTTTCCATTCCGGGATAGCCAACCTTTGTAAACGCCTCCGTTACATTTTGGGAGGCATCCGCCCCAGACAAACTACCCACCAGACACTGTCCCTCGTAAAAACGAGGTTAGAATTAAAAATATACAAGGGTGGTATCTCACTGGCGCCCGAAGGCTCCCACCTATTCTGAACATGCATATCCCTAATTCAATATCAAGCTGTAGTAAAGCTTCACGGGGTCTTTTCGTCCGACTGTGGTTAACGAGCATCTTTACTCGTCTTGCAATTTCACCGAGTCCTTCGCTGAGACAGTGCTCAAGTGGTTAAGCCATTCGTGCAGGTCGGAACTTACCCGACAAGGAATTTCGCTCTTCACTTACTTAATATTTCTATTAAGAATGGACTTTATCTTACTCGTGACATGAATCTAACGCCCGCAAGACTGATTGAGCGCAAATTTTATTTTGCCTGTTCATTCTCGAAGCGATAGCGATAATGTCTTTAATACCTTCAGCAGAAAGATGCTTGCCGGCATTCATTATCTGTATAATCTCCTTAAATTTGAAATAATCAAATTTCTTTTGAGTTAAAAGCGGATATTTGTCGAAATGAGGAATGACAAATTTATTCATATGCTCTAACGATCTTATTCTAAGCTCCTGACGTGTATCATGATTAATCCTGACAACGCCAGCGCCGAAATATGTTTTAAGCGCATACAACACTTTAATATCCTTCTCATGCTGGACAACTCTAAATTCTGGTAATACTTGATAACCGGACTTCATTGAATCATTATGATTAATTCCAACATAGAAAGTTCCCTCACCATCTACAAATCCACTTACCCAATAGGGATTCATTTGCATATTTTAGAGTCTCAGTTTTTAAGTCTCTGAGGATTATTAATCCTGCGCGTTTGCCCCGTGTATTGATAGATTTTTACTGGGGTCGACACCCCGAGTACTATCAATCTTTTGAGGATTTTCACGCATTTTACTGAGTATTTTAGACAACCATGGCTTTCGCCATAGCTAGGCAACGAACTTTGTTATTTATCAATTTATAATCGTCCCAGTCTTTTGCGGTCTAGTAATAAACCACAAAACCTTAGGACGATTATAGTTATCGCCGGCGTTCATCCGCGCTTGGATTCAAAGCTTCGCACCGAAGTGCTAACCTCTCCTCTTAACGTTCGGACACTGGCCAGGCTTCACCCTCTATACATCCTCTTGCGAGTTAGCAGAGAGCTGTGTTTTTGATAAACAGTCCCTTGAGCTCTTTAGCTGCGGCCCTGCTTGCGCAGGGCAGGCCTTATCTCGAAATTACGGCCGCTGTTTTGCCGAGTTCCTTAGCGAAGGTTCTCTCGTACACCTTAGGCTTCTCGCCTCGTCTACCTGTGTCGGTTTACGGTACGGTTACTGTGCCCTTAGCCCTAGAAGTTTTTCTCGTCGATTCCGCTACTTGATTGAATCCGTCTTGCGACTTCATCTTTAGGCTGAATCTTGAAGCTGTTGGCCCGGATTTGCCTAGGCCGCTTCTTGAAACCACCAGCGGACATACCATAGCCCGCTCAAACTTTGGAACCGCGTCCCTCCTTCGGAAAAACACAGTAGTACTGGAATATTAACCAGCTCTTCCATCGGTTACACTAACACTACATTAGTTACACCTTAGGACCGACTAACCCTGGGTCGATTCTCGTTGCCCAGGAAACCTTAGACTTTCGGTGGGCGGGATTTTTACCCGCCTTTTTGCTACTCATGCCAACATTCTCACTTCTCTCCGCTCCACCGGGCCTCACGGCACGACTTCAACGCTGAAGAGAATGCTCCTCTACCACTCTCCAGATTTTTAGTTTCTATCGGTACTGCACTTCGAGCTCCCTAACGTAAATTTAGGGCTCGGTTACTGCGATAAAAAACAAAAATCTGGAGAGTTCACATCTTCGGTACTATACTTAGCCCCGGTAAATTTTCGGCGCGAAACAACTTGATTAGTGAGCTATTACGCTATCTTTAAAGGATGGCTGCTTCTAAGCCAACCTCCTAACTGTCGTAGTCACAACACCACCTTTTACACTTAGTATAGATTTGGGGACCTTAGATTGTGATCTGGGCTGTTTCCCTTTAGACCAATGAACCTTAGCGCCCATGGTCTGACTCCCGAGCTACACCAATGGGTATTCGGAGTTTGATTGAAGACGGTATCTTGCGACCCGCCCTCATCCAGTGCTCTACCCCCCACTGTCAGCGCTCGAGGCTAGTCCAAAAACTATTTCGAGGAGAACCAGCTATTGCCGAGTTCGATTACAATTTCTGCGCTAACCACATCTCATCCCCGAGTGTTGCACGGCTCGTGGGTTCGGTCCTTCCTTTATCTTTCGACAAAGTTCAACCTGGACATGGTTAGATCACCCGGCTTCGGGTCTTGTCCATGCGACGTGTACTTCACCTTAACGCACTAAATAAATTTAATGCGTAAAAGTGAAGCACAATGCGGGCTATTAACCCTCGCTTTCACTACACATACTCTCCGGAGGAGATTATGTAAGCCACATAGAACAAACTCGTTGGCTCATTCTTCAATAGGCACGCCGTCACCCAATAAATTGGGCTCCGACTCTTTGTAAGTATATGGTTTCAGGTACTATTTCACCTCCCTCTCGGGATGCTTTTCACCTTTCCCTCACGGTACTGGTTCACTATCGATCATAAGAAATATTTAGCCTTGGGTCATAGTCGACCCTGATTCATACGGGATTTCACGAGGCCCGCACTACTTAAGAACAACGCTGCAGAGACTTAATTCTTTTCGCTTACAGGGCTATCACCTTCTCTGGCAGAGCTTTCCAGCTCGCTTTTGCTAAGAATTAAATTTTATGACTCTACTCCGTCCAATCTAGAGGACAGACACGTTGCCTTGCAACCCCTGCGGAACATATAGCTCTAGAACTTTCTGATTTCTCCCTAGTAAACTAGTTCGAAATCTCAGTTCGGCAGGTTTAGGCTCTTCCCCGTTCGCTCGCCACTACTAGGAGAATCACTATTGTTTTCTTTTCCTCCGGCTACTAAGATGTTTCAGTTCGCCGGGTCTTCCACCGAGTCCAAAAGAGGTCTCGGTTACCGCGTTATCGACGCGGCGGGTTTCCCCATTCGGAGATCTGCGGGTCAAAGGTTGCTTGCCACCTCACCGCAGCTTATCGCAGGCTGCTACGTCCTTCATCGGTTTCTTATGTCTAGGCATCCGCCATATACTCTTTACGAGATTTTCCCACACTCTTGCTTTCAAAAGTGTCACGCATTCCTTCGCGAATGCGATTTTTTTTGTCTTCGCCCGGAAATTGCAAAATAAACCGGCGACAGACAGTTCGCTTTTTCGAAAAAAAAGCGACAAAAAGATATTTAAGTGTTAACGAGCAATTAAACATTCGTTGCCATTACCAGCGAACTGATAAGGGCGAGTAAATATTTAATTCGTATATTTATTTTAGAGGTTCAAAAAACCGCGGGACCGCGGTTCAAAATAATCGCAAAATAGGCAAATTATTTTATAACCGCTTAAGTTTGAACCTTCTAAGATAATTACGCATAGGCATTTTTTAAAACTGTTTACAATTATAGGGTATTTAAAAATAATGTCAAGCCCTTTAAATACCACTTATTTTAACGATTTTCAGCCCAAATTATCGGCTCTACTCTTTTGTTTTTTGTAAATCGTCCTTATGACTCCAAAAATCCGCTTTCTTCCATATATTGCAGCGCGGTATCCTTATTAATCTCGCCAGCCTGGTAGAGCTGTATAAGATGTCTATCAAGCGTTGTCATGCCGTTTTGAATATTGGTTTCTAGCACTGTTTTAATTTGAGCAACTTTATTTTCCCTGATCAAATTTGAAATCGCACTATTTCTAAGCAGTATTTCGCGGGCAGCAATGCGTCCGCCTGACACTCTCGGTAACAGGCGCTGGGAAATAACGGCCGTGAGAATTGTCGATAATTGAGAGCGAATCTGACCTTGTTGGTGGGCGGGGAAAATATCAATGATACGATCAATCGTTTGCGCCGCACTATACGTATGTAGAGTTGCTAAAACTAAGTGTCCTGTTTCCGCTAAAGTAATGGCGGTGGCAATGGTTTCTAGGTCACGCATTTCACCAACCATAATAACATTTGGGTCCTGACGCAAGGAATGTTTTAAGCCTTCAGCAAACGAAAGCATGTCATCTCCGAGTTGACGTTGCGAAATAATACTTTTTTCTGAGGTAAATAAATATTCAATGGGATCTTCAAGGGTGATAATATGCGCAGCACGAGTAGAATTAATGTGATTAACCATAGCCGCTAAAGTCGTTGACTTACCGCAGCCAGTTGGCCCTGTTACCAAAATCAAACCTTGAGGCACATCTAATAATTCAGCAACAATTGCAGGCATACCTATTTCTTCAAGTGTCGGCTTGCTGTCGTCTACAACTCTCGCCGCGACTTTTAAGTGCCCCCTGTCGTAGGCAAAGTTTACACGGTAGCGATAAGGTTCAACCGAGGCAGCTGCATCTAAGTCTCTATCTTCTGCTAAGCGCTGACGTTGTGGTGCGTCGAGCAGAGCCTTAACGGCTTGATCTAAATCAATATCAGCGATTGGGGGCAAGATAACGCCATCCAGACCAAAAGGTGTTAGCTCGCCATCATGCCGAACCATCGGCGGTAAACCAAAAACCAGATGAATATCTGAGGCTTTTTGCTTAGCGGCTTCACTTAATATTTTTTTGATGTCCATATTATTCTACCAATTAAGTAGCTTTAAACCTTTGGCGGCAGCATCGACTTGTGCTTCTTGCTTAGAAGAGCCTTGGCCAGTAGCAATTAGCTCATCAGTTAAGTATAGCCCGACGGTGAAAAGTTTAGCGTGGTCGGGTCCCTCTTCAGCTAGAATATCGTAGCGCGGAGTAACACCTTTTTTTTCTTGTGCTTGCTCTTGAAAACGAGACTTTGGATCAAGATAAGCCTCTGTCTTTAATATTTCTGGCAACTTAATAATAATGCGCTCACTGATAAATTGCTTGGCTTTTTCTAAGCCCTGATCAAGATAAATAGCGCCAATCAGTGACTCCACAGCATTTGCCAAAATATAATGCCTTGATTTCTTATCCTTATCTTTAGCCTCGCCACGAGACAAATATAAATATTCCTCAAGACCTGTCTCCATGGCAATGACGTAAAGCATTTTTGCATTAACGAGGGCGGCGCGCCAATTAGTTAAATCCCCTTCGGGCATGTCAGGGTAATTCAAGTACAAGTGTTCGGTAACGACAATTTCTAAAACAGCATCACCAAGAAACTCTAAGCGTTCGTTGTGACCGCCAGCAAACTCTGGGTGTTCGTTGAGATATGAGCGGTGCACCATCGCCTGACGTAAGATGTCGACATTCTTAAATTTAATTCCTAAAAATTTTTGTAAATTTGCCAACTCGGGCATATATTTTTTTACGGAACGATATCGTAACGACTCCAGAAAAAGGAGGCGCTACCAGGTCGTCTCGCAACTGTTAAATAAAGCCCGCGTCAAAACGCGGGCGATATATCTATTTTGTATTACTCCTTATTAATCGTTGACGCTTCAGATGTTTCAGACACATCAGCGGTCGAAGTTTCATCTTCCACCTTAGTTTCATCAGCAACAGCCTCGCCAGCTGACTCAAGCTTCTTGTCCCAGTGGTTATCGCGTTTACGTTTTTCTTCTTCTGGCCAGTCGTTATAGATAGCGCCTAAGACACCGTTTACAAACTTGCCTGACGCATCGCCACCAAAACTCTTGGCCACTTCAATTGCCTCATTAATAGCGACGCGCGGTGGGATTTCAGTGTAGACGAGTTCAAAAATGCCGAGTCTCAATATATTGCGGTCAATTGTCGTAATTTGATCAAGTGGCCATTCAGTCGCAAAACGTACAATCGAGGCATCAATTTCAGCGAGATTATCGGTAACACCTTTTACTAGGTCACTAACAAAACCGCCGTCATCAAAATTGGGCGCGAAATTTTCAAAATTATCGTGCATTAATGACTCGGTGCTATCTCCGCTCTTACCGTTAAAGTCCCAGGCAAATAAAGTCTGCAGGGCGATTGTTCGGGCTAAGTGACGGTTTGACATAGGGGTTTTATTTTTTTGCTTTAGCGGCCACAGTTGCAACCTTCAAGACCTGACGTCCGCGGTAAGTTCCGCAGAAAGTACAAACAGTGTGAGGCAATTTTGCCTTGCCACACTGAGCGCATTTATTTAAAGAGGTCTTCTTTAAGGCTTGATGAGCGCGATTAGTTCTGACGGCGCTGCTAGATTTCCTTTTTTTGGGGTTAGCCATATTATTAGTTTATGTATGATGTAGAGAATTTAGATTCAATTCCTCTATTATTAAGTTTATCTGCTTTTAGTATAGCCAAAAAACGATAATAGTCAAATATTCGTTATTAGGCAAGGGTAGGAGTGACGCTAGCTGGGCCAACAATGGCCTCAAACTCTTCCTTTTCTAAGGTCTCCTTGTCTAAAAGGGCAGCAACAACCTTCTCTAGTTTGTCGCGCTGAGCCTTCAGGATGGCTGAGGCTTTATCTGATGCTTGGCTTATATATGAATAAATTTCGTGATCGATTTGCTCAGCGATCTTTTCACTATAATCGCGTTGTTCGTGTATTTCACGACCAAGGAAGATCATTTCCTCCTTATGACCAAAAGTACGTGGTCCGAGCACATCGCTCATACCGTAATCAGTGATTAGACTGCGAGCGACACTAGTGGCTCTTCGCAAATCGGAAGTAGCACCAGTTGTCACTTCGCCAAATACTTCCTTTTCAATTAAATGGCCCGCAAGCAGTATGGCAATATCATTTACAAAATCAGATTTTGACTGGAAATAACGATCTTCGGTTGGAACTTTAAGAGTATAGCCACCAGCTTGTCCGCGGGCAATAATGGAGACCTTCTGAACTGGGTCGCTGTTTGGTAAAAAGTGAGCAACAACAGCATGTCCAGCTTCATGGTAGGCGGTAATCTTCTTTTCCTTATCATTAATGATTCGGCTCTTGCGCTCCGGACCAATCATTACTTTTTCAATCGCTGAAAATAGTTCTGTCATACCAATCACCTTCTTATCTTCACGCGCCGTTAAAATAGCAGCTTCGTTTAATAGGTTAGCTAAGTCGGCACCCGAAAATCCAGGAGTTCTTTCCGCTATACGTTTTAAATCAACCTCTTTCGCTAACGGTTTTTTCTTAACGTGCACCTTTAATATCTCTTCGCGATCCTTTAAGTCAGGTCTATCAATGACGACCTGTCTGTCAAAGCGTCCTGGACGGAGCAAGGCTGGGTCAAGCACGTCGGGGCGATTAGTGGCGGCGATGACAATAACATTTTGTGTTACTTCAAAGCCGTCCATCTCAACTAATATTTGATTTAAAGTCTGTTCTCTTTCGTCATGTGAGCCACCAAGACCGGCGCCACGGCGACGACCAACCGCATCAATTTCATCAATAAAGACAATGCAAGGTGATTGTTTTTTTGCTTTTTGGAATAAGGAGCGCACACGTGAAGCACCAACGCCCACAAACATTTCCACAAATTCAGAGCCTGACATATGGAAAAATGGCACACCGGCTTCACCGGCTACTGCTCGCGCTAATAGAGTTTTGCCCATGCCCGGACCACCGAGCAATAAAACACCGCGAGGAATACGCGCACCGAGTTCAATAAACTTGCGCGGAAAACGGAGGAACTCCACAACTTCATGCAACTCTTCTTTTGCCTCCTTGGCACCAGCGACATCAGCGAAGGTAATTTTTTCCTTGTTACCAAGATCAAACTCCTTAGCATTCGATTGACCAAAACTCATTGCCTTCGAATTCATGCCCTGCGCGCTGCGCATCATAAAGAAAAAAAGTAAGCCAATTAGAATGAGAGGTAAAGCAAAAGGTAAAATTGCACCCGCCCAATAAGCAAAGCCTGACGGCTCTTCAATATTGATAGCGACACCCTGCAACTTTTCAGGGGCAATCTGGAAATTGCTTAATAATGAGGAGAGGCTTTCGCCCGCTTCCTTCTGTACCGTCTGTGTTGTTCCGTCTTTTAGAGTCACGTCGATTTCATTACCACTGACCGACATGGAGGCAACTTGTTCCTGATCAATTTGTGAAATCAAAGTCTCAATTCCAGCCTTGCTCGTTCCGTTCATCTGGGAAAAAGCGGAAAATATCGCTGCAATTACCAAAAAAACAAGGAAAAACAGGGCAAAATTCTTGAATAAACTTTTCATATTTTTTCTAAAATAGGCTAATATTTATCTAGTATCGTAAACACTATTATATAACGTAATGATGGTTTTGGCAAGACTAAAACGCTCCCCCGAATGGAGGAGCGTTTTATATGTAGAGACAGTATTTTCTTATTCTTTAGTTTCCTCAGCTACCGCTTCCTCAGTCTTTTCTTCCTTATTTTTAGCTTTCTTTGTTTCCTTTTCAGTCATTTCTTCAGCTTCAACCGTTTCTTCCTTTTCCGCCTTAGCCTTAGAAGCACGCTTCTTCGGAGCAGCCTTTTCTTCACCCTCGGCGCCAGCCAACTTCAGGCCGAGACGATGTTCAGATGGAGAAATACTAACAATTTCGAAATCGCGAGTTTCACCAGCAGCAAACATTTCACCAATCTTATCTTTAGCGGCAATACTTAGCTGACTGATATGAGCGAGACCGTGAATTTCTTCATCAAGCTTAACAAATAGACCAAATGGGTTAATTTTTACAATCAAACCAGAAACAGTCTGGCCAATGCTGTATTTTGCACTAGCTTCCTGCCATGGATCTTTCTGTAATTTCTTTGAACTTAAGAAAATCTTACTACCATCAATGCTAACGATTTCAGCCTTAATGTGATCACCAACCTTGAAGAGTTCGCTTGGAGAATCAATACGCTGCCAAGCAATTTCAGAGATGTGAATTAAACCTTCCATACCTTCATCAAAGTTTAAGAAGACACCAAAGCTAGTAATAGCGGTCACGCGACCATCAACCACCATGCCGACGCTATAACGATCAAGCGCTGGCTTCTGCTTCTTATTCCAAACATCCTTTTCACTGAAAATGATTTTATTCTCATCTTCATTCAAAGTGATAACGTTAACCTCAAAATCCTGACCAACAAAGGTTTTTAATTTTTCCAAGATTTTGCTCTTGTCGCCACCGCTGATGCGAGGATAGTTTTCTGGTGCGAGCTGAGATACTGGCAAGAAACCATTAATCTGACAATAACGAGCAAGTAAACCGCCCTTATTAGCATCAATGATGCGAATTTTAACGGTTGTTCTTTCCTTAAATGATTCACGTAATTGATTCCAGGCTTTTTCCTGAC
The DNA here is from genome assembly GCA_030696105.1 of bacterium. Taxonomy (GTDB): domain Bacteria; phylum Patescibacteriota; class Patescibacteriia; order Patescibacteriales; family UBA12465. Next base: position 128,230 of record JAUYNJ010000001.1, read on the forward strand.
CAACTTGGCGGAAAGACAATTCGAGACGACCTGTTTCATTTTCAGCCTCAATAACAGCTGCCTCTGCTTGGTCTCCTGGTTTTAAGTGAGCATACTCTTCTACTTCAACGTATAACTCTGGACCACGCACAACGCCCATTAAAACACCATCGATATCAATAATTACTTCAGACTTAGAAGCAGTGATAATAGTGCCCTTAACAATATCTCCAACTTGGGGGATATTTACTCCGTCTTTTTCAAGTAAATCTGCGAAAGTACTTGATTGTGGTTGATTATTAGACATATAACAAAAAAGATACTTAACCACCCCTTGCAGGACAGCCCCTTAGCCACCTCCGGTCTGCCCACTGGGAAAGACCATATATCTAAGAGAATTAATAACAGGTGAGTATTTATTTTTTAAACTGCATTCATCTTATAACAAAAACGGGAAAGAGTCAAGATTGACCCTTCCCGTTTATTTCTATATTTTTGGTAATTTTTAGACCTTAATAACTACCGGCAAAACCATCGGTCGGCGCTTAGTAGCAGTGAACAAGAACTGTCCCACGTCATTTCTGATTTTATTCTTAATAAAATCATCATCGGCGGGAGTCATTGGATTCTTATCTTTCACAATACTCTTCACGCGTGAACGAGTTTTTTCAATTAAGTCACGACTTTCTTTCATATAAATGAAACCGCGGGAAATAATATCAGGATTACCAATAATGTTGCCAGTCTTAGCATCGATTGTGGCGATGATAACAATCATGCCGTCCCCGGCCATCATCAAGCGATCGCGCAGCACAACCTCAGAAACATCCCCAACACCGAGACCGTCAACCATAACGTAATCGGTCGGCACTTTCTCTTTAGTTAAAGTTCCAACAGATTGTCCTTGAGCATTTTTCTCAAACAAGACAACTTGTCCGTTATCAGCAACGAAAATTTTATCTTTAGTAATACCAACCTGTTCTGCTAACTCGGCGTGAGCGCGCAGCATATAATGATTCGCTTCAATGGGCATGAAGAATTCAGGCTTGATAAGACGCATCATTAATTTCAGGTCTTCCGCCTTAGCGTGTCCGCCGGCGTGGATATCAAGCATTCGATAATGTATGACTTTTGCGCCTTGGCGCACAACCATATCCATTAAATTCTGAATTGATCTTTCATTACCAGGAATAACGGATGATGAAAACAATACTGTATCACCCTGCTTCAGGCTAACTGACCGATGCTCACCATTTACAACACGGCTCAGGAAAGCGTTATCTTCGCCTTGAGCACCAGTACCGATAATCATTACTTTATTGTCCGGCAAACTGTTGAGCTCGCGGTCATCAATTAATATTTTGGGGTCAAATTTTAAATAACCGACCTGCTGTGCAATTTCAACATTCGAATTCATGCTTCTGCCTTGCAGGCTGACGCGTCGTCCATAGTGTTTTGCTAAATCGAGAATCTTTTGTACGCGGGAAATCTGTGAGGCAAAGGTGCCAATAATAATGCGGCCCTCAATTTTCTCAAAAATGCGGCCCATCTCTTCACCAATCGCAGACTCCGAAACCTGATAACCAGGATGAGTCGCGTCGGTAGAATCAGACATCAACATTAAAATGCCTCGATTACCAATCTGAGCAATGCGTTGTAAATCTGCCGGTTTATCATTAACCGGAGTGAAGTCGATTTTGAAGTCGCCCGTGTGAATAATTGTACCGAGAGGCGTGTTTGCAATAACCGCGAAACAATCCGGGATAGAATGATTCACGCGGAAGAATTCTAAACGGAAAGAAGCCCCAAGTTGCGTCACTGTATTCTCATCAATTTCTTTAATCTTTAGAACTGGAGCAGTTTTATATTCCATGTGGCGCTTGCGCACGAGACCGGCGGTAAGTTTACCCATAAACATCGGCGGATTACCGATTTCGCCCATGATGTGCGGGATGCCACCGATATGATCGTAGTGGCCGTGAGTAATTACGACGCCCTTAATCCAATCGATTTTATCACGAAGATAAGTAACGTTAGGAATAATGTAATCGATGCCGGGCATATCTTCTTCCGGAAACTGTAAGCCCATGTCAATAATGATAATTTCGCGATTACATTCAATGAGAGTCATGTTGCGGCCAACTTCTTCAAGCCCACCTAAAACCATGATTTTGACGTAATCGCCTTTATCATTTTTAACAAATTTCTCACTCTTTACGAATGAGTTGGGACGCGTTGGCGACCCGAAGCGTCGCCTTTTAGGCGCGCTTGAAGAAGGAGCTGCCGCAGGGCGAACGCCTTCTTTGCCGGTAACACCGGACTTAAAACGAGTAATCATAGATGATTGAAAACTAAAAATTCACAGATAGGAAGATCCTCGAGCGAGGGCCTATACCTAATAAATTTTCAATCGAGTTATTATGTAGAGTGGGCAACCTTTACCAGGCAATCCTTTTTTTTGTTTTGAGATACCAATCAGCGATGCCGGCAAAACGGTCATAAGGCTCACTGACGGCTGTGCCGCTAAAACCGCGAACGCGTTTAGCTTGCACATAAGTATAATCTGGAGAATATAGGAAGACAGCGGGAATATCAGCTGTAATCGTCTCCTGAATTTTTGTATATTTTTCTAAGCGCAGCGCAACATTGTCAGCTGCTTGCCTGGCTTCGGTCAGAAGGGCGTCAACCGCACTATTATTGTAACTGGAGAGATTTAAGCCCTGTCCACCGACTTGAGATGAGTGCCAAAACGAAGCAATGTCCGGTTCAAACCCAACCACCTGTCCGTATAAGAAGGCTTCGAAATTGTGAGTCGCAACCATTTCTGAATTTACAGCAGACGCTGAGACTTTGTCGATAACAACTTTCACGCCAACCGCTTCCCAGTCATTTTTAATACTTTCCGCAACATCAAGGCGTCCGTTTTCCGGTACTGACAATTTAACAACTAATGGTTGTTTGCTAGTTGCGCCGACGCGCCAATATCCAATCGCTTCAATTGCAGTTGAACTTGCTTGTGCGATAGCAGCGGCGGCTTCCGCACTTTTTTCGGTCGCCATTAAAATATCAGTGGTGATATCAAGACGTTTATATCCAGCCTCTTCGAGTAGCTGTTCGGCCTTCGCAGAGTCAAAATTATAAATATTACTTTCTGGTACAGCGACATAATCTTCAGCGAGAATTGGTCCATTAGCAACAACGGCCGCCCCTCCTAAAACCTGTTCAATCATCCGCTCACGATTTATAGCGTAAGACAGAGCTTGTCTCACTTTTAAATCAGCAAGCGCCTTATTTTTACTTTGATTAAAAAATATTGCATTCACTTGCGGTAAGTGTAGGTTGTGAATTGATAAGGAATGTTTAGCAATGAGATCTTTCTTTAAATCATCAGGCACATAACTAGCACCATCAACTTCATTCGCGTTTAAGGCGCGCACTAACTCAATATAGTCTGGATAAAATTTAATGATAAGTTTTTCAATATAAGGTTTTGTGCCGTAGTAATCAGGATTAACAATCAAATGATATTCCTTAATTGAACCGCCTTTACTCTTGATGAGTGATTCAAATTTATATAAACCGGAGCCAACTGGCTTCAGGTTAAGCTCGGTAAGTGCAGCTGCTTCTGGTAAGATCATTTCCCAGGCGTTCTGGGGCATGATACCAAAAGTCAATAAACTTAAAAAATCAGCGTACGGTTCTGCTAAAATAAATTTCACTGAACGCTCATCAACCTTTTCAATTTCGGCTCCGTTTAAACTTGCTCGCAAAGGTGAGCGAAACTCGGGATTTTTTATTAAGTCAAAAGTAAAGAGAATATCATTAACTGTTAACAGCTCGCCATTTTGCCACTTTACCCCTTCACGTAAAGTGACAGTGTAAGCTTTACCACCATCTTCAATTATCCAACCAGAAGCAAGGTCTGGGCTTAAACGCCCACTCGCATCATAACTGAATAAACTTGAGTAGATAAGTCTTGCAAGGTCAGCGTCAACATCACGACTGGACGCGTAGAGTGGATTAATAGTTTGCGGATAGCCGACAACGCCTTCGCTATATGTGCCGCCGACACGCGGAAATAAAATCAGATTATTACTATAAAAACGATAGCCCAAAAAAGAAAAACTAACCACTAATAAGAGAAGGGATATTTTTAAAACCATCTTTTCGCGCGGATCAAGTAATTTAGCTAAGTGCTTTAATTGTTCGCGACGCGGTATCGTAGTTGGTGCGAGCGAATACACCAGATTCTTATCAGCGCGTGTTCGTAAAGAAGCGCGCGATAATAAGCCTTTTTTAAAAGGGTTAAAAACAATAACACGGGAAATCGCTTTCGCGCTCCCTTGAATAAGCTTATTGATTTTTTGGTCGAATGAATCCACAGGTGGAAAACGAAACGGGAGAAAAGGCTTTTAGGCCAATAAATTGGCCAAAGAAAGGCCGAAGAAGAGCACTGCCAAAACAATAGTGGCAGTGAATAACTTTTTTTCCAGACCGCGTTTCGTCAGATAAACACCACCGGAACCGCCAAAAGCGCTTCCGAGGCCTGCTCCGCGATTCTGAAGCAAAATAACTATGATCAAGAGGATTGAAACTGCAATTTGTGATATTTTGATCCAGTACATATTTTATTTCTTGAGACCAGCAACAACTTCAGCTAAAACTTTTTTGTTGTTGACGGCGAGGTCAGCTAAGATTTTGCGATCAACAGTAATGTTCGCAGCTTTCATAGCGCCCATGAAACGGGAATATGAAAAGCCATGTTCGCGAACGAACGCATTAATCTTCATCTGCCACAAAGCGCGCATATCACGCTTTTTTTTGCGGCGATCACGATAAGCATGAGCACCCGCTTTTGTGCGAGCGGTCTTAGCTAATTTGATTAAATTTTTTCGGCCCCATTTATATCCTTTAACCGCCTTCATTAATGTGCGGCGTTTTTTGACATGGGAAGTACCTCTTTTTACTCTGGGCATATTGTAGGAATAGCTTAAAACCGCATCTTATCGATACGGGGTTAAAGTTTTAATGGTTTTTACTAAAGTTGCATCAGCGCAGATATCTAAACGTTTAGCACGTTTAGTATTACCGGATTCACGAGAATTGAAGTGATCCTGACCAGCTTTTCTCTTTTTTAATTTAGAAGTCGCGGTAAGGCGGAAACGCTTTGCAGTTGCATTGTGTGTCTTTATTTTCGGCATAAATTTGATAAAAAAACAGGCGATGACACCTGATGATGAAAAATCCTTATTTCTTATTCATCAACACTATAGTAAATCTTCCACCTTGATTTGTCAAGGGTTGTTCAACCTCAATATGAAAGTCTGGATTTTGTTTGATTTTAGTCATAAAACTATCAACAATCTCACGCGCTTTTTGAGGGTACTGACGTTCGCGACCACGTAAAATCAACTCAATCTTTAATTTGTTTTCTTTCGCGAGGAATTTCTCTGCCTGAGCTAAGCGAAAATTGAAGTCGTGCTCACTAATACGGAAAGAAAGACGAATAACTTTCGTATCAATTTTCTTTTGAGCCACTTTCTGGCGATGTAATTTTTTTTCGTGTTCGTACTTTAACTGTCCTAAATCGACAATTTTCACAACTGGCGGCTCAGCCTTAGGGTTCACTTCAACTAAATCAAGGTCAAGGTCCTTAGCCCTCTCAATTGCCTCCTTTGTGCTAATCACACCGAAATTATCACCATTCTCATCAATTAAAAAGACCTCTTCAGCCTTGATCTGAGAGTTGGATTTGAAAAACTTCTTTTCTTTCTGTTCGGTGCGATGAAATTTAATGCGCATGGCGATAATTATTTATATTTATAGACTATTTATAGCTGAAATAATGGTAAAAGTCAAATACAAACTTTCGTCCACTTTAGGAATTATGTAACTTAAATTGTAAAGTTGACATATCTGAATCTTGGTGCTATTTTTAGCCTAGAAATTCGTATCATTAACAAAAAAAATGGGACAATGGATATATTAGATAGTAATTCTGTGGAGTATATTGTCATTCATCATTCGAATAGGTTTTTTGACTCTCCCTTATTTATTAGGATGCGTCATAAATTTTTGCGAGGATGGGATGATACGGGTTACCATTACATGATTGGTAACGGAATTTTATGCGGAGATGGTATCGTTTACGAAGGACGATCAACTGACTATGTCGGAGCCCATTCTTATGGGTATAATAACAAATCAATTGGAGTATGCTTAATTGGCAACTATGATAGAGCAAAACCGACGTATAGACAGTATCGCGCTCTACTGGCCTTATTGGAGAGCCTGCAGCTTAAGTATACTGTTCCTGTTGTGAATGTTCTAAGTCACAATGAAACAAGTAGTTGTGAGAAAACCTGTCCCGGAAAATTGTTTCCTATAAAAAGACTTCGCCAAATACTACAAATGCTGATTGAATAATCAGCATTTTTTATTAATCAAGAAAAAACAAAAACAGCCCAAAAGGGCTGTCTTGTTTTATGAGCGGGTAAGGGGAATTATCGTGCTCGCCTGCCGCCGGAATTGCGGCAGGCTCACGTGCCCAGGGTTGGCGTCCGATATGCCGCCCGGCATATCGTCCGACGCTCGTCCGCTTGTTATTTCTTCCGAAATAACTCGCGTCTCGCTTCCAACCAGTTCGATTCCCAACTCACAGCCAATAGTATATAAAAACAACCCCTACAAGGGGTTGTTTTTATATACTACGAGCGGGTAAGGGGAATCGAACCCCTTTCTCAACCATGGCAAGGTTGCATAATAACCATTATACGATACCCGCAAAAACTATATAACTTATATAGCAAATAAAAAGAAGCAAGGCAAGCCCTAAAATTGGGGAAAATTTGATTTCGTAAGAAATTCGTGCCGCGGGCGGGAATCGGTCACGGTCGCTAAGTCTCGCTTGTCCGCCCTGGGCGGACTGCGCTCACTAAGCGCCCCGACCCGGCCTCGCGATGCCTGCGGCATATCGCTCCGGCTTTCTCTTCCCGACGCGAGCAAATCAATTTGCTCGCTCCCTTGCCCTCATGCTATCGCATTCGTGCCGCGGGCGGGAATCGAACCCGCACTGTATCTCTACAACTGGATTTTAAGTCCAGCGCGTCTACCAGTTCCGCCACCGCGGCAAGATAATTGTGGAGATGATGGGAGTTGAACCCATGTCTAATAAGTGACCCTAGATACGTTTACATAAATAGCCTGATTTATTTGTGTCACCAACGTTCTCAAAAATCAGACAAAAGAAACGTCAGTCACCCCTCGTTGTGTCGAAATCATCAGGAGGGGACCAGTGATTTCCAAGCCTCGATAATGACACCGGTTGTTGATGCTGAGGCAGCACCAGTCCGATGGCTATGGCTATTTTTTAATTAAGCCATAACAGGGGCGTAACTCGGAACATTCCAAGTAAACGCCTTTGCAGTGTTTTTGACACTTGTTTTTTAGGTTATTTTTACGGTTTAACCAAAACCCGCTATGAATATCTAAGGACAATCTTAATTATCGATACCCGGCATCCCCGGTATCCATAACTATCTGCTGTTGCCCTGTCTTTTTGTTAATGTCCTTATTTGCCTTTCCACGTCGCGCTTCTTAATTGCTTCGCGTTTGTCATACTTCTTTTTACCGCGACCTAAGGCAAATTCTAACTTTACAAAACTGCGTTTAGTATACATTTTCAACGGAACGAGTGTCAAGCCCTTTTCTTGGGTTTTTCCGACGAGGTGCGCTAACTCCTTCTTCGTCAGCAGCAACTTCCTTTCCTGAGTCGGATTATACCCCTCTAACTGACCAGCATAGCTGTATGCAGAGATATGAGCGTTAAGCAGCCAGGCTTCGGGTCCGCTTAGCTTGTTGCGTAAACTGATATGAGCACCTTTTAAGTTGACGTGCCCTGCTTTAGCGGACTTTGCTTCCTGTCCAGACAATATTAACCCCGCCTCATAGTTTTCTAGGAGTTCAAAATCAAAACTAGCTCTGCGATTGTGTGCCAGTGTCGGCATAATTCCATTTTTTTAACTTCGATATAACTTCATCATTAAACATCATGTTTTCTAGATGGCGGCGATACTCGGGAGCAGCCATGCGCTTCACCGCTTCGGCGTCTTGCGCATACATTTTCTTATAGGCTTCAAGCTTTTCATCTATTGCTTCTTTTTTCACTTCAACTTTTTCAATAATACCAACCTCACGAATAATGAGAGCGGTTTTAATTCTCTTCACGGCATTAGGTAATAAATCTAAACGTAATGCCTCTTTCGTCTTATTGATATGTTTTAAATAATCTTCAAAATTACCACCCTGACTAATGACGTTACGCTCTAGCTCCTGCATCATGCCGTCAGACTCACTGGCAATAAGAGTATCTGGAATATCCCCAAACTTTGCCTTATCGGCAATCGCCTCTAGCATTTTTAATTCCGACTTTATATCGGCTTGTCTTTCACGATCAGCGGCAATATTTTTTTTGATTGCATCTTTTAAATCATCAACATTCTTAAAATGCATTTCCTTAGCTAATTCATCGCTTAGAGCGGGTAGTTCACGCTTATAAACAGCGGTCGCCTTTACTTCAAATTCAACCATCTTGCCAGCCAAATGCGCCTGATGATGTGTTGCTGGATATTGCAATTTGAATTCTCTTTTTTCATCTGCTTTAATGCCGGTAACCTTATCATCAAAACCTGGAACCATATATTCTTTACCAAGCATCACCGTGACATCCTTAGCTTGTCCGCCTTCAACTGGGACTTTATCAAGACTGATGTTAATGTTTAACATTAACTTATCACCAAGCTTTGCCGGCTCATCAGTTAATGACTCTTTTGCGCGCATCTCAATAATTTCTTTCAGGGTTTTTTCAATATCTTCACTTGAGACAACAACTTCTTCGCGCTTAATCTTTAAATCCTTATACAAACCAAGAGCAACTGTAGGTAACAAAGAAATTGTAACTTTATATTCAAGAGGGTTACCTGGCGCCAATTTTGTAATCTCGACATTTGGCTGTCCAACCGGCTGCCTGCCGGCTAATTCCTTAGCAAATATTTCATCAATGGTTTTACGAATAGCAATATGGGCCGCTTCCTCTAAAATGCTAATTTCACCAACTTTCTGCTTTAAAACGTCGTAGGGAACTTTGCCAGCGCGAAAGCCTTCAATCTTAACATGTTCTGAAATGTGCTTGGCACCTTTTTCAATATATGGCTCAAATTCGCCAACTTCCAGGATTACAGTTAACTCTACCGCTGATTTTTCTAAGTCCTTTTTTGTTACTTGCATATTCTTATTACAATTAGAAACGAGCCTTGTTGAGCTCGCTTGATTTATTCCTTTATTCCTTATATCTTAGCATTTAATTAAGAAAAGGCAAGTTTGACTTTTTTTCAACAATATACTAAAGTCACGCTATGTTCACTTAAAAAGGAGGTATATCATGTCGTACTGGATATCAGTCCAAGTAATTAATAAGAAGCCTGTGTCAGGAAAACCCTTCTCATCCGAAGAGGTTAATGAGGAAAGTATTAGACGCGGAGGGATTTCAAGGGTAGATATCTGTTACCCTACAAAATACTACCTACGCGAAATGGTGGAGGCTGAGTATTTTACATTTGACAACACAGGTCCGCAACTACGTTATCAAGCGACTGAGCAATTTCTCGTCCTCGCCAAAGCACACCCACAGTGTGTTGAAAAGGGCATCAGAATTGATTTAATGGCCTGCCTGAGAGAGCTACACCGCGCCCTAGGAGAAGCTTAGTAATCATCGCCAATGCGAATCAAAAAAGCGCCAGCTTAATATATGCGGCGCTTCTTTTTTTTTGCTTTTTCTGTTTTAAATCAGTAGACCGATAATTAATAAGGCAACGATGTTTAGAACCTTGATCATTGGGTTAATTGCAGGACCAGCGGTGTCTTTATAAGGATCGCCGACAGTGTCACCGGTCACAGCCGCTTTGTGAGCATCTGAGCCCTTGCCACCGAAATGACCAAGTTCAATATACTTCTTGGCATTATCCCAAGCGCCGCCACCAGAGGTCATTGAGATGGCCACAAAGACACCGGTAATAATAGAGCCGACTAGTAAGCCGCCAAGAGCATCGATGCCAAGACCAAAACCAACTACAATCGGCACAACAATCGGAATAGCAGCCGGAACAATCATTTCTTTTAAAGCCGCTTTAGTAACGATATCAACGGTACGGCCGTAATCTGGTTTTTCAGTGCCAGCCATAATACCTAACTTCTCCTTAAACTGAGCACGCACATCATCAACCACGGCGCCAGCGGTACGTCCGACAGCCTTCATAGTTAATGCGCCGAAATAGTATGGAAGTAATCCACCAATAAATAAGCCGGCGAGAACGTATGGATTATCAATTAAAAACTGTTTGTCGCTAGGCAAGTAATGTGTGAAGTCAGCAAAGAGCACGAGGGCCGCCAAAGCAGCTGAGCCGATAGCGTAACCTTTAGTCACGGCTTTCGTAGTATTACCAACCGCATCAAGCGGATCAGTGATGTTACGCACATCTTCGCCTAACTCTGCCATTTCCGCGATACCACCTGCGTTATCAGTAATTGGACCATAAGCATCAATTGTAACGATGATGCCGGCCATTGATAACATGGCAACAGCCGCCACTGCTACTCCGTATAAACCAGCCAAAGCGTGAGCACCTAAAATTGCAGCGACGATTACTAGAATCGGTAAGGCAGTTGACTGCATAGAAACTGCGAGACCAGCAATCACGTTAGTGCCGTGTCCGGTACGTGATGCTTCCGCAATACTTTTTACCGGAGCGAACTTAGTTGAAGTATAGTATTCAGTGATAACAACTAATGCAGCGGTCACAACCAAACCGATGAGACTGGCAAAATATAGATTTAAAGCTAAAGCTGCGTCCGAAATAAACATCATTGTCAACGGATAAAAGGCAATGGCGGATAAAACGCCAGCAGCAATTAGTCCTTTATACAAAGCGCGCATGATGTGTTGTTTTTTTCCAAGACGAATAAAGAAAATACCGATGATAGAAGCGATGATGGAGACGGCCCCTAAAACAAGAGGGTAGATAACAATATCAGTGTTTCCTGGGAATAATAATGAGCCAAGCACCATCGCGGCAATTGAGGTCACCGCATACGTTTCAAATAAGTCAGCTGCCATACCAGCACAATCACCAACGTTGTCACCAACGTTGTCAGCAATAACAGCTGGGTTGCGAGGGTCATCTTCAGGAATACTGGCCTCGACTTTGCCGACAAGGTCAGCGCCAACATCAGCTGCTTTAGTGTAAATGCCGCCACCGAGACGAGCAAAGATTGAAACTAAGGATCCACCAAAGGCAAAACCAATCAAGGCAGTTAAAGTTTCTTTTTCACTTATAAACTGCAAGGCTAATAAATAAAACCCGGCTGTACCTAAAAGTGCTAGTCCGACGACCAGCATACCAGTAACGCTGCCGCCACGCACGGCGACGTTCATAGCTTTTTGTAAGCCACCGCGAGCAGCTTCAGTTGTGCGCACGTTTGCGCGCACACTCACAAACATACCGATGTAACCGGCAAGACCAGAGAAAAATGCCCCCAAGAGGAAGGCGGCCGCAGTCCACCAGCTTAAGAATAAGCCAAGAACTACAAATAAAATGATGGCCACAATCGCCACGGTGCGATATTGGCGATTTAAGAAGGCGCGAGCTCCGTCCTGAATGGCGGCAGCAATCTCCTTCATTTTTTCGTTGCCCGCAGGCAAGCGCAAAACAGCAGCCACAGCAATTAAGCCATAAATGATGGCGACCACTGCACTACCGAGGATTAAAAGATTTGTCAGCATATTGATATTATTAATTAAATTTTTACTTTTATTCCTCCTTGCTTTCTTCCGCCGGATTCTCCTCGACAACGTCAATATCAGCAACGATAATGTTTTCATCTTCACTGTCAGCAATTTTTTTCTCACCTTCAGCTTCAATAATGTCGATTTTCCAGGTTGTCAGATGTGCTGCTAAGCGAACGTTCTGACCACTCTTACCAATCGCTAAGGATAATTTATCAGCAGCAACCTTTACGATTGCTTTATGATTCTCCTCATCCAACTCAATGCTAGAAATTTTAGCTGGAGACAAAGCGTTAGCAATAAACTTTGCTGGGTCCTCATCATATTCGATAATATCGACTTTTTCCCCGCCTAATTCTGAAATAATTGTCTGTATGCGAGCCCCGCGTTGTCCGACGCAGGAACCAACTGGGTCAACGTTCTCCGCTTCAGTATAAATCGCGACCTTAGAGCGCGAACCAGCTTCACGGGCAACTGCCTTAATCTCTACTAAGCCGTTAGCTATTTCCGGAATTTCTAAGTAAAAAATCTTTTTTAATATTTCTTCACTTCTTCTTGATAGAATTATTTCTGGACCCTTGTGACCTTCGCGCACTTCTTTAATGTATACTTTTACGCGCTCACCTGGGCGGTAGAATTCATTGAATATTTGCTCCTCTGGCGGCAATATACCGATGGCCTTGCCTAGGTCGACAAATACCATGCGACCCTCATTTCTTTGCACAACCCCACCGACGACTTCATGCTCCTTATCTTTAAATTCATGAAGAACCATATCACGCTCCATTTCGCGGAGCTTTTGAATAATTACTTGCTTTGCTGTTTGCGCAGCCATACGTCCATATGACTCTGGAATTGGTAACTCGGTCATTATCTCGTCGCCTACTTTCACGTCGTGTTTAAAAATTACAGCGGCCTTAACCTGAATATCTGTCTTAGGGTTAAATTTACGTTCCTTCTCTTCGTCGTCACCTACAACTACCTCGCGCTTTTCTTCCTTCTCATCACGCTTATAGTCAGGGTCATTTAGACGGCGAATCATTTCTTCTTCCTCCTCTGCGGGTAAGTTTTCGACGACTGTTTTTACATCATAAATCTCCGACTTTGCCGTTACCGGGTCGAAAATGACTTTGATGTTCTGATTCTTTTCGCCGTAGTCCTTACGATAGGCAGCGGCGAGCGCCAGCTCAATCGTATTAACGACTGCCTGGTAATCTAGGTTTTTTTCTTCGCACACCTGCTTGATGGCGTTAGTTAAATCGGACATAGTTTTAAACCATTGTCACTCAGAAAGAGTAAAAATGGGGTAATTAATTGCTACTTAAAGAAAAAGCCAATTGTATTCAACAATCAGCTTTCTAATAGACAATATAGCAAATATTGTTGAAAAAGTCAACGAAAATTTCCGCGCCTAGGGAAGTAGTGGATTGTTGCCAACCGCGGCGGCAAGATTCCTCATAATGAAGTAGGTAATACCCCAGGCACCCAAAATAATTAGTAAGCCAATAACACCCTGCGTTATTTGCTTTATCGCGGCTCTTGTCTGCTCCTCATTGCCGGCAGCAGTCATATATTTAAAGCCCGCAATTACTAAAATGATGACAAAGATTATGCCAATAAGCGAAAGTATGGAAACAATAATGCGTGCGGCTGTATACCTTATATCCGCAGGATCCTCAGGACCGAAGGCAGATTTAATCTCACCATTCTCCTTAAATCCATACTGACTGCCAAGCAATGACTCGTCTGCCATTACTGGCTGAACTGGAAATAGTAGGCTCACCTGAAAAAAAGCGATGGCAATGAGTAAAGTAAGTGATAGTTTTCTTTTCATAAGTAATGCTCATTAATTTAATGATATGATATAATCATTATATAAAAACTTCCCAGAAATAACAAGAAATTATGAGCTTGCAGCGTAAAATATTCCGCAATACCCTCATCCAAATAATTGGTAAAATAGCCTCAACCGGTCTTAACCTTTTTGCGTTTGCCTTAATGACGCGAGAATTAGGACAGGCGGGCTTCGGTGAATACACGACCGCCATTACCTTCTTGTCATTTTTTGCTATTATCGCTGACTTAGGATTAACCCTCGTAACCGCACAGATGATTAGCAGTGAACCCGAGAAGGAGGAACAAATTCTTGGTAATTTGTTTGGGCTTCGTTTGATTTCTGCTCTACTCTTTATTGGCTTAGCACCGGCCGTCGTCCTGCTCTTCGACTATAGCTCGGGCATTAAGATGGGTGTTTTACTAGCCGCTGCCTCATTTATCTTTACCGCCTTAAATCAAATAATGGTTGGGCTCTTTCAAAATCGTTTGAAAATGGATCGTGTGGCCTGGGCTGAAACATTAAGTCGCTTCGTATTAATCACCGGCGTCATCTTATCCGTCGTCTTTGACTGGGGTTTATACGGCATATTAATAACGACTTCAGCAGCGAGTCTAGCTAGTTTTCTTTTGCACTTTTATTTTGCTAAGCAGTTTGCACGCATTAGACCCTTATTTGAACGTGCCTGGTGGCGCAAAATTATCGCCTTATCCTGGCCCCTCGCCATTACTATCGCCTTCAATCTTATCTACCTGCGCGCCGACACCTTAATCTTGTCTCTTATTAAAGGCCAAGAAGAGGTTGGACTTTACGGTGCAGCGTATAAGATAATTGATGTGCTCAGCTCCTTGCCTTTTATGTTCGCTGGTATTATATTGCCTTTACTGGTCACTGCCTGGCAGTTAAAAGATAACGAGCGCTTTAGTAAAGTCCTGCAAAAATCATTTGATGTCATGGCGATGTCGGCTTTGCCAATTGTCGTTGGCGCTCAGTTCTTAGCGGACGAAATCATCATTCTGATTGCCGGACCCGAATTTAGCGAAGCGGGAGCCATCCTGCGTATCCTGATTTTGGCGGTCGCCGCTATTTTCTTGGGTAATATGGCGGCTCATGCTATTATTGCGGTTAAAGCCCAGAAGAAAGTGATAGGCATTTACGTATTTACCGGCATAAGCTCGCTGCTTGCCTATCTTTACCTTATCCCTCGCTATTCATATTTTGGAGCAGCGGCCGTGACGGTCTACAGCGAAAGCGCAATTACCATTCTAACCGGCATCTTTCTATATCGTCATTTGAAACTACGCTTAAACTTATCAGGCCTCACTAAGGCTGTAATTGCCTCGGCTGTAATGGGCGCCCTGCTCTGGTTCTGGCCCAGTGCCTACGCTGACACTATATTAGGATTACTCGCAACTTTAACTTTAGCCACCCTCACCTATTTTGCTTCTTTGTTCTTGCTGCGAGCATTCTCAAAAAGCGATTTAGAATTAATAATGAAACAGAAATAATTATGAAAACATTAGAAACGCCTCACGGCGCAATAAAAATATTACATGAGGATGACGATTTGTTAATCATCGACAAACCATCTGGCTTAGTCGTGCAC
Source organism: bacterium (assembly GCA_030696105.1). GTDB lineage: Bacteria > Patescibacteriota > Patescibacteriia > Patescibacteriales > UBA12465. The sequence goes on from JAUYNJ010000001.1 coordinate 143,488, forward strand.
GAGGGAGACACAACTACGGAGCCCACACTCGCCGATTACTTACTCGCCGCTTATCCCAAGATCGCCGGCGTTGGTGAAGATGAACTGAGACCCGGTATTGTCCATCGCCTTGACCGTGAAGCGAGCGGCTTAATGGTTATTGCGCGCAATAATAAAGCCTTCGAACACTTAAAGAAACAGTTTAAGAAAAGAACAATTAAAAAAGAATACATTGCCCTAGTTTTTGGAAAAGTCATAAAAGACGAAGGTAAAATATTATTTCCTATTGTTCGTTCACGCGCCGGCTTCAAGATGGCGGCCCTACCAATGAGTGCTGATAAAATTGAAGAGTCAAAAAAGGGACGTTTGTCCAACCGCGACAAAGGCGTCATTGAAGCTTATGAAAAATCTCGTGAAGCCATCACCGAATTCGAGGTTACAAAAAAATGGAATCATTTAAGTCTACTAAGCGTAAAAATAAAGACTGGTCGCACTCATCAAATTAGAGTTCACTTCGCTGCCTACGGACACCCACTCGTCGGCGATGATATCTATGGCACCCCGAAGACTAAGGCGCGTAATAAAAAAATCAATCTGGGACGTATCTTCCTGCACGCCCACAAACTAAGCTTCACTGGTTTAAACAAGGAAAAAAAGGAATTTGTTTCAGATCTACCGGACAATCTTTCCGGATATCTTAACAAACAAAAATAATTTTGACAACGAGGCCGTAATTTCCTATAATAACGTAATAAAGAAACTAATTATTAATAAACAATATGAGTAAAATGTTTAATCGTTTTTTACAGAATAAGCGAGCTGTTGGCACCGGTTTAATTGTATTGGCCGTCGTCGTCGTAGCCGCTCTTTTCCTTTTTGGTCCATGGGGCCAGGCGGGCACAAAGTTAAGTAGTGAAGAAGCAAGCACAAAGTCAGAATCGTTTATTAATGATTTTCTAATGCCTAGCGGCAGTAAGGCAACGATTTCTGAGGTTAGCGAAGAGTATGGTTTATATAAGATGATGATTGATATTGGCTCAGAAAGCCCAGTAGAATCATACGTCACAAAAGATGGTCGCCTTTTCTTCCCACAAGCCATTGATATGGATGAAATGCTCGGCGAACAGTCACCAACTGCAGGCGCCCCTGGCGCCAATACAGCGATTGATTTAAATATTCCTAAGACTGATAAGCCGGTCGTTGAATTATTCGTGATGAGCTACTGCCCATACGGCACTCAAATCGAAAAAGGCATGCTTCCGGTTATCGAAACGCTCGGTGATAAGATGGACTTCCGGTTAAAGTTTGTTGATTACATCATGCACGACAAGGAAGAAATCGATGAAAACCTTATTCAGTACTGTATTCAAGAGGAACAACCAGAACAACTTCTTTCATACTTACAGTGTTTCCTCGCTGATGGTGACACTGCTGGATGTTTAAGTGGAAAGAATATTAATAAGAGTAAGATCGAAAGCTGTGTAGCTGCTACTGATAAGAAGTTCAGCGTCACTGACAATTACAACAAAAAACTAGATTACCGCGGTCAGTTCCCAGGATTTAACGTTGATAAAGAAGATAACGCCAAGTACGGCGTTGGCGGCTCTCCGACATTAGTAATCAACGGCCTTGAGGTTTCAAGTGGCCGCGACTCCGCCACTTTGCTCGCCACTATCTGCTCAGCTTTTAACGAAGCTCCGGCTGAATGTGCCACTCAGTTAAATGCTCAGTCACCAACTCCAGGCTTTGGCTTTGATTATAACGTTGCCTCCACTGACGCTTCCTGCAACTAAAAAAGTAAGTAAAAATTGATACTAAAAAAGGCTATCTGCGTGATAGCCTTTTTTGATGCTCTGATGTATTATCTCCCGCGCCAATGTTTGGCGGCGAGTATACGACGTACCGCTAAAATATAGGCGGCCTGCCTTAAACTAATCCCTGTTTTTTCTTTGTAAACATCATAAGTGCGCTGCCAATTTGCTCTCATCTTTTTTTCTAGGAGATTTCGTAAATATTCTTCATCGAGAATCTGTCCAGTGCGATTCTGCGCCCATTCAAAGTAACTCACAATCACGCCACCTGAGTTAGCGAGAATGTCGGGAACAATTACGACGCCCGCCTCATCTAAAATCTTATCGGCTGCTAAATCAATCGGCCCATTAGCCAATTCAATAATGTGCTTGGCTTTAATTCTGTGTGCATTGTCCGCCGTGATCTGATTTTCTAGGGCGGCAAGAATTAATATATCAACATCAAGCTCGAGTAAAACCTCATTGCTAATTGGCGCGCCTGGCTGAAAACCTTCAACCGCCTTACCCTCAGCTTTAAACAAGCTTAGCTTGGCAACATCTAACCCGTCAGCATTAAATATACCGCCGCGGCTATCAGATGCAGCTACTACTTTATAACCGTCAGCAAAAATCTTTTCTGCCATTAAGGCACCGGCATTGCCGAAGCCTTGAATAGCGACTGAGATGTCAGAAGGCTTGCGGTTTTTAATAAACATTTTCGCCGCTTCCTGCATCACAAAATATCCACCCTGCGCAGTCGCATCTGCTCTTAACTTAATGCCGCCAAGCTCAACAGGTTTACCAGTAATCATCCCTGGCTCGTGTCTACCTGTTACTTTTTCAAATTCATCGAGCATCCAGGACATAATCTGACTATTGGTATAAACGTCTGGCGCTGGGATATCCTTATCCTGCCCAAGCACATCAGCAAAAGTGCGTGCGTAAGCGCGCGAAACTGCTTCGAGTTCTGCCTTATCAGCAGTTTTAGGATCGAACTTAACGCCGCCTTTGGCGCCGCCGTAAGGGATGTCGGCTAATGAGTTCTTTAAAGCCATCCAGAAGGCGAGTGACTGCACCTCATCTTCACTCACATCGGGGTGATAGCGAATACCGCCCTTACCGGGACCAAGGTCTGAACTATAGAGAATACGCCAAGCGGGATATTCCTTTCCGTTTACCTCCATGTTTTTATACGACACTCGTGCGGGCGTGCTCAGCAATACCAAATCTGACTCGCTTATACTGTCGAGCGCTGCGACCGTTGTCAAACGATTAAGATTGTCCTGAAAGATACTCATATATATCGATGGTTATTATATAAACAAAGCGACCGCAAAATACGGCCGCTTGGTCTTTTTATATGTTATAAATGCTTCTCGAGGCTTGCTCGTAAATCATCCTGACTTCTTAAGCCGATGAATTCTTCAACCACCTGCCCGCCCTTGAACAACTTCATGTTAGGGATGCTTTGGATTTGGTATTGAATAGCTAAGTCTTGATTCTCAGGATTCTCAGTATCAACTTTTGTAATCTTCATTTTACCATCAAAAGTTGTTGCTAATTCATCGAGAATTGGCGCCATCATCCGACACGGCGCACACCATGGTGCCCAAAAATCGACGAGAACCGGTGTCTCACTTTTTAATACCTGTTCTTTAAAAGTGCTTTTTGTTAAATCAATTGCTTTACCCATAAATTTATATTTTATGTTTATTATTTTTTAATTACTTCTTTTAGCAAGCCGGCCATCTTTTCACGTTTTGCCGGCGATATTTTACCATTTAAACAACGGTCCAACTCAGAAGAAAGTATTTGCTCGGTGAGCGATGACATCGCAGAACGAACAGCCTTCATTTGATTAAGCAAAGGAAAGCAATCCTCCGGAGCTTGAGCAAGCATCCGCTTGATGCCTTCTAGCTGTCCAATAATATTGTTTATCCTTTGTTCTGAGGTTTTCATAAATTTGTATCTATTCTGAGTATACACCACACCCCAGGGGGGTGTCAAGAGCTTTGAGTTTTTTCTGCAATTATCCAGTAATTGTAGCCACTGTTATTGTCTTTTATTACTTTCCAGCCAGCGGCTTCTATTTCGCGACGAAAGCCTGAACGGGTGAATAGGTGATAATACCGGGTCGCCATTTCCTTGCCGTCATCGCCCTTCCAAGGGAAAACAAAATCTAGCCAGCCGTAAGGATGTGCGCCGCGTATTTTTTTTAACCAGGTTTGATAGAGCTGACGCCGATACTTTCCTCTAAACTTCCAATAACTAATAATTAATTTGCCACCGGGAGCGGTCGCGTTATAAATATTTTTCAGTGCCTGAATTCTTTCATTCTTACCCGGGATGTGACCCAGTACCGCCGAACAAAAAACGGCACTGTATTTATCAGTGGGAAGAGAGTTAATAATGGTTAAATCAGCGACCTCAAACTGAAAGGCAGGGTGATCTTGGCGGGCAATTTCAATTAAAGCCCGACTTTGATCGATGCCGAGATAGTTATTAGGATTAATGCTCAGCCAGTCGAGTAGTCGCCCGTTACCGCAACCAGCATCAAGCACAAAATCATCTGCTTGAATATGCCCCATCGCCCAAAAAAAATCTAAGCCAGGTGCTTTAACCCTAGTGGCCGCGAAATGCTTCGCCGCGACTTCGTATGAAGACGCAACCATCTCTTTTAGTTGTCGAAGCTTATTTTCTTTCATAATTAATAGCTGGCGAGGTATTCTCGTTTTGGCATTTTACCGCGACGCATACAATTATCACAGTGTCCGCAGAGTTTTGGATCATCTTCTCCGAAATATTTCAAGATAAACTGCTGTCGACACATATTAGTGCGCACGTATGCTTCCATTTCTTCAAGTTTAGCACGTGCCCGACCAGCCTTTTCTTCTAGAGCAGAAAAGTCGACGTCTATTTCTTCGGGGTCCGTTTCTTTCAGTATTCGAATTTCAGTGCCCTTAAAAGGAGGGCGGTATTCAACTAAGTCTTGCTCAGCCATTTTTTTTATCGCTCGGTTAAGCACGTCTTTTTTGATGCGTAAACTAAGAGCTGCTTCCTCGGCAACAAATTGCCAGCCATTTTGTATTTCATCCTCGTAGCGTTCTTTAAGTTTTTCTGCAATCGCAAGCTGCACTTTAGCGCGTGGACTAATGGCTGCAATTAATTCTTCCCACGATTTCAATAACTTTAAATAACTATTTGTGGTTCTTTCGTTGGGACGAGAGACATAGCCTTCTTTTTCTAAAATTTTAATAGCCGTGCCCACTGCCATTTCCGGCGCCGATTCTGACAACTGCTTAGTGAGTTCGCCGTAGGTAATTAAAACGGTTTCTTCATGCTCAGGATTATTTTCTTTCGCCTGCAACAGAAAACGATACACATCTTTTATCAGTTGTGGTCCGGGGTTATCACCTTGAATAAAGAATTCTCGTAGGTAACGGTCGGAAGGGGAGTGAAACAAAATGCAAATACTTGGCCGCCCATCACGTCCGGCGCGACCTGCTTCTTGATAATAAGCTTCCAGTGTTCCCGGTAAATCATGGTGTAAAACAAAACGTATATCTTTCTTGTTGATCCCGAGACCAAAGGCGTTAGTGGCGACTACCACCTGCGCTTCTTTGCGCATAAACTGTTCCTGCACCCAATTGCGACTATCAGCATCCATGCCGCCGTGATATGCAACGGCCGTAATGTCGTAATCAGACAGATATTCAACAATCTCATCAGCTTTCGAGCGCGTCCCCACATAAACAATGCCGGAACCGCTTTCTTGTGAGCGAATAGCATCAAGAATATATTCAAATTTATCACTACCTTTTGCCTGCACAGCCGCCAACTGCAAATTAGGTCGCGCAAAACCACTAACGACCAGCTCATAATCACTCAGACCTAATTGTTTGGCGATATCAGTTCGCACCTCCGTTGTGGCAGTAGCGGTAAGAGCGACCACGGTCGGATTGCCACAAAACTTTATCACTTCTTTTAAGCGTAAGTAGCTTGGACGGAAGTCGTGTCCCCACTGGCTGATGCAGTGCGCCTCATCAATGGCAAACAAAGATACTTTTAATTTTTTTAGTTCATCCAAAAAAGCGCGATTATAAAAACGCTCGGGGGCAATGTAAATTAAACGAAAAGCGCCATCTCTTATTTGCGCTAAACGTTTAGTCGTTTCACTCAGCGACACGGATGAGTTAATAAAAGTTGCGGGAATGCCAACTTTTTCGAGAGAATCTACCTGATCTTTCATTAAGGCAATAAGGGGTGAGACGACTAAAGTTACCCCCTCTAAAACCAGAGAGGGCAATTGAAAAATCATCGATTTACCAGCCCCAGTCGGCAGAACGGCGACCGTATCTTTTCCATTTAAAAGGGCGTCAATCGCTTTTTCTTGTCCGGGACGAAAAGACTCGTATCCAAAATGGATGCGAAGCAGCTCAATTACTTGTTTCTTCTTAATCTCCATGGAGTCTATAGACAAGTAAAGCCATGCGGACATGGCTATTACTTTATTTAATCTAACATTTTCAAATTATTGACGGCGACGATATATTTCAACCACATTTTTAAATAGAAAGGCGATGGTCATTGGACCAATTCCTCCTGGCACTGGGGTAATAGCGGCGGCATTATTTGCAGCACTATCAAAATCAACATCACCATGCACATGTCCATGGTCAGTGTTAATACCAATATCAACAATCACCGCTCCCTCGCGAACATAGTCCTCGTTTAAAAATAAAGGTAGACCGAGCGCGGTAACAATTAAATCCGCTTTCTTACTCACTGCTGTTAAACGATCTCGTAAAGCATTATCAGTGAGTGGGCTTTCGTCTTCTTTCACGGGCAACAAATCAACTTGCAGACCAAGTTTTTCTAAGTGCGATTTGAAAGATTCTCCAAAAACAGCGGAACGATGAAATACGCAAGCTCGACCGGTAATTTTTTTCTGCTTAGCAATATAATCGACTGCAGCGATGACCGGCGAAAGTACGTATTCTGGATGATAGGGATGGAAACCGTCCGCATCTTTGTAAGGACTAATAGCGGCAATCATTTTATCAGTATCAAATGAAATTGGCAGCGGTAACTGCAGCAATATCGCATCAACGCTTTCATCTTTATTCAAAAAATCAATCACAGTAAGCAGCTCCGCTTCGCTTGATTCCTCTTCCAGTCTATAAATATGAGTATCAATACTCACTTTTATGGCCTCTCGTTCTTTTAAAGAAACATAGAGCTTAGAGTCAGGGCGATCACCAACTAAAATAATTGCGAGACTGGGCCTACTTTCACCGCCATTCTCAAAAATCTCCGCCGTAATTTCATCTTTAATCTTTTCGGCGATTTTTCTGCCATCAATTATTTGTTTAATTACTTTCATGTTTAAGCCGGGATAGGATAGCGTTTACAAAATTCCGCTGTCTTACCTTTTAATTCTAATAACTTCACTTCATCTTCACGGTTAATAATCGCATCATCAATAATATCGGCTACAACTTTCATGTCTGCCTCTTTAAGTCCACGTGTCGTCACAGCTGGTGTGCCAATGCGAATACCCGAAGGATTCATTGGGGGATTAGGGTCATCAGGAATGGTGGAACGAGAAACGGAAATACCAAGTGCCTCGAGAGCCTTCTCCGCTTCCTTACCGACTAAGCCCTTAGTTGATAGGTCGACGACAAAAAGATGATTATCAGTACCGCCGGAGACAATACTATATCCTTTCGCAATTAAGGCGTCTGATAAAGCCTGCGCATTTAAAATTGTTTGATGAGAGTACTCAGCAAATTCTGGTTTTAAGGCTTCACCAAAGGCAACAGCTTTAGCGGCGGTAACATTATCATGAGGACCGCCTTGCATGCCTGGAAATACGGCACGATCAACTTGTTTTGCAAACTGCTCCTTACACATAATAACGGCGCCTCTCGGTCCGCGCAGGGTTTTATGAGTCGTCGTTGCCACAACATCAAATATCGGCACCGGGTTAGTCAGTTGTTTGCCAGCAATTAGACCAGCAATGTGCGCGATATCAGCAAAAGTGTAGGCGCCAATTTCATCAGCAATTGCCTTAAATCCCGCCCAGTCAATTTCACGTGAGTAGGCGCTAAAGCCGGCTACAATCATTTTCGGTCTTTCGGCGAGAGCAACTTTGCGCAGCTCGTCCATATCAATGCGACCAGTTTTTGGGTCTAAGCCGTATTGTACAAAGTTATATAAGCGACCAGAGAAGTTTACACTATGTCCGTGAGAAAGGTGTCCGCCGTGATCAAGGCGTAAGCCTAGAACCTTATCACCTGGCTCCAGGAAAGCCATATAGACCGCGGCGTTGGCCGGTGACCCGGACAAAGGCTGTACATTCGCGTGTTCAGCAGAAAAAAGCTCCTTAACGCGATTAATCGCCAAAGTTTCAATTTCATCAATAATACTGTTCCCGCCGTAATATCGTTTACCGGGGTAACCTTCGCTATATTTATTCGTTAAGACCGAGGACAAAGCCGCTCGCACCGCAGGTGAGGCGTAATTTTCAGAAGCAATGAGCTCAAGCTCATTATCTTGTCGTGTTTCCTCGCGTTCGATTATCTCGTCAACGACGGGGTCAAAAGTTGATAGTTCTTGTATTTTCATATCTCTATCTTAGTTTAGCTAAGACCTTTTGTCAAAAGCTAAAATGCACTTTATTATAGCATTTTTAGAGCTTTTTTATCATATATCCGCCCGCTAAGCGATAGCCTAGTTTACGGTAATAGCCTCTGACGCCGACGCCAGAGATTACAGCCAGCTTATCTGCCTTTTCTTGCTTAGCAATGCGCTCCGCTTCTTGCATTAAGCGTTTACCCAGGCCACGATGCTGAACGCTCTTTTGACCACCAACAGGTGCTAGCTCGCCGTAGACGTGTAACTCACGGATAATCGCAGCGGCAACTGGACTAGATTTATCCAGGCGTAAGCGGCAGAATCCGTAAATTGTTTTACAATCAGTACTATCTAGACTAATGAAGTATTCCTCCCCACCGGAAGCTTTATACTGCTGCACATTTAAACTGTGTTCGCCGATTGAGGCCGTTTTTGGCTCACGGCACCTAATACAATGGCAAATAGCTCCCCGCTGCTGCATCACTTGTCTTAGGTTGGTAATTTTATTACCGGCAATAATAGACTCGGCTGGTATATCGCGGATCAAACGAATAATGCGGACATAGGACGGGACTAAAGCTTTGCATTTTAAGATTAAGTTCTGCAAAACTTTATCAGAATATGGTTTATATTTACCCGCCTTATACCATTTGTATAATAAGCTTCCCTTAGTTACGACGGTGGGATAAAATTTTATTTGATCTGGTTGAAATCGGGCATCAATAAACAAACGAGCAAACAATTTTAAATCTAAGCGAGGGTTCGAGCCTGGTAAAGCAGGCATTAGGTGATATGTGATCTTAAAGCCGTATTGCTTTAATAAGGTAGTCGCTTCAGCAATAGCAGCGACGCCATGTCCACGTTTATTTAATTTTAAGATTGCGTCATCAACCGCTTGCACACCCATTTCCACGCGGGTGCATCCAAATTCGCGCATCTGCTCAAGCTCTTTTTTATTAATATAATCAGGGCGAGTCTCTAAAGTAAGACCAATGATGCGATACCGCGCTTGCTCATTTCTTTTTTGTTCCCGCTGCAATATTATTTTTAAATCGCTTAACTTAGTACTTAGAGGATAAGGCGTATTTACGAGCTTGCCGTTCGCTCGGTAATCATTAGCGGCCTTAAAGCAATTTACGATATACCAATATTTGTATTTTTCAGGCAGATAACTCCAAGTGCCACCAATAACAATGAGCTCCATCTTCGTGGGCTCATGACCGTTGTTCTCTAACGCACGCAAACGGGAGACAACTTGAATGTAGGGATGATAATCACAACGAATCGCACGCATTACCGCTGGTTCATTAGCCAGATAACTCACGGGGACGTCGGTTTCCCTGGGACAGTAAGCGCAAGTGCCTGGACAGGGATAGGATTTTGTTAAAACTGCAATCGGCGCAATTCCTGATAATGTGCGCACCGAACGCTTCCTTAATAATGATTCAAAAGCTAAATTAGGTTTAAGTATTTTTTCACTAACCAGTCGCTTATATTCGCGAATTATCTCGTCATTACGAATAGCGTCAAGCTTATATTTTTTAGTATAAACTCTTTTTAGAGATGACAACTCATCCCGGTTGCGAACGGAATTTATACCCTCTTTGATTAATTCAGAAATTGCCTGGACCATAGTTTTAGGATATAATAACGGTATAATTATAGCAAATATTTGTAATTTTTTTATTATGACCAACAAACTCAAGGCGCTTATTGCGACAACTGCCACCATCCTCCTCTTTGCCCCCTTTATTGCGGACGCAGCCGAGGTAAAATCGCAAAACAATATTTATGTGCCTGCAGGCGAAACAATTGATGGCAATTTATATGCTGCCGGCAACAATATCACGATTGACGGAGAAATAAAAGGCGATCTAATTGCCGCCGCTCAAACAATCACCGTCAACGGCCGTCTTGATGGCGACCTTATTGCCGCCGCTCAAACTATTACTATTAACGGGGAAATCAACGGTAACGTGAGAATCGCTGCTAATAGCGCCAGCCTCAATGGTGTGGTTGCTCGCAATGTTAACTTTATTGGTAATTCAATTGCCCTTGGTAAAAATGCGAGAGTTGGCTGGGATTTACTAAGCGCCGCCATGAACACCGACATTATGGGCGTGATTGACGGGAACGTCTACGGTGAGGGTGACAATATAATACTCTCAGGTAAAATCGGAAAGAACTTTAGTTTTCTCAGTGATAACCGTAATCGCAACATCACCCTAGCGCCTCAAGCAACCATTAATGGCAACCTGACCTACGGCGAGGGCACAAATATAAATATACAAGATGGCGCTAGTGTCGCCGGTGAAGTTAATCCTGTTAAACAAGAAAGCAAGAGTGGCAGCAAGGCGATGAACAAGCTCTGGTCAATAATATACAGTATTTTCGCCGCAATTGTGATTGGTTTAGTGATAATTAAACCAGGCAGAAAAATTGCGCTAGGGATGAATAATATAATCAGACAACAGCCGGGTATGGTTTTTGTCTGGGGACTTCTCACCTTCCTCGTCGTGCCGATGGGTGCTTTAATTTTAATATTCACCATCATCGGCGCACCGCTAGCTATAATCTTGCTTGGTCTATGGTTAATGATGTTATGGATAGGTAAAATTATTACCGCGATATTTGTTGGTCAAACCTTGGTCGCTCGCTTTAGTCGTGGCGAAGAAAACTCCAAAACTTTAACCGTTGGCTTAATGATTGGTGTTATCATTCTCTGGTTGCTGTTCGCTATTCCATTTGTTGGTTGGCTCATTTCTCTTGCTGCAACCTGCCTTGGCACCGGTGCCCTTATTCTCTTATTTACAAGCCGTAACTCTTAATACCATGTTTAATCCTTCAATTTTTAAAGCATACGACATCCGCGGTATTTACGAAACGGACTTTGATTTAAGTTTTGTCACCCGTCTCGCTTACGCCTTCGTCGCTCTACGTCGTCTTGATGGCGACAGTGATGTGAGTAAACCCTTAACCATTGTTGTTGCTCGTGATATGCGACTCAGCTCACCGGCAATCAGTGAAGTTCTAATCGCTGGTCTGCAAAGTGCTGGCGCAAAAGTAATAGATGCCGGTCTTCTCTCTACCCCCGCTTTCTACTTCACTGTTTCCAATCAAAAAGCGGATGGCGGTATTATGGTCAGTGCCTCTCACAACCCAAAGGAGTGGAATGGTTTTAAGATGGTGCGCGCCATGAGTCGTCCAATAAGCGGCGATAGCGGTATTAACTGGATGCGCGATGAAATCCTAAAAAGCGAAGAGTTTGATATTATCGAAGAAGAGCACCTAGCAGTTACTTCGCTCGCTAACGCTGCCGAAGCACAATTGACACATGATTTGGAACACATTGATGTTAACATCATCAAACCTCTGCGCGTAGTGGCCGACGCTGCAAACAGCATGGGCGCTCAATATTTAGATTTACTTGCCTCAAAATTACCAATACAACTTGAAAAATTAAACTTCACGCTTGACGGTTCATTTCCAGCTCATGAAGCCGACCCTTTAAAGAGCGAAAATTTAGAGCAACTGAGTCAGACTGTAAAAAAGGCAGGTGCCGATCTCGGTATTGCGACGGATGGTGACGGAGACCGCATCTTCTTTGTTGACGAAAAAGGAGTGCTTGTTGATCCTTCAATAATTCGAGGCCTACTCGCACAAATTTTCTTAAAAGATAAACCTGGCAGTAAAATTTGTTATGATGTCAGGCCCGGTAAAATCACTGTCGACTTGATCACGGCCAGCGGCGGCATTCCAGTACCTTCTCGCGTTGGCCACTCCTTAATTAAAGAACAGATGCTCGCTGAAAACGCCTACTTCGCCGGCGAGTCTTCCGGTCATTTCTTTCTAAATTTAGAAGTTGGCTGTTATGAAATGCCAATGATTATGATCGGCAAACTCCTCGCCCTCTTCTCAGCGACCGAACTACCATTGTCTGAGTTCTTAAAACCATATAGGCGTTATTTCCACTCCGGAGAAATAAACCGCAGTGTTAAAGATAAGGATAAAATATTTCAGCTCTTACAGGAAAATTACAGTGACGGTGACATCAGCTTACTAGACGGTGTTAGCATCACTTATCCAAACTTTTGGTTCAATGTTCGCGGCTCAAATACAGAAGATAAGGTGCGCTTAAATCTCGAAGCTGATTCCTCTGATGTAATGACCACCAGAAGAGATGAGGTATTACAACTGATTGAAAACTCTTAAGTTTTACAAAATAAAAAGAGCGCTGAACAAGCGCTCTTTTTTGTATCGTTTTTATTTCTTAACAACAACAATGCTGCCCTTGTTTAGTAAGGCGGCTAACGCACCGACGGCGGCGAGCACTGGAGCAAATACTGCGCCAATAACTGCAAAAGTGACTGGAATTTCCATCATTACCTTGCCTTTTTCATTTTTGATAATAATGCGGCGAACATTACCTTCTTTAATAAGCTTTTTTATCTTCTCCACTAGCTCATGTCCAGCAACTGAAAACTCCTCGAACTGATCGTCGGTTGATGAGTTTTTTGTTTTTGTTTTTTTTGCCTGCATATAAATGCTTATAGTTTTAATTTTATTATTGTTGATTATATTCATCTATATCCTCCGACTCCTCTATCACCTGCCTCGAACTCTCCTTATCATGATTACCATTTGTTTCGCCGTTATTAATTTCGTTCTTCCCACTCTTTTTTAAAGATGAAAAAACAATATACATCATTTCTAACTGATTGATTATAGAGCGCACAAAGAAGTCTTGATCTTTGTTGTTCAGCTTGGCCGATAATATACAATAAGCTTTGATGTTAATATTTTCTTGCTCAGATTTCACAATTGTACACCTATCATCTTTACACTTACCAGATATAATTTCGCTATTTTCAATCTTGCCATAATTAATATCCTGATTGTTGCGAGAAAACTTATCTTCGCGAATTGTACGTCCGTTTTTCATGTCAATGACGCGGATAATGACCCAGTCAGTGTTAACCATGCTGAGTATTTTTTCAGCAAAGTATGCAAACACGGTACGAATATCTTTTTTATTCTCCGGGTACTTTTTAAAATTCGAAAAGGCCTGCCTCATTTCTTCCATCTGCAAATTTACAGAACCAATATACTTAAAGGTGTCTTGTAGTCTGTCCTCAAGATTAACTTGATAACGATGAAGGCGCCAATATTCTTTTAGGCACATTGAGTTAATAAAAAAAGCGGCGGCTAGTAGGCCGCCGATAATTAATGACTCTGCAACCTCTTCGCCAAAGCCAAGGATTGGTCCATTAATAATCTGCGGAATTGCAGCTGATACGAAAAAAATAAGAGCTAAAACACTAAAGAAAAGTATTCTGCGACTATATAGATATTTCATATAATCTATCTTCTTTATCAAATATTAAGCTTACAATGTCATTATAGCTTTTTTAACATTAAAATGTAACACAAGCGACTTACTCAAACGACTAGGCCTTCACGCTCTCTCCTTTTTTATCAAATAATAGCCAAACTGCTAAAACCGTGGCAATAGGCATCGTTAGACACAGACCAATAACTCCAACTAAGCCGCGCACAATTTCAGTGGCAATCTCTTCGTGATTAATAACCTGTGAAAAACTTAAGAATGGCGCGCTGTTAATTTTAAATAACAGAATTAGCGGCAGGGAAGCGCCAACGTAGGCAAGAAATAAAGTATTAATGATTGCACCGAGATGCGCCCGCCCAATTGTCATAGCTGATTTAAACAAGTTTACTTTTGATTGATTTGGATTATTTAAGCGCAACTGTTCAACGGCCTCAATTTGACCGATTGCAATATCATCAAGCACACCGAGGGCGCCGATAATAATCGCCGCGAGAAGTAATCCTTGAAAATTCAAGGCCGCAATATTGTCACCTATTAAATATATTACCTCCTCGCTCGAGGTGCCACTTAAGCGAGTTAAGTTTACAAACAGCCAGGAAAGTAGAAAGGTAATAATTAAAGCAACAAAAATACTCAACATCGCAATATGCGCCTTACGATTGAACCCATCAGTTATGTATATCAGGGCCGCAAGAATTAAAATCGTTGCAATTGGACCGATAATTATTGGGTTATAGCCGGCAAGAATTAATGGGGCAAGGAATTCTAGAATCAACATGAAACTAATTACCAGTGCCAGTAGGGAGCGCCAGCCAACTTTTCCACCAATTAGACCAACAACAATTACGAACAGAATAACTAAAATTATCAAACCGCGTTCGCGCACGAAGTCTGTAATATATACCACTCTATTGTTTTGCTCATCATACTCTATGCTTACAAAAACGATGTCTCCAGCTTTATATAGACGTGAAGATACGACATCAATAGTACTTATACCCTTAAACTCAAGTGTTTCACCCTTAGTGGTGCCACCAAGACTCACGAGCTCGACGTTTTGCTGTGTGATTACATCGCCGTTTTCACGGGTAATTGTTCTTTCGTCAAGAATACGCGTCACACGCGCCTTTACACTTTCTGCTTGAGTGATGGTTTGAGCCTGTGCAATGGGCACGACAAAAAAGAATAGAAAAAAAAGAAGCAAAACTGAAAGTGACTTTCTCAACATAATCTCAATGCTTATTAATTAAGCAGATAATAGGCTTTTTTCTAAGGCCTCAATTTCTTTTAGACCTTCTAAGTAAAAACTTTTCATTGGTCCTTCTTCACTGATAATGCCCTCGCAATATAAATACCAATCAGTTAGAAATGGCTGTTTATTTTTATCAATCATAATTGTTCCACCAGCTGGGTTATGGTGAATGTATCCTTTTTCGGCCGCTTCTCTATATACCACTTTTACCTTTTCAAGTATTTCTAAAAGCTCAGTAATATCAATACTCTCGCGTGCAGTCATTACCTCTTCTGAAAAATCTGGGCCCTCGACGTACTCCATTAACAGGGAACCATTTAGGCCGTCGTAAGCAGCACCATAAAACTTAGGGATTCCTTTCGTACCTTGTAAGGCTGCCATTGCCTTTGCCTCGTTATATAAATAATCGACCACCAGTTTATCATCTTTATGATCGGCGTGATTAATAAGCTCATACCTCGGTTCTGAATCCATTTTTTGAGGCACCTCACCCATATTCACCAAAGCAAAACGTCTCTCGATTTCTTTTACCTCAGAATAAGTGCGTTCAATTACATCAAACTCTTGTCCGTTTTCACGACTTTTTACGCGTAATTTAAACAGAGGGCCGAACGAGCCACCACTACAAGCCTCTCTTTCACTTAATAAATCAAAGCCGTTTCTTCTAAGAACGTCACGCACCTTGTTTAAGTCGGGTAACTCTAGCTTGCCTTCTTGGTTTTCCGGCCCCTCAAGCGCTTTAAGTTGTTCGGCACTAATACCAATGTCATTTACATGTAACAATATCAGCTCTTCCTGTCCGTCTAGTTGGATATTTTTCTTGCGCGCCATATATGTAAATTGTTTATATATCGTTATTTAATCTTACCTTATCTGCAAATTTAAGCCAATACTAATACTTCTATGAAACCAGCATTATTGCCAAAAAATTTCTAAGAGGATAGACTGTAATTAAATCGAAATAGTCATGAAAAAGTTCGTTAAAAATCTGATCAGCATTTTTATGCTGTTATTATTTTGGCTGATTGGCTGGTGGTTGTTTCGAGTAAGAAATAAAACTACCATTATCGGCCTTGAGAATCTTCCCAAACAAACAGGCTTACTGCTCCTGTCTAACCATCAAAGTTTGGTTGACTCGATGCTCATTGGTTACGCCCTGTTTGATCCTCATGAAATTCTGAGTCGCTACCGCCAAATTCCTTGGAATGCGGCCGCCTGGGAAAACTTTTTTCATAAAAAAGTATTTCTGCGCACATTCTGTTATTTTTTGAAAACAATCCCTGCTTACCGTCAACTCGGAGCTGAGTTAGCTAATCAAAATATTCGGGAGTACGACGAAATCCTTAAGCATGGCAATTTACTTTTGTTCTTTGAAGGCACACGCAGTCGCAACGGTGATATTGGTCCCTGTGCCTATGGCCCAGCGAAAATCATCGCCATGCGTCAACCAACAACCATCCCCATTAAAATTGAGGGAATGGACAAGGTAATGCCTATCAGTGCTGGTTTTAAATGGCATCACATTAAGGGTGGCAAAAAGATTACAATCAAAGTCGGCAAACCGATGGAGTTTCAATCTTTAACCCTTGATGACATTCGCCAAACTGTACTGAGTAGTGTAAAAAATCTCTAGCCCGTTTACTCTTGTAGCGGGCTTTTTGATAATTGAAAAGGCCTCGAAGAATATTTTTCGAGGCCTCGCTTTATTTTTTTGTGTGGGTTTATTTGGTAACCCGCACTTGAATTGGCTTAAAGCGGATAAACATGTCCGTTGTGCCAGGAATCAGCATTTCAGGCTCACCTGTTGGTGAAAAAGTTTTAAGTTCCGATTCCGGTCTAACTTTTTTGTCACCTGTTTTATAAATGTCTATCACCATCCGCACTGCCCCGGTTGTCTCGTTTTTTGAAGTTAAAACTACAACTTTATCGGCGGTGAAGGTTTCACCGGCATAAGTATAGTCAATATAGTAGTTCTTTGTTACTATAATTTTTTTATACCTGTCGCCTCGGCGGATATGCTTGGGCACGTTAATTGTCTTACCGTCCGCGTCGATGAACGTGTGGGCATCCATAATTGTAAAAAATTCATCCGTTGGTGGTGGACATGTTACTTTCACATTAAACATGGTTGTTAATGTTTCGTAGCGTGGTCCGGTGTTTGTTTTCGTTTCCATTTGCTGTTTTTTTTGTTTGGTTTGATGATTAATTGGATTGATTGCTAAACCTACGAATTCATAGGCTTGGCAATCAATCCAAGAAACAGCATTTGTAAATGAACCAACCGTTTATAATATCATATAATTGAAATATTGTCAATGTTTGGCTTTTGATACTATTATTACAATAAAAAAGAGGGTTAATTACTTAACCCCCGTAACTCAGAACTCATTGAACTGCTTTCGAGGTTATTTCACTCTATTCGCTCCTTCGATCAACAGGGACGGTATTTAACATTTAGACTCCGCTAAAGCTGGCGCATTAGCTTCACAGTCTCCCGTCTATTCTACACATTGTTAATCTATCTTTAAGCCAACATACGGGAGTCGGACCCGCGGACATCAATTTGATGTTTGTGCCCCTTGCACTATATTGTTTCTGAATTAATTAAAATATTATACAGATATTTGTTGTTTGTCAATAAAAAAGACCCAAATTTCTTCAGGCCTTATGGTGTTTCATATCTCTCGCCTATTTGTGAACCGAGACTCATTTTCAACGTTTCTATGAATTTGCATCACAGGCCTTTTAGGTTAGCGGATTGCCGTGAATTTTTCGAGTATATCTTCGAATTTTTCCGGCATTCTTATGCTTTGTCTGGCAATAGACTCGGATAATCCAGCTTCTATTAAGTCTTGCGCGGACAGTGATGAGTAAACCAACACCTTAAGAGACGAACTTATTTTCTGAAGTATCTTAATAAGATGTATTCCAGATTCGTAGCCGCGATTTATTGTCGGCTTAGGGTGGTTTAATAAACTTAGAGGAACAAAGGGGTCAATAATCAAAAAATCAATTTGCTCGATGTTTTCCAATATTTCCTGTTCGTGTTGAAAAAACAGAACATTAAAACCCTTCCACTTCAGCTGTTCGCCAATACACTGCCTTATAGACAGTGAGTCGATTATAATTACCACATTTTTCATGACTCCGTTTTTTTTGTTTAACAATCGGGTTAATTGTTAAAGTCACTAATCATAGAAACCTTAATAATTAACCTGATTACTGTTTGTAAAGGAGCGAGTATATATAACAAAATATTATGTAAAACAAATACTATTTTGTCAATCACTTTGTCCTATTTAACCTGGTAGGCTTAATTTTGTGTTGGTATATGTAATAAATGCGCGTCTTCGGCTCGTCTTTGTTAAACAGGTTCGTTAAACGTAAGTCTTGGCAAACCTTTTTATTGGAGTATTTAGTTAAATAAAAAACTACCTCAACCTTAATGGTATATTGGTAGTAATTAATTGCTTCATGCCTTAGAGGCTACACTCTCACGTAATTCATAGGTTGAGAATATCCAACACCACCGCCTTCGGACGCCCATTTTACCCACAACACAGGTTCTCCCTCAGTAAATTCCATAGGTGCGACACCTTGAACCTCACCAATGCCCTCCATGTTGGGGTGTGTAACTTTCATCCCATGTTTGGCGGGAATCACTTTTCCATCCTTATTAGGGATTAAAAAATGCTTGCAAGCCGCGTTTGAGATGTCAACCACAAATGCGTGATCCGTGTGCGCGGTAACCTTAATTTTATTAACACTTTTTTTAGGCATGTACCCTCCTTTTTTAGTGTAAACAATCAGATTAATTATTAAATCTACTATTTCAATAAAATTGACAACTAACCTCATTATTACTCTTAAATGAACCGCTTAACCGAAAATAATAATGTATAACTACAGTTGTGTCAAACTGCCGTCCACCCTACACTTATAAATAATAATCCAGTTGAGGCTGGATTTTCTTATTACAGGAGGGGGCTACTCTTAAAAGTTGGATAGCTTTTTTGATGAATTATTTGGTGAAATTATAAAGGCCTTTGATATGATCTCTGGCCAAATATATAAATTTTTATCCTTTTAAAAAAAGGGTGTTAATAAATCTTTAGTCAAAACAAGCCCTATGACCAAAGTTACTAAGCTCGCAACCTGAATAATTACTGCACCTATTTGAATTTTGATTAGCATATCAGAAATTCTCCATCCCTTATCCCTGTCTCTGCCGTGAAGCCACCCAAATGCGTGGTAATTGACAAATAACATGCAAATCATATTAATCAGCATGCCAAATACAATAAGGCCTAAATAGAATATAGGCAGAGAAACTAATTCTCTAAAAAATTCTACACTTTCCATGATTCTTGTTTTTTAAGGTTAGTATTTTAATGAACTATGCCTTTAATATATCACGTTTATTATATTTTGTCAATTAGCTTGGCCCTAGGGATTATTTGATAAATTAATACAAAAAAAGACCCTTGATGTTATCGCGGGTCTTGCGTTGTTTTAACTAACGTCATTAACCAACAATTGATTGTCTTTTACTTGGCATTAGCATGCCAATAAAACACAAGGTATATGTCAAAATATTTAAAACAAGCGTTAATTTTGACACTTCGAGAATAATTACCTGAGACAAGGAGAGTCCGATTATTCCGAGTCCCAGAAGGAATCCTTTGTTAGTTATTCTTTTGTTTAAATTATATTTAGGGTTTGCAATAACGATTGCTGTTAAGATGCTGGCAAGCATTGGCCCTATATATAATAAAAAGGATAAAACGAAAGAAAGGAGCAAAACTAAAATTGATACCCCGATCCATTTAATAGATTGTGCTTTCATCTCCGTGTGTTTTTGGTTTGTTTTTAAATAACTGTGCTTTTACTATATCATATTTATTAAATTCTGTCAACTAGTTTATACTCCCGTAACGGCTACCCCTTTTTTTAAACAAAATAGCCTTACATGTTTCCTTAATATTGGTGACTTGCGTGGTCGCTCCGCCTCAGAATACTGACCGCCGCTTGTCCGCTTCCCAGCAGGGATTACGTATTTATAGCAAAAAACACCCCTTTTTATTGGGATGTTTTTTATTCACTACTAGGGGTGCCTATCGGGAATCGAACCCGAAATAACAGGACCACAACCTGCTGTGTTACCACTACACCATAGGCACCATGTTAATCTTAATTACTTAAGACTCATTATTTAATTATTCAGCGTCTCCGCAATGGTGTTCGCAGCGACTGCAGTCACAACTAAAATCCATTGAAAACATGTTTTCAATTTCTTCTCTTGTCTTCTTTTCGCTTACTGGCTTTACAGCAGCCTTAGCCTTAACAGTTTTCTTTTCCATATATAATTGAATTAATGAATTAATTAAACGTACGCCCAGTAGGAATCGAACCTACGTAACCAGCTTAGAAGGCTGGTGTTCTATCCATTGAACTATGGGCGCTCCCTTTATCAATTTGATAATACTAGATAAAAAACTGACTGTCAATTAAATTATTTCTTCTTAATATTAGCCCCGTTCTTTAAATCACGTTGTCTTTTTGCCTCAAAAATGATAATGGCGGCACTAACGGAAACATTTAAGGAGTCGATTCCGGTTTGCATGGGGATGATAATATTCTTGTCGGCCTCTTTAATCCAAAAATCGCTTAAGCCAGTTGCCTCCGTGCCCATGATGATTGCTGCGCCCTCTGACCAATCAACCTCTGTGTATGGGGTCGCGGCTGTTATATTCGTAGCAAGTACTTTTATTTTATTCTTCTTCAGCCAGGCTAATGTTTCCGCTTCATCGGCGATGGCGACCTGATCGCTAAATACATGACCGGAGCTGGCTTTAATGACGTTGGGATTATAGAAGTCGGTTTGAAGGTTATTGATAATCACCGCATCAATGTTAGCGGCGTAGGCGGTCCGCAGCATCGCACCCAGATTACCTGGTTTCTCCACCGCCTCTAAAACCAGAACCAGTGGATTTGCTTTTAATTTTAAATCGTCCAGTGTGCGGTAGCGGGGCTTAACCAGAGCCAACCAACCATTTGGGTTGTCGGCGTAGGCGGCCTTTTTAAAAACCTCAAGACTAACGGGAGTCGGTATAATCGGTGCCTGCTTCCAATCTTCTGTACTTAGTTCAGGACAGTGTAATAGTTCAACAAATTCAAAACCATAGTCAAAGGCGACTTTTATTTCTCTTAAGCCGTCGACGATAACCAAATCTTGCTGCTTACGTGCTCTGGCTTTCCGTAGTTTAACAATATTTTTTATCAACGTGTTTTGGGGACTGGTAATCATATATTTTTACTATCTACAGATTATAGGGTATTTGACAAAATTTCAATACTCTTATGAATTAGTTGCTATATTTTTGTTTTCGTCTTTTTCATTATAGGGAAAAGTCTGTTATAATGTGGTTGTTATTATATACATATTATGAGTAAAAAAGCCCAAATACGCTATAACCTTCTTTCGGGACAGAGTGTCATTTTTGCCCCTGAACGTGAAAAAAGACCTAATGATACCAAAAAAAAGAAGTCTACTGACTGTCCTTTTTGTATTGAGAATGTAGCGAAGAGTAAGATTATTAGCCAAGTGCCGACTTCCGGTAAATGGCAGGCAGTGTCAATTAAGAACGTTTTCCCTGTAATGTCAGCTGATAACAAGCAGGCATATGGTTTTCAGGAGGTTGTTATTGATACTCCTGCTCATCTAGAAAATTTTTCTGACTTGGGCGTGGAACAAATAGAGGCAGTTTTACGGTTATATCAAGTCCGTAGTGAAAAATTGATGCGCGATAAAAATATTAAATATATCCTCTGCTTCAAAAATCAAGGCAAAGCGGCAGGCGCCTCCCTTCGACACATTCACTCACAAATATTTGCTTCCACTATTTTGCCTCCCGATATTATTGAAGAGCGCAAACGGGTTGCAATCTTAAAAGCAGAAAGCAGTCGCTGTCCCTATTGTGACTTAAGTAAACAGGAAGAGCGTGGTGATTTAGAAATATATAGTGATTCAAATATCGTTGCCTTCTGCCCATTTGCCTCATCCTATCCATATGAGGCTTGGGTTATAACGCGCCGTCACGTAGATAACATTGCTTTATTAAAAACTTCTGAAATCACTTCTCTTGCTAAAGCTTTGAAATTAATTTCTCAAAAATTAAAAGATTTGGGGTGCGATTTCAATTTTTTCACTCATAACGACATTGATAATGAGAATCAACATTTTTATTTAAAGGTTCAACCGCGCCGAGGTGTCTGGGCCGGTGTTGAATTAGGCTCCGGATTAATAATTAATACTGTTTTACCAGAAAAAGCCGCTAAGCATTATCGTCAATAATAATATATATGCCCATACCAAAATTAAAAACTGTTTCTTCTCCTAAAGCTGAGTTCTGGAGAAATAAAGATAAACGAAAATCACCAAGTAGTTGGAAGAAGAAAATTCTACTAGCTCTTGTTATTTTTGCATCACTCGGATTACTTTCATCCTTTATTCTTGTGGCCTGGGTTTCCCGTGATCTTCCGGAACCAAACCAACTAATCGATCGTGATGTTGCACAGAGCACTAAAATTTTTGATCGTAGCGGTGAAAACGTTCTCTATGAAATTCATGGTGATGAAAAACGTACATTGATGAGCCTGGATGAAATCCCCGACAACGCTAAAAATGCAACTATTGCCATTGAAGATAAGAACTTCTACAGACATGGTGGTTTTAGTGTTTGGGCAATGTTTCGAACGCTGGTAACAAATGTTATGTATAACCGCCGCGCCGGTGGCTCAACTTTAACACAGCAGTTTGTTAAGAACGCAATTCTAACCTCTGAGAAAAAAATTACAAGAAAAATTAAGGAAATTGTTTTAGCGCAACGCATCGAAAAGAAATTTTCTAAAGATGAGGTCTTGCAAATGTACTTAAACGAAATCCCCTACGGCTCTAATGCTTATGGAATTGAAGCGGCGAGCCAAAAATACTTTGGAAAAAGTGTACGTGATATTAACTTAGCCGAATCCGCCTTACTTGCCGCATTAATTCAAACACCAAGTCGCTACTCGCCTTATGGACCCAACAAAGAGCTTTTATTAGGACGTAAAGATTATGTTCTAACCTTAATGGCGGAACAAGGGTATATCACGGAACCAGAAAAAGAGGCTGCTAAAAGCTATGAGTTTGTATTTCAACAGGCCGAAACCAGTATTAACGCACCTCACTTTGTCATGATGGTAAAGCAAATTCTTTCCGAAAAATATGGTGAGAGTGAAGTGGAGCGTGGCGGCTTAAAAATTTACACCACCCTAGACTGGGATAAACAAAAGTTTGCCGAGGAGGTTATTAAAGAAAAAACTGAGAATTATAAAGAAAAATATAATGCTGACAACGCTTCTCTTGTAGCCATTGATCCTAAAACTGGTCAGGTCTTAGCACTAGTGGGCTCACGTGACTACTTTAATGATGAAATTAAAGGTCAGGTTAACGTAGCTGATCGACCCCGCCAACCCGGCTCTTCTTTAAAACCAATAGTCTACGCCGCCTTATTTGAGCAGGGATACACCCCCAACACAAAGTTATACGATGTTGTAACAAATTTCTCCACCAACCCCAGCGAACCTTATATTCCTCAAAATTACAGCGGTGGCGAGCTTGGTCCCGTTTCTATTAGACAGGCCTTGGCTGGCTCTTTAAACATCCCCGCCGTTAAAGCAATTTATCTTGCTGGAATCAATCAAGTTATTAATCTCACTGAAAACCTTGGCTATAGCACTTTATCCGATCGCAGTCGTTTTGGTTTAGCCCTTGTTTTAGGAGGTGGAGAAATTAAACTGTTAGAGCACACTAATGCTTATAGTGCTTTCGCGCGTGAGGGTAAGGTTAATGAGCTTTCCTACATCCTTAAAATTGAAGATAAAGACGGAAAAATACTAGAAGAATATCAACAAAAAGAAAGCCGCGCTTTAACAACCGAGACTGCTCGCAAGATTAATAGTATTTTAAGTGATAATGAAGCACGCGCTTATGTCTTCGGAACAAGAAACACCCTAACACTTGGTAGTCGTCCCGTAGGAGCCAAGACGGGCACCACCAACGATTTTAAAGACGCTTGGACGATAGGTTACACCCCCTCGCTCGTAGCGGGCGTCTGGGTGGGTAATACCGATAACTCCAAAATGAGCAGCGGTGCTGATGGTAGTGTTATTGCCGCACCAATCTGGAATGAATTTATGAAGCGAGCCCTTGGTGACTCGCCGGTTGAAACTTTTAACCCCTGGGATGGTAAAAATACCGGTAAAGCCGCAATAGATGGTGAAGTATCGGGATCCCGCAAGATTATAGTCGATATCTCAACCGGTCTACCTGCCGGCATTGATACACCCGATGAATTAAAGCAGGAATTAGAGGTCTTTAATCATCACTCCATTCTTCATTATATAAATCGTGAAGATCCCCTTGGACCCGAACCGGAAAAACCAGAGGCTGACCCTCAATATCTGGTTTGGGAAGAAGCTATAAGAAAGTGGGCGGAAAAGAATAACCAGGAATCAAATCAGGAGCTTATTAATAACGTTGAACAGATAAAACCAGAAAACACACCGAGTATTAACTTCATATCCCCTGGCGATGGTGAGCTTGTAAACTCCAATATAATCTTAATTAAGGTTGAGGCAAGCGCGCCGCGTGGCATTAAAACAATTAAATATTTATTAAATGATGTTATTCTTGCTGGCGGTGGTTCCGAGTCAGAAATAAATGCTGCTCTTGATGGACTGGAAAATGGTTATCATAAGTTAACCGCCACCGCTTGTGATGATGTTGGAAACTGTAACAGCGCTAGTATAAATATAAATTTAGTAAGATAATTTCTTCAATACAAAAAAGCCACTGATTATCAGTGGCTTTTTTAACAGACTCTTCCTAATTTCTAATTGGCATTACAATATATAAATAGTTCTCATCGTCAGTAGTGCTTACAGCACAAGGGGTGTTGTTATTAATAATCTTAATACTAACTGTATCACTCTCAATAATATTTAACCCATCAAGTAAGTAACGATAATTAATCGTAATATCGTTATCATCGCCGCTCAGGTCTCCACTTAAATCAATTGAACTCTCACCACTTTGCCCTGATGAAGAAAAAATATTAACTAATCCTTTTTTAAACACCAGCGAAATATCCTGCACCCCAACCCGAGAAAAAATTGATGATGCTTTTAAGGCTCTAATTAAATCTTGTCTTTTAACTACCATTTCAGTTTTATACTTATCAGGGATAATTTGTTTATAGTCCGGATATTGACCATTAATAAGGCGTGAGATTAATTCAACCGAATCAAGTGCAAATAATATTTGATTGTCAGCAATATAAATTTTTAAGATATCACTTTCGATTGCTTGAGGGTCAGCACTAATCCCAGAAATAATTCTTAAAACCTCCTGCACTGTTCTTGCTGGGACAATAACCCTACCTTCGTTTATATTACCACCTTTAACAGCGAGTTTTCGCTCTGACAGACGATAGCTATCAGTTGCCACTAGTGTTAGGTGCTCCTCATTAAATTCAAATAGAACCCCTGACAACTCTAAGCGGTTGTCATTATTAGCAACGGCGAAAGCAACTCCACTTAAGGCCTTTTTAAAATCAAAAATATTAAACTCAGCATATCGTGAGCGATCAATTACTGGGATTAAAGGAAACTCCTTAGCTGATTCTCCTTTTATTTTTGTCTTATAGTTACCACACTTCAGCGAAGCCTCATCCTCCTTCTCATTAAATTCAATCTTTTCTGAAGGTAATAGGTTTACATAATCACTTATAATCTTTGCATCAACTGTTGTTTCCCCAAGCTCCTCCACCTTTGCTCTTAGTTGATGAGTGATACCAATCTCTAAATTAGTGCTAACCAACTCAAGACCACTCTCATTTGACCTTATAAGGATATTATTAAGAATAGGTAAGTTTATGTTTTTATTATTAATGTGACTAACAACTGCTAATCCTTTTTTTAAGTTCTCCTGCAAGCAGATGAATTTCATATATATTATATAATTTATATATATTTAATAAATAATAACAATAAGGGGTGGGGACAATTCAAAATTGATTGATTCTTTCGCTACTATTAGATGTGAACGCCTGTGATTTAGGTTCTGTGTAGACGGTGTAATTAGGCTTATATCAGGTGGACAGATTCCTGAGCTATTTAATAAGTGACGCTTGTTAACTATTAGTTAGACCTCTATACACAGCGACATGCACAGTATAAGTAGTGCTTACTAACAGGTAGTCCACAGACTTTTAGTATAATGGGTTGGCGTATAGCTGCTTAATGGACTCTAGGTCTTGCTTTAACTTCTCATTATCATTCTCCTTTACCTCTCTAAGAATTTTGTTATAAGCGTGCATGGCGGTGGTGTGGTCTCTTCCACCTATTTCTTGGCCGATACTTGGATAAGAGGAACTCAGCTCTTCACGAATTAAGTATATAGCGACCTGCCGGGGGCCAACCAACTCTTTACGGCGGCTATTACCAGATATTTCTTTCAGACTAACTTCATAAAAACGTGAAACCGCTTCAATAATTTCCTTAGCGGTAAGTGACTTTGCTTGTAAACTGGAAACATAATCACTTAAAGCGTTTCGAACACTCTTTAAAGTTGGCACCGAGTTGCTTAATTGGTGAATAACAACAACCTTATTTAAAGCACCTTCAAGCTCACGAATATTATTCTGAACATTATTTGCGATATAAATTAAGACATCTTTATCAAGTGGAAAACCCTTTTCAATTGATTTGCGCTCTAAAATTGCAATTTTAGTCTCCATATCAGGTTTCCCAACATCGGCAACCATACCAGACTCAAAACGAGATATTAATCTTTTTTCAATCGCTGGGATTGACTTGGGTGGGCGATCTGAGGTCATTACAATCTGTTTATCTCCCTGCTGTAGTTCATTAAAGGTATGAAAAAACTCTTCTTGAGTACCGTCTTTTCCACCCATGAACTGGACATCATCAACTAATAATAAATCAACGTTGCGGTAAATATTTTTAAAGTCTTTCGCTTTTCCAGTTTGAACAGCCTGAATATAATTATTCGTAAACTTTTCACTGGTTGCGTATAAAATTTTATCAGTATGTTTAGCAACCTCGTTGCCGATGGCTTGTAGGAGATGGGTCTTACCTAATCCAACACCACCATAAATAAATAAAGGGTTGTAAGCCTTGCCTAGATTATTTACTACTGCACGGCAAGCAGCGTGAGCTAATTCATTTCCACGCCCAACCACAAAATTATCAAATACATATTTAGGATTTAAACCAAAGCGATTAGCGGTAACAGCCTTTACAGTGGTGTCCGGAGTTTGAATTTTAGATTCAGAAACAGAAGCATCCTCAGTATTTTTTATTTGACGCACATTTAAACCAATATTATTTGAGCCATGGCGCAACTCAATTTTATAAATAATCTCGTGCAGTTTATGCTTCGTAATATTTTCTAAAGAGTTTACAATATTCTTGTGATACTTTTCTTCCAACCATTTTTTTACAAATGCGTTAGGTACACAAATAATTGCCCGTCCATCTTCGAAGGATGACAGGAAGGTATCTTTAAACCATGTTACAAAATTAACCCGAGAAAGGTTAATCTCTAACTCGCCTAGGGTTGCTTGCCAAATTTGATCATTATTCATAAGCCTGATGTTTGTTTCTTTATTATAATGTATAAATACAGGGCTAACAAGCGATTCCTATGTTTACAAGGTGTTTATAATAAGTGCATAACTATTTCAGCTAAGATTGTTGACCTTTTAAAATATTAGTGTTATGTTAGATATAATTATTTAGAATCATTGTATTATGCCCAAAAGAACGTATCAACCAAATAAGAAGCGCGCCTCTAAGAAGCACGGGTTCCTGAAACGCATGAGTACTAAGGATGGGCGTGATGTTTTGAAGCGCCGCCGCGACAAAGGACGCGAAGTATTGTCTAAATAACTGGCTTTTCGCCATGTTGCCAAGAAAATACAAATTATCTCTCAATAAAGATTTTGAAAAAACATTTAAGGCCGGCCGTAGTGTATACGGGCGGTTTTTAGGCTTTAAAATCATCAAAAATAATCTAGACTATTCTAGATTTGGCGTAGTGTTAGGAGTAAAAATAGAAAAAAGTGCAGTTAAAAGACATGTGTTAAAAAGGCGCGTTTATACAATATTAGAGAAGGTGCAGCTTAATTTATCAATTCCTTCTGATTGTGTTATAATTGCTTTAGCTGGAATTAAGGACGCCACAATCACTGAACTTAGGCACGAAATTCTAGAAACGTTCGCTAAAATCAATAAATAACGATATGCTAAAGCTGGTTTCTGCAATAATCGGCAATTTTTTGGTTTCCGTAATTAAGGTTTACCAAAAAACACTCTCTCCAGACCACGGGGTATTCAAATATAAGCATCCCTACGGTTTTTGTCGTTTTCATCCGACCTGCTCAAATTATAGTATTCAGGCAATTGAAAAATATGGGCCACTTCTTGGCTCGCTAAAGGCGACCTGGCGGGTGTTGCGCTGCAACCCATTTAACAAAGGCGGTGAAGACCCATTAAAATAACATTATGATCTACTTATTTAACACAATTTTTTACCAACCAATCTTCAATTTACTCGTATTCTTGTATAACTCAGTTACTTTTCAAGATTTAGGTATTGCAATCATTCTTCTTACGATAATTATTAAGCTGATTCTTTGGCCATTATCAAGAAAGTCAATCAAGTCACAGCAATCATTACAAACACTTCAACCCAAGATTGATGCTCTCAAGGCCAAGCACAAAGGTAATCAACAAGAGATGGGTAAGGAAATGATGGCGCTTTATAAAGAGCACAAAATTAATCCTTTTTCTTCTTGTTTGCCTTTAATTCTACAATTACCTTTCTTTATTGCGGTGTATCAAGTTTTGCGTAAGGGTCTTGATAACAACTTTGAGATGCTATACCCCTTTATTACTAGACCAGAAGTTATTAACCCCTTCCTACTAGACTTCTTAGATTTATCTAAACCAAATATTTATCTAGCGGTCTTAGCTGGTGCGGCGCAGTTCTGGCAAGCAAAAATGATGATGGCTAAGCGTGTCGATGTAAAAGCTGGGGGCGAGGGGTCAAAAGATGAAAACATGGCAGCAATTATGAGTAAGCAGATGGTTTACTTTATGCCCGCCTTAACTGTGTTTATTGGTATTACCCTCCCGGGTGGACTAACACTTTACTGGCTAACCATCACCTTGTTGACCGTGTTACAACAAGTACTGATGGCAAGAAAACAACCAAAAAATGACCCACCAGCCATTGAGGGTCAAATCATTAAATAAATATATTTGTACAAAAAAACCGGGTCAACCCGGTTTTTTATATGAATCCTCTTTCTTTACCAACGATTACATTTATCTTTTGTGGAATTATACCCACCTCTGTGGGTAAAGGAATTGTAACTGAATTATCGAGGATTAATTCACCCTCTCCGGAAATCTTAATATTATTGCTTGTTAAAAATGTGTTATCCTCACCACGCCCACTGATCACCAGATTTAAATCATTATCATAGGGATCAATTCTGTCCTTACAGAATAAATTTAAATCATCGTTAAGGTTAATGATTTTAATTGTAGTTTTTTTAGTAAGCTCAAGGGTGTATTCTTCATTAATACTCAGCTGGGCACTGCTACTCGTGATTTCTGCTTTATTTAAGAAGATATTATTACCAGCTATACCAATGTCAATTTTTTTAATACGTCTCGCCAGCAAGATATTGCAAGCATCTTCCTCTTTTTTTATACCGAGTGAAGTGGCAATTGAATTATTGTCACCGATTGGAATAATTGAAAATAGAACATCTTTCTGGAAAAAACCGTAGGCTTTGTTGGTTATCATTGCACTAATAACCTTATTTGCCGTTTCATTATTGCCCACCGCAATAATATTTTTTATACCGTTCTTAATTTCTGCCTGTATTACATCACGGACATTTTTTATAGAGCCTAAACGAATGATCTTGCCATTAAGGCCAAGGTCAGTCAGCCTGATCTCGATACGATTTAAAGCGCGGCGATAACGGCCCTTATTTAAATAGTCGTCGTAAATGTAAGCATTCATACAGCAATTAAGCGCTATTCAGCCTCCTCGACAGCTTCAGATTTTTTATCAGCTCGTTTAGCATCAGAGGCAGAGACGAGAATTTGACCAGTAATTGAAGCGCCGCGTTCGATGGATATTTCACCACACTGAACGTCACCGGCAATTTTTGCAGTTTTGCCTATTGCCAAATAGCGACGAGCTTTAATGTTACCACTGATTTCGCCGTTAATTAATGCTTCATTTGCTTCAACGTTGGCATTTACGCGCGCTTTTTCACCGATGAACACATTAGCCTCAGTTTTTAGGCTACCCTCAAGGAATCCTTCGATGACAATGTCTCCTTTACCATTAAAATTTCCTTTAACGCGAATCGAAGCACCAATAATTGTTTCGGCGTCTTTCATACGCTCCAATTTGTTGTCTTTGCTAAACATAAATTTAAATAATCCGGTCCATTAACGAAACGGATGTGCAATTTAAAAGGCAATGTAAATATAGTTGTTAATTAGAATTGCTTATATTTTAGTATATATATTGTAAGTTGTCAAAAATTTAGTTAATGTTATTGCAATAAGTTCAGAATATAAGGGTTGTAAAAAAAATTAATTTCGGTTATTATTATTCTTGACCTGGCCCTTGTAGTTTAATGGATAAAACAAGAATCTCCTAAGTTCTAGATCCAGGTTCGATTCCTGGCGAGGGCACCCACTTGCCTATTGACAAATATAGATAATTATAGTGTTAAGTAACAATCCACCGTTCTTCGCAGAACATTATGGGCCATTAGCTCAGTTGGCTAGAGCGCTTCCATGGCATGGAAGAGGTCAAGGGTTCAAGTCCCTTATGGTCCACACTAAGAAAGACTTTTATAGTCTTTCTTTTTTTGTACTTAAACCACATTTATCTCGTCATCGACAGTTTTGTTCTACGCAGAACAACCTAAAGGAGCCATCTACCTCGACAAGTGACGCAATTATACAATAATAAACACCAAATTATTAACTCAGAGCACTTAAATAGCTACTAACAGCATTGTTCTGTGCAGAACACCGGTCAATATCAAGTAAATTATATTTTTTATGGCTATTTAAAAGCGTTGGCATGATAAATTCCTGCCAAATTATTCTAGCGGCGCCACTATTTGATTTCTCGTTAAATTATCAATGCGCTGTCAGCAAATATGGGCAGCAAAGCAATCCTTGTTCGTTGTTTGATGATTAAGATCTATTTTATCTGCGTTGTTCTACACAGAACAACACTATAAATCATCATCGTGCGTTTAATGTACGAGCTATGAGATAGCAGCAGAGATCTAAATATCTAGCGACTTATTATTCGTCGAACAAGTTAAAGCTATATATTGGCGTAATTAATTCTGCTTTGCTAAATAACTTATTCTTATATGCAAAATAATTACTTGCGAATAGTGTTCTGTTAACGTTAATATCCTTAGATTTTGTTCTTTACAGAACAAGCTCTAGAAATAATATCATCTTCTAGGACTTGCACCTGAAACTATTTTGTGTGCAAGCAATTGTTCCACAAAGAACAAAGCTAATACAGCTGTAAATCCTAATAAGACAATTAATCACACGCCAAGTGGGGGTTAGATACAGTCATTAATGGGCTTGTGGAATTTATCTATAATAAATATAACTGTTCTGCGTAGAACATCCGTAGTATTAGGGACAATAAAGGCTGAGGAGGTGCTGTTCCGCGTAGAACACTGTTTTTATTACTAACATTAAACAAATACTATAAAAGTATGCTAAAATTAGCGCAATATTGAAGCTTTGCTTTTTAAATATTTAAACACTATAATATTAGTATTGAAATTAAAAATTAAACTAAATATGTACGACACAATTATTATTGGTCAGGGACCAGCAGGCATCACTGCCGGCATATACGCAGTGCGCCGCGAGATGAAGACGCTCATTATTGGCAAGGAGCCAGGCGGGCAAATAATTTGGGCTAGCGATATCGAAAATTATCCGGGCTTCGTCAGTATAACTAACTTTGAGTTGATTGATAGATTTAATGAGCACGCTATTAAGTCTGGGGTAGAAATAAAAAACACCACCGTCACTAGCTTACTTAAAAAGGATGACGGCACTTTTGTTGTAACTACAGAGGCGGGCGATTTCGAAGCCAAAACTGTTATTATTACCATGGGGCTAGCACCGCGCCGCTTATCAGTACCTGGGGAAATGGAGTTAAGTGGGCGCGGCGTTTCCTACTGTGCTAACTGTGACGGGCCTTTATATAAAGGTAAGACCGTGGCTGTTGTTGGTAGTGGCAACTCTGCTTTTGACGCTGCTGAGGTTATGTCAAAAATTGCTGAGAAAGTATATCTCGTAATTCGAAGCAGTACTTATAAAGCCTTTGACGCCTTAGTGAAAGAAGTGCAATCAAGACCAAATATCGAAATACTTATGGAGGCAAAAACCGTTGAAATAAAGGGCGAAGCAAAGGTTGAGGCGTTAATATACGAGAATACCAAGCAGGAAAAAATTACCTTACCACTCGAAGGTGTATTTGTAGAAATTGGACGTATTGCAAGCACAGATTTGTTAAAAGATTTTGTTGAGCGTGATGAGCAGGGGCAGCTTTTAGCGGATGATAAACAAGAAACAAAAACGCCTGGTTTATTTGCTGCAGGCGACGTTGTGCACAGTGAATACAAACAGATAACTATTGCGATGGGGCAAGCAACAGTAGCCGCCTTGTCTGCTTATCAATACATACAGAAGCAAGAGACAAAAAAACACGAAGTGAAATAATTTAAAACAATAAAATCGCCCTTTCAGGGGCGATTTTTTTATAGTATAATGAAGGTGATTATATATTTAAATAAAACCTATGAATAATAAGATTCACCTTGTCGCGGTTGATATGGGCTATGGTCACCAGCGTGCCGCTTATCCATTACTAGAACTAAGTCGAGAAGGAGCGCTTAATTTAAATGATTACGAAGGGGTTGAAAATTGGGAAAAATCATACTGGTTGAAATCTCAAAAAACCTACGAAAAAATATCATACTTCAAACGAATTCCAGTTCTCGGGTCTTTAGTTTTTAAGGCGATGGATTATTTCCAGCAGATTGATAAGTTTTATCCTCGTCGTGATTTATCACCGATGACACTGCAGCAAAAAATGTTTTTTAGTGCCATCAAGAAAGGTGTGAGCCGTGGGTTGATTGAACGCTTAACTAAGGAGCCCTTACCATTCGTAACCAGTTTTTTTGTAGCTGCTTATGGTGCTGAGCATTATAATTATCCAGGCGACATTTATTGTATAGTTTGTGACGCTGATATTTCGCGTGCTTGGGCGCCTATTGATCCTAAGAATAGTCGCATCAAGTATTTTGCGCCCAATGAAAGGGGACGTGAGCGCCTTAAACAATATGGTGTACCAGTAAATAATATAATAGTAACTGGTTTTCCATTACCCCTAGAAAACATCGGTGAAAATGATGAAATTATTAAAAGCGATTTAGGAAAAAGAATTGTATCGCTCGACCCGCTTAACATTTTTCGGAAAACGTACGAAAATTATCTTAAAGATAACCTTGAGTTGCCGTTAGACTCAGGACGTCCTCTCACCGTTACTTTTGCGGTTGGCGGAGCTGGTGCACAACGCGAAATTGGTAGTCAAATAATTACTAAACTACAATCACACATCAAAGAAGGAAATATAAAAATGAATTTAATAGCAGGAAGTCGTGAGGATGTGCGTGATCACTTTAAAAAAACTCTAACTGAGATCGGTTTAGAAAATAATCAGAATGCGCGTATTATTTATCATCCGCAAAAAATGGAATACTTCCGACAGTTTAATGAATGTATCCGGGAGACTGATGTATTATGGACAAAGCCATCAGAGCTTAGTTTCTACTCAGGTTTAGGATTGCCAATTATTATGTCGGAACCAGTAGGATCGCAAGAGCACTTTAACCGCGAGTGGCTAATATCTATCGGGGCTGGCTTAGATAGTCCTGATCCGGAATACGTAGCTGAATGGTTGCTTGACTGGCGCCTGGATGGGCGCTTAGCAAGAGCTGCTTTTAATGCTTATTTAAACGCGCCAAGAGATGGAGTAGTAAATATTAAGAAAGCCTTATTTAATGAAAACCTATGAGTTGGATAATTGTTGCTTTTGCTGCATACTTCTTATTAGCCATCGCAAATTTAGTAGACAAATATTTAGTAGAAAAAGTCGTTGGCAGCGCGCGCGCCTATACTTTTGTCGCCTGTGTTTTAGGCGCAGTCGTATTTGTGGCTGCCCCCTGGGTATTAGAGTGGCCAGGTTGGCAAGGCTTATTATATAATGTTATTCTAGGCGGCATATTCGCTGCCGCCTTGTTACTACTCTTTGCGTCGCTCAGAAGAGGAGAAGCTTCAAGAGCTTTAGTAGTTATTGGCGGTTCAACGCCGGTGTTTACAATACCGCTCGCTTTTTTAATTCTAGGCGATCGAATTCCGTCAGGCGAGCTCATGGCTATAGGCTTTTTAATCGCTGGCGTCGCCGTGGTAGCACTGTTGCCTAGCCAAAAACCAAGCCTATGGTCAAAAATTGTGGGTATGGTTAAGAAAAGACCTTCAACCAAAACAAGTATTGCCCTGGCTCTTGCCTCCGGTTTAGCTTACTCCCTGTTCTTTGTCGGCAGTAAGTATGTATATCAGGACCAATCGTTTTTGAGCGCCTTTCTCTGGATGCGTCTTGGTGCGGCAATGTTTGCTTCACTACTGCTTATTTCCCCTCGCGCACAGCAAGAGGTGAAGGCTCTGTTTACACGCAAGCCGGGAAGTAAGCGCAATCAAGGATTGGTGGTGGGCAATCAGGTACTTGGTGCTCTCGGTTTCATCTTACAAAACTATGCTGTATTTCTCGGGCCAGTTGCTTTAGTGAACGCTTTACAGGGTGTGCAGTATGCCTGGATAATTGTGCTTGGTGCTCTTGTTACTGTCTTTAGGCCAGATATTCTTAAAGAGGATATCAGCTGGCGGGCATTAACTCAAAAAGGTCTTGCGATTTTACTTATTGGTATTGGTTTATATCTTTTAGCGGTATGAAATTAAAAATGAAAATATTTTGGCTCGTCTTAATTGTGCTAGCGGTGAGCCTAGTCTTAATCATGAAAATTTTTAACTACAGTCGAGAGAATCTCGTTATTGAGCGAAACCCAGAATTTTTTGGCGTCACTTACTCAAAAAAGTATGCTCAAGGGATTGGCTTAAACTGGCGTGAAACCTATATCGCAATTCTTGACGATTTAAAAGTTAAGCATTTACGCCTGCCAATCTATTGGGATGAAATTGAAAAAGAAAAAGGCGTATTTGATTATAGCGACTATGACTACATGATTTCTGAGGGATTAAAGCGTAATGTGCATTTTGTCATCAATATCGGCTGGCGCCTACCTCGTTGGCCAGAGTGTCATGCTCCCGCTTGGACGAATCAGGAGAGTATTTCTGATATTCAGGAGGACACCTTGCACATGATAGAAAAAACTGTTAAAAGATATCAGGACAATCCGGCAATCATGTATTGGCAAATCGAGAATGAGCCATTTTTGAATACATTCGGTATTTGCCCCCCAAGTGATGAGGAATTTTTTGCTCGTGAAATTGCGTTGGTAAGATCGTTAGATAAAAGACCTATTATCGTTTCTGGGCCCGGTGAGCTTAATATGTGGCGCAAAGAAGCAAAATACGGGGATATATTTGGAACCACCATGTACCGCGTCATCTGGAACCCAATGATTGGCTACCTGCGTTACCCAATTCCAACCTGGTATTATCCGCTGAAAGCTTGGTTTGTTGGTATTCCACCTGAAAAACGCATCATTGCTGAACTACAGGCAGAACCATGGGTACCTCAGGGCAAAATTATATACTTATCAAAAAGCGAGGCTGACTATTCATTTAATGTTGATCAATTCAAAGCGAATTTAAATTACGCGCAGAAAACAAAATTCAAAAAAGCGTACCTTTGGGGTGTTGAATGGTGGTACTGGCAGTATAAACACGACGATCCTGCTTTTTGGGAATTAGCGCGCACCCTTTTCTAGTAATATGTTATCGATAGTTATACCGACTCTAAATGAAGAAAAGTATTTACCTCTACTGCTTGAAGCTATCAAGAAGCAGGGTTTTTCTGACTATGAAGTTATAGTTTCAGACGGCAAGTCAGAGGATAAAACAATTAGTATAGCCTTTAATGCTGGCTGTAGAGTGGTTGAGGATGAAGGGCGTTCGCCGGCAAGACAGCGAAACTTAGGCGCGCAGGTTGCTAAGGGCGACACCATATTATTTTTAGATGCGGATTCACTCTTGCCCGACGACTTTCTGCCCGCCGCCTATAAGGAGTTTAGAAAAAAAAATTTAAGCGCTGCGGGTTTCTATTTGCACTTCAATTCCCCTAAACGTGTTTATCGTTTTATTGAGCCCGCTTTTCGTATTATGAGTTATCTGGGTCAGTACTTTTTTCCAGCCTCCGTCGGCGTAGGGATTATGGCGTCAAAAATTGCTCATGATACGATTAAAGGTTTTGACGAGAGCATCTATATTGGCGAGGATTATGATTATATTAATCGCCTTGCCGGTGTCGGTAAGTACCGAATGATTGCGAGTACGTTCCTCTATTTTTCGGTGCGTCGCTTAGAAAAAGAGGGGGTCGCGCCGGTACTTTGGAAATGGTTTGTGGGTGGGATCTATTTTATCATCAGGGGACCGATACGGAAGAAAATTGTGAAGTATGAGTTTGGGAAATACTAAAAAACAGCCATAAAGTGGCTGTTTTTTGATATATTGTGTGAGCGGGTAAACGGAATCGAACCGTCATCCTCAGCTTGGAAGGCTGATATAATAACCATTATACGATACCCGCGCTTACTCAAACTTCATAATAAGAGATTTTAAGGTAGTAGTCAAATATTAACGCGTGTCTTTAATGATGTATAAAAACAGGAAGCCAGAGGACATTAATAAGGCAATGAAAATAAAAAGATACTCGAGTGGGTAGAACAAGAGCACAATAGCGGCTAAGCCAGTTCCCACTAAATACCCAAGAGGAGAAGCTGTTCTAAAAAAATTAATATAAGGCACATCGTCGGCGGCCACAAGCTTGAAAAAGTATGACTCTCTCATAGCCTCGATTAAAGCCGCGCCAACACGGCTCAGAAATAATAAGCCGCCCCAAATCCAAATGTCGGGAGTTTTTATGGCAAAAAATAAAAACAAGGCGAGAATAATTATTCCTAGGCCGATGCCTAGCATTTCTTTTTCTCCAAAATACTTGTCGGCCAGATAACCGGCTGGAATTTCTATAAGAAGGAACGGCAATAACATAAAAGAAAACATTATACCGAGAACAGCCCAGGAGAAACCAAGATTTTGGTGAAGATAAATTGGAATATAAACAACCGCACTACTGAAAAAAATACTGAGTAATAGAGAAATAAAATAAATACCGCGCAAATTCTTATTTTTCCATAAACCCTTAATTGTTTTTACAATCGAAGCAGTTTTATAGCGATGTGAGTCTTTAAAGCGTCGTCGATAATTAATCAGTAAAGCAAAAAAAGGAACTAAAAATATTGCTGCTATAATAAATACCCAGTAGTAACCGGCACGCTGAACTAAGACACTAGACAAGAAGGGGGCTAAAATCCAACCAAGATTAATGGCGGTAAAATATATAGTTCTTGTTCTGCCGGTTGAGGCATCTTCGGAAAATTTCTCAACCAACAAATCCATGTTAATCCAGATCAAGTTGCTAACGACACTAAGTAAAATGAAGGAGGCAAAAATCGCTATAAAATTGGTTGCCAGACTCATTCCCAGCAGAGATAAAACAAAGAGAAAAAGGTTTACCTCAGTTGTAACAAGATTGCCAAAACGCTTAATTAAGCGTGGAAAATAAATAATAGCGAAAACAGCTATAAGGTTAGCGACGGCAAAGAAGATGCTAATCCAGGTAATGGAAAGCATTGTTCCTAGATAGTTTGACTGGATGTATGCCGGCAGTGCATTAGCAATTGCTAAAATTGTGCCCAAAATGTAAAGGAGGACAAGGTTTTGTTTAGGGTTGTTGCGATGGAATAAACGGATTTTCATAATTGACGGATTTTTAATGTTATAGAAAGCCAGGTGGCGGTTAAGATAATAAATATGAGACTTGCTATTTGTGGCCAGCGAAGACCAAGGAGCATCGGCGTAGGATCAATTTTAATAAATTCCAAAGTAAAACGTAATAAGGAGTAGGCGATTAGATAGATGGCAACAATTAGCATCTGACGTCGGTAATTTAAAACAGAAAAACGATTAATAAGGTATATAAGAACGAAAAAAATTATTAAACTACCAAGACTTTCATATAAGAAGGTCGGATGAAAATACTGAAATGACTCATACCCTATCGGTCTATTAATGAACGATATCGGAATGCCCCAGGGCAGGCTTGTTGGTAGGCCAAACAGCTCTTGATTGAACCAATTTGCAAAACGACCAATCGCTTGACCAAGGGCAAGTCCAGGAACAATAATCGCTGCTAGTATCAGCGCGTCGTAATGATGGCGCTTAGCAAAAAGAAAAAGCGCCAGTGCGCCGCCGATAATACCTCCATGAATAGCGAGTCCGCCTTCCCAAATTTTAAAGATAGAAATGGGACTAGAGGCGTAGTACGAGAATTCAAGAAATACTTCGTAAAGTCGAGCCCCTAGTAAACCGCCTACAATCACCCAGACAGATAAATCAAGGATAGTATCGCGCTCAATTTTGTATCGACGCGCAATATATACGGAGCTCATGATACCAGCTATCATCGCTATCACTAAGATTAGTCCGTACCAGCGAATATTTACCGGTCCAAGGGAAAACAACAATGGGTCCGGTGTGAATTTATGTAAGAGGTTAATCATTTGTAATCACTAAAGTGTGCGGACGGAGAGACTCGAACTCTCAAGGGTTGCCCCGCTAGCTCCTAAGGCTAGTGCGTCTACCAATTTCGCCACGTCCGCTAATTCGTGCCTGCTAATATCTTATGGTATTATTATGATAAAGTAAAGAATATGCTATAATGCCAATATAGTTTTGCAATAAAAAAATTTAAAGATATTGTTTATGAACAAGCCCGTATTCGTTCGTTTTTTTGAAGAGCTGTCTATTAAAGATGTGCCTTCAGTCGGAGGGAAAAACGCCTCTTTGGGCGAGATGTATCGCAAGTTGCATGATCAAGGTATTAAAGTGCCTAACGGTTTTGCGACAACTGCCTCGGCCTACAACTATTTTCTAGAAAGTACTGGTCTCAAAAAAAGAATTAAAGACATATTAAAAGATTTAGATACGAAAGATACTCGTAATCTAATGGCTCACGGTAAACGTGTTCGCGAAGAGATTTTAAAAGTGCAATTGCCAGCTGATTTTAAAAAAGAGATTGTTGCTGCTTACAAAAAACTCTCCGCTGAAAGTAAAGTGAAGGCTACAGATGTGGCTGTTCGCTCAAGCGCTACCGCTGAAGATTTACCAGACGCCTCTTTTGCTGGCCAGCAAGAAACATTTTTAAATATAGTCGGCGAAAAAGAATTATTGCTTGCCGTAAAGAAGTGTATTGCCTCTTTATTCACGGACCGCGCAATTTCATATCGTGAAGATAAAGGGTTTGATCATTTTTCTATCGCTCTTTCGGTGGGTGTACAGAAAATGGTGCGCTCTGATCTTGGTTCCTCTGGCGTAATGTTCACCATCGACACTGAATCCGGTTTTCGTAATACCGTTTTAATAAATTCAATCTACGGACTCGGCGAGAATATTGTTCAAGGGC
The DNA here is from genome assembly GCA_030696105.1 of bacterium. Classification (GTDB taxonomy): domain Bacteria; phylum Patescibacteriota; class Patescibacteriia; order Patescibacteriales; family UBA12465. The sequence goes on from JAUYNJ010000001.1 coordinate 183,462, forward strand.
GTGTTAATCCCGATGAATACTATGTTTTCAAGCCGACGCTGGCGATTATTTCGCGCTCAATTGGCAAGAAAGAGGTGCGCATGATTTATAACCGTAAAGGTAAATCTCCTGTAAAAAACATTCCGGTATCAGCGAGTGATCGATTAAAGCCATCAATTAGTGATGCTCAAGTTAAGCAGTTAGCAAAATGGGGCATGATTATTGAGGAGCATTACGGCCGCGCCATGGATATAGAGTGGGCCTTAGATGGACGTAATAACGAATTATATATTATTCAGGCCCGCCCGGAAACGGTGCAAAGCATGAAGAACTTGAATGTCGTGGAGGAGTTCCGTTTAGAAAAAAAAGGTCGCATTATTGTTAAGGGGCAAAGTGTAGGCAATAAAATTGGTGCTGGTAAAGTCAGGCGGATTATGGATGTTAAACAAATTCATAGTTTCAAGCCTGGCGAGGTGCTGGTAACAGATATGACTGACCCCGACTGGGAACCAATCATGAAAATTGCCTCAGCTATAGTTACTGATAAGGGTGGGCGCACTTGTCACGCCGCCATTGTCTCACGTGAGCTAGGAATTCCTTGCGTCGTGGGCACTAATCGCGGCTCAGCACTAATTTCTAATGGCAGAAATGTAACTGTTAGTTGTGCTGAAGGAGAAGAGGGCTTTGTTTATGAAGGTAAACTTCCCTTTAAAGTATTATCAACTGATATTAAGGGTTTAAAAAAGACAAAGACGAAAATAATGATGAATATTGGGGAGCCAGAAATGGCCTTCGCCCAATCATTTATCCCAAATGACGGTGTTGGTTTGGCCCGCTTAGAATTTATCATTAATAACTACATTAAAATTCACCCTCTAGCTTTAATTAATTATTCTAAGCTGCAGGATAAAGAGGCTAAGAAGCAAATTGATGAATTGACTATCGGATATAGTGATAAGGCGCAGTACTTTGTTGACCGCCTAGCACAAGGCGTTGCTATTTTAGCGGCCGCCTTTTCACCGAAAGATGTTATTGTTCGTCTATCAGACTTTAAAACAAACGAATACGCAAATTTAATTGGCGGCAAGGAGTTTGAGCCACTCGAATCTAATCCGATGATTGGTTGGCGTGGGGCTAGTCGTTATTATGCAAAGCAGTTTGTGCCCGCCTTTAATTTGGAATGTAAAGCGATGAAACGCGTACGCGATGACTATGGCTTAACCAACCTTAAAATAATGGTACCCTTCTGTCGCACGGTTGAAGAGGGTGTTAAAGTGCAGGAAATCATGGCTAAGAATGGATTGAAACGCGGTAAGAATGGCTTGCAGCTATACATGATGGCCGAAATACCATCAAATATAATTCTCGCCGATAAATTTTGTGGTATTTTTGACGGCTTTTCTATCGGCTCTAATGATCTTACGCAGTTAGTCCTCGGTATTGATCGCGACTCCGGTGGTAGCCTGAAGATTGAAGGGGTCTCGAATGAAAATAATGAGGCGGTCAAGATTATGATTAAGAGCCTTATTGCTGTCGCTAAGAAACGTAAACGCAAAGTCGGTATTTGTGGACAGGGTCCAAGTGACTTCCCTGAATTTGCTGAGTTCCTTGTTTCTGCCGGTATCGATAGTCTCTCTCTGATTCCTGATACAATTATTCCAACAACACTTAACTTGCTCAAAAAAGAAAAAAGACTGCGTCGACGCGGCTTGCTCTCAATGGTCTAAAGGTTTATATACACAAAACACCCGCCCCGTTTTACGGGGAGGGTGTTTTTATATTGCTTTGAATATTATTTTACTTCTTCAAGCACTTCGATGGTGGCACGCTTGACGCCAAATTGTCTGGCATCTGCGTATTCAAGCATCCAAATGTCGACACGATCGGTATAACGTCTATTCATGCGATCGCGAACAACGAAGACACGGTCGCCGAATAATTCTGGAATACGTATCTTTGTACCGAATTTCAGAAAGTTGGCGGCTACAGTATCTTCAATGCCATGTTCACAGACATTGAAATTATTGGCCGTGATACAAGGAGTGCTATCAGTTTGAGCCTCAAGTGAGTTATAGGCAGTCATAGAGTGGGTGCTGGTGCGTACAACGCGGTACTCGGGTTCTGTTTTGACTTGTTCTGTCTCATCTGTAATTTCAAGCTTTAACTCTGGGGCTGGTTCTGGCTTAATACCGACATATGGCAACTCTAAGGCTGCACTGGCCTGACTCTCTGCATTTTCGATTAATGCTGCCACAATCGGTGAGGCTGCACTCTTACTCATGACGCCAAGCTTAACGACGTCTTCTTTAGCCATTGCCTCAGCCGCTAGGACGGGGGCGAAGAAAAACATGAATTGGAACACACAAACAACGATTAGTCCTAAGACTTCTCGCTGGCGTCTACTAAGAGGCACTAAGTCCTCGCTCATCTTGATGATTTTCATAGCAGCGTAGGTTAATTTAATCAAACAAAAAATCCCGACTATATAATTGATAAACAAATAAGTGGGATTTTGTAACTTACATTTATATCATGTCTGGATTAAAAAGTCAAGGGTGTCCTGGGGAAAAGTTATTGACAGATGTCAAAATATGTGATATATTTTATAGTTACCAGCTAGAATGACAAATTTTAGCTAATAATGAGTAAAAGTACATTTAACAATCAAACAAACCAAAAAAAACTGATATCATGAAAAAAGTAGCAATTTTGTTTATGCTTATCGTTGTGACGATTTGCGTAAACGCTCAAACCCGCCAGCAAATTAAGGCGGAAAAGAAAATCCGAATAGAACTATCTCAGCTGTATGCGCAACTAAGGGTAGTTAACAGCAGAATTTCAGGTCTCGCCTCCGACACGGCTAAAATCTTTGAACAAAAACAAAGACTTAACGCCGCTATTAATGGTGGTGCAATCACCGGGGAGCAGGAGTTCGCCTACAAGAATCAGCTTGGCAAAATTGAGACGGTTTTACGATCGGCTCGTACTAAAACAAACTCTTCACACTACCAAGGTCTTAAGACTGAGGAAATGCGTCTGCAGTTTCGCATCACTGAGCTCCAGCTGAATCTGCGAGATTTCACCGACAAAACGGTAAAACAAGCCTACAAAGACGAAATCCCACGCGAACTAACAGTTACAGAGGAAAAACGTCGTAAACGCGGCAACAACATCCGTCGCGAAGAGCTTGGCTATAAAAAGCTCGAGGCTACCACGGTGAACGCGGATCCAGTTCAAGGTTATCTTGGGTTAATATGGAACCAAACCAGGTACACCCCAGCACTGTTTGTCATCAAGGACGCTAGCGGACGCGATGTTGATAAAGGAACGTTTTTTCTCCAACCCGGAGAAAGTGTTGAAGCATACTTGCTTCCTGGCCAGTATATCGGCGTTGTCAAAGTACACGGTCAAATATCGGGCAGTTCCATGATTAAATCGGAACCTTCTCAAAAGTATATTGACGCCGGTAAAGGCAAAAACCAATATCATTGGTTTCTAACAAAAACCCGTGACGGTATCTGAAGAGCGTCTCGCAATAACGAACGTATAAGCCATTATCTAATAATGGCTTTTTTTCTATCAAAAAAGGCATTTGTAAAATGCCTTTTTAAGTAACACGATTTATTACACACCGACAACCCCGCCGTTATTTGTGCTACCCCCCGTCATCGGCAACTCTCTGAAGATAAAGGTGGTGATGGCGAAGGCGGCGAGAATGATGATTAGGCCGATAATTGAAGTCTTTAAAGTATGCTTAGCTTTAGTGACCGCTTCTTCATTTCCAGACGCAGTCATCCAGCGGTAGCCAGTAAATATCATTAGAACTAAGAATATAATACCGAGTAAACTTAAAATCACTTTAATCAGTGTGGCAATCATGTAACTTAGTGAAGTGTCGCCGAGTTGGGCGGTTGTTTGCATTGCAGCGGCTGGGCCGCTTATATTATCTATATAGTTAGTTCCTCCAGTAGTGGTGTTCTGAGCTAGCACAAGAGCAGGTAAAACAAGTAGCGCGACAACGAAGACAAAAACGGTGTATTTAATAGTTTTACTCATATATTTATAATTTAGCGATAATTTCGAAGAGAACAAAGGTCCAAATGCCCCAGGCGCTGAGAACTATTATTAAACCGATAACCGCGCTGGTTATTATTTTTTTTGCCTTTGATACGGATTCTTCGTTACCAGACGCCGTCATCCAATTGAATCCAGCATAGATAATTAAGACAACAAAGATAATGCCCAGCAGACTTAAGGCGGCGTTAACTATTGTGCCGATAGTTTTGGGTAAGGTGTTTTCATCGGCAGTGTTATAGGGCCCAGCTGCACCTGGGCTGCCAGTCCCTACCTTTTCTAACATTTGCAGGGGATTAGCGTCGGCACTAATGGTGCCAGTATTTGCAGTTTGCGCAAACACGAAATAAGGCAAAACCATTACAGCTGTGAGAATAATTAAGGTCAGAACCGGTTTTAAAGCTTTAATTTTCATATGAAAAAATTAGGTAACGAGATTAATTACAAAATAAGAAATCGCGTAAGCCGACAAAATTATAATTAAACCGAGCAATGACTGCACGATGATAGTTCTGCCTTTTTTAGTTTTTTCTTCATTACCAGCGGCTGTTAAGTACAAAAATCCACCGTAAATAACAAACAAAACAAAGATAATGCCTAATAAGGAAATAATGGCAGTGACAATTCTTCCAGCTAGCGACTCAACGGTGATTCCAGGCAGATAACCGCCGCCTTGCTCAGCAACTGTCTGCAGAGGCTTATTGGTGTCTCTTTTGAAGGCATCTTTAAGGGTTGGCGCAGCTAATACATCATTCACAAACAACGTAAAAAAGGCAAAACTGCCGATGATGTAGTGAGAAACAGTTTTTATAGAAATATTCATGCACTTAACTCTTGGTAGTTAATACTAGTTGTAAAACAAAGTAGCTGATTGCATAAGCTGCAAGCACAATAATTAAACCAATGATAGATTCTGTGAGTAATTCTTTTGCTTTACGTACTTTTTCCTCGTTGCCTTGGGCTGTCATCCAGGTGATGCCAGCATAAATTATTAAGGCTAAAAAGATAACACCGAGGACGGAAATAATTACTGTAATGATTTTAGAAACATAACCTTCAAGCGTCGGGGCAGAAGCGCCAATATCATAACCAGCGGCAGCGCCTGTTTTGTCGAGTCCACTCTGCTCACTAAAATTATAAGAGCCCCCATCTTGAGCGAGAGCTAAAACAGGAGCGAATATTGAAGAGGCAATAATTAAGAAGGCGAAGATGGAGCCAAGTACCCTTTTCATAGATTAAATTAATTTATCACCAACAAAGGCGGTAATTGCGTAGGCAGCCAGAACGATAATAAGACCAATAATTGCATTTATCATTAAATCTTTGGCTTTCGTAACCTTTTCACTGTTGCCTTGGGCGGTCATCCAACTAAGTCCGGCAAAAATCATCAGCACTAAGAATAAAACGCCGATAAAAGACAACACCAGCCCTATAAGTGAGCCGACTCTGGTGGCTAAAAAGTTGTCGCTGCTAGCTCCGACCTGATCTTTGTAAGCATCAACCATTCCGGCTGTTGCATCGAGCCCGTACTTATCAGGTTCTGTCAGTGCGGAAACCGTTGTGCCTATAAAAAAACCGGCAAGCAAAGCACAGGTTAAGACAAAAGTTGATACGATTCTGGTAATTTTCGTACTAATCATATATATTATTTATTTTTTCACTGCTCTGCATACCAGCGAAGCTGATTTTCAGAGCAGTGGCCCCTGTTTTAAACAAGGGCCGTGCTTTTCTAAAATCGATTTTAGAAACTTAATTACCCGTTGACGATCTGACCTCCAGTCGCCTCGACTAATTCTCTCAAGATGAAGGTGGCGATACCCCAGGCAGACAAAATGATGACTAAGCCGATAACACCAGCGCCCATGAGCTTTCTGGCTTCAGCAACCTTTTCTTCATTTCCACCTGCAGTCATCCATTTGAAACCAGCAGCAAGAATGATGACAACGGCGATGATGCCCAAGAAGAGCATGGCTACGTTGATTAATCTAGCGACGGTTTCTCTTGGATCGGTGTTGGTTAAGCCGTTGTCTCCAAAGCCTGTTTCGATTTGTTCAAGGCCTAAGTTGAGGTTGCCCTGTGCAAAAGTTACAGCAGGCACCATTAAAAAGGAGAGCATGGCAAAAGCCATTAAGTATTTTACGATTGTTTTTTTCATAAATTCACCACCTTTCTAGTTGTTGATTGTTTACTAACGTAATCATATTTTATCATATGTAAGTAGCAAAGACAAACAATTGGAGTTATGATAAGATATATTTATGACTAAAAATTACCAAAAATTGTCAATAGTTCTCGGCTTGGGCCTATTTTTTGTGGGTATGTTTATTTTAGCCTTGGTAAATTCCTACTCATATTCAGATAACGATTTAGGCTGGCACTTACGTATTGGTAATGATATTGCTGTTTCAGGGGTGGCGCCGACCATAAACTATTATAATTATACCCTTGCTGGGGATAAATGGGTTGATCACGAGTGGCTTCTAAATCTCGCGATGTTTAAGGTTTTCGAGTTTGGCGGCTTTTCTGGTTTACATATTATATTTGCTCTGCTGGTATTACTTATTGTATATCTAGCCTGGCAGAGGACGAGAGAATTTAATGGTAAGTCCATCGCTGGCAGCGTTATTAGCCTGGCTCTAATCGCACTTGCAATATGGGCGAGCCGGCCTCATCTTGGCATTAGGGTACAGGAATTTGCCTTGTTACTAATTCTACTGTTGCTCTACGCGATTGATTTGTTCCCGCTTAAAACTAGATTATTCTGTTTTTTACCATTAGTCTTTATATTCTGGGCAAATATCCACGGTAGCTTTATTTTAGGCTTGGGTATTTTATTCGCTTATAGTGTTTACCTGTGGGCGCAGCCACTCTTACGTAGAATTGCATTCTTACATAATCTATTACATTCAAAATATAGTAAACAAGACAAAATAATCTCTAGTGTTGTCCTGTCGCTATCTCTGTTAGGTACCTTAATTAATCCTTACGGAGTAAAGTTATATGCTTTCTTGGGTGGCTATACCAACACTTTTTACATGAAGCATATTTCGGAGTGGCAAGGTCAATCTTCAATTCCTTTATACTATCCTCAGCTCGTTTATTTAGCTATTTTTGTTTCTTTTGTTGGTATATTTCTTTATATCAATCGTGGCAATAAAAATAACCAGTCTCTTTGGGACTGGGGCGTGTCACTTTTGTTTTTTGTTTTAGCTCTACGGTCACGGCGCCACTTTCCTATATTCGCTTTTGCCTCCTTACCCCTACTAGTTTTGGCCGTAAAGCAGATGATTGCCGGCGCTCAGCTTAAGTTAAGTAACAGGTTAAAAAAAATCATTACCGTTTTAATGATCGCAGCTGTCTTACTGGCTTTCATATCCTTAGCCATTCGCTTGCCTGTTAAACAAGGTAGCATTAATGACGGATGTGAGACAAAATATCCGTGTGCTGCTGTAAGTTTTTTGAAACAGCAAACAGAAATGCAAGATTTAAGACTGTTAAACGAGTTTAATTGGGGCGGGTATTTACTCTACGCTTACCCGGAAAGACAAATATTTATTGACGGACGCATGCCGCAAGCGTCTTATAAAGAACATACGATTTTAGAAGAGTATTCTCAGTTCAAAGTCGCAGACACAGACTTTCGGGCCTTACTTACTGAGCATGACATCGGGCTCGTGCTCTTATATTCGTCAGACAGACAAGTTAAAATTAGTAAATTCGAGCAGTTATTTCTACATATTGAACCAGAAGAGGTGATAGTGGACAGTTATTTGAGAGATTATTTGTCATATTCCCCAGCCTGGGAAGAAATTTATAGAGATAATCTGAGTATTGTATTTAAGCGAAAGAAGTAATATTTATTACTACAAAAAGTGTGGATAATATTCTAAGGAGGCCTTACCGTTATGTACACTAATAATAATTAAGGCGTAAGAGACAGAGAGTTCCGAAATATTCATCTGCTCACAAAAGGCTCTGTGCGCTAGTCGCAAATGAGCCTTTTGTCTTTCTGATATGATATTTGTCGCCGCTCGATTTCGTCTTGTTTTAACTTCAAACAGGCAACAGTGATCGTCTTTGCGGGCGATGATGTCAATTTCAAATCGCTTGATGCGATAATTGCGTCTAATATTTTCCCAGCCCAAGCTATGCAAATAAAGGGCTGCCGCCGCCTCACCTCGTTTACCTAAGTCCTGACGAGCATCGGCAGTGTTCATGATAATTTCAGATTAACTTTAACAAAAACCCCTCCAGTTGGAGGGGTTTATTTTAGGGAATGTATTTTTTGAATTCCTTGTCTTTTTCAATCTGCTCTTTCTTTAGTGGGATTAAGCGGTAGCTTTTTATTAATGGATATATCCAGGCGAGCATCACTAGCAGCCAGAGTAGCAACCAAAAGCGTGCCGATAAGAAAGCCGCTCTTTCGTAGTTAAAGAAGAAAAAAAAGACGCTGATTACAAGGTTGCTAAAACTGAAGGCATACATCCGGCTCCAAAACTTTTTGTATAAACCCTTTTTTCTTTGCTTAAAAGCAGTGAAGATTGTGGCTACAAGCAATAAGCCAAGAAAGCCCAAGAAAAGATTTGTAAATAGTGGCAACAGAGGTTCGGGGCGCATAGCGAACCAGAAGCGCCAAGTCAACAGGTTTTGCATAATTTTTTATGATTTATGAAATATTAATCCGTAATGATAAGTTCCAGCTTCAAATTCAGTTTCAAGTACAAGACCCAGCTTTGGGGCTGCTTGTTTTAAGGCGTCTTTGCTAACGCGCTTATCACCGCTTGGGCCAAATGGGTTGTCGCTCGCTTTCCACTCAACAATTAACATCTTGCCTCCAGACTTTAGCATACGTACAGCTTCGCGCAATATCTCGACGCGTTTGCTAGACTGGTGGATGACATTTATTAATAATACGCGGTCTAGACTTGAGCTCTCAATTTTTGTTCCTTTAAATATTTCCAGATTACTCCAGACGGTTTCAATTTGCTGCAGATTTTCCAACAAGGCTCTTTTGCGGATTTCCTCGAGCGTTGTTTTGAGGATATCGACGGCATAAAGGCGACCCCCCGCTCCGATTAACTTAGCGGTCGGAAAAACAAAGTAGCCAAAATTGCCACAACCGAGCTCAGCAACGTGATGGTTCTCGCTTATAGTTATTTTATTCAAAATACCATGAATGTCAAATAATGTGGTATTAGTTTGTTTGTTCATATGATTCTTCAACTAAGATTTGGCGTTGAATAAGGCTTTCTCGGCCATATTTCTTCTTGGCGCTAATGGTAATGTTGTTTAAACCCCTTTTTAGCCTTATTTCATGAGTAAAGCTTCCATCCTCTGTGCTCATGATGCTGGTATTGTTAATACTTATTTCAGTTTCGGGGTCACTTTTACCCTTAACTTCGATTAATAAGGCATTCGTAATCAAATTTTCGCTTGGATACTCCAGGCTTAAGTCCGGCGCGAGAGTGAGACGTCTAAAATAGATTAGTAGGTATAAAAGAAAAATGCAGAATAAGCCGATTAATAGTGCATTGCGGATAATTTTGGGAAAGACGAGAAACTTATGGCGACGGAGAATTTTTTGTGAAAAGGGATTGTCGCCAGTCTTCTCTTCGGAGTAGGGGGTAAGGCGGACAAGCTTGCGGTAGTCAAGTTTAAGTAACTGACTGTATTCTTTTAGAAACTGACGACCATATAAGCCAGAAGGTAAGCGGTCATATTCCTCATTTTCAAGAGCGGCAAGATATTCTACGCGTATGTGTAAAATTTCAGCAGCATCTTTTAGCGTCGCCTTTTTATCTTCTCGAGCGCGGCGAAGTTTTTCACCCACTCTTTCTTCGGTTGCGAGCGTTTTCAAGGTGAACAGGGACATGGGTATATTATTAATTTCTTATAGTATTAAGTGACAGTCGAGGCTGTGTAGGTGCCGTCCCAGCTTATGCCCATGGTATCTAGAACAAGGCGGATAATAACAAAACTCGCGAAGACAATGACAAGGCCGATAGTGGCGGCAATCAGAATATTTTTAGCCTTGCCAACCTTTTCGCTGCTGCCTGAAGAAATTAAAAACATTAAACCACCATAGACAAACATGAGTAGCGCGAGTGAGCCGACAACACCTAAGATTATACGCGAAGCTCTAATGGCGAGAAGCACCATGTCATCTAAGTCATAGTTACCTTGCGCGTACTTTGGATCTTCAGTGTTGATAATAGACTGGGCAAGAGTAGGCTCCGGAAGAGCAAGTGGAATTAAAAAGAGGGCGAGAATAAAAGCGGCGATTGATAATTTTTTTATCATAGTATTAATTAACCGTTTGCTGTACTTTGGCAGCGCCGGCATTGATAGCGTCTATAATCTTATCTAAATTTTCACTCGCAGATTTTATCATTTCAGCAATAGCGGTCTCAGCTGCTTGCGCATTCTTTCCTTTATACCAACTTTTAGCGGTTAAAAGTTGAGAAGCAAAGACGCCGATTTCATCGTCATTTCTCTGTTCGGAGACTAATGAGCGTAGGGCGGTTGGCTTACCGCTTATTTCTAAATACTTCTTAGCCTGCTGTTCTTTGGTTGCAAATATTACGAAATCCCAGGCCTCATTTGGATATTTACTTTTCTTTGAAACCGTTTCAATCCAGTAGTTGGCAAAGTTTACTTCAACTGGGCTCCCTTCAATCTGTGGCAATTTGCTAACGGAAAAGTTTAATTTAGGAGACATCGCTTTAATAGTCGCGACATGATACGAATAGCCAAACATCATTGCTAGCTTGCCGCTGGCAAATAATTCAATTGAGTTTGGTAATTCATCGTTCCAAGAATAAACTTCTTTCCCGGGATTGGCAAAATCGATATAGAAGCGTAGCGCCTCTAATCCCGGGTTATATTTATTTTCTCTGTTTGCTTGGGGTAAGACGTGAAATAAGACACGACTTCCTTCCATCATAGTCGCACCATTTTGCATCATTAAAATAGAAAGAATGTCACTATAGCGCTCGATATTAGTGCCCCCGCCTAAAGCAATGCCGGACTGAACAAGTCCGAGAACAGCATCTTGGCGGGTTAATTTCTTTACGTTTTGCTGAAACTCTTTATTCCAGTATAAAGGGGCCTGCACAATACTAGCGTTATTAAAAAGGTCGCGGTTGTAAAATAAAGCTAAGGTGTCTACTGACAGAGGCAGGCCGTAAACCTGATTATCACTCATAACAACATCGCCGTAGACGACGTCAATAAAGCGGTCCTTGATTTCTTTTAAGGTCGGGCTTTTAACAGTTTGTAGTTGCGGAATAACTTCTTTTTTAATAGAGCCCTGTTCAATTGGATAAGCCATAGTGATGTTATCGGGCATCGGGGTTAATTTATTCAGGTACTTTGGCATCCAAGTGTTGTGGATTGAAAGAATGTCAGGACCGCGATCTTCGGCAAGTGCGTTTAGCAATTCAACTTCATACTCATCGTAACGGAGTTTGCGATAAGTTATATTAATATTTGGATGAATGGTGCGGTAAGATTCAATAATAGGTGCGAGTGTATCGGGTCCGTCAAAAACACGCCAGTACGACAAGGTTATCGGCTGCATGGCTTCTTGAGTTTTTTTATCAACTGTTTTACAACCAAATCCGGTTGTGAGCACAAAAATTCCGATTAAAAATAGGGCGAGAGTTTTTTTCGGCATAAATATATCACTAAGGTAAGACGCCCTCTTTATTGATGGGGGCGATTATTGTCATTATACCAAATTATCAGCAATTAAGTAAATCGAATAAATGCACTCCGCATTACTATTTATTGTCTAATCGATAGCTAAGCGCTTCGGCAATATGTCTCGGCAGAATATTATTTTCGGAGTCTAAATCGGCGATGGTACGCGCGACCTTAAATAGCCTATCATAGGCGCGTGCCGACAACTTTAATGAATCAGCTGCTTGAAGAGCTAAGCTTTCTGCCTCTTTATTATCTTTTTGCCAGAAGCGTAAAACTACTGAAGGCGCTCGGGCATTTAGATGTGACTGACGTCTGAGTTGTTTTTTAGTAGCACTCTCAACTGCCAATAAGGGAGGCGCCTGTGCGTCACCCGCTATGCTTGAAAGTTCCGACGGCAATAAACGAGGGACGTTTAGCTGTAAATCAAAGCGATCAAGAATGGGCCCAGATATCCTTTGACGATATCTTTGAATACTTGTCTGTGAGCAGGTACAGGCTCGTCCGTCATCACCATCATAACCACAGGGACAGGGATTCATGGCGGCGAGTAGCAAAAAGTCGGCGGGAAAGTGGAGGTGGTTATCAGCGCGACTAATCAAAATCTGGCCTTGTTCAATTGGTTGTCTTAAGGCATCAATAATTACACGAGAAAACTCCGGGAGTTCATCTAAAAATAGGGCGCCACGATGAGCTAGTGTAATTTCGCCGGGCTTAGGGCCACGACCACCACCCAATATAGACGCTAAGGACGCATTGTGGTGCGGAGCCCGAAAAGGGGGGCGATGGAGCTGTTTAGCAACGCGGTCGAATTCGCCGGCAACGCTATATATTTGCGCCACTTCCAACTGTCTTTGCGGACTAAGATCAGGCAATAAGGCCGCTAGAGAGTTGGCGAGTAAGCTTTTGCCACTGCCAGGCGGTCCTATCATGAGCAGATTGTGACCCCCGGCAGCTGCAATCGTTAAGGCACGCTTTGCCTGTGTCTGCCCCTTAATATGACTCCAGGGGTTAACACTTTTCATTAAGACGGGCGTAGTTTCTGGCTTGAAAGCGGGTATATTAATTTCGCCCTTTAATTTGGCAATCGTCTGTTTCAGATTTATGACAGGAATAATTTCTATGCCAGGTACTAAGGCCGCTTCAGCGGCATTACTTACTGCTAAATAGGCCGTTTTCAGGCCGGCTCTTTTAGCAGCCAGAATAAACGGCAGCACTGAGCGTAGAGGTCGGACCTCCCCATCAAGCGATAACTCCCCGCAAAATATTGATCGTTCAAAATCGAACTTAAAGCGATTACTAAGACATAGTATGCAAACGGCAATAGGTAAATCATAGCCTGAGCCCCTCTTTTTTAAGTGTGCCGGTGCTAAGTTAACAGTTAATTTTCTTTTAGGATACGGCAGACCACAATTAACAAGAGCGCTTTTTACCCTTTCACGGGCCTCCGATATGGCTACATCAGGCAGCCCCACTATTGCTATTTGGCCGAACTCGCCACCGGCGCTGGTGGCTTCAACTTGAATTATTTCTGCGCCCAAGCCAGAGATGGCTGCTGTGAGTATGATTTCTGACATAAATAAAACCACTTAATATTAAGTGGCTTTATTATAACTGTTGGGTGTTAAATTTTTTTTAACATTTTAACTACGGAAAGCGTTAATATCATCCAGTCGAATACTTAGTAATTGACTAACACCATCTGCTTTCATGGTGACGCCGTAGATAATGCTTGCTCGCTTCATTGAGGCGCGGTTATGAGTGATGGTGACAAACTGTGTTTTTGATGATAGGTCATCAAGAATTTGAGCGAGGCGCTCAGAATTTGCCTCATCAAGAGCGGCGTCAACTTCATCAAGCACAACGAATGGGGAGGGATTCGCACTGATGATGGCACAGATAAGGGCAATCGCGGTTAAGGCACGTTCACCACCAGATAACATCGAAATTGTCTGAATTTTTTTGCCTGGAGGAGTTGCTTGAATTTCGATACCGGCAAGCCCAAGAGAACTGCGCTTACGCAATAGTTTTAGGCGTTTAAAACGGTCATCTTCGCTGCTAGTAGAGGCAGCGTCAACTGTTACCCCTTCCTCATTATCTAAAGTTTCAAGTTTATCAATTTTAGCGGAGCCGCCATTGAATAGTATCTTAAAATATTCGCTGAATTTTTCAGATATAATTTTAAATTCTTTTTCAAAGCGCTCTTTAATATTGATATCAAGCTCAGCAATTACTTTTTCAAGCGATTGAATCGCTGTGTCTAAATCAGCCGTTTGTTTTTCTAAGAAATTATAGCGTTCATTTGTTTCCGAATATTCTTTTTCGGTCTCAGGGTCGATGCCGCCAATCATTTCTAATTGATTTTTTAGTTCGTTGATGCGCTTACGTAAGCGGTCGTCGTCAAGACCGTCATCAGTTTCACTAGCGACGTATTCTTTGATTAAAGAAATTTCTAACTCATCGTCGCGGATATTATTTTCAAGATCTTCAAGTCTAGTTTCTTGTCTTGCCGCCTCTACCTTTAAGGCGTTTAATTCATTAGAGATAATGTTAAGGCCCGATTGTAGTCCTTGAATTTGCGATTGGAAGGCAAATAAACGGCGCTTTTCTTCATTCTGACGTTCATTTTCAGACTGCAACTCTGCTTGCCAGGAAGAAATCTGAGCATCAATTTCAGCTAAACGCTTATTTAAGGCTGCCTTATCGCGATTAATCTTATCAGCGTCAAACTTCACCTGACTCTTGGCAATTTTTTCTTGGATGTCTTTTATTTCCTTGCCGAGCTGGCGCAATTTTTCATTCAGGTGACGCTGCTTGTCACTCTTTGAGGCAGTAGCTACACGACATTCATTAATTTCGTTGACTAGGCGTTGTCTGTCATTATATAGATTACCAGTCTGACTTTCAGTTAAGGCTTTTATTATTTCCTCCTCGAGGCTACTTAGCTGTTTGTTTAAAACTTCTTTTTCGTTGTTAATTTTTATAGCATCAAACTTAACTTCGCTGCGGGCGATATTATCTTTGATTTCTTTAATTTCACGACTAGCTTGTATTTGCTGAGCTTCTAGTAGGCGACGACGCTCTTGTCTAGTTGAGAGCTCTAGGCGCAAATCATTAATTTCGGCTATTAAAGCTTGTCGGTCTTCGCTGTACTTAATAATCTCCTCCTGCAAGGTTCTAGCTTTTTCTAGCTTGGCTTCGTTTTCACCATCGATAAGAGTACGTATCTGCTTTTGAAATTCCTGCTTTGCTTCTTCAATCAAAGTTTTAATACGATCAAGATTTTCTTCATTTTTAATAGCATCAAGACGGCTTAAGAAGTTTTCGATACTTAAATTTATCTCATCACGACTGGCGACTGGTTTAGCGCTGGCTTTAATTTCACGATTAATATTTTGTAATTCAGTATTACCTTGAGCAATCAAGCTATCAAGTTGCACTCGTTGTGAATCTAAACCGCTGACTTCACCACGTAAAGTGTCAACATCTATTTTTGAAATCTCTTGATTAATGCTATCGAGAGCACGATTTAATTCGTCGTGTTTATTATTCAACCAAGCAACATCAAATTGACCTTGGGCTTCAAGGTTTGCTTCAAGCACAGCGTCCAGTCTCGCTAAACGCTTTAAGAGTTGATTCTTTTCTTCTTGTTTTGCCTCAGTCGCGCGCTTAATTTCCTCGCGACGGTTTATTTCTGCACCGAGTTGTTGTAGTTCGTAGCGTAAGGTCGCTTCTTTAGAGTCATCACCCTTGTAATTTAATGCTTTTATCTCGGTTTGTAGCAGCTGTTCCTCTGTTTTTAATTCCTCATGCTTATTATTTAACCAGGCAGCGTCAAACTGTCCCTGAGCTTCAAGCTGTAGTTCCAGTTCAGCATTTAATCGGGCAATGGCGCGCACGATTTCCGTGCGCTCATTCTGTGTTGACCGTAATTTTTCTTGAATCGGTGCGCCGTTATCGCTACCACTTTCACTTTTTATTTTTTCAAGCTCTGCGTTAACGGCAGCTAACTCACTTTCCTTGCTGGTCTTATCTTTTTCTAATACGTTTATACGACTACTAGTGCCACTGAGCTTTTCATTAATATCTTGCCAGAGTGAGTGGTAGTATTTATGCTGACGTGCAAATAATTCTTCTTCCAGTGCCCCGCGTTTTTTTAATTTATCAACTTGTCTAGTTAATATTTTTAAGCGCGGACGAATTTCTGTGAGCAGCATTTCGACCTGCTGCATATTGTCGTAACTATTTTCAAGTTTATTTAAAGCCGAGTCACGTTTAATTTGAAATTGCTTGACGCCGGTCGCTTCATCAAAAAAATCTTTACGTTCAGCAGCGCCTGTGTTTAAAAAGTTTTCAACCATACCCTGCCCGATGACACTGTAAGTGCGCTGGCCCACATTAGCCTTAGCGAGCATAATCTGAATGTCAGCTAAGCGGACGCGGCTACCATTCAATAAATACTCACTATCACCACTTCGATATAAGCGGCGGGTAATAACGATTTCATCATAATCAAAGGGTGAAAGAGAGTGACCAGAGGCGTCGGTTTCAGGAGTGTCTACATCTGACTCAGTTGCGACTGGTGGAGTAAGCGTGCGGTCCGCGTTGTTTAGAAAAAGCGAAACTTCCGCCATACTTAAGCGGCTTTTTTGATCAGAGCCATTAAATATGACGTCTTCACTCTTTTTTCCACGTAAAGTTTTTAAGCTTTGCTCACCTAAAACCCAACGGACAGCGTCAGCGATGTTTGACTTGCCAGACCCGTTTGGTCCGACGATGGCGGTTAGACCACGGTGACCATCTTTGTCTATCTTATTCGAGAAGACAAGCTTATTTTTGTTAGCAAATGACTTAAAACCTTGAATTTCCAATTTTTCTAAATACATAAAAAAGCGCGTTGCCGCGGGCTTACTCGTCGACCAGCCGTTATATCAGCTTGCTCGATGTTCTAATTATGGTATTATTATAGTATAATTCGAGCATAAAAGTAAAATAAAATGAATTCAGAAGTTGGCGTGTAATTCAAGCTTGTTTCACGCTTTTTATTTTCTTATGATTATATCAGTCAGCGGCGCCCCTGGCTCCGGAAAATCAACATTTGCGTGTCGCTTGGCTGATGCTTTGGGCTGGCCACGCTATTATATTGGTGGCATTCGGCGCGAGCAGGCGGCGAAGAAGGGTCTAAGTTTGGCGGAGTACAACAAGCTTGGCGAGACTGACCCAGCGACGGACCGAGAGGTTGACGACTATCAGAGGGAATTAGGGCTTAAGGAGGACAATTTCGTGATTGAGGGTCGAACTTCTTGGTTTTTCATTCCTCATTCTCTAAAAATATATCTGGATGTGAGCGAAGAGGAGGGTGCGAGACGGATTTTTAGCGATTTACAGCATAATTCAAATAGAAATGAGGAAGAGGGCTTGAATTCTGTGGAGGCGGTCAAAGAAAGCACTAAAAGGAGACTGGAGAGTGATAACTTGCGGTATAAGCAATATTATGGTATAGATGCCTATAATCCGTCCAATTACGACTACTATTTTGACACCACAAATATCAGCCGTGACGAAGCCTTCGAAAAGGTCTATGAATTCATCAAATCACGCCTTGACAAGCCTTCCGTTTGATTATAATATTAGACAAGACTTAAGTAATTTAGACAGGACGAGGTGGTAATCATCTCGTTTCTAGTTTTTGCCACATAATATGTCAGATAAAAAAACCGAATCCAAGGAGGAGAAGAAGGTCGCTGAAATGGACTTGAAGCCAGGCATGACGATCAGAATCCACCAGAAGATCAAAGAATTAAATTCTAAAGGTGAAGAAAAAGAACGCATTCAATATTTTGAAGGCATGATTATTGCACGCAAGCACCGCAAGGAAATTGGTGGCACTATTACTGTGCGCAAAAGTTCCGACGGTATTGGTGTAGAAAAAATCTTCCCATTAAATCTACCAACTATCACTAAGATCGAAATCAAGAAAATTGCTGAAGTACGTCGTGCTAAACTTTATTTCTTAAAGCGTGGTTATAAGAAGCGCTTGACGGAGAAAGTTGTTCGCTAAACTTTTACAATCATATAAATAAAGGAGCTTCATCGCTCCTTTATTAGAGGGCGAATGGTGAAATTGGTAGACACGCAAGCTTGAGGGGCTTGTGGCCGCAAGGCTGTGGAGGTTCAAATCCTCTTTCGCCCACCCTCAACAAAACAGGGCGCATAGCTCAGCTGGTTAGAGCACTTCGTTTACACCGAAGGGGTCCAGGGTTCGAGTCCTTGTGCGCCCACATAAAAAACAGACACCTATCGGTGTCTGTTTTGGTAAGCGTAATAAATATTACATCACGCCGTTTTCACGATTTTCTTTCTTCTCTTTGCGAAACAGAAGGTATGAATAGAGATAAACGCCAACTGTTAGTGCGATTACCCCGCCAAGCATGACGGGCATGCCCCATTGGAAACTTAACCAAGGAGATAATATAAGTAACAAACCGAAAATCATGAAGACTCGACCACCGAAACGATGAGTTTTATTCCAGTTATTCTCAGAGGTCAAGGTCCAGGGTGTTTTAATACCAACAAACCAGTTGCGCTTAAGCTTGCCGAAGGAGTTACCCATTACCACAAACATGATGCCGATTAAACTAGGAATAATTATGCCGACATTCAGGTCATACCCGAGGTTATAGAAGGTAGCGACTGCAAACACGGCGGTCATTATAAAGATGATGGCGTCGCGAATTAGTCGGTAGACATCAATAAATTCCCCGTAACGCTCCTTTTTAGGATCTAGATACGGTAGAGCAATAAACATCACGTACATACCAATGAGCAATGCTGGGAAAAAGATCGCATGGAATGTACGACTAGACCAACCATCAACCTCCCCTTGAAAATTCCAGTGCGAAGCCACGCTGGCTGGTAACTGCGGATAGGCCCAAATACATAGACCAATTGCGAACACTATTAAGAGTAGTGCGCGCCATTCTGTTTTTAATGTTAGTTTGTTCATATTATTTTTTATTCGGCTTTTTTTTGCCGATGAATTTAATCAAGGCTTCACTGATTTCCTCAAGCACACTGAGATTGAGGCTATAAAATATCTGTCTGCCTGCACGACGAGCGCTCACTAAACCACAACGCTTGAGAATATCTAGATGATGGGAAAGTGTCGGTAAGGTAATATTTAGATTTTCCGCTATAACTGAAACTGGCTGCTCTCCTTTACGGAGTACATCCAATATCGCTTGTCGGTTGGGATCAGAGAGGGCGGCGAAAGTTTGGCTAAAGGACATAGTTTTATATTTAGATATATATCTAATTATATACTATTGCCGGGTGCGTGTCAAGAGGTCTTTATTTTTGCATTTTATTAAGTTATTATGAATACAATATGATAAAAGCGCAAAGCTACAACAGCAAGGGCCCGGAGGCAACTTTCGCTTTCGGCAAACAGTTGGCTGCAGATATTTCTGGCGGCGAGATTTTTGCTCTATATGGCGACCTCGGGGCCGGCAAGACCGCCTTTGTACAAGGCTTAGCGGCGGGCTTAGGAGTTACACAGACTGTAAACAGCCCAACTTTCCCGATAATGAATATTTATAAGCTTAAGCATAAAAAGATAAAGAGCCTGTGTCATATCGATACCTATCGTTTAACTGACGGAAATGAGCTAACTGCCATTGGCGCTCTAGATTATATTGGGGCTGTTGATACGGTAACGGCCATTGAGTGGGCGGAAAAGGCTACTGCACTACTGCCTAAGATAGTGATTAATGTGAAGTTTGAAACAATTAGTGAGATAGAGAGAAAGATTATTATTAATTAACCTATAATATGTACGATTCACCATTAAAATTTTATCGAGATCAGCACAAAAATCCAGATCTATATAATGGCGGTAAGCCTGAGACTAGAGAAATTCAGGAAATGCTGGCGGAGGACGAGCAGCGTAAAAAAGAGGGCGGCGAAGAGGCGGGGCCTGGAAATGTCGAAAAAAAAGTGGAAATTATATCACCGGCAGCAAAGGATTTTATTCAAACCGTAGATTTAGTCAGGAACGCTAAGCTCAAAGCAGAATTCGCCAGCGACAAACTCGAACAGGTAATTTTTAAGGAAAGGCAGGACGCTATTCTTGGCACCTTAAAAAAAGTGTTAGATGACGTTAAAAATTACATGTCCAGTATTAGTTATATGATTCAGATGAGACAGTCTGAAGAAGTTGAACAAAAAAAGTTTCTAGAACAACAGGTTGAAGCTGAGGTTATTCGCAAAAGGTATCACAACAAACTCATAAGCGATCTAAAGATTGCTGCTCGCCTTATAAATGTAAGTTTAAATGCAGAGTATTCAGAAGAATTACGCCTACAAGAAGAATCTAAATTTCCAAGTCGCTCAGGAATGAAACCGGAACAAGTGAGGGAGGCTCTAGATAAGCATGAATACTATAAATTCCCACATAAGGCCGGGGCGCTGATAGATTTTCAAAAAATGCCAAGAGACCCCTATGCTGAGCGCAAGTATATCGCTGGCTGGGCAATGAGCGTCTATTCTTATTTAGCAGCCATCATCAATGATTCTAGTATTGATAAACATCTTGATAGTGCTGCTTAGAAAAATAAAATAAAACAAGCTCCGGCCTAAGCTGGAGCTTTTTGTTATCTTACGTGCATTAGGTGCCCATCTAGTTTTAGGACACTCAGGTACAGGTCACGAAAGAATCGAAGTAAGCATTCATCGGGTAACTCAATAAGAGTTATTTTGTCCGCCTTGCTAAGTTCGCTTTCAATAATTTTTGTGCGACCCTCCTTCAGTAGATTGGCTAGAATTTCCTTGTTCCCGAGTGATGGACGATCAAATATTTCATCGCTCTTTATTTTAAAGAGGCAATTAGATATTTCTCGCGCAGAATCAATCAAGGAAAAACTTTTTCCAAACTCTTTTATGATCATGCCGATCATATTTTTCATGGTGCAGGTATTATGTGAATTTTAAGGTTCTTTTTTTATCGGCGCCATTTGCGCCAGACTAGAATAATCACCCCGCTGCTGATCATAGCGTCAGCAATATTAAAAATCGAAAAATATTTGAGGTCGAGATAATCAATGACCGCCCCGTATATGTAGCGATCTAGTATGTTACTTATAGCACCAAATAAAATAACTGTCAAGAGTAGAGGCGTCCAGTAGTTCGCTTTTTTCTTTAAAGTTAAGTAAATTATGACAAAAAATAGGGCGGCGATAATCAGGCTTAGTAGTATTGTCAGCCAGTCTCCACGAAGAGGTAGGGAAAAGGCAATTCCGGGGTTCATCACTAGGCGAAATTGTAGCCAGTCGCCAATAAGTGTTGTAGATTGGCCTGGGTCTAGAGAAATAGCGGCCAACTTTAGCCAACGATCGCCTATAAAAAACATAGCTATGACGCTCGGTCCAGCTATGTTTCTAAGTATTCTGCTATTTAAAATTTTATTCATTCTCTTGTAACTCAGTTTTACACTTAATACAAGCACTTGCCACTGGGCGGGCCTGCAATCTCTTGGGGGCGATTGGCTGACCACAGTACTTACAAACACCGTAAGTACCATTTTCAATACGTTTTAAAGCGCCCTCAATATCAGATAAAGTCTTTTCCAATACTTTTTCTGTGGCTGAGTTAGCGGTATAATCGCTAATTTCCTGAGCATTTTCATCGGGTTTACTGCCGTACTCTGGAAATTTCGACGACATATTATCGGCCTCATGCGGATCTTGACGAGCAATATCCTCAAGGGTATCCAAAATCTGTTGCTTTCTGACTAATAATTCATTTTTTATGTCAGTCAATACGCCGACATCGATAGTTTTGTCCATATTCTTAAGTAATACTATTAGTGTAATAAAATAAAACCGCACGGGTTCCTTCTCTATTATTATACCCAAAAAAGGAGAAAATGCAATGGGTAAGCGCCTACCAGGCTCAAGCTCAAGTGGTCGTCTGTAGCTGCAGTTGAGTTAAATCATCAAGCACTTCCTGTGCGTGTTTTGCCGGTTTAACACTCGGGTATACTTTTGCAATCATTCCCTTCGGATCAATAAGGTAGGAAATGCGTTTCATGTCCCCATCAGCCCCATAATCAGTGATAATATTCTTTTCAGTATCTGATATAAGTGTGAATGGCAACTCATGTCTAATCGCAAAACGGGAGTGACTGTGGACTGAGTCCGGACTGACGCCAATAACAACAGTATTCATAGCTTCAAAGTCAGAATAATTGTCACGAAGGAGACAGGCCTCTTCCGTACAACCGGGCGTGCTATCGCGTGGGTAGAAATACAATAATACCCAAGAGCCTTGATATTGAGACAAGGTATGAGTTTTTTCGTCTTGATCGATTCCTTCGAATAATGGCGACTTTGTACCTATTTGGAGCATATGGTTTTAGTGCTTAATTTGTAAGAACGGCTTATTGAAGTGCGATTATTATAGCACAAAAAATAACTCTTGTTAAGGCTGCATGAAAGTGAGTATCTTGTCTTTTATCTTTTCGTGCTTCGTTAATAATAAGTGTCCGCCTTCAGGCAATATTAATTTGTCAGCGCGAGGAATGACGCTAGCAGTAAAGTGAGTATCACGCACAGGAATGAGGTCGTCATCAAGCGCATGAATGAGTAAGGTCTTAGTTTTAATGGTTTTCATTTGGTCAACATTTATTTTGTCGAGCAAACGATCATGCCACATGCCGCGTAAACGGTTTTTAAGAGAGCCAGCTGTTGTAAACATAAATCTGACAAAGTGCTCATCTTCTTTATCAAGTTGAGCTAGCATTTTTTCACTTAGAGGAATGTGAATCTGCTTATGCTTACGTATAAACATCGCTATCAGGCCATAGAAGACGTCTGAACGGGCAATCATGGTAAAGAGTCGGTGCACTTTTACCCCTTCATTTAAAGTTGGCGCACCCATAGCCGCAATCAAAATTAAGCCTGAGCAAGCCTCAGGGTATTCAATGGCAAATTCTACGGAAGATGGTCCCCCAGCGGATAGGCCGGCCACATAAGCCGAGCTAATATTTTCCGCCTCAAGAATATATTTGTAAATCGCCGCTTGTTTTTTGTTGCTCGGTCGTCGTGGCATTTCACTTCCGAGATAACCAAAGCGGGAGACAGCAATAACGCGACATTCCGGAAAGAAGCGGTCAGCAATTAGGCGCCCCTGATCATCACCGCCACCAGAGCCATGAGTTACTAGCAAAGCCGGGCCCTGTCCGCCGATAGAATAGCGCATCAGGCCAAGTGGTGTTTGGATTTTTTTGATTTCAAAATTATTACTCATAATACTATTATATCACGATGACTGATAATTGCGCCAAAAGTCTCCCCGCACCTGGGGAGACTTTGTTATTTACATGGAGTGGGTTAACGCGTGGCGCCACTATAAGCAATAGCGCGTACGATATCCCAATCCGCCGCCTGTCTAGGCAGACGATTAAAGATGGCAAAGAAGATGCTTAGTGAACTGCGCTCGCTGTTAAGGTTGCGATTGCCCGGTCTAAGACCATAAGCCATTAACTTCATGGCCGCATCATCTCTTGCATTACTGAAATTTGGCAGACGTTTATAGATGACGGTAAAGATGGCAATGGCATTTTCTTCCGCTTTCATATTTACTTTCTTGGTCCAGCGACCGTTAGAAATTTTTACTACGTCTTCCCAGTCAACGATGTCAATTGGCAATCTTCCAAATGCTCGAAGGTAAGAATTTAAGACGCCGGCTCTTTCACCTGAGCCAAGCTTACGCGAAGACCAGGTTCCTTCTTGAATGAAGAAAGCGAGCGCTCTTATTTGATCAGCGCTTAAATTACTTTGTGTAGCCGTCAGGTTATTAAGAAGAGCGGTGTTGGCGCTGCTTAGTTGCAGAATACCGTTAAAGTTCATAATCATGCGTGCCTCCGACTCATATTCACTCATGCCGTTACCGTTACCATTACTTGGACCACCAATGCCGTTAAGGGCGCCGATATATCCTTGGTGCATGTTATTCCAAGTCAACGGGATCGATGGAATATAGCCTCCGCCCGAAGAGCCGGTACTTGGGCCGCTAGTGACAACAACAGTGCGAGTAACTCTGTCGGCCTCATTACCGGCGCGGTCCTTCGCGTCGTAATGAATACTATATGTGCCAGCAGGAGTGTTACTGGTAATACTATCGCCAGTAATCGTGACATCAGTGATGACGCCGTCAACAGTGTCAGACACAACTACGCCTGGATCAGTAAAGGCTCCTCCAGAGGCAACATTAATTGTAGAGCTTCCATTGAGCGTAATCAGGGGCTTAGTTAAGTCAACTATGAAACTAGCACTTGCGAAGCCGACTCTATTTTCGGAGTCAGTTGCGTTGACGGTGAAGATGTGAGCGCCTTCAGTCAAATTACTGAGTAACTGAGGCGAAGTGGTGGTGGCAAAGGCCGCTCCATCAAGACTAGAAGTCAAAACTGCTTCAGCGTCACTGCTACTAAATGTGAATGATAACTCCTGAAGTCTAGTGGGTGAGGTGCTTGTAGACATAGTGACCACTGGCGCGAGTGGGTCAACAACGCTAATAGCGAAAGAAATCGGCGTGGCTAAATTTCCACTCGAATCCATCGCGTTGCAAGTCATTATTGTATTTCCTATCGGAAAGGTCGAGCCGGAAACAAGTCCGTTATCCGTTAAACAAAGAGCGTTTAAGGAAGTGTCGTTTGTGTCTGTAACTAAAGGAGAAGAAAAGCTAACAACTGAACCCTCGGCTGATTCTGCCGGTACTGTAATATCAGACATACTAGCAATGATTGGTAATGCTGTGTCTCTTGGGGCAATGCCAGGGAATAAGCTCATTACTTCATTCATGGTTTTGACAGACGCTTGTTTCTCAGCGAGATAGTTTACCATTTCTTGAAAAAATTCCGGGGTAGCACCATATATATTAGTTGGGTCATCTATAGTGGTCCCCTTTGTCAACACAGTTTTGGAGCCATTAAATAGTTGGATTAGTAGGGACGGTATTTAAGTTAAGATTTAATATATTAAGCTGCTCAGTGAAGGCAGTTTTTTTGTTATATCCGAAATAGACTTCATCCG